>JBAVOO010000099.1:0-20576 GCA_049692125.1 Verrucomicrobiia bacterium | reverse complement strand
TTACGTTGCCTATTTGGGACAGATGATTTATCCGGCTGGATTGGCCGTTCTCTATCCTCATCCGGGAAGCGGCCTGGCGCTTTGGAAAATTATCGCGGCCTTTGTCCTGTTGCTGGCCATCTCCGCCGGCGCCCTTGCCGCCCGGCGGAAGCGCCCTTGGTTTTTGTTCGGTTGGTTGTGGTATTTGGGGATGTTGATTCCGGCAGTCGGGTTGATTCAGTCGGGGTTGCGGGCGCAGGCGGATCGCTACACGTATCTGCCGCAGGTTGGCTTGTATCTGTTGCTGACCTGGGCGGCGGCGGATCTGTGCGCCGGCTGGCGTCACCGCCGCGGGGTGCTGGGCGGTCTTTCCACGATCATTCTGGTGGCTTTGATTTTCTGCGCGCGCGAGCAGACGGCTTACTGGCGGAACAGTGAATTGCTATGGACTCACACGCTGGCCTGCACGTCGGACAACTTCATTGCCCAAAACAATCTCGGCAACGCGCTGCTCCAAAAGGGCAATGTGGACGACGCGATGGTTCATTACCAAAAGGCGCTGCAAATCAAACCCGATTACGCGGAAGCCCACAACAACCTCGGCATCGCTCTGTTCCGAAAGGGCAGTGTGGACGAAGCGATCGCCCATTTCCAAAAGGCGCTGCAAATCAAACCCGACTTCGCGGAAGCCCAAAACAATCTCGGCAACGCGCTGCTCAAAAAGGGCAGTGTGGCCGAAGCGATTGTTCATTACCAAAAGGCGCTGCAAATCAAACCCGACTTCGCGGAAGCCCAGAACAATCTGGCCTGGGTGCTGGCAACCTGTCCGCAGGCTTCGCTGCGTGACGGCAACCAGGCGGTGGCACTGGCCCAACGGGCGAATCAGCTTACGGGTGATGGAAATCCGGTCGTTCTTGGCACCCTGGTCGCCGCTTACGCCGAGGCCGGGCGCTTCCCCGAAGCGGTGGCAACCGCGGAGCGCGCGCTGCAACTGGCCGGGACACAGTCCAACCCCGCACTGGCCGATGCCCTTCGCTCGCAACTGAAGCTCTATCAGGCAGGCCTCCCATTCCATTTACACTGAACAAACACCGGCCGGGTGAAGCGGTTCTGCTCAAGTCGCCTGGGTTTTGTCGCGCAAACGCAGTTTGCCCACTTTGCTGCCCCAGATCATTAAGCAGACACAACACTACGCCGATGAAGCTGAAAAGTGGGCACGCCACATCGCCTATCGCGTTTTCACGACAGACCGGGTGCTGCTTGGACGCATATTCACGACGATGCGACAGAACCCCGCCAGAAGATCGAGACCCGAATCAGAATTCGATTTCTGATGCCTGTTTGGGTTTGTGTGAACGATATAATCCCGAAAATTTTCTGTGATTCCAGCAAGCGCATACAAGCGTGTTTTTGCCGCCTCTCCCCCCAAACCCCGCTTTATCCCCCCGCTCCTTACACATGACGGTAACGGGTCGCCGCGAAAAAAGAGAGTCCTCATTTGCCGGACACTCGCCACGATGCCCGCCTTACGTTGATACTGGCGATTGTGCGGGTTTGCCCGTCATTATTGGCGATGGTCGAGACAGGCCAAAACAGGCCGAACTCAATACACCACTTTGTTCAACGGATATTCAATGATTCCTTCCGCCCCGGCGGCCTTGAGTTGCGGAATCAATTCGCGCACCACATGCTCGTCAATGATTGTCTCCACGGCAATCCAGCCTTTCAGGCTCAGATTGGAAATGGTCGGGTTGCGCAACGCCGGCAAATTCTTGAGCAGGCTCTTGAGATTTTTCTCGGCAATGTTCATTTTCAAACCGACTTTCGATTCGGCATCCAGCGCGCCCTTCAGCAGCATCGCGAGCGTCTCGATTTTTTTCCGCTTCCAGGAATCCTTCCACGCGCCGTAATTGGCGATGAGCCGCGGCGTGGAACTGAGCAGTTCGTCCACGATGCGCAGTTTGTTCGCGCGCAACGACGACCCCGTCTCGGTGACCTCGACAATCGCATCCACCAATTCGTGCGCCTTCACCTCGGTCGCGCCCCAGGAAAATTCCACCTCGGCCTGCACGCCGTGCTTCTTCAGATACTTTTTTGTCAGATTGACGACCTCGGTGGCAATGCGTTTGCCCTGCAAATCCTTGACCGATTTCACCGGCGAATCTTCCGGCACACACAACACCCAGCGGGCCGGGCGGCGCGAAACCTTGCTGAACAGAAACTCGCCGACCTCGTGAACCTTCGAGCTGTTCTCGATGATCCAATCGTAACCGGTGATGCCGCAATCGAGATAGCCGTGCTCGACGTAACGGCTGATTTCCTGCGCGCGAATCAGCCGGATTTCCAGTTCGTCGTCATCCACATAGGGGATGTAGGAACGGCTGCTGACCTGGATGTTAAAGCCGGCCTTGGCCATCTTTTCGATGGTGGCGTCCTGCAAACTGCCCTTCGGCAGACCGAATCTTAATTTCTTGCTCATTTAAAAATCATTCAACACTTTGCTGACAGTAGTGTCCTAATTTGGATGTTGTAGAGTCGGCGCTCTGCGCCGATTTCGAGCCAGAGGCTCGACACTACAACAAATTCGGACACTACTTTGCTGACGCACAAGCGGGAGACGTAACATCGCAAACACCGTTTCGACGATTCATTCTCCCGCACGTCAGGATTAATTTGCCAGCTCCGGCGCGAAAACACCAACCTTTTCATCCGAACAACCTGCGCTATTGTGCCGTGTAATTGATAATGCCGAGTTGAAGGAGTGATTCCTGATATTTTGAAGGAATCGCTCCTTTTCTTATCTTTGCTGCTCGGCATAATTCGCAGGACAGCTGATCACAAATTTTGGAAACTGTTCTTAATGATTTTTCGCTATGCGCACCCGTAGGAACTGGTTCATCGCCGGGGTCGCCGCCGTTTGCTTCATCACCGGCGTCGCGCTCTTACATCTGATTGAGCCTGGCGTTCGCGTCCAAAAAATAACGCTTGCCGAGGACACGCCAGCGCTCAAGTTCATTCCCGCCGGGCCGGGACCGCATCCCGTGGCACTGCTCGCCCACGGATACGCTGGCTCGAAAGAGACGCTCTTTCGCTACCTCATGGAACTTTTTCCCCTGCCAGTTGTATAACCCACTGGAAATGGTCAGCGTATATCGCATCCTGAATGCCGGAAGATTCTGACATTGTTAAACACGTCCTGAATGGAGACGTGGATTCCTTCCGAATCCTCGTGGAGCGGTATCAGCGACCCGTTCTCAGCATGATACGACGACTCATATGGGACAGCCACCGCTGTGAAGAAATCAGCCAGGACGTTTTTGTCGCGGCCTTTCAGAAATTGTCCACGTTCGATCCGGCGCGCAGCCAGTTTTCGACCTGGCTCTTTACCATCGCGCGGAACATGAGCATCAACGCCCTGAAGAAAAAGCTTCCCCTGCCGATGGAGGAACTGCCGGAAACGCCCGTTTCCAGAAATCCGTCGCACGACCTTTCGGACAAAGAAATTTTCATGCAACTGGACGAAACGCTAAAGGTGCTGCCGGGAAAGTTGCAGCGCGCATTCGTCCTGGCTGAAATCGAACAAATGCCCTACGAAGAAATCGCCCGGATTGAGGGAGCCCGTCTGGGAACCATTAAATCCAGAATCAATCGGGCTCGCGCGCGAATTTATGCTGCTATGAAGGATATGAAAGGAGACATCACATGAACCTCGACGAAAAATATCGCGCTTGGAAAGAGCGTCCCACTCCGTTGAATGTTCCGCCTGATTTTGCCGGAGAGGTTATGCGCCGGGTTCACCGGGAGGCCGGGCAGCGGCAGGCTCAATGGAACTGGACGGGCGTCCTTGAATTTTTCCAGCGAAACGTTTCATTTCAATATGCCGCCCTTGCCGTTGCGGCCCTTGCCGGTTTGAGCAGGCTTTGGCTCATCTTTTTCGCCATTTTACAACCTTGAACCATTGAACATCGCATGAACACGACCCATTCAATTACTCTCCGGCGGCCTTGGATCGCTGCCGTTCTTTCATTTATTATGCCCGGTCTTGGGCAGGTTTATACCGGCATGTTGCCGCGCGGACTGATATGGATGCTTCTTTGCGGCATCTCTTCAGTAGCCGGGTTGTTGATTCTCTCACATCCAACGGCCTATTCGTGGACTTTGGGTTGCGCGGCGGGGTTGGCCCAGGTCGTCATTTGGATTGCCGGCACGATTGATTCCTACCGCTGCACTTTACGATGCCGGGCGGACTATGAATTGAAGGATTACAATCGCTGGTATGTCTATGTGCTGCTTCTGCTGATGGGCACCGGCAGTCTCTTGAGTTATGCGCTCAATGTCCGTGACCATCTGGTTCAGCCTTTCCTCATCCCCGGTGCATCCATGTATCCCACCATTTCTCCGCGTGACCATCTCATTGCTGTAAAAAATTCCTACCGTGATTCCGACCCGCAACGCGGCGACCTCGTTTTGTTTACAAATCCAAATAATCGCCGTGAATTTTGGATCAAACGTGTCATCGCGCTCGCCGGTGATACGGTGGCCGTCAAAGATGGCAATGTCTATGTGAATGGCGTAAAGCTTTCTCTGGAATCCATTGGACCGGGCGTCGTTTCCGGAACCACCGGTCAAATTTTCTACGAAACCAACAACGGCGCAAAATATCGCATTTTTATTTCTCAAGACCATCCGGTGCCCGATTTTCCTGAAATCACCGTGCCCAAAAATGAATGTTTCGTGATGGGCGATAACCGGAACGGGGCCCTGGACAGCCGGATTGTCGGCCCTATTCCGATAACCGGGATACTCGGCAAATTCGAATACCGCTACTGGCCCATCACATCGGCCGGAAGAATTGATTAACGAATTACCCCGCAATTCAAGCGAGAAGCAAAATGACAAATCGCGTTCAATTCCTCATTTGTGTTTTCGTTCTCATAGCCGGGTCCGGCCTGGCGACTGGAACGAATGATACGGTCATGAAGGACAGCAGCAGCGGCAATGCTGTCAAAGACATCGCAGAGGCGATGGTGGACCCGGCGGTTTACGACAGCCTGGTTGGAAAGTATGACTACGGCAAGAAGAGGTTGACGGTGACGCGCGTCGGAAACCATCTCTTCGCGCAATTTGCCGGCCGGAACTGCGAGATTTTTCCCAAGTCGGAAACTGAGTATTTTTGGAAGGTGATGGATGCGCAGGTCACCTTTGTGAAGGACGACAGGGGCAAGGTGACAAAAGCTATTTACCATCGGGGCGGCCAAACCATTGTCGCGACCAAAATCGTGCCCGAACTGTTTTGGCTGTCCTGGTATGGGAGATGGTTCGGAGCTGCGGCCCTGCTTTATGCCTTTTGCATCGGTATCGGCGTATCCATTCGCGACCGTGTTCCATTTCAAATCATGCGCGAATTCTTTTTTTCGTTGCCTCGGAACTTTGTGGGTTGCTTCAAAGGCTGGAAGATTGCCTGGCATCTCGTGGCCATCGGTCTGGGCGTTGTCCTAGTGACTTCGGGATTCGATTGGTTCTATTTGAGCGCCACGCGCAGTCCGCAACTTCTGGCATGGTTTATTCCCGGGATCAATCTCGGAGTATTGGTTCCATTGACTTTGCCGCCATTGCTTCTTTTGGCCGGGATGGTCTTCAAAAGAGCCCCGATAACTCGAACGGGATGGGCGCTGGCGCAGGTGGTTCTGATTGGCTTCGTTCTGACCGAACTAATCAAGGCTGTCACCGGGCGGCCTCAACCGCCGTTGTTTATGGGATCGGACACCAGCCATGTATTTCATTTCGGTTTACTGCGCAGCGAAATTGTATCTGGCTGGCCCTCTGGCCATGCGATCATTGCGTTCGGCATGTCTGTCGCACTGTTTTGGCTGTTCCCGAAAAAAAGATGGATTGGCGGTGTGGCCTTGCTCTACGCCTTTTACATCGGCCTCAGCGTTTCCATGACCGTCCATTGGTTTTCGGATTTCGCGTCCGGAATCATCTTTGGCGTCATCGTCGGGACGACGGTGGGACGAAGTTTTGCGGCAATGGATTTTCCGAGTCGAGGAAATGGGGTTCAAAATGTCCCACAAGTTACATCAAGTGGCAATGTTTGACATTAAGCGGCTCAATCAATCTAACGGGATATGAAAAAAAATTTGAAAACCTGCGCTACTGCAACGACCGGAATTCGAGGTTTTCTGGAAAGGAACAACCGCTTGCTCGCCGCGGCATCCATCATCTGCTTCGCCTTCGGTCTGGCGCTCTCACATCGGATTGAACCTGGCGTTCGCGTCCAAAAAGTAGTGCTCGCTGAAGAAACGCCTGCGCTCAAGTTCATTCCCGCCGGGCCGGGACCGCATCCGGTGGCACTGCTCGCCCACGGATACGCTGGCTCGAAAGAGACGCTCTTTCGCTACGGGGAGGCGCTCGCAGCCGCCGGATTTATTTGCTACGACGTTGACCTTCCGGGGCACGGAGCGTCACCGCGGACATATACTTTTATGGAAGCCGTGCATACGCTGGAGGCGGTTGCACGCGAGGTTGGTCCGGTAGATGTTTTCGTGGGCCACTCGATGGGTGGCTTTACGGGAGGCGAGGCAGTGCGGGAAGGGGGAATGAGGCCGGGGCTTTTCATTGCTGTTGGTTCCTTTCCCGTCCTGAGTGACCATGCGCCTCCGTTGCTTCTCCTGAAGGGCGGGTGGTTGGACGTGGCCATTACGCCGGCGTTGTTGAAGACGCGACCGGACGCGCGTTTGGTGATTTCTCCCTGGTCCAATCATATACTTGAGTTGTGGGATCCTCTTCTCGTGAATACAGCCGTCAATGCCGCGTGCGCCGTGGTCAACAAGAAACCGCCGCCTCCGCCCACGGCCTGGCGCTGGCGGCTGCTTGGCACGGTGCTGGCAATCCTGGCTGCGAAAAAGCTGGCAAGTCGTTTGACGGATTTGTTTCCGCAATTGGCGCGATTCCGCGGACTGCTGGTCGCTGTCTTTTGGGTCGTCGCCTTCATTCTAACCTTCGGCGGCAGGTGGTTAGATGCCACGCCGCATTTGCGGTTCCTCCCCAAACAAGGCATCACCATGGCCGTGGTTCTCCTCCTGGCAATGATTGCCGGCAAGCTGCGCGTTCCACGATGGAGCTTCGCCGCGCTTGGTGTCCTTTTGATGGTGATTGGGATCTGCTGGCTGAAGGCGAGCGGAAGTTTGTTCCCAGCAGTTCAATTCGTGCTTTTCACTATCGTTTTCACTATAGCCTTCGCGCCTGCCATCATCGTGGGAGCGGCCAATGACGGGATTGTGGCCAGCCGCGGGTCCCGGCTGCAAGGCGACATCGCCAAGGCCATCATCGTGGGCTGGGCCGCGTTCCAATGGCTTGAACCGCCACGAATGGCTCCTGAGGCGTCGAAACCGCATATAGCAATCAAGCTGGACTCAAACCATCTCGACGCCTGTGTGGGCCAATACGAATTTCCGCCGGACAACCGGTTTTTGGTTGGAGTGAAGCGGACGATCTGGCGGCAGGGCGATCAACTGAAAGGGGAAACTACGGTGTTTAATAAGAGTTATGATACTTTCGAAGTTTATCCCGAATCGGAAACGAATTTTTTCTTCAAGACCAAGACCTCGTGGTCGAGAGTTGACATTGCGGCGACGGGCGGCATCAGTTCGCAAGGATTAACCTTCATCAAAAATGACCGAGGTGAAGTGACGGCGGTAATTTTCCACCGTGGTCAAGGATTGCCGGATAGCGAAGGAAAGAGAATAAAATGAAAACTGCGGCGGAGGATTTGACCAATGCCATCCACGCGTTCCTGCAACAGCGCGTCGAGGTTGAAAAGCGGGACGTGGGAATTGTGATCGGTATTGTGGACGAGCACGGAAGCAGAGTTGTCAGTTGTGGAAAAATGGATAACGGCACTGATCAGGAAGTCAATGGCGACACCCTGTTCGACATCGCTTCCATCACGAAGCCATTCACCGGGCTGTTACTGCAAGACATGATCGAACGCGGTGAGATGAAATTAGATGATCCCGTGGCAAAATATTTGCCCCAGTCGGTCAGGATGCCGACCCGCAATGGAAAGGAAATTACCCTGCTCCATCTGGTGACGCACACCTCCGGGCTGCCACACATCGCGCCCAACCTGAACCCCAAACGGGTGGATAACCCTTTTGCCGACTATACCGTCGAGGAGTTGAATGCCTTTCTGTCCGGTTACCAACTGACGCGTGATCCGGGAGCGAAGTTTGAATATTCCAGCCTGGGCATGGGATTGCTGGGGCACGTCATCGCGCTGAAAGCCGGGACGAATTACGAATCTCTTGTCGTGGATCGAATTTGCCGTCCGTTAGGAATGGACAGCACCCGGATTACGCTGACGCCCGAATTGAAATCCCGGTTCGCCACCGGACACAATAAATTCGGGGAGGCCGTCCTGAGCTGGGATCGTCAAACTCAGCTTGGCGGCAGCGCGCTGCGCTCGACGGCCAATGACATGCTGAAATTCGTGTCGGCCAACCTCGGCCTGACACCGTCCAGCCTGACACCGCTCATGGAAAAAACGCATGTGGTTCATCTTGACCAGACGCTGGGCGTGGACATTGGGCTGGCCTGGATGATCATGGCCACCCCGCAGGGGACAAAGATCATCTGGCATGCGGGAGGAGTGCCCGGTTACGTCACGTTCGCCGGTATGGACAAGACTCGACGGCGCGGCGTGGTGGTCTTGTCTTCTGAGTGGGATTTGGACGTTCAGGCCATAGGTATGCTTTTGCTCGAGAGCGAATGGCAGCCGGAAAAGCGGCCAAGGGAGACGAAGATCAGCAGCCAGGTGTTTGATTCGTGTGTGGGGCAATACCAGCTTTCACCCGATTTCGCGCTGGGAACATTCGTCATGCAGGCGCTTCTCATGAAAGTGCCCAAGGCGATCATTTGGATTCCAGCCGGCATCTGCCTTGCGGCGATATTTATTCTCCTCTGGTGCGTTGCCAACTGGATCGTCCTGAGTTGCGCGGCCCTTTTGGGCGGTCTTTTGTCGGCTCTCAGTGTGCTGGCGTTAAGTTGGGTAGTTTGCGCCCTGTGCCATCCCACGCTGGGTATTCGCCGTGAAGGGGACCGGCTCTTTGTCCAATACGACCTGCGTTTAGCGCCGGTCACCGGCAAATTTATAACGCCTGCCGCAGCTAAAGCACTGCCGCATATCACTGGCGAATTATTGCCGGAATCGGAAACCCGATTTTTTGGAAGGACGACCGGCATGCCCGTGACCTTTTCCCGGGATGGCCGCGGCAACGTGATCCGTTTAACCACATATTTCCTCGGCGCGGCTTTCTCTTATGCGAAGATCTCCGATCAGCCGCCCAAAGCCTACGCACCACTGAAACCGCGTGTCGCCATCAAGCTGGACACGAGACTTCTCGATGCTTGTGCCGGCCAATATGAATTAGCACCGCCCGGCGCGTCTGCCCCTGGAATCAAGGTGACGATTTGGCGGGAAGGAGATCAGTTGCTCTGGCAAGCGCGGGGCAGGAACGTCGTCCCAGGCCCTTTCAATGTTTATCCTGAATCGCCAACGAATTTCTTCCTCAAAACAAGTGGCGGGCAATTAACCTTCGACAGGAATGACAAAGGAGAAGTGGCTTTCAGCCTTCAGGACGATGCGTGGTTGCCGGATGGCGTGGGGAAGAAACTTAATCACAAATGATCGCGCCTTTGGCAAAATTGATGGACTGGTCGGTCTTCCAGATCGCCTATGCGATGCTGCCGCAATCCGTGTGGCGGGAGGCCGCCAACGAACGGGATTTAAAACTGGAGCAAGCGGTCCAATTTCTGAACGGGCCGGACTTCATCCCCGCCGAAAACCAGCCGGCGCAACTCGATTTTGGTCCCGACGCCTCGGTCGGGCGCTTCCGCTTTCCCACGCCGCGACCGTGCGAGTTCGCGGTGAACAATGTCGTTCATGGCCGGCTATACCGTTGCGCGGACGCCTGGCAGGAAAGGCCGGTGATCGTCTCGCTGCATGGCGGCGGTGACTTTCCCGGTCATCAGTTCGCATTTCACTTGTTCGCCCGCCGCTGCAATCGAGCGGGATTCAATGCGGCGACCTTGGAATTGCCTTACCACTTTCAACGCCGTCCACGCCAGTATGATCGATTTGAAATCCTTTGCCAGTATAGTCATTTGATCAGCCGGGATTATTTGCAGATGGCAAAGACCTGGGCGCAGGCGGTTGCCGAAATCCGCAGTTTGAACGGGTGGCTACTGGCAGAAGGTTGCCCCGCCGTGGCGCTGGTGGGAGTGTCGCTCGGCGCTTACCCGGCAGGATTGACGGGGTGCGGCGATGCGCATCTGGCCTCGATCGTTATGATCGTGCCA
Source organism: Verrucomicrobiia bacterium (assembly GCA_049692125.1). GTDB lineage: Bacteria > Verrucomicrobiota > Verrucomicrobiia > Limisphaerales > UBA11358 > UBA11358. The sequence continues at coordinate 10,238 of JBAVOO010000099.1, read as the reverse complement.
GTTGCGCGCATGGGTCTTCTTTTGTCGCAGGCTGCACAGGTCCGCAGGCGGCGCGTTCAAGACGTGCTACGGCGACGGCGGACGGCGTATGAGGAACTGGACAGGACTCCGTTAAACCTGACCTTGGCCCGGCCGGCGATCTCGAAGGAAAAGGTATTATTGATCGAAGGGACGTATGATCTGATGGTGTCGGGCTCCCCGATCGAACTTTGGCACTCGTGGGTTCAGCCCGAGATCTGGCGATTGCCCCACGGTTATATCAGCACAGCCTTAACCGCCTTAATGCCGGGCTTACCGGGCCGCGTCCTGCGTTGGTTGGTACCGAGGCTGGAAGCCGGTCGAAAAAACAACGTATGATCGCACCGTTGGCTAAATTCATGGACTGGTCGGCTATCCAAATCGTGTGGGGCCGGCGACTCGGCACCCTGATGAAATGGCGCAACGACCTGGCCGATTCGCGGCTCGAAGCAGCGATTCAGTTTCTGAAAGGACCGGATTTCATTCCGGCCGAGAGCCAGCCAGCACGATTGGAATTCACCAGTGCTCGGGAATTCCGCTTCCCGACGCCGCGACCCAGCGAATTCGCGGAGAACAACGTCGCTTATGGCCGGCTTTATCGCTGTCCGGGACAATGGCAGAATCGCCCGGCGATCATTTTGCTCCACGGCGGGGGCGGCGACCCCGATTACCATCACGGGTTTCCGCGGGTTGCCCGCCGATGCAATCGGGCGGGATTCAATGCCGCGATGCTGATGGCACCGTTCCAATTTCAACGCCAGCCTCGCCAGATTGAGCGGATATTTAACTGGCCCAATTGGAAGATAACGGCAGAGATAACTTTTGCGCAGGCGGTCGCCGAAATCCGCGCTCTGACAGGCTGGCTCTTGGCGGAAGGCTGTCCCGCCGTGGCCCTGTGGGGTAATTCCTACGGCGGCCAACTGGCGGGGATCATAGCCAGCCGCGACGCGCGTCTGAAGGCCGCCGTCCTGACCGCGCCGGGAGTGAACCTGAACGTTTCCCTCTCCGTTGCGAAGCACATGATATGGTCGCGGGTGCGCATGGAATTGGAGCGGCAGCAGCCCGATCGCCAAGCGCTGAATCAGACACCATTGAATCTGATCACCCTCAGGCCGTGCATTCCCCGGGAAAACATCCTGCTGATCGAAGCCATCCATGATTTGTTCGTGGAGCGGAAATATGTCGAAGAACTCTGGCAGGCTTGGGACCGGCCCGAAATCTGGCGACTGCCGCACAGTCACGCCAGCAAGAGCCTGTCGTTCGGTTTAACTGGCCGCGTCCTCCGCTGGCTGGCGCCGAGATTGGAAGCCAGGCGAGAAAACAACACATGATTGCACGTCTGGCAAAATTCATTGATTGGTATTCCCTCCAAGTTGCCGCGCTGCTCCCGTCTATCCGAAAATGTGCCAGGGGCGATACAAAATTGACGGAAGCCATTGAGTTTCTAAGTGGACCGGATTTCATTCCCGCCGAAAGCAACCCCGCCGACCTGGAATTCAAATCGAAAGTCCATTTCAAATTCCAATCGCCGCGACCGTGCGAATTTGCGGAAAACAACATCGTTCACGGACGCCTTTATCGTCGCGCAACGGATTGGCAGAAATTCCCGACCATCATTTTGTTGCATGGCGGCGGCGATTTTTTGGGTTACCGGTATGGTTTTCCGCTAACGGTTCCGGCGATTCATCGCGCTGGATTTAACGCCGCGACATTGGTGGCGCCTTACCATTTTCAACGCCGCGTCCGTCGTATTGAAGCATTCGACCATCTGCGGGTAGCTGAAGCATTTGGGCAAGGGGTCGCTGAAATTCGCGCCCTGACCGGTTGGTTGCTGGACCAAGGTTGTCCGGCGGTGGCATTATTTGGCTTTTCACTCGGCGGATGGCTCGCCGGGTTGTCGGCGACACGCGATTCACGACTGAAAGCGATTGTTCTCGCGGTGCCAGGGGTGCGCCGGGATTATCGCGCGACACGCGGTGAATGCGTGCTTTGGACGCCGATGCGCAAAGCATTGGAAAAACAAAAAGCAGCGCGCGAAGCGCTGGACAAGACGCCGATGAATTTGACGTTGAGCCAGCCGGTTATTCCCAAAGAAAATATTTTGTTGATTCAGGGACGCTACGATTTGCTCGTGGAGGCAAAACAAACTGAGGAACTCTGGCAAAAATGGAAGCAGCCGGAAATCTGGCGGCTGCCTCATGGCCACCTTAGTTGGATGGGCGTGCCAGGCTTGACGGGCCGCGTGCTTCGCTGGCTGTCGCCACGGCTGAACGCGCCTGCCGTTCAGGCGAGACCAAACGACGCTGCCCGATAATGCCGAGTTGCAAAAAGAAAAAAGGGTGATTCCTCAATGATTTGAAGAATCGCCCCGTGTGCTCGGCATTATCAAGTGCTACGGAAAATATCCCTTATGCCGAGCTCGGCATAATGGTTACCTGGCGCTTTGAATGGTCCATTCTCCATCCACTTTCACCAGCACGAAGGCAGACAGCCCCGACACCGCCTCGCCCGCGTACCAGGTGCCGATGGCTTCGGACACACCGTTCGTCGGGTCCATGGCTTTCGCGCTCAGGATCATCGCCGGTTTGCCCGTGTCCTTGTCAATCGGCGCCTGGTTCGGACGCAGTTGCGCCCGGTTGCTCGGCTTGAGGGGCGGAACGTGACTTGGAAATTTCCGAATCAGCGCCGCCACCCAGGCATCGCTGCCTTCAACGAAGATCGCCGTGTATTCGCCGTTGTCCCAAGGGTGTTTTTCCAGCAAATAGCCGTAAACCGCCATTTCGATTTTGAAATCGTCCCGGCTCTCAAGTTTCCGGCTGGCGCCGGATTCTTCCGCCTGCCTTCCCGTGCGGCAGCCGGCCAGACCGCAAACGAGCAACACCACAAAAATTAAAACGGTTTTCATGAACTTTTTCTTCATTTCCGTTCGTCCTCGTCCTCGTTCTCGTCCCTCCTCCTCGAAAACTTCAGGGTTTGTTCATCGAGGACGAGGAGGAGAACGAGGATAAGGAGGATTCAGATTTCTTCCCCATCACCCGTCGTCCCACCACCGAAATTTCCCCGCGCGCAATGGCCGCAATACATTTCGGATAAAGCTCATGTTCGGCAGCCTGAATCCGGTGATACAGCATCTCCGGCGTGTCATTGTCCAAAACCGGAACCGCTTGCTGCCCGATGATCGCGCCGGAATCCACGCCCGCATCCACAAAATGCACCGTGCAACCCGTCAGCTTCACACCGTGATCCAGCGCCTGCTTCCACGCTTCGAGGCCGGGAAACGACGGCAGCAGCGATGGATGAATGTTCACGATGCGCCCCTCGAACGCGCGCAGAAACTCGCCCTTCAGCACCCGCATGAATCCCGCGAGCACAATCAAATCCACCTGCATCGTTTGCAACGCCCCCACAAATGCGCGTTCGGCGTCTTCGTCCAGCTTCGTGCGGAATTTTCCCGGCGGGATGAAGTGCGCGGGAATTTTCCGCTCGCTCGCCCGGGTCAGAATTCCCGCGCTTTCGACATCGCTCAAGACGATGGTGACTTCCGCCGGAATTTTTCCCGCGGCGCAGGCAATGGCAATCGCGACAAAGTTCGAGCCTTTGCCGGAACCAAGCATACCCAGACGAAATTTACGGTCGCTGCTCACGGGGATCTGAATAACAGAGCGACGACTCAAAACAAGTGGAAAGGTGGAAGTGTTTCCCCCTCCGTGCGGCGCCGACACGCAGGAGCAGGATTATTATTGTTCCGGGCAGTGGCGTAAATTCCGCTGTTTAAATCCGAAGTCCGATGGCCGAGACCTGAAAGAAATCCGAATTTCGAATTTAAAAGACCGGCGCCTTTCCGGCGGCCGTTCGGATTTCGGGCTTCGGGCTTCTTTCGAAACTCGGATCTCTGACTTCGGATTTGTCCACTTCCACAACTGCGATTTTGTTGCGGGCAGCTTGGGATCGGGTCCGGGTAACACTACTGGCTTCCTTTGCCCTGCCCCGCCGGATCATGTATCACGCCCATGAACAAAATGGACTTGGTCTGGTCGTCGGCAATGACGAAGAGAAACGGCCGGTCCACAATCATCTCAAACGGTTTTTCAGGTCTGAACACCGCCGTCGCGTGCAGGGTGGCCGTCGTTACCGCCGCCGCTTCGGTTCCTTCTTCATTCACCTCGACAAAACTCTTCTGCTTCACTTCGCTTACAAACAACGGCTCATCGGCCATTGCCGAAAAATCGGCATCACCGGCAAACGCCTGCCGCATCCCCAAAGCCTTGAGCAGGTCATTCAATTTCACGTCGTAATCCAGTTTGAATCGTGGAAGCGCGAGCATCCCTTGCGTGTCTTGAAATTTTGGCAGGATTTTGCCCCGCCACGTATCGGCGTTAAAATTAGCCAGGAGTTTTACAGGACTGGAATTTGTGTCCGGCAAAAAAAGATACATCTGCAAACGTCCGCCGGCATAAGGTAATCGCACGGCCTGAAAACCGTCGCCTCGCTGATAATTGAAGTGCCCGCGCTGCCACATCATCGGGACCCGTTTTTCACCGCCGGCAGACAAATGAAAGACATCCCGCCTGGTGTCAATTTTATCGAACGGCCGGTTCCATTTGCCCTTGAAATAAATGGCGTTGGCCAGAATTACCCGCACCTCCGAATCAAATGGCCATTGAACGACCTCTTTGATTTTTCCGCGCGTTCTTACGTCCGCCCAATGGTTGATGGCCTGCGCCGATTCGGGTTTGGTGAAGTCCACCCCGCCCAGGTCGGCCTGGAAAAACTGCTGGTTGACGGAGACAAATTCGGGCTTCAGCCGGATTTCCTTTTTATACCAAATGGCGTTGGCCAGATTCAGGATGACGCCGGGTTGGGAATTCAGGGATTGATTCAAATCCTTGCAGGCGGAATTCAGCGTTCCGGCCGGCAACCCGGCGGTATTCAAAACGCGCTGCATTTCCGCCTTCGTTTCGCCCGCCGCACCGTTGGCGGTCATCTGGAGCACCGCCGAAACGCTGAACGGCGAGATGAAGATATTCTTGTCGGGCTGTCCCCCGGCGATTTGTTTCAACAGATCAAAGGCGAAGCCGGTGTTCGCCATGGCCAGCTTTTCCTGATCGGCCGGCGACGCCGCCAGCACCGTCAAGCCGGCGAAGCACAGCAAAACCCCGAATCCAGGTTTTTTGCTCATGACAATTTGAATAGCAGAGCGAACGCTCAAAACAAGTTGAAAGGTGTGGATGGGTGCATTTTGTCATCCTCTTGGGAACGCCGGCGCTCCCAGCCCCAGTTCTGTATTCGCGCAGTAGATTTTTTTAATGACACACCGCTTCGCGGCGTAAACAATGCGGATGCAACGCATGACTGTCACGCTGTTCATTCCTTGTTTTATAGACGCGCTGTATCCGCGCGCGGGCATCAGCGTGGTGCAAATCCTTGAACGCCTCGGCCACAAGGTCGTTTGCCCGGCGGAAATCGCCTGTTGCGGGCAGCCCGCCTTCAACTCCGGTTATTGGGCCGAATCGCGCGCCGTCGCCGTCAAGGTGCTGGAACATCTCAAGGACGCCGAAACGGTGGTCATTGTCTCCGGTTCGTGCGGCGCGATGGTCAAAAATTTTTATCCGCAATTGTTTGCCAACACGCCGCAGGCCGGGCTGGCCAGACAGGTCGCAACGCGCGTCTGGGAATTTTCCGATTTCCTGGTCACCAGGCTCGGCGTGACCGACCTCGGCGCGCGGTTTCCGGCCAAGGTCACGTTCCACGACGGCTGCCACGGCCTGCGCGAACTCGGCATCAAAAAGCAGCCGCGCGCGCTGCTCGCCAAGGTCCGCGATTTGCAGCTCGTCGAAATGACCGAGGCCGAGACCTGTTGCGGCTTCGGCGGCACGTTTTCCGCGAAGTTCCCGGCCATCTCGACCGCGATGGGCGAAGTCAAATGCGCCTCCGCCATCGAGACCGGCGCAGATTACATCGTGTCCAACGATTTAAGCTGCCTGATGCACCAGCAAGGACTGCTCAGCCGGCAGGGCAGCAAACTCAAAACCATCCACCTCGCCGAGGTGCTGACGGGCAAATGAATTTTTTAAACCACGGATGAACACGGATAAACACGGATGTAGCGCAGGCTTTCCAGCCTGCGGATTTTGGCGACTTTCCAGTCGCCAGTCTGTCCGGGCACGGAGTCGCCAGCGGTTTCAAGATCACGGGACAGGAATGTCCCGTGAACCCGCAGACAGGAATGTCCGCGCTACACGCCAACGTATCCGTGTCCATCCGTGTTCATCCGTGGTCAAAACTTTTTTGGCATGAGCGCCTTTGCCACACAATTCAAGGAACAGGCGCAGCGCATGACGCGCGATTTGCGCCATCGCCAGCTCATTCGCACGGCATTGCGCAATTACGAAATCGCCCGCGACAAACGCAAGGCGGCGTTCCAGGACTGGCCGGCCGCGCGGCAGGCCGCCGCCGAAACGAAGTGGGAAGCCGTCAATCACCTCGACCAACATCTCGTCGAACTCGCGACCAAACTCGAATCGCGCGGCACCAAAGTCCATTGGGCAGGCACCGGCGCCCAGGCGCGCGACATCATCGTCGGCATTGTGCGTGACAGAAAGGCGCGCTCGATCATCAAATCCAAGGCGATGACATCCGAGGAAATCCATTTGAACGAGGCGCTGGAGCAGGCAGGCTTCACGGTGGTTGAGTCCGACCTCGGCGAGTTCATTGTCCAGCTTCGCCACGAAGCGCCGTATCACATTGTTTTCCCCTCGATGCACCTGATGCGCGGTGAAATCCGCGAGCTGTTCCAGCGCGAACTCGGCGATGCGCCGTCGGACAACCCCGAGGAACTCACAATGGTCGCGCGGCGCGTGATGCGCCAGAAATACATCGCCGCCGACGTGGGCATCACCGGCGCGAATTTCGCCATCGCCGAGACCGGGATGATTTCCATCACCGAAAACGAAGGCAACGCCCGCCTCACCGCCGCGCTGCCGAAGACGATGATCACGCTGCTCGGCATTGAGAAGATTTTGCCGCAGCTTGATGACCTCGCGTTGTTTCTGCCGATGCTCGCGACGGCCGGCGCCGGCCAGCCGCTGACGGGTTACAACACGCTGTATGGCGGGCCGCGCCAGCCCGGCGAGTGCGACGGCCCGGAGGAATTTCACGTGGTGCTGCTCGACAATCACCGCACCGCCCTCCTCGCCGATGCCGAGCAACGCGACACGCTCCATTGCATCCGCTGCGGCGCGTGCCTGAACGTCTGCCCGATTTTCCGGAACGTTGGCGGCCACACCTACGGCACGACCTACTCCGGCCCCATCGGTTCGGTCCTCACGCCGCACCTGCGCGGCTTGCAGGACTGGAAACATCTTTCCTTCGCGTCGTCGCTCTGCGGCGCCTGCACCGACGCGTGCCCGGTGAAGATTGATTTGCACCATCACCTGCTCCAAAACCGCCGCAACGCCTCGGAACAAAAACCGTCATTCTTCGAACGGCTGGCGCACCGGGCGTTCGCCGTCATCGCAAACAGCACGGCCTTGTGGTCCATCGGCAAGAAACTGGGATGGCTCTTTCAGCCGCTGCAACGTCCCATCAAAGGCACCGTGCTCGACCCGGCGCGGGCGTGGACAAAAACCCGCGATTTGCCGCCCATTGCGCGCGAGTCATTCAAGGATTGGTGGAGGAAACGGAAATGATTTTTACCGTGAAATACGCAAAAAAGCGAAACCGATTGGCCGGGCGGGCAGTCCCCTCCCCGCCGCTTGTGCGAACGCCAACGACGGCGCGCACGGAGTGGCGCGCCCTACCGGACAGCAATTTTCATTTCGTGGTTTCTCAATTTCACAGAACACATGACTGAACGCGAAAACATTCTGGCCCGTGTCCGCGCAGCGCTGAAAACACCGGCTCCCCGGCCCGGCTCCCACGGTGACGCCCACGCGCCTCCGTTGCCACAACCGCCCGTTGCCGGCGCGCGCCAATGGCTGCCGGCGGTTGGGAAAGATTTCAACGATTGGGTTGAATTGTTCGGCAAAAACACCGTTGAGTTGAAGGCGGATTTTCAAATGCTGAACTCAGCCGGGGAAATGCGCCGGGCGCTCGTCCGTTTGCGCGATGCGGGAGGCTGGAAACGCGCGGCCTGTCACTCCGGCCTGTTGCCGGACGCCATCTGCCCGATACTGGACCTTCCGCTGTTGCGCACCGACCGGCCTTACGACGTTCACGCGCTCGAAGCCTGTGACGTGGGCATCAGCGAATGCGACGCGCTCATCGCGCAGACCGGCAGCGTGCTGGTGACGAGCCGCAGCGCGGGCGGACGCGCGCTGTCCGTGCTGCCGCCGCATCACGTCGTGCTCGCGCAGCGCGACCAGCTCGTGCCCGATCTGCCCGCCGCGTTTGATTTGGTGAAAAAGAAATACGCGGACAATTATCCGAGCATGATTTCATTCATCACCGGCCCCAGCCGCACCGGCGACATCGAACGCATCCTGGTGCTCGGCGCGCACGGCCCGAAGAAATTGACCGTGCTGTGTTTTTGAAACGGAGGCGATTTGTCTGTTTGGTATCCCGCCTTTAGGTGATCGGCTGGCCCACTTTGCAGTTTGCCGCACCGCCAGGGTTGTCGCGGAGCGCCGGTTGAAATTTCGCCCCATTGGGGGCTTGTTTATCACCAACATTTTGTTGAATATTTGTATTGAAACCTGCGCCGCTCCCGCGCAGTTTCACATCATCATGAGAGCGAACCTTTTCCCTCTCCGCTGTGGCTCGTCTGGCACAGACAAAAGTTCCATACCTTCTGCAACTCTTGTTTTCGAGTTCAAGCACGCTTCACGAACCTATGAATCCTGAAACAGCCATTCCGGGTGGCAAAAAGATTTTGGTGGTGGATGATGATCAGATCATTCTGAAAACGTTGTCCATAACGTTGATCTCCAATGGTTATCAGGTGTTCACGGCCACCGATGGTCCGGGAGCTGTCAGCGTCGTTACCCGGGAAAGGCCGGATTTGATCTTGCTTGACCTCCTGTTCCCGCCCGATGCGGCGAATGTCGGCGGGGCGCTACAGGACGGGTTTTTCATCATTGAATGGCTTCGTCGCATGGGCGAAGCCGGGGACATTCCCATTATCATCATTTCCGGGGACAAGTCGGCGAAAGACAAGAAGAACGCCCTGGCCACCGGAGCGGTGGGGTTCTTCCCCAAGCCGATTGACCGCATCGCATTGTTGGCCGCCATCCGCGCAACGCTCGGTGAGGATGCAGCCGGCGAAGCGCCCGGACCGGCTTGAGTGGCGAAACCCGGCCCGACGGCCGCCGCCCCGTTTGGTGTCCCGCGTTTACGCGGTGCGGACGAACACCACCACCGTGGCCATTTCTACGGAAGGACTAATGACCAAACCACGCCGTTCCGCGGAATGACGAATTCCCAAACCATAATGACGAAAGAAACCCAAAGTCCGAAGCTCGAATGCGCGCGGAGAAGCCGGTTTGGTTGTTTGAGCATTGTTTGGTCATTATGGTTTGGAGCTTGGGGTTTTTGCCTGTGATTTCTGTCTCGATCCATCCCGCCAGCTTTTACCAAACTGACCCACCATCGAAGTCAGAGCCTCCTGGCGTCGGCTCCTGCTTTTTTACATCCCGCCAATCCGCCGGTGACGGCGCGCGTATTCCTCCAGCGCGGCGAAAAATTGCGGCTTGCAAACGTCAAAGCACTTCTTCAGCGAGCATCCCGGGCGAAACGATTTTCACCCCCCGAACCGCTTTGCCCCAAAACCTCCCGAAATCCCGTTCATCGCCGGTGAGCAGATGTGTGGCCTGACCGGCAATCGCTCCGCCTAAAATCGGCCTGTCCTTGAGCGGCAATTCAACTTCCCGGTCAGCCGCCAGTTGCGAAACCATTTCACACTGCCTGACCAGCTGTTCCAATGACTTCAGGTCTTTTGGAGATTTCAGTTCCAGATTGCGCCGGGTTTCTTCTACAGCATAGGCATTGGTGGGAAAATCCGCCTGTTTGGACAACACTTTCAAAAACGCCCGCATCCGGCTGTCGGGCCGCGCAGCGGAAAAAAGGATGTTGGCGTCCAGGAAAATTCTCATTTCCGTTTAGGGCTATTTACGTGACTCCACTGGCTACAACGAATAGAATTTCGCGTGATGTCCGAGGACTATCCGCGCACACTGCTGGAAATGGAGCAGCGTTTCAGCGACGAAGCGGCGTGCCGCGCTTAT
>JBAVOO010000098.1:0-15377 GCA_049692125.1 Verrucomicrobiia bacterium | reverse complement strand
CCGGCAACGGCATCTGCATACTCAGGGCGGGGAACAAAAAACGGAACAGCCACATCCCCGCCAACGCCGTCAACAAGGGAAGCAGAAAGGCTATGACAGTGTCGGAGTTCGAGGAAAACCAGGCCGGATTGACCGGGTCTCTGATGGGAAGATTGCTAAGAAGTCTGGTATTCACAACGTCAGATGTAATGTCTATTCTTACATCGAATCCGTTGGAAAAAATTTCGTGATTGGACTCAGATGTCCTGCCAAGAAAACCGTCATTGGTTAATCGGGTTATATGATCCAGGCTCGTCCCAACCTCACGGGGAAAGAGGTAATAGGTCACCCAATAATAATACCCAATCTTGTAGCCGTTGGTGGGTCCGGTCATGTCCGTCATGAACACACGGGCATTCTTTGGCAAAACCAAATCGTAATACCGGAATGTGCCTGAGGCCGGAATTTCCCGGCTCCGGTCCACGATATTAGAAATCCCTGGCAGTTGTTCCCCTCGAAGAAAGGACTGCGCCAGGGAAGCATACGCTCCATAGGGTCCTTTCTCCCCTCCATCGCAATGCCTAAACTGCCAGGTTATCACGAGGCTGGCAAAAGCTGCAAGAGATGCCGCAACGAGGGCTCGCCAACGACTATTCATGGAATTCAAAGCGCATGCTGATAAAAAAAGTTTTGCGCAGACCGGAGCACTGTAAAGAGTGCTCCATTTCAGTCAAGTATGGGCTTCTCGAATTACTAAAACAGTGCGCGCAGGCACTCCGCGCCACGCCCTCACCACCGCCGGTCGTGAGCCTCAAACCTGCCTTGGATGATTATTGGCAGAAGGTCCTCGGCGGGAAAGTCCGGGCCGCACTCCAGAAAATCGCCTCGCACCCGGTAAAACAACCGGCACAAACTTTGATTGTTTTTTTCTTCGGCACAGTGTCTCATGGGGCCCGACCATGAGTATGAGACACATTGCAACCAATGCCTGTTTTCTTTCGCTGAATCCGGTTTAATCACGGAGAAATAAAATGCGAATTGTCGAAATCCGCGAAAAGACCGTCTCCATCGCCTCGGCCATCACCAATGCCTACATCGATTTCTCCCGGATGACGTGCTCGGTCGTCGCGTTGATCACCGACGTCGTGCGCGACGGCAAACCGGTGGTGGGGTATGGCTTCAACTCCAACGGCCGCTATGGGCAAGGCGCGTTGATGCGCGAACGGTTCTTCCCGCGCCTGATGGCCGCCGATCCCAAAATGCTGGTGGACGAGACCGGCGAAAATCTGGATCCGTTCCGCATCTGGACCACGCTGATGAAAAACGAGAAGCCGGGCGGACACGGCGAACGGTCGGTGGCGGTGGGCGCCATTGACATGGCGGTGTGGGATGCCGTCGCCAAGATTGCGGGCCAGCCGCTTTACCGGTTGTTGGCGGACCGTTATCGCAGCGGCAAGGCGGATGACCAGGTTTGGATCTACGCCGCGGGCGGCTATTATTATCCCGGCAAGGACCTGACCGCCCTGAAAAACGAGATGAAACGTTATCGCGACCTCGGCTATCAGGTTGTTAAGATGAAAATCGGCGGTGCGCCACTCGACGAGGACATCCGGCGCATCGAGGCGGTGCTCGAGGTGGTGGGTGACGGAAAATTCCTGGCGGTGGATGCCAATGGCCGTTTCGATCTCGACACCGCCATTGCCTACGGCGAGGCGATGAAGCCTTACAAACTGTTTTGGTATGAGGAGGCCGGTGATCCGCTCGATTATGCGTTGCAGGCGGAGCTTTCCCAACACTATCCCCTGCCGCTGGCCACTGGTGAAAATCTTTTCTCACACCAGGACGCCCGGAATTTGATCCGCCACGGCGGCATGAACTCCGAACGCGACTGGTTGCAATTTGACTGCGCGCTCTCCTACGGTCTGGTCGAATACTTGCGCACCTTGGAAGTGCTGAAGCAACATGGCTGGTCCACGCGGCGGGTCGTGCCGCACGGCGGTCACCAGATGTCGCTCAACATCGCCGCCGGCCTGCATCTCGGCGGCAACGAATCCTATCCCGGGGTCTTCCAGCCATTCGGCGGCTTCGCCGATGGCATCGCCGTCGAGAATGGGTATGTGGGCTTGCCGGATGTTCCCGGCGTCGGTTTTGAAACCAAGGCCGAACTTTTCAAGGTGATGAAATCAGTCAGCGATTGAACACCAAAACCGACATGGATATTGCCAAGGGCAAAAAAACAGGTTTGCTGGGCCAGCTTTACTTTCAGGTGCTCATCGGCTTTCTGTTGGGCATCGTCGTCGGCTATTGCTGGCCTGGTTTCGGTGAAACGCTCAAGCCGCTCGGCGATGGGTTTATCAAACTCATCAAGATGCTGCTCGCGCCGATCATCTTCGGCACGGTGGTCGTCGGCATTGCGAAGATGGGAAACCTGAAGGAGGTCGGCCGGGTCGGCATCAAGGCGCTGATCTATTTCGAAATCGTTTCGACGCTGGCGCTCGCCATCGGGCTCGTGGTGGTGAACGTAATGAAACCGGGTGCCGGGATGAATATTGATGCCTCCACGCTGGATGCCAGCTCGCTCGCCACCTACACCACGGCCGCCAAACAACAGGACGCCGTCAGTTTCTTCATGGACATCATCCCTTCCAGCTTTGCGGATGCTTTTGTCAAAGGCAACATGCTGCAGATCATTCTGATTTCAGTGCTGTTCGGGCTGGCTTTGGCACAGCTTCCCGACCGGGGAAAAGTGATCGTGGAGGTGATTGATTCCGTCCTGCACGGTCTGTTCGGCATCGTGCGTTTTGTCATGTATCTGGCCCCGCTGGCTGCGTTCGGAGCCATGGCCTTCACCATCGGGAAATATGGCGTCGGCACCCTGGGCTCCTTCGGCAAGCTGATTTGCGGTGTCTATCTGACGAGCGCGATCTTTATCTTCGGGGTCCTCGGCCTCATCGCCTGGATGAACCACCTCTCGCTCTGGAAATATCTCAAGTTCTTCAAGGATGAAATCCTGATCACCTTCGCCACGGCTTCGTCGGAAGCCGTGCTGCCGCGGATGATGGTCAAGCTGGAGCAATTGGGTTGTGCCAAACCGGTCGTGGGCCTGGTCCTGCCGGCCGGCTATACCTTCAACGCCGATGGTTCGTCCATCTATCTGACGATGGGCGCCATCTTTGTCGCCCAAGCCACCAACACACCGTTGACGTTGGGTGAACAGTTGGTAGTTCTGGCCGTTTGCCTGTTTACGTCCAAGGGGTCGGCGGGAGTGGCCGGTGCCGGATTCATCGCGCTGGCCGCCACCCTGGCCTCGATGGACAAGATACCCGTTGCCGGCCTGGTGTTGCTCGTCGGGATTGACCGCTTTGTCAATGCCGCGCGGGCGGTGACCAACCTGATTGGCAATGGCGTCGCCACCATCGTCGTGGCCCGATGGGAAAAAGCCTTCGATGAAAAACGGGCCGGAGCAAGGCTCGATGGCTCGGCCAATGAATCGCCAACGGAACTTTGAACCTGATTGGATGAAATTTCACCCCGAACACAGTTGACATCATCGCCGCCACGAATCATTAGCTTCACGACTTGAAACCATTGCCATGAAATTCACCCGACGCAATTTCCTCCGCACCACCGCCGTCGCCGGCGTCGGCGCCGCGGCGGCTCCGCTGCTCGCCCAACCAACCTATGCGTCGTCCGGTTCCCGGCCTGTTACCGACGAGGCCCTGGAACGCGCCGCTGCCGAGCCGGTCCTTCAGCTCAAAGGACTCAAAGACCCGGTCATCATCGAGTCCGTTGAACTGCTCCGCAAGGGCAAGGACCATTTTGTGCGGGTCCGCTCCAAGGACGGCGCGGAGGGCATCTCGGTGGATGACGGCCGGATGGATCTGTTTCATCCGATCCTCAATCAACTGGTGGCCCCCTATTTCATCGGCAAGGACGCGCGCGACATGGAAGCGAACCTCTTTGGCGTGTACCGCTACCAGAGCAATTACAAGATGCAAGGCCTGCCTTTCTGGTCTCCGGTGGCGCTGGTGGAATTTGCCATCCTTGACCTGCTGGGCCGGATGAGCAACCAGTCCCTCGGCGAAATGCTCGGCGGCATCGTCCGCACCAACGTTCCTTTTTACGTTGCCAGCGGGCGGCGCGACACCACGCCGGAACAGGAAATAGACTATCTGAAGAGCCTGATCGAAAAGACCGGCGCCAAGGCCATCAAATACCGCGTGGGCGGACGCATGAATCGCAACCAGGACGCCCTGCCGGGCCGCACCGACAAGCTCATCCCGCTTTCCCGGAAAGTGTTTGGCGACAAAATGGTCATTCATGCCGATGCCAACAGTTCCTACGACCCGCCCGAAGCCATCCGGGTGGGCCGGATGCTGGAGGACATCAAGGCCATCCACTACGAAGAACCGTGCCCTTTCGATAATTTTGATGCGACAAAGAAAGTCACCGACACCCTTTCGATTCCCGTTGCCTTCGGTGAACAGGAATCCAGCCACTGGCGTTTTCAATGGTGTATCCGCAACCACGTGGTGGATATCGTCCAGCCCGACCCATATTACTATGGCGGTCTGATTCGTTCCCGCCGTGTGGCGCGCATGGCCGAGCAGGCCGGCCTGGCCACCACCGTGCATCTTTCCGGTGGATTTGGATTTGTGTATTCACTCCACTTTGCTTCCTGCACGCCGAAGATCGGGCCGTGGCAGGAGTACAAGAAGGGTGTGGAAACCTACGGCCAATGGTTCAATCCGCCGCTGCGCATTGTGGATGGCGCCATCACCGTGCCCAAGGGTCCGGGTCTCGGTCTTGCCGATGCGAGGGAAATTTTGAAGGGCGCGACGCCCGTTCAGGAGCCCGGGGCTTCCCTGTCTCCGGATACTTCGGGTTAAAGCCAGATTGGCGATGCAACTGGCTGTGCTTTCACTGCGCGCCTGACAGCATTGCATCGGCAAACTTGTCAGCACGTGGTTTGCGTTGTTGCTGGTTTTGTTTTCGATGGCGGGGACAAAGTTTGCAAACTCACGGTTACGGGAAGGAAGAACAAGCACGGCGGGTTTGCGGCCCGTCAAATTAATGTGGCCGTTGCGCTCCGATCTTGCGATCGAGCGCAACACATTTCGCATTCCGCTTGCGGACAGAACTTAAGACGGATCAAATCCATGTTACGATTTGTCACACTACGACAGGGGAATTGATTATCTCATGGACGTTATAACGTTCCAGTGCAATGCGCACCAGACGAACGTTCATTTCCGTCAAGTTGTCGTCCCCAAAGATGATTCGCACCACGGCGAGGACAACCTTTTCGAATGTTTCGTCTTGTTCGTTGTTCATAATTCTGTTTCGATTTCTGCTGGCTGACAAAATGTTAACATTCAGCGTGCCAGCTTCCGCAAGGTTCTGGGCTGAACTGAGTTCAGGCAGGACTTTTGATGCATTGGTTGTGCGTTGCTTTGCTGGTGGTGCCATGCTTGCTGGTGGTGCCACAGTGAGAGGAGGCACCATATTTTTCGGCCTGCTGTTCCTGGCTGGGTTGGTCTGGATCGGGATTGGAGGTTTGGGCACAACGTCCGGGGCATTGACTGCTCGTGGTTGAGTTGTGGGCAGTGGTACACCGGAGGAATCCCCGTTCTTCGCGTTGCCATTCATGCTGCTGTTGCCGCTCATTTGCTGGTCGGCTTGAGTTGGAACCGGAGGTTTGGGCGCGACTTCTGAGGCATTGGCTGCTTGTGGTTTGACTTCTGGTTTGGTTTCCGGTTGTGGCGCGCCAGCGTGTTGCGCCTGGGCCTTGAACAGATGAATGGTCACTTTGAGTGCCAGTTCCAATGGGTCAACCGGTTTGGTGATGAAATAGTTGCCGCCGCTGAGCACCCCCTGCGTACGGTTCCCAAAATTGCTATGGGCAGTGACGAAAATGACAGGGGTTGTCTTATAATGAGGCAAAGCGCGCAATTTCTCACACACCTCAAAGCCAGTCAGCTTGGGCATGTCAATATCCAGCAGCACCAAGTCGTAATGGTTGGCCTGCAGCAGTTTCAGGCCTTCCAAAGGGTCTTCGACGCTTACGATGTCGAGGTTGGCCCGTTTCAACGTGTTGACGATCACGTGGTTGCAAACGGTGTCATCGTCCACAGCCAGCACTTTGGCCCTTGGTGCAGCTTCGGTAGAACCAACTTCGTCGCTTTTCAACAAGAGACCCAGGCAATCCGCCGCCTCAGCCAGAGTTTGCATTATGGAAGGTGTTACTCGCGAAGGCTTGGATGCGAATTTGGAGAGCAACATGTCGAACGCCTTCGTCAACAGTGCCAGGCGTGCGCAACCGGCTTTGCCGGCGTTGACACTCAGGGAATGCACGCTCTGAGAGAGCGGCTCCAGCTTGGCCGTAGAAGTAGGCGCCTTAATATATGCGAGGCAATGCTCGCGAACCTTCGCGATGTCCGCTGGCGCGTCTTTTAAAAATTCCGCGCGCCCTTTTGTGGGCGAAGTTTCGTCGGCGGGCGCTTCGGTCGCGTCATCGTTGTGCTCACCACCCGAACTGTCGTTGGCCATGTGTAATTTGATTGCGGGTGCGTAATCAGTTCGAACAGCATTGGTGGCATTGGCGGCGCTGGCGGGCGTGGTAATCAACATTTCCTGGATGGTTTGAACCAGTATGGAGGGCGTGCAATCGGTTTTGCGCAGTTGTCTGGTTATCGCGTCCTCGGCAAAATCTGCAATTTGAGCGTTAGAAAATATAATAATTGGAACGATTTTCAACCGGGGGTCGGCGCGTATGAATTTTAGCACATCCGCGCCGTCGAACTTGGGCAACATCAGGTCGAGCACGACCAGATCGGGCGTGGCCTGAGAAAGAGCCTTGAGGGCCTCCAACCCATCTTGCGCAGTCTCGATGCGAAATCCCTCCCGCTGGAGCAGATTCCGATACGTCGTCAGCACAACTGCGTCGTCCTCGACGAAAAGGATTGTTCTATTGACTTTCATGGCTCTTATCCCGATTACGGGTACAAATCACCAAAATGTACGGGCACAACTCAACCCACAGGCACCCTTGCCAAACACGTAAAAAAATAGCACCGTTCATGCCAAAAAATTGACAAAACTGCGCCTGGCTCTGCCTTAAAAAACAACTTGCATTGTTCATCAAGCTCAAGCGGGATATTTCCCCGATATTCCCCGATATTCGACTGGCCGGAGAAATGTTTCAAAAAAACCGGGAAGTCCCTGCGTATTGGCATCCCCCTGCGGTTAAATGCCGGAGCCGGATGCTAATCTTTCCTTCCGTCCCATTGCTGCAAACGATGCCGAACAAAAGTTTTTCAATTCACAGTTCGGTGCGCAAGTGGTTAGCCTTGCCGCCGTGACTGAACCCAAAGACGACAGCCGGCAATTCGAATCAAGCCTTCGCGGCTTCTGGAGTCTCATCGTCACGCAATTCCAGGGCGCGTTCAGCGACAATGTCCTGAAGTGGCTGGTCGTGTTCATGATTCTCGGCATGAACGTGTCCTCCACCGAGCTGCATCGCGTCGGCGAACTCGTCACCGCCCTGTTTTCACTGCCGTTCATTTTGTTTTCGATGGCGGGCGGCTTTTTCGCCGACCGTTTCAGCAAGCGGACCATCAGCGTGAGCGTGAAAGTTTTTGAAATGGGCGTGATGCTGCTCGCGCTCGCGGGCTTCTGGTCAAACCAGATTCCGATGCTGTTGGGCTGCGTATTTTTGATGGGCGTCCACAGTTCGTTCTTCGGTCCCTCCAAATACGGCCTCCTGCCGGAACTGCTGCCGGAGCGGAAATTATCGTGGGGCAACGGCCTGATCGAACTCGGCACCTTCATGGCCATCATCCTCGGCACCGTCGCCGCGGCCCGGATGTCGAAACATTTTCACGGACACCAGACCTGGTCGGGAATCATTTTGATTGCGCTTGCGGTCATCGGCTTCATCACGAGCCTCGGCATTACCCGCGTGCCCGCCGCCGATCCCGGCCGGAAATTCCACGCGAATTTTCTGAGCGACTTGCTCGCGCAACTCCGGCTGGTTCGCCGCGACCGCGCCCTCACCCTCGCCTTTCTCGGCAATACGTATTTCTTCTTCCTGGGCCAGTTGCTCCAGTTGAATGTGTTCTTTTATGGCGCGCAAATCCTGCACCTGGACGAAATCGGCATTGGCCAGTTGAGCATTGCCCTCGCGCTCGGCATCGGCCTGGGCAGCGTGGCCGCCGGTTATCTTTCCGGCGGGAAAATCGAATACGGCCTGGTGCCGCTCGGCGCCTTTGGCATGTCGCTGGTTTCCGCCTGGCTGTCCGTGCCGGGTTTGTCCATGAACGCCGCGCTCGTCCGGCTGTCATTGCTCGGGTTCACCGGCGGCTTTTTCATTGTGCCGATCGCGGCGTTGTTGCAACACCGGCCGGACCCGGCGAAGAAAGGCGAGGTGCTGGCCGCCGCGAACCTGCTTTCGTTCGTGGGCATTTTTGCCGCGTCCGGCGCGTATTATTTGCTGGCGGACGTGGCCGGCCTGTCGCCGGGCCGGATTTTTTTCCTTGGCGGCGTGTTGACGCTGGCGGGCGCCATCTACGTTTTGTTTTTGCTGCCGGACGCGTTGCTGCGGTTTTTGCTGTGGTGTGCGACCCATTCCCTGTACCGGATCCGGATTGATGGACGCGACCACATCCCGGCCAAAGGCGGCGCGCTGTTCGTCTGCAACCACGTTTCGTATGTGGACGCCCTGCTGCTGCTCGCGTCCACGGACCGGCAGGTGCGGTTCATGATGTATCAGGGGCATTACGAATTGCCCCACGTTAAACCGTTTGCGCGCATCCTCGGCGTAATCCCCATCTCCTCCGAGCAGCGCCCGCGCGAAATGATCAAGGCGCTGCAGACGGCCAGCGATGCCATCCGTGCCGGCGACGTGGTTTGCATTTTTGCCGAGGGACAGATCACACGGACCGGCCATCTGCTGCCGTTCCGGCGCGGCTTCGCCCGCATAATGAAGGACGTCGAGGCGCCGATCATTCCGGTCGGCCTTGACGGCGTGTGGGGCAGCATCTTCAGTTTTCAAAAAGGCCGGTTCTTGTGGAAACTGCCGCGGCGGCTGCCGTATCCGGTCACCATCAACTACGGCCGGCCGCTGCCGCACACGGCCACGCCGTTCGAGGTGCGTTCCGCCGTCCAGGAACTCATCGTCGAGGCCTGGCAGCATCGCCGGGCGCGGATGCGTCCGCTGCCCATCGCTTTCGTGCATGCCGCGCGCCGGCATCCATTCCGGTTCGCCATGGCCGACGCGCAGCATGCCCGGGTGACCTTCGGCTCGGCCCTGGTGCGCGCCGTCTTTCTCGCGCGGCGGCTGCGAAAAATCTGGGCCGGCCACCCGTCTCCGCTCCGCTCCGACGCGGCCGCAAATGCGGCTTGCCGCGCCGAAGCCGGAGGCGAAGGCGGGAAGATGGTTGGGCTGCTGCTGCCGCCCTCGGTGCCGGGCGCATTGGTCAATCACGCGGCGCTGCTGCTGGGCAAGGTGCCGGTGAACCTCAATTATACCGTGTCCACGGAGACCCTCGCCTCGTGCATCCGGCAGTGCGACATCAAAACCGTCGTCACCTCAAAGGCATTTCTGGAAAAGGTGAAGCTCACGGTGCCGTGTGAGACGGTGATGCTGGAGGATGTGGCGGCAACGGCCGGCATTGGCGAAAAACTGGCCGCCGCCCTCATCGCCTGGCTGGTGCCGGATCGTTGGTTGCAGCGGGTTTTGGGCGCGGAGAAAAAAACCGGCCTGGACGACCTGGCCACCGTGATCTTTTCCAGCGGCAGCACGGGCGATCCCAAGGGGGTGATGTTGAGCCACTACAACGTGGGGTCGAACATCGAACAACTGGAGCAGGTCTTTGGGTTGAGTCGCCGCGATGGCGTGCTGGGCGTCCTGCCGTTTTTTCATTCGTTTGGATTCATGGGCACGCTCTGCCTGCCAGCGGCGCTGGGCATAGGCGTGGTTTATCACCCGAATCCGCTCGACGCCAAAGCCATCGGGCCGCTGGTGTGCGGCTACCGGGTCACGTTCCTGCTGGCGACGCCGACGTTCCTGCAGCTCTATCTGCGCGGGTGTGCGGCGGAGGATTTTGGCGGACTGCGCGTGGTGATGACGGGCGCGGAAAAATTGCCGGACCGGCTGGCCACGGCCTTCGAGGAACGATTTGGCATCCGCCCGCTCGAAGGCTACGGCTGCACCGAATGCGCGCCGGCGGTGGCGGTGAACACCCCGGACTTCCGTTCCGCCGGTTTCCGCCAGGTCGGCGGCAAGCGCGGCAAAATCGGCCACCCGCTGCCCGGCATCTCCGTGCGCATTGTTGACCCGGAAACACAGGCGCCGCTGGCCGCCGGCCAGCCCGGCCTGCTGCTCGTGCATGGGCCGAACGTCATGCAGGGCTACCTCGGTCGCCCGGATAAAACCGCCGAGGTTTTGCGCGACGGCTGGTATGTCACCGGCGACGTGGCGGCGATTGACGAAGACGGCTTTCTGCAAATCACGGACCGGCTGAGCCGCTTCAGCAAAATCGGCGGCGAGATGGTGCCGCACATCAAGGTGGAGGAAAAGCTGCATGAACTGGCCGGTGTGACAGAGCAGACGTTTGTCGTCACCGGCGTGCCGGACGAGAAAAAGGGCGAACGGTTGGTCGTGCTGCACAAACTGCCGGATGGGCAATTGTCGGCCTGTCTCGAAAAGCTTTCCCAGTCTGACCTGCCGAATTTGTGGAAGCCGCGGGCCGACCAGTTCTTCCGCGTGGACGCCTTTCCCCAACTCGGCACCGGCAAACTGGACTTGCGCAAAGTGCGCGAAATCGCGATGAAATCCTCGACGGAAACCTGAAACGAACGCCATGCAGAACATCGTCATTGACCAGCCCTATCGGTTCGTGCCGCCGCAACGCGGCCGGTTCTGGTACGCGTTTTTTGGCCCCTGGCTGCCGCGTTATTTGAACCGGAGCCACGGCATCGAATCCGTTGAATGCCGCGGCACGGAACACCTGCGGCGCTCGCTCGACGCCGGCCATGGCATTCTCCTCACCTCCAACCACTGCCGTCCGTCCGACCCGATGACACTCGGGATGTTGTCGCTCAACGTGCGGCAGCCGTTCTTTACCATGGCGAGCTGGCACCTGTTCCGGCAGAGCCGCTTTCAAACCTGGGTGCTCCCGCGCATCGGCGCCTTCAGCGTTTACCGCGAAGGCCTGGACCGCGAAGCCTTGAAGACCGCCACCGGGATTCTCAACGACGCCGTTCGGCCCCTGGTGCTCTTTCCCGAGGGCGTCGTCTCCCGCACGAATGACCGGCTGAACAACTTGATGGAAGGCACGGCTTTCATCGCCCACACCGCCGCCAAACAACGCGCCGCCGCCACGCTGTCGGGACAGGTGGTCGTCCATCCCATCATCATCCGCTATCTTTTCCGCGGCGACCTCGAGGCCACGCTCACGCCGGTGCTGGAGGAAATTGAAGCGCGAATTTCGTGGCGTCCGCCGTCCGGCAGCCGGCTGCGCGAACGGATCAGCCGGCTCGGCGAAGCGCTGCTCAGCCTCAAGGAACTGGAATACCTCGGCCGGCCGCAGACCGGCGAAGAGCCGGAGCGCCTCGGACGCCTGATCAACTTCCTGCTCCAACCGCTGGAAAAAGAGTGGCTCAAAGGCGAAGGGGACGGCGACGTGGTGGCGCGGGTGAAAAAACTGCGCATGGCCATCCTGCCCGACCTGGTCAGCGGTGAAATTGACGAGGCCGAACGCGCCCGCCGCTGGCGTCAACTGGCCGATCTCTACCTCGCCCAGCAGCTTTCCTGTTATCCGCCGGATTACATCCGCTCGCGGCCCACACCCGAGCGGCTGCTGGAAACCGTCGAACGCTTTGAAGAAGACCTGACCGACCGCACGCGCATCCACCGGCCGCTCCACGCCATCATCGACGTCGGCGAGGCGCTGCCCGTCAGCCCGGCGCGCGAGCGCGGCGGCGGCCCGGACCCGTTGATGGAAACAATCCGCCGGCAAATGGAGGCAATGCTCGAACGGAGCGGAAGGGAAACGACGCCCCTCGCGGAGGATTCACCATGAACAACCCGGACCCGGAAGTTCACCCGACACCGGCCGCTGCTCCATCGCCATGGTGGGTTCGCGCCCTGTTGGTCGCGCTGGGACTGGCGGCCTGGTTTTGGACCCAATCCCTCATCGGCCAGCGGGTGATTTCCGGGCCGGTCATCGGCGATGAGCTTCATGTCCTGACCGCGCCGGCGCACCAGTATCTGCTCGAGCACCCGCGCACGGCGAACGGCCTGCTCATCGCCAGCTCGGCCGGCATTGATCTGTTTGCGATCTTTCTGCTGGGCCGCGCCATTTTCGGGCCGACCTTCCGTCCGTTCATCGGGCTGTTGATGCTCTTCGCCCTGCGGCAGATTTGCCAGGCCCTCTGCGCCCTGCCGCCGCCGGAGGAAATGATCTGGCGCAACCCCGGCTTCCCCTCACTGGTGGTGACTTACGGTGTGGCCAACGACCTTTTCTTTTCCGGGCACACGGCCATCGCCGTGTTTGGCGCGGTCGAACTGGCGCGCCTGGGCCGGCGCTGGCTCGGGGTTCTCGGCTTCGGCATCGCCCTGTTTGAGATGGCGGCGGTCCTGACGCTGCGCGCGCATTACACGATGGACGTGTTCACCGGCGCCGTCACCGCCTTGCTGGTCGCCGGTGTCGCCGCGAAAATCTCCCCGTGGTGCGACCGCGCCCTGGCCGGGTTGACGGGACGAAAACCGGGTGGGGCGGACAGCACCGGTTGACGTTTATAACGGCAGAAACTCCGGGCGGAACTCCGTTTCGTCGCAATGCAGAATGGCCACGGTGCGCACCGTGCCGGACTTCGGTTTGCCGGCGTAGCCGGGATTCAAATACAGCACGCCGCCAATCGTTTCGCAAAAGGCCTGGTGGGTGTGGCCGAACACGACGGCGTCCGGCCGTTCGCGCGCAATCTGGAGCTGGAGATTTTCCTTCAGCGCGTGCGGGTTCACGATGTGGTGAACGAAAAATTTGCGTTGGGCGAGCGCAACCACCTCGGTGATCCGGAAGGCGGGCGAACCATCCGTGTTGCCGAGCACCGCTGTGACCGGGGCAATCGCTTCCAGTTCAACGATGATGGAATCGCCGCCCATGTCGCCCGCGTGCAGGATGTGACTGACGCCGGCGAAAATTTCAGGAACTTTCGGGTCGAGCCAACCGTGCGTGTCGGAAATAAGGCCGATCTTCATAAAAGTGACAGGTGACAGGTGGCGGGTGACAGGGAATTATGCGATTGGACGATGGCTGGAATCTTGTCACTTGCCACTCGCCCGCCGCGCCGAAGCACAGCGAAGGCGGGTCACGCCTTCGCCTCCTCTGGTTCGGCTTCCGGCTCCTCCGCGCGCGCCCCGGCGGTTTTTTCGGCGGGCGACTCGGCGGGGGCCGTCAATTTGGCCGCGCCGGCAAACAACGCGGTGAACAGCCCGCCGCTCCCCAGCGTGTTGCGGAACATTTCCCACGTCGTCGGATGCACGTCCAGCCGTCCGGTCGTCAGCGCCTGGATCCAGCCGGCGATGGTCTTGGCGTAGGCCGGGTCCTGCAGCCACGACAGCGTGTTGGTGACGAGATAAAAAAACACCGCGCCGGCCAGACCGGCCGTCAGCAAACTGGGAAATCGCGCGCGTTTGCCGCACCGCCGTCCGAACCAGATCAACACCGCATACACGGCGTAATTCAGCAGCAGGTAGCCGCCCACCGGCCGGGTGTGATAATAAAACACGTTGAGCGCAACATCGGTGGCCAGCATCGTCCCCAGCGGCAGCCACCACGCCGCCGCGCCCGCAAAATAGACGCCCGCGCAGAACGCCAGCGCCGTCGCCGCGCTGAAGTTCGGCGGGAACAATCCCGGCCAGCGGCTCAACGCAAAGAGCGCCAGAAACAAAACCGGCAGCCAGTGATTCCACTTTTCTTTCACGGCGGAGAAGAATAATTCACGGCGCGGCCGGGACAAGCTTTTCGATGGCCTCGTGATACGGTTGGCGGGTGCGATACAAAGCCAGCAGTTCCTGATTTTTTTGCAACAGATTTTGTTCACCCGATTTTTCGGCCAGGGCGCAGGCTTTTTGGGCCGTTGAAATCGCCTCGTCAAACCGTCCGGCTTCCGCGTAAGCCGCCGCCAGGGTGCCGATCAGGATGGTCTCCCGGTAGTGCGTCAGTTCGCAGGCGCGTTCGGCATATTTGACGGCTTGAACACCATCCCGGATGTGTGCGTCCGGACAGGTCGCCAGCCGCCAGGCCAGATTGTTCAGGACATCCGGGGAGTCGGGTTGGATTTGCAGAATCTTTTGAAGATGAGTGATCGCTTCGGCCACATTGCCCATTTTCCGCAGAGCGGTGTCGAGGTTGTTGTGGGCTTCCGCGAAGTCAGGTTTGATTTGCAGCGCCCTTTGGAAATGGGCGATCGCTTCGGCCACTTGGCCCTTTTGGGCCAGCGCGATCCCGAGGTTGTTGCAGGGTTCCGCGAAGTCAGGTTCGATTTGCAGCGCCTTTTGGAAATGAACAATCGCTTCGTCCACTTTGCCCTTTCGGAGCAGCGCGTTGCCGAGGTTGTCGTGGGCTTCCGCGAAGTCGGGTTTGATTTGCAGCGCCTTTTGGAAATGGATGATCGCTTCGTCCACACTGCCCTTTTGGACCAGCACGTTGCCGAGGTTGTTGCAGGCTTTCGCGTAGTCGGGATTGATTTGCAGCGCCTTTTGGTAATGAGCAATCGCTTCGTCCACAGCGCCCTTTTGGAGCAGCGCGTTGCCGAGGTTGTAGCAGGCGTCCACGTAATCGGGATCGATTTGCAGCGCCTTTTGGTAATGAGCCATCGCTTCGTCCACGCTGCCCTTTTGGAGCAGCGCGTTGCCGAGGTCGTTGTGGGCAACGCTGTTGTCCGACGTGCAGGCCAGCGTGTGAGTCCACAGCAATTCACTGTTGCGCCAGTAAGCCGTCTGCGCCCGCGCGCAGAAAAGCAAAGCCACCAGAATGACCGTGGCGCCGCCGCCCAGCACCCCGCGGCGGTGACGCCAGCCGGCGCACAGATCCGCCGCCGCCCAGGTCAGCAGCACATACAAGCCAATCTGCGGCAGATACGTGTAGCGATCCGCCTGCGCCCGCAACCCCGACTGAATCAACCCGATTACCGGAACCAGCATTCCCAGATACCACAGCCAACCGAACAAAAACCAAGGGCGCTTCCGCCAAGCGGCAATGGCCCAGGCGGAGATGGCCAGCAACAGGACAAAGGCCGCGATAATTTTCCAAAGCGCCAGGCCGCTTCCCGGATGAGGATAGAGAACGGCCAATCCAGCCGGATAAATCATCTGTCCCAAATAGGCAACGTAA
>JBAVOO010000097.1:0-116279 GCA_049692125.1 Verrucomicrobiia bacterium | reverse complement strand
GACGATGTGTGCCTTCACCACCCGCGGCAGTTGTGAACGCATCCTTTATAGCGTCTTTGACCGTATGAACATTTACTGGGATCAACACCCTCTCAAATCTTTTACACAAAAATCGTGACACTACCTTCAGGAAATTGCCGGAAATCCGGCTCGTATCGAAATCGAAACCGCATTGTCCAACGCTACGCTTGCGACCGTTGCGGGAAATCATTCAGTGAAACGCAACCGCTGGATGGCCTGCGGATTGAAACAAAACAGGTTGAACAAGTGGTTCACCTGCTCGTTGAGGGTGTGGGCATCCGCGCCATTTCCAGACTCACCGGACTGGACACAAAAACCGTTATGAGCATCCTCGAAACTGCCGGGCAAAAAGCCGCTGCTTTTCTGGACGATAAAGTCCGCAATCTCCGTGCTGATGTCATTCAGGCTGATGAAATTCATAGCTTCGTTTTTTCCAAAGAGCAAAATACCGATGGGCGGCATATCTATCGTGGCGAACAATTCGCGTTTCTGGCAGTTGACCGCCGCTCAAAGCTGATTGTGAATTGGTTTGTAGGCAAACGAACGCGGGAAAACGCCGAGCAGTTCATGCTGGATTTGAAAAGTCGCATGGCAAACCGTTTCCAGCTTGTGACGGACAACTGGAAAATTTATTCCGGCATGAACGGCTCAGTGCAAAGCGTTTTTGGCCGGGAAGTGGACTACGCAACCGAAACGAAATTCTTTGCCAAGCCCGACACATTTATGCCGCGCCGCCTGATTGGATTGCGCCGACATCGCAAGATTGGCAATCCTGATATGATGCTGGCCACAACCGCACACGCGGAACGCACAAACCTTTCTGTGCGGACTTTCACCCGCCGCTTTACCCGTTGCACTCTTGGATTCAGCAAGAAACTGGATAATCATAAACTGGCGGTTGCCCTGTTCGTGTGGCATTTCAACTTTTGCCGTGTCCATTCAGCGCACGGCCAGACACCGGCGCAAGCGGTTGGATTGACAGAAAAGGCATGGACGATTAACGAATTGCTGGAAAGCGCAATCTAATCCTACATGACCCATTAAAACAACCGTTTAATCCAACGTCTGCCGGTAGCGTTTGATGCCGATGGCCAGCATCACAACCAGAAACAGCGCAATCGGCCAAAGGTCGGGCGCGATTTCGGCAAAACCATTCCCTTTCAGCAGAATCCCGCGCACGACCCGCAGAAAATGCGTCAGCGGCAGAATTTCGCCGATGTCCTGCGCCCAGCCCGGCATGCCTCGAAACGGAAACATGTAGCCGGACAACAACAAGGACGGCAGGAAAAAGAAAAACGCCATTTGCACCGCTTGAAGCTGGTTTTTGGCAATGGTCGAAAACGTGATACCGACCGCGAGATTCGCCACGATGAACAGAAACGTCAGCACCAGCAACAACGGCACGCTGCCCACAATCGGCACATTGAACAGAAACTTCGACGCCAGCAAAATCAGGAAGACCTGGATGTAACCAACCGTGATGTAAGGCACGATCTTGCCGATCATCACCTCGCCGGGGCGCGCCGGCGTTGAAAGCAGGTTTTCCATCGTGCCGCGCTCGCGCTCGCGCGTGATGGCCAGCGCGGTGATGATGATCATGGTCATCGTCAGCATCACGCCCATGAGTCCGGGCACAATGTTATACTGCGTGATGTTTTCCGGATTGTAATGCTGATGCACCACCAGATTGACCGGCGGCAGTGTTCCCCGCAATTTCACCAGCGGCCCGGTGAGGTCGCGATCCAGCACCGTTGTTGTCAGCAGATTGATCGCGGCGATGGCATAACCCACCGCCGAAGGGTCAGTCGCGTCGGCTTCCAGCAGCAAATCCGGGCGTTCGCCGCGCAGCAGTTTGCGCGAAAAATCCACCGGGATGTCCACCGTAAATTGAACTGTGCCTTGCGCGAGCAGCCTTTGAATTTCCGCCTCGTTCCTGGCCTCACGGACAATGTCAAAATAACTGCTGTTGTACAAACCCCACACAATCGTCCGTGAAAAAACGCTGTTGTCCGCCGAGTAAACAGCGGTGGGCAGATGCTTGGGGTCGGAATTGATGGCGTAGCCGAACAGAATGAGCTGGACCAGCGGGATGCCGATCATCATGGCGAACGTCAGCCGGTCGCGGCGCATCTGGATGAATTCCTTGCCGACAATCGTCCAGAACCGCCGCCAGTTGAATTCGTGCAGTTTCACGGCAGCGCCTCCGCCGGTGAAATTCCCAATGACGAAATCCGAATGACTAAAGAATGACGAAGCCTGAATGACGAATGGCAAACCGGCCGCCAAAATTCCATTCGACATTCGTTATTCGTCATTGGAAATTCTTTCGTCATTCGGATTTGGGGATTAGTCATTCAGGAAAAATTGTCCTTGGCCGTTTCCATCAAACTGATGAACACGTCCTCCAGCCCGGATTCGATTGGCTGCCAGTGATACGCGCCGGTCATCCAGGAACCGACACTTTCGCGCAATCGCGTCGCGTCGCGTCCGCTCACATGCAGTGTTGCGCCAAACGCGACGACCTGTTCCACGCCGGGTTTGCCGCGAATTTTTTCCGCCAGTGCGACCAGATTTTCTCCGGTCACTTCAAAAGTCGTCAGTCCGGCGGCTTTCACGACCTCCGCAACGCTGCCGCGGGCGAGCAAATTGCCGTAGGCGATGTAGGCCAGCCGATGGCAACGCTCGGCTTCGTCCATGTAATGCGTCGTGATGAGCACGGTCAGTCCGCCGGCGGCAAGCTGGTGAATTTCCTCCCAAAAATCGCGGCGTGCCTTCGGGTCCACGCCCGCCGTCGGCTCGTCGAGCAACAGCAGTTTCGGCTCGTGAATCAGGCAGGCGGACAGTGCCAGCCGCTGTTTCCAGCCGCCGGACAGTGTGCCGGCCAGCTGGCTGCGTCGCGCGGTCATGCCGAGTTGTTCGAGACTTTTTTCCACGGCAGCCTTGTGTTCCGGCACGCCGTAAATGCGCGCGATGAAATCCAGATTTTCCTCGATGGTCAGGTCTTCATAGAAACTGAACCGCTGCGTCATGTAGCCGATGTTCTTCTTGATCTCGCCGGATTCACTGCGAATGTCGAAGCCCAAGCAGCGTCCACTGCCGCCGTCAGGCCGGAGCAAACCGCACAACATCCGCAAAAACGTCGTTTTGCCGCTGCCGTTCGGGCCCAGAAAGCCATAAATTTCCCCGCGCCGCACCTGCATCGGAATATTATTCACGACCGTGCGGTTGCCGAACCGTTTCGTGATGCCCTGAACGTCTATGACGAATGCGGGATCTCCGGTGGTCATGGAAAAATCCGAGGGCCGAAATCCGAAGGCCGAAAGAAATTCGAAATCCGAACACCGAAAACCGAATGGTTCCAGTCACACCCACCCACTGGCGCCGCCGCACTTCGGTTTTCGGACCTCGGGCTTCTTTCGGAATTCGGGTTTCGGGTTTCGGAATTCATTTTTGCCCCAGCCTCACATCCACCGGCTGGCCGGGACGCAGGTCCGCCGCATCTGCCGGGGAAAATTTCGCCTCGATCATAAAAACGAGCTTGGCGCGGTTCTCCTGGCTGTAAATCACGGGCGGCGTGAACTCGGCCTTCGTTGAAATGTAATTAACGGTGGCCGAATAGGCGTGCTGGCCGCCATCGAATGTCACGCTGACCGTCTGGCCGGGCTTGATTCGCGGCAACGCCGCCTGGGGAACAAAAAACCGAACCTTGATATTGGTAGGCGGCAACAGCTCGACCACCGGATTGCCCGAAGCGACCCATTCGCCGGCACGATACAAGGTGTCCTGCACCAGCGCATTCGCCGGCGCAAATTGTTTTTTTTGGTCGAACGACCAGCGCGCCTTGTCCAGCGCGGCGGTTTGTGATTCCACCTGGGCCTGGTCGGCGTCGCGTTGCGCGCGGGTCTGGTCGAGTTCTTCGGCGGAAATCACCCCCTGATCGTTGCGCAATTGCTGGCGGCGGGCGAATTCGGCTTCGGAAAGCGCGAGATTGGCTTTCGCCTGCGCGAGATTTTTTTCCGCCTGTTGGACGGCAGCGGCTTCCGACCCACGTTCCAACTCAAACAACAACTGCCCGGCATTGACCTCGTTGCCGCGCGCCACGGCCAGGTTCGTCAGCGCGCCGCCGAGCGGTGACGCCACGCAAACATATTCGCCCTCAATGTAGCCTTGGAACACATTTGACGAATTTGAAAAACAACCAGCGACAAAAAGCGCGGCCAGCGCAAAACTGAAGGTTAAAATAAAAATTCTTCGCCGCCACATCGGGCAAAGGAAAGCCCATGCGGCAAAAAATTGCAAGTTTGCGCTAAATTGCCCAAATGATAAATTCATGGCCGTATGAAAAAGTTGTTATACTGCGTAGGGGTGCTCGTTTGTTTTGTCTGGAACATAACAGCGCAAAACACCAATACCAGTTTGCCCGGCTGGATCACGCGTCCGCTGTCGCTGACCGACTGCCTCAATATCGCGCTCTCACAAAACGCCACCATCCTCAAGGCCAAGAGCGACCTCGAAGCCCAGCAGGGGGTCGTCGTGCAAACCCGCGCCATCGCCCTGCCGCAATTGCAGGCGACCGGCAAATACACGGACACGGACCAGCGTTTGCTACAGGAACCGCCCGGATTCAGCTACCCGCAGCCGTATCAAAACTGGAATGCGGGCGTGCAAATCGTCCAAACCATCTACGAAGGCGGAAAAATGGTCGCGGCGTTGCGCACGGCCAGCGTCACAAAACAGCAGGCACTGGCACAATATCAGACCGTGATTGCCGACACGTTGCTTGGTGCGCGCACGGCGTATTACGATGTGCTGCTTGCCGCCCAGCAAATCACCGTGCATGAAGCCTCGGTCAACCTGCTCCAAAAGGAACTCGAAGACCAACAACGCCGCTACGATGCCGGCACCGTGCCGCACTTCAACGTGCTCCGCGCCGAAGTCGCCGTCGCCAATGAGCGTCCGGCCCTGATTCAGGCGCGAAACAATTATCGCATCACCAAAAACAATCTGTCCAACCTGCTGGGCTACAATTTGCCGCGCGAAATCTGGGAGGACATTCCGTTGAACCTGACGGATACGCTCGACGCCGCACCATATCAGGTGGATTTGCCCGCCGCCATCCAGCAGGCGCTGGCCAGGCGCACCGAACTTGTCGCCGCGCGCAAAACGGAGGAGTTGCAACGCTTGAATGTCGTGAACGCCAAGGCCGGCTATAAACCGACGGTTCAGGCCTTCGCGGGTTATAATTGGGTCAACTCTCAATTCAGCACCGATGTCGGCGAGGACATTCGCGGCTGGAACGCCGGCGGACAGTTGAGCTGGGACATTTTCGACGGAATGCTGACGCGCGGCAAAGTCGTCCAAGCCAAGGCGCTTTACGAAAAATCCAGGACTGACGTGGACGACAAGGGACGCCAGATTGAGCTCGAAGTTCGCACGGCCTATTCCGATTTTATCGAGGCGCGTGAAGTTCTGGAGTCGCAGCAAAAAGTGCAGGAACAGGCCGACGAAGCCTTGCGCGAGGCGCGCGCCCGCGCCGAGGCCGGCACCAGCACGCAACTCGACGTGCTCGACGCCGAGACTTCGCTGACGCAGGCGCGCACGACGCAAATCCAGGCGTTGCACGATTATGCCGTCGCCCGCGCCAGGCTCGAACGCGCCATCGGTGAGGACATGATTCAAAAGCCCGCGCCGTCGAAACCATGATTTGCCGTTGACGGCAGCGGCAGTCATGGAGGATTTTGGTCGGGCTATGGCAAAAATTCAACGGGCGTTGATTTCGGTTTCGGACAAAACGGGTTTGATTCCGTTCGCACAAATTCTGGCCAAAGCCGGAATTGAAATTATTTCCACCGGTGGCACCGCCAAAACGCTGCGCGAGGCCGGGCTCACGGTAAAAGACGTGAGCGAACATACCGGCTTTCCCGAAATGCTCGATGGCCGCGTCAAAACGCTCCATCCGAAAGTCCACGGTGGTTTGCTTTTCATTCGCGGCAATGAAGCGCACGAAGCCGCTGTCCGTACGCATAACATTCAGCCGATTGATCTCGTCGTCGTAAATCTTTATCCGTTCGAGCAAACCGTCGCCAGACCGAACGTGACGCTGCACGACGCGATTGAGAACATTGATATCGGCGGGCCGTCCATGCTCCGCAGCGCGGCGAAAAATCACGACAGTGTCATGGTGGTCGTTGATCCGCTGGATTACGCGGAAGTCGCGGAACAAATTTCCGCCAACGGCGATACGACACTCGAACTGCGACGCAAACTGGCAGCGAAAGTTTTTGCGCGCACTGCCGCCTATGACGGCGCCATTGCCGCGCATCTGCAAAAAGAATTCAACGTGGCGGAGGCTTCCAGCCTGCCATCTTCACTCAATGTTTTCGCGCCGCTGGCGCAGCCGCTGCGTTACGGTGAAAATCCGCATCAAGCGGCGGCGCTTTACGGCGGCTTCAATGAATTTTTCCAGCAACTGCACGGCAAGGAACTTTCCTACAACAACATTCTGGATTTGACGGCGGCGGCGAATTTGATTGCGGAATTTTCGGACGACCCGCCGACGCTGGCGATTTTGAAACACACCAATCCGTGCGGGGTCGGCCAGGGCGCAAATTTGCGTGAGGCGTGGGACAAGGCGTTGGCAACGGACAAACAGGCGTCGTTTGGCGGCATCATCGCCGTGAACCGTCCGCTCGACGGCGCGTGCGCGGAGGCCATCGCGGAAATTTTCAGCGAGGTCATCGTCGCGCCGGATTTTTCAGCGGAAGCCCTGGCGATTTTGCAAAAGAAAAAAAATCTGCGGTTGCTCAAAGTCTTGAAATCACCACTCGCCGCACGGTCGCTGGACGTGCGAAGTGTCGGGGCAAATTCGTTTTTGTTGCAGGAGCGCGATTTGAAAACCGCGGCGCGCGCGGATTTGAAAATCGTCACCCGGCGGCGGCCGACGGACAATGAATTGCGCGCAATGCTTTTTGGCTGGCGCGTGGTCAAACACGTGAAGTCAAACGCGATTGTTTATGCGGCGACCGACCGGACGCTGGGCGTTGGTGCAGGACAAATGAGCCGCGTGGACGCAAGCCGGATTGCGGTCTGGAAGGCGGGCGAAACAAAGCTTTTGCTCCAGGGCAGCGTGGTTTGCAGCGACGCATTTTTCCCGTTCCCGGACGGTTTGATTGCGGCGGCGGAAGCGGGCGCAACGGCGGCGATTCAACCGGGCGGTTCGGTGCGCGACGCAGAAACAATCGCGGCGGCGGACGAACGAAATATGGCCATGGCATTCACCGGCACGCGGCATTTCCGGCATTAACGGATGAGCCAGTAAATCAATGCAAATTGGGCGGCAGTGACAGCCGCCAGCAACACCCAGACGAATGCTTCACGCAGGTGCAGGCTGCGCTGGCGGGCGGCGGCAAGCCAGAACTGGAGTTTGGCGGAACCGAGGGTGATGATGTCACCGTTCCGAAGAACCGCAGTCTGGACGGGTTCGCCGTTGACGGCGACCAAGGCGTTTGGCGCAGTTGCGAGCGTGAAACCTTTCTGCCGGTTAAATTCCAGTGTGAGGTGCTGATCCCAGATGCCGTCATCGTCGAGTTGCAGTTCGTTTCCCGCCGCCCGTCCGATGCGGAAAGGAAAACGGCGGGCTGCCGATTGAGCGCCCGCCTTTCTTCCCGAAAGGATGTTGAGTTGAATCATCACCAAATCTTGCGCGGCACCTGAATTTGGTCGTTGGGATAAACCTGCGGATCTTTGGACGAGTCTCGCAACGCCTCGTTGCAATTGACTTTGATGCGCTGGCCGTTGGCGCGGATGAGCCAGACTTTTTTATGATTGGCAAAGTCAGTGAAGTCGCCCGCGGTCGTAATGGCCTTGGTGACGGTCATTTGGCCGGCGTAGAGCTGACGACCGGGCTGTTTGACTTCACCGGTAACGTAGTAGACGC
Source organism: Verrucomicrobiia bacterium (assembly GCA_049692125.1). Taxonomy (GTDB): domain Bacteria; phylum Verrucomicrobiota; class Verrucomicrobiia; order Limisphaerales; family UBA11358; genus UBA11358. The sequence goes on along the minus strand of JBAVOO010000097.1, from coordinate 108,322 downwards.
GATCTCCGGTATTCACGGTGACCGTGAGATGGCGGTAAAGCTTCGGCACATAAAGATCATATATTTCGTTCTGAAGTTCCCCCGCAGTTTTGCCCGCAGCTTGAACATGCCCGATATCGGGCATGGTGATTGTGCCGTCTTCCTTGATGGGTTCCTGATGCGGAAGAATATCAGTCGGAAGGCCGGACAAAGTCACGATGACGGTATCGCCGACGTGAAAACGGGCAACCTCCGCTGCAGGATAGCCTGTGGATGGCGAACCGGTCATTACCGATGACGAGTAGCATCCAGTGAAAATGACACCGGTGAACAGCAGGCCACAAGCAAAAGATCCCAAACTTGACGCTTTCCAAAATAATTTCATTGTCCCTAATCCTTGCGAAACTGGGCGCACAATCAATACTTTTGTTTAATCCCGATCACGTCGGTGTCGTCGGAATCTTTTTCCTTGGCGGGGGTTTCCTGAGCGTCTTCGTCGCGCGTGTAGTAATAATTGCCCTGGGAGTAGCCGGTGTAGTAGTAATAGCTTTCGTCCTGCGACATGTTGATGTTGTTGAGGAGGATGCCGATGAGGTTGCCGCCGACTTTTTCGATCAATTGCTTGGCGCGGATGCTCATGGGCTGTGGATAGCGGCGGTATTGAATAACCTGAATGACCATGTCCACTTCACTGGCCAGGACCGAGGCGTCGCTCACACCCAGAATGGGCGGTGAATCAAAGAAGATGAAATCGTATCGCTGCTTCAATTCGGCGACCATTTCCTTCATTTGCGCCGAACCAAGAATGCTCATCGAAGTGCTTGGCAGTTTGCCGCTGGCCATGAAGTCAAGCATCGGCACGCTGGTGGTCTGGATGATTTCTTCGAGTTTGTTTTGTTTCAGCAGATAATTGGTCAGGCCGATGTTGTTGCTGACGTGCAACAGCTTATGCAGTGTCGGACGGCGCAGGTCGGAATCCACGACCAATACGCGCTGGCCGGCTTGAGCAAACACCGTGGCCAGGTTCACGACGGTGATGGATTTGCCTTCTCCCGCACCGGCGCTGACGACGACAACGGTGTTGAGCTTTTCGTCCTTGCGTGAGAACAGGATATTGGTGCGCAGCACGCGGTAGGCCTCGGCGTGCGGGCTTTCGAGACCTTCGTCCACCAAGTAGCCGACGTTTTGCGGGATAACGCCAAGCACCGGCGATTGGAACGCACGCTCCACCTCGTCAATCGTCTTGACGCTGGTATCCAGATATTCAATGAAGAAGGCCAAACCGACCCCCATGATCAAGCCGATGACAACACCGAGAACGATGTTCAATGTCTTGTTTGGTTTGACGGGGCTGTCTCCAGGCTCGGCCGGGCCGGTAATTTCCACTATTGAAGTTTTGGGAATTTCGAGGTCGAGCTTTTCCTGTGCAATTTTGACGCCAAGCAGCCTGTGGAATTCGATCTTCTCTCCCAGTTCGCGCTTTTTCTCCCAGTAGGGCTGGCCTTTGGTGAAATCCGTCTGATCTTTTTCTTTGGCTGCCTCAACGCTGGCGGTGAGTGAGTCGAGGGCGGCTTTCTCTGACTGAACCTGGTTTTCCAGGCTGGTCATAATGCCGGCGACCCGGGCGTCAATCTGGGGATTCAACTCGTCAATCATGGATTGGACACGGGTGATATGTAGATCGGCCGGTGAATAGTCGTTTGTCAAAGTGACAAATGTCTGTTCAGCCTCACGCAGTTTGCTCAACAATTCGGACAGTGCTGTATCTGGAATCAACGTGGGAAGAACGTCCCTCCTTTTATCCGGGCTTAAGGCCTGAAGTTGGGTCAGTTGTTTCTCCAGTTTCAGGTAGCGCGTCTCGCCTTCGAGACGCATGGCGTTGTAGTTGCGCAATTGCTCCTGCGAGAGCGTAGGCGTGGGGGTCATGGAGTTGGGATCACTGTCATTGACGCCCAATTCATGACGCAGGTTGTCCACATTGGTTTGAACGGCTTGGATTTGGTCTTGGTCCGACTTAAACTGATCTTCCAAAACCTTGATGCCATTCAGGGTGAGTTGACTGCGCAGATCGCGGCGGTAACTGCGGTAGGCTTCGGCAATGGCATTGGCGAGGCGCGCCGCGTCGTTTTTGTCTTCGCTATAGACGGTGATTCCAATGAGCTTGGTGTTGCGCACGGGCATCAGGCTCATTCGTCTCTTGAGAAACTCCATGGTCTCGGAAGTTTTGAGCGTTTCGCCGCCAAAGTATTTTTTGCCCCACTCGATGTTCAGGTTCAGAGCTTCGATGACTTTTCCCAAAACAACACGATCCTGGATGATTTCAAATTCGGTCTGAATAAAATAGGGGTCGTAAGACGCGTATGGCAGCGCTTCGCCAACACCTCGAATGTCTGAAATGCTGTCGGGTTCGATTCTGATTCGGGCCGTGCTGGCGTAGGATTCGGGCAAAAGGAACGTTACGGCTGTGGCGACAATGGCGGTAATCAGAAAAACAGTGATGATGATGGCCTTGCGAATGCGGATGATGCGCCAGTAGTCCAGAAAATGCAGCTTGGTTTCCTGTTGCGGCTGATTTTGTAATGAATCCATATGTCGGGAAAAAATTATGGAAGCCAGACCATTGACCCGGCTCCCGTCTAAACGTTCAAAACAATTGGTTTAACACGGCTGGCTAATAGGTGGCTGTAACTCCCAAATAAACGCGGTTGCGCGTGTAATTGTAATCCGGAATTTTAGAGGTGAGATCGTCATAATTATAGCCGGCATCAACTGAAAAATGCTGGTTGAAACTATACGACAGATTCACACCCAAACTATAGTAATCATCCGCCTGATTGTTGTAAGAGCCCTGATTATACACGGAATGCTGCCACTGCCCGATGACCGTTCCCAGCAGCTTGGCTGTCAATTTATGGTTGATGGAGACGTAAACCGTGGAACTTTCCGTGGACATGGCGATGCTGCCGTTGGACGGGTCAGGTGAAACCTGGTCGGTTGCGTTCTGCATTTGAGTAAAACCAAGTTCCGCGTAACTGCCGGGCAAATAGGTGTAAATCAACGAAAGATCCGCATAGGGATTCAATGCGGTCGCGCCAGAGGGATCATTATAGTTGTCAGTGTATTGAACCCCGCCTTTGGCGGTAAAGCTCAAATTCGCAAGCATGCTGCGCTGGACACCCACATATCCATAGTACGAACGGCTGTTGCGGCTGCTGCTATAATAGATGGCGGAGGTAATCGGATCTATTGCAATCGGTTCATCTCCCGTATAGTTTACCCATTCGAACGAGCCGCCAAAAAAGGCCACGGTTTCCGGTGCGACATGCCATTGAAGATCCAATGAAACCGTTTGGTCAATGCGATTCAACAAACCGGCATAGCTGGCACCTTGAGTCGCAAGAGTAGCAGTGGTGGCGCCGCTGTTCTGATAATCGAAGAATGAATTCTGATATTTCAACGCGGTGCTGAATAACCGCGTCCAAGCCGTGTCCAGAATGAGGGTGCCAGTGTTGCCGATGTTATTTCCCTCAGTGCGGGTAAGCACAGAAAGCCTGGGATCAATCAATTCCGGCTCCTGCCCCATGACAAACGAATCCTGCACTCTTGCCTGCCAGCGTTCGGTGAACGCGTGATCCACCCATAAATCAAATTGCTGGGTCTGGTCAATCGGGTTTTCGCCCAACTCCTCCCGCTTCTGATAATAATACAAACCATAAATGTAACGCATCCCCAACTCGGTTTGTTGCAGTGGCACGTTGAGCTCAAATTGGGGGGACAACTCAAAACCGAGGCTGGCTTGTTTGGCGGGTCCAGATGACGCCGTTTCGTAGTTGTCATCGTAAAACCCCCGCAGCGTGCCCGAAACACTCCACATGGAAGCCGACGTGGAATCCCAGTCAGGGGCATAGGCAGCCTGAAGGCTGGCCGTCCCAGCAGCAATCAGTCCCACAGAGACAAGAAACTTTTTCATATCGCGACCACACCGGACCATTACTTAGACCATTCACGCCCTTTAACATTCAAAAAAAGGGCAAACAGCCAATGGCCTAGTAACGCTACCAACAAAATATTATCACAGTCAAAGCCTTTTTTTGCTTATCTGGACAGCAAAAAGCCCTTGAAATCTTGCAAGCCTCAACCATTCGAGTGCTTGCGTTTTAATTCCTTCCGCAGCGATTTCAAGGTAAGAGTATTGACGATGTCTGTTTGTTCCAGCCAACCCTTGCGCGCTATTCCCGCGCCCAGCCTGAGAAAACCAGCGTGTTCATTCCGGTGCGCGTCCGGGTTGATGACACATTTCACGCCCCTGCTTTTTGCGTAAGGCCACAACCGCCAGTCCAGGTCAAACCGGTGCGGATTACAGTTCAGTTCAATCCACGTGCCAGTCCCGGCACACGCATCAATCACCGCTGGCACATTGACTGGATACGGCTCGCGTTCCAAAAGCAGCCGGCCGGTCAGGTGGCCGATGATGTGGACAAATTTGTTTTCCGCCGCCCGAATCAGACGTTTTGTGTTCTCCGCTTCGCCGCTGGCTGGAACATGCAGGCTTGCCACCACCACGTCCAGTTCTGCGAGCAATTCGTCGTTGAAATCCAGCCGGTCGCGCAAAATGTCCACTTCGGTTCCGGTGAGCAGACAAAAATCACTGTCGCGTTCGGCCAGCCGCCCGTTAATCTTTTTGATTTCCTTGATTTGCTCGCGAACACGTTTTGCGTCGAGACCATTCGCCTGAAACGACGACTTCGAATGGTCGGTGATCGCCCAGTATGCCAAACCAAGTTCTTCCATGTAATCGGCAATTTCCTCAAGCCGGTTGTGGCCGTCACTCCACGTTGAGTGATTGTGCAGCGCGCCTTTCAAATCCGTCCATTCGATGAGCCGCGGCAAATCGTTCTTTTCACCCGCCGCAAATTCTCCGTGATCTTCACGCAGTTCAGGCGGCACAAACGGCAGATCCAGTTTCGCAAAAATTTCCGTTTCGTCCCGGCACGGCACGAGCAGCTTGGGATTGCGCGTCTCTTCCTTCGATTTGAACAAACCGTATTCGTTGAGCCGCAGGCCGCGCTGAATCGCCCGCTGGCGCATGACGATGTTGTGCTCCTTGCTGCCGGTGAAATACGCAAGCGCAAACGGAAATTCCTTGTCGCTCACCACACGCAAGTCGCATTGAATGCCACCGTCCAGAATGACGCTGGCCTTTGTTTCACCCCTGGCGGTGACTTTGATGATGCCCGGCTGCGCGACGAACCCCCCAATTACCTCCGCCGGCTTTTTCGACGATGCCAGCAAATCAATGTCGCCGATGACTTCCTTGACCCGCCGCAAACTGCCGGCAGCACCACACCGGATGACGTCAGGATGCCCGCGCAAACCGTCGAGTAACGGTTCAGCGGCGCGCAACGCTTCGCTCAACAAATGTTTCGAAGCGTAAGTACAGCGGCGCTCAATGCCTTCGAGCAAATTTGACTGCGTTTTTTCACCAAAGCCGTCGAGTTCGGCCACTTTGCCGGCATGGCAGGCTGCTTCAAGTTTCTCGACCGAATCCACGCCGAGTTTTTGGTTGAGCGCCTGGATTTTCTTCGGCCCCAGCCCGGGAATTTCCAGCATCTCAATCAAACCGGGTGGAATCGAAGCTTTCAACTCATCGTAATACTTCAATCTGCCGGTGGTGACGAATTCGGTGATTTTTTTCGTGAGCGCTTCGCCGACACCTTTGATTTCGCCAAGCCGATTTTCGGCGACAATTTTTGTCAGCGGCTCGCTCAGACTTTCAATCGTTCGCGCGGCATTCGCGTAGGCACGCGTCTTGAACGGATTTTCACCCTTCAATTCCAGCAGGGTGCCGATTTCGGCCAAAATTTCCGCGACTTGCTCTTTGTCCATGCGCTTGAGTATAAGCGTATAAGAACGGGTTCCAAAGAGAAAGTAGGTGAAGACGTGAGTTCCTTCCCGGCCCGAAAAATGCTTCCTAAACCGCATGTCAGAAAGATTGACAGAATCTGATTTTGTGATTAGATGTATTTGATTTGCTTGGAAAGGCTTATGCAAAAATCTGAAGGTTTAATAAACAAGATTGCCAGATGGATTAAAGTGCAGCCGGAAATGAAATTATAGGACTTAAAGGTATGGATTTGATATTTCCCCGGGAATATATGCGGGCGGCGTTGATGGTGTCGCTGTTAAGCGTGTGGGTGCTGGTGTCGCTTTTTTACTACCTGAATCGTTATACCAAACGGGAGTATTTCACCGTGTGGACGGCGGCGTGGTTGTTTTATGCCCTGTGGCTGACGTTAAGCCTCCAAACGCAGAATTCTTCGCCTGAGAGCGTCCTTTTCATGCTCAAGCAGTGTTGTGTGGCGATTTCAGCGGCCTTTCTTTTGTGGGGCAGCTTGCGTTTTCTCAGCCTCCCCGTTCGGCAGACGTTGTTTGGTCTGTTCATGGTGTTCCTGCTGGTTTGGACCATCGTCAGTCCGCAAATCCTCTCAAGTACATTGGAAATTCAGTTGCCGGTCTTTATTCTGCTTGGTTCCGGCAGTGTTTTTGCCGGGGCTTGTTTCTACCAGTTGCGGAAGAAAATGCCGTTCGTGGGCGCGGGCATGCTGGCGCTGGGCTTTTTGCTGTGGGGCTTTTATTTGGGAAGTTATCCGCTTTCGCAGCAATACGACAACCTGTTCAGCACCGGGTTTTTTGTGGCCGCAGTGTTGCAGCTTTTCATCGCCGTCAGCATGATTGTGCTCGTCTTGGAGGAGGTCCGATACAAAAATGAGCAGATCCTTGCCGAAATTACGGCAGTCCGTTCGGAGAAGGAAGCCTTGCAGGTCAAAGTTCTCTCCACCGAGGAACAATGCCGCAGCCTTTATGATCAAGTGCGCCTCACCGAGGGACTTCAAAAGGCTTACGAAGAATTGCGCCGGACCCAGCATGTGGTGGTGCAGCAGGAGCGCCTCCGTGCCTTGGGACAAATGGCCAGCGGTGTTGCACACGATGTCAACAACGCGCTATCTCCCATTGTCGCCTATTCGGAACTGCTGCTAAGTACGCTGCCGGATTTGCCGGAGGTTTCAAAGCATTACCTGCAAACCATCAACCAGGCAGGCGGGGACATAGCTCAAATCGTCGCCCGCATGCGGGAGTTCTATCGCCGCCGCTCTGACGCGGAGCAATTGACCCAAGTGAACATCAATAAAGTCATTGAGGAGGTGATCGAACTCACCCGCCCTCGTTGGCGTGACCTTTCGCAACGCCAAGGGATCTCCATTAACGTCCAATGTGAACTGGAACCGGAGCCATTCTTGCTGCACAGCGATGCCGGTGAACTCCGGGAAGCGTTGATCAACCTGGTCTTCAATGCGGTGGACGCCATGCCGCAAGGCGGCACCATCACCTTTGTCACTCGTTCCATCAGTGGTCCCGTTTCGGAAGAAAGTGGGGCCTCCGAGCGGCAGCTTCAGGTCGAAGTGAAGGACAACGGCATCGGCATGGATGAGAAAACACGGCAACATTGTCTGGAACCATTCTTTTCCACCAAGGCCCAGCGCGGCGGCACCGGACTCGGTCTGGCGATGGTCTATGGAATGATCCAACGCCACGACGGCTTTATTGAGATTGTCAGCGCTCCCGGCCGCGGCACCTGTGTCCGGCTTGTTTTCCCCGTTCAGGAAAAATCTCCGCAAACCGTGCGGGGCACCTCGCCACAAGTCAAACCGAAGCGCTCCCTTCACATCCTCTGTATTGATGACGACGCGCAGGTCCGGCAACTCCTGGACGATTGTCTCACTCACTTCAATCATCGGGTGATGGTTGCCTCCGGCGGAGAGCACGGAATGGAATTGTTCCGCACAGCCATGCTGAAAAACCAGCCCTACGAAGTGGTCATTACGGATCTGGGCATGCCAAAGATGGATGGACACCAAGTGGCCCGAACCATCAAAGCGGAGTCCCCCAACACACCCATCATCATGATGACCGGCTGGGGCACGATAATGAGGGAAGAGGGAGAAACCGCTTCAGAAGTGGCCGCCGTTATCGGCAAACCGCCGCGCATGCAGGAACTGAACGACCTGCTTCTCCGGGTTACTGCGTCGGACAAACGCCTCGCTTGAGACGGTCCGGGCAACCCAAGTCCCCGCCTGCCGGTCTTTTTCCGTGCCGTTTTGTGCGAATGCCGGTAAGTTCAAACTCATGTCACGAATCGTGAAATGGCCGGTGGCGCTTACCATTGCCGGCTCCGACAGCGGCGGCGGCGCCGGCATTCAGGCCGATTTGAAAACCTTCGCCGCGCTTGGCGTTCACGGCGCGAGTGTCATCACCTGCCTCACCGCACAAAATCCCCGGCGCGTTCTCGCCGTCGAACCGTGTTCGCCTGAAATCGTGCGGCAGCAAATGAAAGCCGTGTTCGAGGAATTGCGGCCAGTGGCGGTGAAAACCGGAATGTTGTTTTCAGCCGAAATCATTCGTGCCGTTGTCGATTTTTTCAAAAAGCAAAAGTGCCCGCCGCTCGTGGTTGATCCGGTCATGATTTCAACCAGCGGCGCGGCATTGCTGAAACCGGCGGCGATTAAAATTTTACAGGAACAATTGCTGCCGCTCGCAATGCTGGTCACACCCAACCTCGACGAAACCGGGATTTTGATCGGACGCAAAATTGCGTCCGTTGAAAACATGCGTGTGGCGGCGCGGGAAATCCACACGCGGTTCGGCTGCGCCGCGCTGGTCAAAGGCGGCCATTTGCGCGGTCTGCACGACGCGGTGGACATTTTTTTTGACGGCCGGACGGAATTGCTGTTGAGCGCGCCGTTTATCAAAGGCGTCTCGACTCACGGCACGGGCTGCACTTATTCGGCGGCTATCGTGGCGGCGTTGGCGTCGAACCATGATTTGCCGCACGCAGTTGAAATCGGCAAACGCCACGTAACCGCCGCCATCACGCAGAGCTATCGCATCGGAAAACATTCCGCCCTCGGACATTTTGCCTGAGCACCTGAAACCGTCACGGTCGCCACAACTGGAAAAACTGACTGGTGTTCGTAACGCCCACAACCGCGGAGTTTTGATTGTTGGTCACGACGGGAGCCGGACCGTTTGTGTTCCACGAAACTGGCGGATTGAGATTGGTGGCCGATTCCAGAACGAAGCCGGCGGGATAAAGCGGCCATTGGAGGACAACGTTGGTGCCGGACATGACGATACCCAACGGCATGGAGAAAAATTCAAATGCGAGCGCGTAGGTTTCGTTGCTGCTGACAAAACTCCCGCCAGCTTTCCAAACCTGCAAATCGTACCGGCTTGGCGCGAGGTTCGGCACAAAGAGGTGCTCGACATTGTCCACGAGGCTGGTGCTGCAAGCGACCAGATTGCTGGAAATCGCGTCGTATAAAAACAGGGCAAGGTTGTTGATGTTCGTCTGATTTCGTTGACGGTTCCAAACGAGCGTTGCCGTCGCCGTGAACGTGGCGTTGCCGACACCGTTGGTGACGTTGAAATAATAATGATTCACCCCGTCGGACGAGGCACTGCTGGTGTTGGTGTTGAAATCCCAGCCGCTTAATGTGCTGACCGTGCCACTGGCACCAGTGGGGGGATGTGCCCCGCCGGTGGAAACGCTGGTGGAAACAATATAACCATGCCTGCCGCCGGCGAGTTGCTCATAGGAATTGAAAACGTTCAACACGCCCGTGCCGTAGCGTGTGTCCAGCGGCGAAGGCGCGTTGTTTGTCCAATCGGCAGGTTTAATGGCGCCGTTCAACAGCAGCGCCTTTACCATGCGGATGTCCGCGGCGGAATTCGTGCCATTGCCGCCGTCGCCGCGCAATCCAGCCTGCATCAACACCGCCGCCGCCCCGGCGACATACGGCGTGGAAAAACTTGTTTCACCGGCCGGGGCCATGATGTCCGGTTTGGCCCGGCCGTTGTCCAGCGTCGGCCCCACGCTGGAACCGCCGCCGTAAGCGCCGACGCCGATCCCGTTGTAACAGGTGGCTGGCGGATTCACCGCGCCGCCATTGCCAATACCGGAAACGAACAGCGTTTTGTACTGTGCGGCGTAATTGTCGTAGGCCGAATCAATGGCCTGTTGTAGGCTAACGGTGGTTCCGGTGAAGATAAAACTTTGGTTTACCACCGGATCATTGATATTGCTTGAGGGCAGCGACACGGTGTAATTGGTGGAAGAACCGATGATGCGTTCGAAAACCCGGACAAAATAGTTCGCAGCGTAACTGTCCACATGCGCGACGTTCGTTGCCACGCCGCCGGGGATGCCATAAAAATATCCCGCCACGGCGTCCGCGTGACCCGATTCAGCCCCTACAACATTCGGGAAATTATTTGCCGTCCCACTGCTGGAAAAGTAAGTGAAAAGACTCACCGGCTGTCCGACACCGCTGGCACCGGGATTGACCTCCCAATTGGTTGTGGTTCCAGATTCCGCCGCCTCCGGCTGCGCCACGCGGATGCCCGCGCCGTTGACGTTGGTCGTCACCGCTTGCAACAGCGTGACGCCGATGGTGTCGAGATTCTGTGCGCGGGCGGCCATTTCCCCCAGGAAAATGAAGGCTAGGAGGAATTGTGCGCCGCGCAATTTCATGAGATTTTCATTTTTTGCCGCAAATTTTATGCCCAAATTCCAACCCCACATCTGAAGTTTGAGATGGTTGCGGATTCCCAGAATGTAGCCGCAAGTCATGCCAAAGCAAATCACCGCCATTTCCTTTTCACGCCGGAGCGCTACACTGCCGGCGTGTCCGACACACTGGTTGTCAACGAAATCTATTTGAGCTTGCAAGGCGAAAGCACCTTCGCCGGGCTGCCGTGCATTTTTATCCGGCTCACCGCCTGTGATTTGCGCTGCTCGTATTGCGACACCGCCTATGCCTTTACCGAAGGCAAAAAAAAATCACTCGAAGAAATTTGCACGGAAGTCCGGCGGCTGGCCGCGCCATTCCGCCCGCCCCTCAATCCTCAACCCGCAATCCTCAATTCCGTGCCCTTGGTTGAACTTACGGGCGGCGAACCGTTGCTCCAGAAAAATTCCCTGCCGCTGATGAAACAGCTTTGCGACGACGGCTTCACCGTGCTGCTCGAAACCAGCGGTGCGCATGACATCTCAAAAGTTGACCCGCGCGTCCGGCGCATCATGGATTTGAAATGTCCCAGCAGCGGCGAGGCTGGACGCAATCGCTGGACCAATCTCAAACTCCTGAAAGCGACCGACGAAATCAAATTCGTCATCGGCACGGTTGAAGATTATGAGTGGGCCAGGCGGCAAATCGCCGAACACCGGCCAAACATGGTATGCCCTCTGCTCTTTTCGTGGGCGCATCCGCTTGCGCCGGAGCAACAAAATAAATCATTGAAGAAGGTTCCCGCCGGCCAGACGCCGGTTTCGCGGCGCGAATTGGCGGAAAGAATCATCGCCGACGCGCTGCCGGTGCGGTTTCAAGTTCAACTGCACAAAATCATCTGGCCGCCGGAACAACGAGGAGTTTAGTGAGCAAGACCCGTCAAATTCTTGACACGCTGCGTGATTACGAATCGCGCAACATCGTGTTCGTTGAGCCGGACGATTCGTGGCCTATCGTTTGGAAACGCGCCAAAGACGTTCACGTGTGGGACGCTGACGGGAAAAAATACCTCGATTTAACCGCTGCGTTTGGCGTCGCGGCCGCTGGTCATGCAAATCCCCGCGTCGTCAAGGCCGGGCAGGATCAAATGGCCCGGCTGCCGCACGCCATGGGCGACGTGCATCCGCACGCGCGCAAGGCCGAACTCGCCCGCGACTTGAGCCGAATCACCTTCGAACGATGGCAAAGCCTGTTTCGGAGGGATGAGTTACACGAGTCCCAAAAATCAGGAACTCTCGTAGCGCATCCTTCTGGAAAAGTGATTTTTTCCAATTCCGGTTTTGAAGCCGTTGAGTCCGCATTCAAAACCGCGATGCTGGCCACCGGCAGACGCGGAGTGATTGCCTTCGAGGGCGCCTATCACGGCCTCGGTTACGGTGCGCTCAACGCCACCCACCGCAATTTTTTCCGCAACCCGTTTCACTTTCAACTCCGCGAGTTCGGACATTTCGTGCCGTTCCCCAAAAAATCCGCCGACCTGGCCGCTGTGGAATGGTCCATCCGCCGGCTTTTTCGCCGCGAACATATCGGCGCGATTCTGGTTGAACCGGTGCAGGGACGTGGCGGCATCCAGGTTCCGCCCGTCGAATTTCTGCCGCTGTTGCGAAAAATTTGCGACGAACTCGGCGCGCTGCTGATTCTCGATGAAATTTTCACCGGCTTTGGCCGCACTGGAAAATGGTTTGCCTGCGAACACACCGGCGTCGTGCCCGACCTCATCTGCCTGGGCAAGGCGCTCACCGGCGGTTTCCCGCTCTCGGCCTGCATTGGCCGCGCCGCCTTGATGGACACCGCGTGGCCGGCGTCGCGCGGCGAGGCCATCCACACCAGCACCTTCCTTGGTCATCCCGTCGGCTGCGCCATGGCGCTGGCGCAAATCCAGGAAATTGAAAAACTCGAATTGCCGGAACGCAGCGCGGAACTCGGCAGGTTTTTGCTCGGCGAACTGCAATCGAAAATTTCCAGCCCGAAATTGCAAATCGCCGTGCGCGGCTTGGGTCTGATGGCGGGCATCGAACTGCACTTGTCCGACGGCCGGCCAGCCACTGACGCGGCCATGCAGGCCATTAAAACCATGTTGCAGCGCGGCTTCATTCTGTTGCCCGAAGGGGGGCATGGTAACGTCATCAGCTTCACGCCCCCGCTTACGATTACCAAAGCGCAATTGGCCAAAGCCGTCAGCGCGCTGGCGGAAGTCCTAAACCACGGATAAACACGGATGGACACGGATCCGGAAGAAAATGCTGATACGGGTTTTGCCGTTTGACCTCAATTTGAATCGCTCGTGAGAATGCCGGCGATTCGCGTTGAAAAATATCCGTGTTTATCCGTGTTAATCCGTGGTTAAATTCTTCGCGGTGAAACTTTCGGAAATGCGGGAACTGCTGGCCACGCGCGGGATTCAACTGACAAAATCCCTCGGCCAGAATTTTCTGCACGATGGCAATCAACTCCGGCGTATCGTCGAGGCGGCGGCACTGAAAAAAACGGATAAAGTCCTCGAAATCGGGCCGGGGCTGGGTCCGCTGACGGAATTGCTCCTGGAAAATGCCGGCGAAGTCCTGGCCATTGAAAAAGACGGGCGGCTGGTGGAATTTTTGCGCGAGCGGTTTTCCAATCCGCAATCCACAATCCGCAATCCGCAATTTGAACTGCTCCACGCCGACGCGCTGGAATTTCTGAAAGTGGGACAGGCTTCCAGCCTGTCATCTGAAAACAAATCAGAGACAGGCTGGATGCCTGTTCCACTTGACTGGCACGATTGGAAACTCGTGGCGAATTTGCCCTACGCCGTCGCTTCAGCGATTTTGGTGGAACTGGCGCAATTGCCCAAACGACCGGAACGGATGGTCACGACGTTGCAACTTGAGGTCGCTCACCGGCTAATGGCCAAAGCCGGCGACGAAGATTACGGCGTGCTGACGTTGCTGGTTCAACTCGGCTACGAGCCGCGCGAGTGGTTCAAAATTCCGGCCACTTGTTTTTTCCCCGCGCCGGACGTGGACTCGGCGTGCGTGGTTTTGATCCGTCGCGCCCAGCCGCTTTTGCCCGAAAACCAGCACGCCACATTTGTGAAAATCGTGAAGCGCGCGTTTTCGCAGCGGCGAAAAATGATGTTGAAACTGCTGCGCGAAGACTGGCCGAAGGAAAAACTGGAGCGGGCATTTAAAAAGCTGCAGCTTTCTCCGCAAATCCGCGCGGAAGCGGTGAGTTTGGAACAGTTCGTAGCGGTGACAGAAAAACTTTTTACCCGCAAATAGAAAGTCCCGTCAGGGGCGGCATATTTGTAGAAGCCGGACAAAAAAGATTTTCAAGCTCCGTCAGGAGCGGCATCTTCTGTCAGCATACATTTCCAAAACCGACGAGAAATGATATGTCGCCCCCACGGGGCTGGAATTTTTATCGTTCAGGTTTCTACAAAGATACCGCTCCTGACGGAGCTTTTTATGGCCGAAGAAATATTTGACGTTGTCAACGAGCGCGACGAGGTGATTGATGCCAAACCGCGCCGCGAGGTGCATCGACTGGGATTGAAACATCGGGCAGTGCATGTGCTGGTGTTCAATTCGCTCGGCGAAACGTTTCTCCAAAAGCGCTCGATGAAAAAAGACCGCGAGCCGGGCAAATGGGATTCTGCGACATCCGGCCATGTAGATTCCGGCGAGGATTACGACGCCTGCGCGGTGCGCGAATTGCGCGAGGAAATCGGATTGACCGTCGCCGAGGCGCCGGAGCGGCTGTTCAAAATCGCCGCGTGCCCGGAAACGGATGCGGAATTTGTCTGGGTCTATCGCTGTCAGGCCGGGGGGCCGTTCCAACTGCACCCGGACGAAATTGAGCGCGGCGGATGGTTTGCGCCGGAAAAAATCACGCGCTGGATTGAGGAGAAGCCAGGGGATTTCGCGAGCGCGTTCCGGTTGATATGGTGGAAGTTAAATCGTTGAATTGTTAAATCGTTCACCCGGCGCCTGCGGTTTAACGATTCAACCATTTAACGCATCACGATTCCGTTTCCCGCCTTTACTTGCGGCAAAAATGGAGTAGTTATTGAGCCATGGACAATTTTCTGGTTCCCATTGTGGTTGAACAAACCGGTCGCGGCGAGCGGAGTTGGGACATTTACTCGCGCCTGCTCGTTGACCGCATCCTTTTCATCGGCACGCCGGTGGATGACATGGTCTCGAACATCATCATCGCGCAGCTTTTGTTCCTGCAAATGTCCGATCCGAAAAAGGACATCCATCTCTACATCAATTCACCCGGCGGCAGCGTCACGGCCGGTCTGGCGGTTTACGACACGATGCAATATCTCACCTGCGACGTGAACACCTATTGCGTCGGGCAGGCAGCCAGCATGGCCGCGGTCCTGCTCGCGGCGGGCACGAAAGGCAAACGTTACGCTCTGCCGAACGCGCGCATCCTCATCCATCAGCCCTGGGGCGGCGTGCAGGGCCAGGCCAGCGACATCAGCATCCAGGCCAGGGAAATTTTGCGGCTCAAGGACCGGCTCAACGAAATTCTCGCCAAACACACCGGCAAATCCGTCGAAAGCATTGGCAAGGACACCGACCGTGACAACTTCATGTCGTCCGAGGAGGCCAAAACTTACGGCTTGGTGGACCAAGTGGTGCAATCACGCAAGGAAATCGCCGGGTCTGCGGAGAAAACCTCGGTGGTTGTTTGAACAAGACAATCTCAAACGGCGCATGAACTCAAAGCGAACCCTCACCGCGGCCCTCTCCCTTTCCGAAAGGGCGAGGGAGAAGCGTTCGGATGTTCGCTGTAATTCTAAATGCACCGCGCCATTCGCCGTTGGCAATCGTAAATCGTAAATCGCAAATCATAAATTCCCCGTGGCCCGTCCGAACAACATCACCATGTGCAGTTTCTGCGGCAAGTCGCACGCGGAAGTGCGCAAGCTCATCGCCGGACCGGACGTTTATATTTGCGACAACTGCATCATTCTTTGCAAAAACGTTCTCGACCGGGAATTCGCGGCCACCGCCAAAAAGCAACAGCCGAAGTTCACCGTTCCCAAACCGGCGGCCATCAAACGGCAGCTCGACCTTTATTGCGTCGGTCAGGAACACGCGAAAAAAACCCTGGCCGTGGCGGTGCATAATCATTACAAGCGGATCCAGCCGGAACCGGCGGCAAAAAATGAAGAGGCCGGCAAGTCTTCACCCCAGCCGCACGCCGACGTTGAAATCGAGAAAAGCAACATTTTGATGATCGGGCCAACCGGCTCCGGCAAAACGCTGCTGGCCCGGACGCTCGCCAAAATTCTCGATGTGCCGTTCGCCATTGCCGACGCGACAACCCTCACCGAAGCCGGGTATGTAGGCGAGGACGTGGAAAACATCATCCTGCGGCTGCTGCAAAACGCCGATTACGACGTGAAGCGCGCGCAGCGCGGCATTGTTTACATTGACGAGATTGACAAGATCGCGCGCAAGGCGGAAGGCCCGTCCATCACCCGCGACGTTTCGGGCGAAGGCGTGCAGCAGGCGCTGCTGAAAATCCTCGAAGGCACGGTCTGCAACGTCCCGCCCCAAGGCGGACGCAAACACCCGCAGCAGGAATACATCCGCGTGGATACGACGGACATTTTGTTCATTTGCGGCGGCGCGTTCATCGGGTTGGAGAAAGTCATTCACCGGCGGCTGGGCCGGCACGTGATTGGTTTTGGCGCAATTGGGGAGGCGCAAAAAAACGCCGGCGCGGCGCGCAATGAAATTCTCCAACACGCCGAACCGGAGGATTTGCTCAATTTCGGCTTCATTCCCGAATTTGTTGGCCGGTTGCCGGTCGTGACGACGCTGGCCGAATTGACCGGGGAGGAGCTGGTTGCAATTCTCACCGAACCGAAAAACGCGCTGACGAAACAATACGCCAAACTCATGGCCATGGAAGGCGCGGAACTGGAATTTACACCGGATGCCCTGCATGAACTGGCGGCGCAAGCGATCAAAAAGGGCACCGGTGCGCGGGCCTTGCGCGGGTTGATTGAAAAATTGATGCTTGATTTGATGTATGAAGCGCCGGACAACGGCAGCATCATTCACGTCAAAATCACCCGGCCTGTGGTGCTCGGTGAAAGCAAACCCATTGTGCGGCGCAAGCAGGACGCGGAAGCGGCGTGAAATTCTTCTCGTAGCAGCCGACGTGAGTCGGCTCTAAATTTAAGATTGAGCGGACTGATGGCCGCTGCTACAAAATTCACACCCCGATGTCCTCGTTCCAAAGCTCCGGCCTGGCTTTGATGAAATCGCGCATGAGCTGGATGCAGGCCGGGTCTTGCCGCACCTCCACCTGCACGCCTCGCGAGCGGACGTATTCTTCCGGTCCTTGAAAAGTTTTGTTTTCTCCGACGACGACGCGCGGAATTTTGTAGAGCAAAATTGCGCCGCTGCACATCGGGCATGGCGACAATGTTGAATAAAGCACACAGCGCTGATAAACCGACGCCTTGAGCCGCCCGGCGTTTTCGAGACAGTTCATTTCCGCGTGGTGAATGACGCTGCCGTGTTGCACCCGCTGGTTGTGGCCGCGCCCGATGATCTTGCCATCGAGCACCAGCACCGAGCCGATGGGGATTCCGCCTTCAGCCAGACCTTTTTCGGCTTCCTCAATCGCCGCTTGCAGGAAAACATCCATGCGCGGATTGAAACATGCGGCTTGTTTAACCGCAAGCGTTGCATGGGAATGGGGAGCGCACGCGCCTCGCGTGCATCGGCAGACGCCCTCGTCCGCTGAAATGTCTGGCGTGAGGGCACGCCAGACCGCATCCGGGGCGGATGCGCTCCCCATTGCAAAACTAATTCATCGAGCGAAAATCTGGCGGATGACGTCCTCAATCGGCACTTCCTGAATGTCGATGTCGCTCACCGCCAAATCGTCGAGCAGCGATTTGCAGACGGCGATGACGCGGTCGCGTTTGACCTTGAACTGGACCGAGCCGGCGTTTTTCTCAACGACTTCACCGTAGCGCGCCAGATTTTCCGCCGGATAATCGTTCGCCTTTTCGCATTGAATCGTGACGAGTTTGAAATCAGCGAAGCGATCCAGGATTTCGCTTAATTTGCCATCGAAGAAAATTTTGCCGCGGTCAATGATGATGACACGGTCACACAGCGCCTGAATGTCGGCCATGTAATGGCTGGTGAGCAAAATCGTCGTCTTTTGCCCGGCGTTGTGACGGCGGATGAATTCACGGACGATCTTTTGCGAAACCACGTCGAGGCCAATGGTCGGTTCGTCGAGGAACAACACCTTGGGCTGGTGCAACAGCGAGGCGATCAATTCCATCTTCATGCGTTCGCCGAGCGAAAGTTCGCGCACGCTGATGTTGAGTTTGTCGCGGACGTTGAGCATTTCGCTCATATCGGTGATGGTGCGCTCAAACCGGTCGGCGGGGATGCCGTAGATTTTCGCGTTCAGTTCGAGCGATTCACGCGCGGGCAGGTCCCACCAAAGCTGGTTTTTCTGGCCGAGCACGAGCGCGAACTGGCGGCGGTAGCCGTCAGCGCGTTCCCACGGGACATAACCGAGCACGCGGGCCGAGCCGCCGGTGGGATAAAGCAGACCGGCAAGCATCTTGAGCGTGGTGGTCTTGCCCGCGCCGTTGGGGCCGAGAAAACCGACAAGTTCGCCGGGTTCAATCTTGAAGCTGACGTCGTTGACGGCGACGAGTTGCTCGTATTGGCGGTGAAACAACCCTTTGATGGCACCGCCAAACCCCGGCTGCTTTTTGTAGGTGCGAAAGGTCTTGGTAAGACCGCTGACTTCAATGACGGGCATTGGGGAAGTTTCAAGTTTCAAGTTTTCAGTTTCAAGTTTTTGTTCTGCTGAAAACTGAAAACTGCGAGCTGGAAACTATCTCATCAACTGCTTTTCCAAGTAATGGACGACCTGGCGGACATTGGCGTCCACTTCCATGCGGTCTTTGACCAGGCGGCAGGCGTGCAGCACCGTGCCGTGATCGCGTCCGCCGTAGGCTTCGCCGATGGTGTTAAGCGAACTTTCAGTCATCTGGCGCGAAAGATACATGGCGATCTGGCGCGGGAAGGCGATGTTTTCCGGACGGCGCTTGCTGGTCATGTCGGCCAGACGAATGTCAAAATGTTCCGCGACTTTCTTCTGAATGACTTCGATATTGATGGAAAAACGGCCTTCTTCATGAAGGATTTCACGCAGCAAGCCTTCGACGACTTCGATGGTGAGTTTCTTGCCCGTGAGCGAGGCGTAGGACGCCACGCGGATGAGCGCGCCTTCAAGCCGGCGGACGTTGGTGCGGATGCGATTGGCCAGGAAATTCATGATGTCGTCCGACAGCGTCACGCCCATGATCTGCGCCTTCTTTTGGAGAATGGCCAGGCGCATTTCAACATCCGGCGGTTGAAGGTCGGTGACCAGACCCCATTCGAACCGCGAGACGAGGCGGTGCTCGAGCCCCTGAATTTCGCTGGCCGGCCGGTCACACGTGAGCACGATTTGCTTGTGCCCCTCGTGCAGCGCGTTGAAGGTGTGGAAAAATTCCTCCTGGATGCGTTCCTTGCCGGCGAGGAATTGAATGTCGTCAATCAACAACACATCGGTCTGGCGGTATTTTTTGCGGAATTTGGCGAGCTGGTTGTTTTGGATTCCGTCAATGTATTCGTTCGTGAATTTCTCGGATGAAAGGTAGGCGACGTGCGCGCCCTTTTTGTTTCCCGAAACGTGCTGGCCAATGGCGTGAAGCAAATGTGTCTTGCCGAGGCCGACGCCGCCGTAAAGAAAAAGCGGGTTGTAGGATTTGCCGGGTGCTTGGGCGACGGCGAGCGCGGCGGCATAGGCAAAATTATTGTTGTTACCGACAACGAATGATTCAAAGGTGTTTTTTGGATTAAAATGCAGTTCGCTGTTGACCGGGCGCTCGTGAGCGGATTCGGGAGCTTTGGTTTTGACTGGAGCTGGCGCGGATGCGGACGGAGCCGGCGCATTTCCCGTGGCAATTTTGAATTTGACCTGCAATTGGCGACCGGCGGCGACGGCAAAGGCATCCTGCAACAGGCTGAGGTAATTGTCCTTGAGCCAGACTCCGCTGAATTCGTTGGCCGCCTCCAGTGTCACGTTGTTGCCGTCAATCGCGCAGGCTCGCAGCGGCGCGAACCACATGTTGTAGGTGTCGTTATTCAGCTTGGAACGGAGATGTTCCCGCGCAGAATCCCAAATTTTTTCAGCCGAAAATTGCATTTGCACTTTATCAAAAAGCCCGTTTTTCAAGTGGTTTATTCACCTGGCCCCCAACTCAGGGTTGGCCGCCAGTTTCCGCCGATATTCGCCTTGGCAAAGAGCCATGACCCTGAGAAAGCAGACATACATTCAACTCTACCGCCAAAAGCTTCATTTAACAATCGAAACAACCTGCTTATTTTCAACATCTTACGAAAAACAAAATCCACACCACCATCACATGTCTGGTACAAATGATAAGACGCCCCAAACAACTTCAATTAACGTGAGCGTTTTATGCAATTGGAACGAAAGTATCTAGGATAACATATTAACTTTTGTTCACGAGTTATTCACAGGAGCCTAAATCAAGGTTTCACTTGCTTTCCGTTGTTTTCTGACGCGCAATATTTGATTCAGACCGCCTGCTCGCCCGTTTCACCAGTACGAATGCGAACGATGCTCTCGACGGCACTCACAAAAATTTTCCCATCACCGATCTTGCCCGTCTTGGCCGCTTTGACAATCGCGTCCACTGCGGCAGCGGCCTGTGCATCAGCCAGCACAACCTCAACCTTCACCTTGGGCAGAAAATCCACCGTGTATTCACTGCCACGATAAATTTCCGTGTGCCCTTTTTGGCGGCCAAACCCTTTTACCTCCGCGACGGTCATTCCCTGAACACCCAGAGCGGCCAGCGCAGATTTTACTTCCTCAAGTTTGAACGGCTTGATGATGGCCTCGATTTTTTTCATACGTTTGCCATGCGTTTGTTTCTCTGAACGGATGTTAACAATCGAAACCACACTGTAAACAGGAATTTTCAATGCCGCCAGTTCGATGAAGGTGTATCCCGGCCCCGCCACCGGAGCGCGGCTTCCCCAAGCCGCAGTGGCGTTGAACTTTCCGCAGGCTGCGGACCTGGGGCAACCGCGCTCTGAATGCCGGCCACGGGCTGGCGGCAGAGTCAGCAAGTGCACCCGGTTCGAAAGGACGCCCAGCCCGCGCCGAATGACTGCCGGAACCCACCTCTAATCAGAGGTCGGGCAATGGTAATATAAGCTAATACTTTGCAAAGTATAATTGACAATGATTAGCAGTTGTGATTAATTGGCTCCAGTGCAAGGCGGTTATAAGGTGCTCTTTGATTTTGTTGGTTTTCGATCTGGGTTTCGGTACAGACCAGATTGGAGTTCTCCGTAATTCTACGTTGTACTCATTCGAAATTCCCCGGGTCTCTCGGCCACCCTCTGACTGATTGACCCGGCTTTTCTTCCCAAATTCATCGCATCTGACAATTTTAAACTCCGTGTGTTCGTTGACACCGCTTTTTTCCGCTGTTACCGTTCGCGCTCCGAAAAATGGCGACGGACTACAAAAACACGCTCAACCTGCCGCGCACCGGCTTTCCCATGAAAGCCGACCTTGTCGCACGGGAGCCGGAACGGCTCAAAAAATGGCAGGAAACCGGGCTTTACGCAAAAATTCAGGCGGCGCGCGCGAACGCGGAAAAATTTGTCCTGCACGACGGCCCGCCCTTTGCCAACGGCGACGTCCACATCGGCACCGCGCTGAACAAGATTCTCAAGGACATCATCATCAAATACAAAACCCTCCGGGGTTTTAGCGCCCCGTACGTGCCGGGCTGGGACTGCCACGGGTTGCCCATCGAATTCAAGGTTTCCCAGGAGATGCGCCAGCAATGTGCTGCCGGCGTCCCGCCGGCAGATCCATCTCCTTCGACCAGTGCTGGCAGTCCGAATGGAATTGAGTCTTCCGGCAGGATGCCGGAAGCACCTTCGGAAAGCGCCGCCACCATCCGCAAAGCCTGCGAAGCCTACGCCCGCAAATACATTGATATCCAGCGCACGCAATTCAAACGCCTCGGCGTCCTCGGCGACTGGGACAATCCGTATCTCACGCTGAACAAGGAATACGAAGCCGACGAACTGCGCCTGTTCGCGGACATCGTCGAAAAAGGTTTCGTCTATCGCGGCAAAAAGCCGGTCTATTGGAGCATTCCCTGCCGCACCGCGCTCGCCGAAGCCGAGGTCGAATACCAGGACCATGTCAGCCCGAGCATTTTCGTGAAATTTCCCGTCGTCGGCCAGCCGGAGACGTTTGTGCTGATTTGGACGACGACGCCGTGGACGCTGCCCGCCAACCTCGCCGTTGCTTACAACGGCAAATTCCAATACGTCCAGGTCGGAGTTGCGGGTGAAAAATACATTTTGTTCCGCGGTTTGCTGCCCGCCGTCGCGGAGAAGTGCGGCTGGAGCAATTACAGCGAACACCCATTCCCAACCGAAAAACTTGCCGCATTGCAGTTCCAGCATCCGTTCTGCAACCGCACTGGTAAGTTTTATCCTGCTGACTTTGTTACCAGTGACACTGGCACCGGTTTTGTCCACATTGCCCCGGGCCACGGGCTGGAAGACTACGGCCTCGGCTCGCAAAACGGTTTGCCGATTTATTCGCCGGTGGATGATGATGGCAAATTTGCTCACACGAATGATTTGCCGGTCGAGCAACAGATGCCAGCCGGGATGATCGGCAAATCCATTCTCGAAAAGCATGGCAAGAGCGATGCGAACGAAGCGGTCTTGCACGAGCTTCGTGTCCACCGCGCCTTGCTGCATCAGGAGAATTATCATCACAGCTACCCACATTGCTGGCGCAGCAAGACCCCCGTCATTTTCCGCGCGATGGACCAGTGGTTCATCAAGATTGACCATATTTTTTCCGTAGGAGACGACGTGAGGAGTCTCGCTTCAAAATCCAAAAACAGCCAGAGTCTCGTTACCTCGACTCCTACATTCCGCGCCGTCGCCCTCGCTGAAATTGACCGTGTCAAATGGGTGCCGGACTGGGGCGTCAACCGCATCAAAAGCGCGGTGCAAACGCGTCCCGACTGGTGCATCTCACGCCAGCGCACCTGGGGCGTGCCAATTCCAGCGTTTTACGACGCCAAGGGTGAACCGATTCTCGACGCCCAAATCGTTCGTAATACGGCGGATTTAATTGAAAAGCATGGTTCAAATGTCTGGTTCGAGAAATCCGCCGCCGAACATTGGTCCTTGGTTAAGCCCAAAGGTTGGAAAGGGGCAGAGGCCGCCGCTAAATCCAACGACACGCTGGATGTATGGATTGATTCCGGGTCATCGTCGCGTTCGGTGCTGATGCGGCGGGGCGAATTGCAACGTGCTGCCGGCGTCTCGCCGGCAGATCAAAACAATGGTTCTTCCGGCAAGATGCCGGAAGCACGTTGCTGGCAGGCCGATGTTTACCTTGAAGGCAGCGACCAGTACCGCGGCTGGTTTCAATCGTCGCTGCTGCTGTCGCTCGCCGGCAATGGCGCGGCACCATTCAAGACCGTGCTCACCCACGGGTTTATGGTGGACGCCGACCGCGAAAAAATCTCCAAGAGCAAACAAGCCCAGGGCGTTTACGAAAAACCACAGACCGCCGAGGCTTACGTCAAAAAATACGGCGTGGACATCGTACGCCTGTGGGTCGCCTCGCAGGATTACCGCAACGACATCGTCGTGAGCGAAGAACGCATCACCAAGGTCGGCGAGACCTATCGCGGCATCCGCAACGCGTTGCGCTATCAACTCTCAAACCTTTACGACTTCGATCCGGCAAAGCACACCGTGCCGGATGGCAAGCTTACCGGCCTCGATCGCTGGATTCTTGGCGAATTTTCGAAACTGGAGCAGGAGGTCATCAAAGCCTACGACGACTACGAATTCCACGTCGTTTATCAAAAAGTCAGCCAGTTCATCGCTGTGGAGTTGTCCTCGATTTACCACGACGTCATCAAGGACCGGCTCTACACCGACCCGGCGAATTCGCATCGTCGCCGCTCGACCCAGACCACGCTGCACCGGCTGGTGACCGGCCTGTGCCAGATGCTCGCCCCGATTCTGGCTTTCACGGCGGATGAGGCGTGGGAATTTGTACCGGGGAAAACGGCGGGCTCGGTTCACGAATTGGAGTTCAAACCGACATCGTTCACGCAGAGTGATGCGGAGCGTGATCTTTGGAAAAGACTTTTTGAATATCGGAACGAATTGTTGCCGAGGTTGGAGGCCAAGCGTCAAACGAAAGTTATTGGCAAATCTCTTGAAGCAAAAGTTCGTTTGTTTTCACAACGCAAACCATTTTCAGATTGGATTGCTAACAAAGAAATCCTCGAAGCATTTAGAGAGCTTTGTAATGTTTCGCAATTTGAGATCACTGGCGACAAAGATTCCGACGACGTGGTGCGCGCCGATGGCCAGAAATGCGAGCGCTGTTGGCATTGGGAAACTGATATTGGAAAAAACGCCGAACATCCCACAATTTGCGGTCGCTGCATCGAGGCGGTGATGCAATTCAAGGCATAAGTGTGGCACAGACCTCTGGTCTGTGTTTTCCACCCCTCACAGGCCGGAGGCCTGTGCCACATTTTCAACTGGTTGTTGCTGGGTCAGGCAATGCAGCGAACCGGAACCGAGCACCAGGTCAACGGCGTGAATGCCGACGACCGGTCGGTCTTTGAACAACTCACTCAAAATGCCGAGCGCGACGCGGTCGTTTGGGTCATTGAACGTAGGCACGATGACGCAGGCATTGCTGATGTAAAAATTCGCGTAGCTCGCGGGCAGACGGCGACCGTCAAAATAAAGCGGCGCCGGCATGGGCAGCGGCACGACTTCAGGCTTCGAGCCGTCTTCCAGCCGCAAATCCTTGATGCGCTCCCAGTTTTCCGCGAGCGGACGATAATTGATGTCGCGTTTATTCTTTTCCCTGATGAGCACGAGCGTTTTCCGGTTCACAAACCGGCAGATGTCGTCAATGTGCCCGTGCGTGTCGTCGCCGTCCGGACCCTTGCGCAGCCAGAACACGTTCGTGACCCCGAGATATTTTGCAAACGTCCCGTCGTATTGCGCCCGGGTCATGCCGGGATTCCGAACCTGGATTTTGGGATGCAGATAACATTCCTCGGTGGTGAGCAACGTCCCGCGACCGTTCACTTCAATGCCGCCGCCTTCGATGATGAAATTCCTTCCGTTGAATTGCGCGCTGAAAAGCGATTGCTTCAAAAGTTTCGCAGCGATTTCCGGGACCTTGGTGTCCTTTTGCCAGTCGTCATGTTTCGCCCACGCATTGAAATGAAAATGGACGATGGCGGTCTCGATCCCAACGTGCTGCCGGCATCCTGCCGGCAGAACTGACTTTCTTCTCGTATTTTGATCTGCCAGCGGGACGCGGGCAGCACGTTTACGACGGACAAAAATCGGCCCGCTGTCGCGGACCCAGCCACGATTGGTGGGATGCTCTATAAATTCCACCCGTTTCAAATCACAACCCGCGCGTTTTAAACAACTGGCGGCAAGGGTTTGCTCGGCCCGGTGCCGGACAAGAATTCGCACGAGTTCGCCCGGCGAAATTTTGCGCACCATCTCGCCATAGACCCAGTGGACGGCCTCCATCTTGCCCGGCCAATCGGCCTCATGATGGGGCCAGGCAAGCCAGGTGGCCTCATGCCTTTCCCATTCTGCCGGCATGGAGTAGCCGGGTTTGGCGGGCGCGGCGGCATCTGGGATTTTGGGTTGCGGCATAAAGGTTGCCGGAGGTTAAAAGTTTTACCCGGCAGTGGCAAATTTTGAATTTTACATCGTGGTGCTGAATGACGGGACCGGGCTGGCGCTGCACAGGCTTTTTTACATCTAAAAACGCCAAAGAGCCGGCCTTCCCAGCCCCAAATCGGCAGGCTTTCTGCTTACAATGTGTCCCCTGCCTGCCAAAATGATTGGCGTCAGGCACCGTGTATTGGGCGTTTATGAAGGTCAAAACAACAGGTCGGTCAGGATCGGATCGTGAAAAAAGGCCGGTCCGGCGTGCAGAGGCACAATCTTCCGCCACCCCTGCAGCTTCGCAGGAAAACGAAGAGAGCCTGCAAACCTTTTTCAATGCGCTGGACGATCTGGTGTTCGTTTTTGAACCCGAAGGGCGCATCCTCTTCACAAATCCCGCGGCGCAAAATCGGTTGGGATACACCCCGTCGGAACTGGCCGTTATGAACGCTCTTGATCTCCACCCGCCTGAACAACGGCAGGAGGCCGCAAAACTTTTGGCCGGCATGATTGCCGGTAAAATCATGATTTGTCCCATTCCGTTGCAGGCCAGGGACGGGACCCGCATTCCGGTGGAGACGGAGATCTTGCCTGGCCAATGGCGCGGCAAAAGGGCACTGTTTGGCATTTCGCATGACATCACCGAGCGCAAGCGGGCGCAAGAACGACTGACGGAATCCAGAAACTACCTTTACAAAATCATCGACTCCCTTGCCGAGCCGATCTTTGTCAAGGACCGGCAACACCGCTGGGTATTGCTCAACAACGCCAACTGCGATTTGATCGGACGCCACCGGGATGAACTCCTCGGAAAATCGGATCACGATTTTTTCCCGAAAAGCGAGGCGGAGGTGTTTTGGTTGAAAGACGAGGCGGTTTTCACCACCGGGAAAGAGAATATCAATGAGGAGAAAATCACCGACGCCAAGGGAGAGGTTCATACCATAATCACGAAAAAGACCCTGTACACGGACGAGAAGGGTGGAAAATTCATTGTCGGCATCAGTAACGACATCACGGAACGCAAACGCGTGGAGCAGGACCTCCAGAAGTTTGAGTTCTCCATTGGTCAGGCCTCGGACGCAATCTTCTGGATGACCCGTGAAGCGGGTTTCTCGTACGTCAACGAGCAGGCGTGCCGTTCACTCGGTTATACGCGCAAGGAATTGATGCAACTGCATTTGTGGGACATTGACCCGGTTTTTCCGAAAGAGCGTTGGGACGCGGAATGGAAGCAATTCCAGGAAAACAGACAAGGCGGCGCGCAACATTTGGAAACCTTTCACCGCCGCAAGGATGGGAGGGTCTTTCCCGTCAGCATTTCATCGAAGCATCTCTGGTTCGGTGACACTGAATTGCACGTGGCGGTCGCACGGGACATCACCGAGCGCAAACAGGCGGAGGAAACCATTGTCCACGAACGCCAACTGCTCCGCACGCTGATTGATCTGCTGCCCGAAATTTTTTACATCAAAGATCTGAACAGCCGTTTCCTGGTCGCCAATGAAGCTCTCGCCAAACACTTTGGCAAAGAGACTCCCTCCCAAATTCTTGGCCTGTCGGACGCGGACTTTTACCCGGCCGAGCTGGCCGCCAGATACCGTGCGGAGGAAGTAAAAGTCTTTGGTGGAGAGCCGCTCATTGACCATGAAGCCGAAGGCGTCAGCCCCGCTGGCCGGGAGGGCACGTTCTTGACGACCAAAGTGCCGTTCCGGGACAGCCAGGGACGGATTCAGGGCTTGGTGGGAATTGGGCGGGACATCACCGAGCGCAAACAGGCCGAGGAGACCATTGTCCACGAACGCCAACTGCTCCGCATGTTGATTGATCTGCTGCCCGAAACCTTTTACATCAAAGATCTGGACAGCCGTTTCCTGGTCGCCAATGAAGCTCTCGCCAAACACTTTGGCAAAGAGACTCCCGCCCAAATTCTTGGCCTGTCGGACGCGGACTTTTATCCCGCCGAGCTGGCCGCCAGGTACCGCGCCGAGGAAGTAAAAGTCTTTGGTGGAGAGCCGCTCATTGACCATGAAGGCAAAGGCGTCAGCCCAGTTGGCCGGGAGTGCACGCACTTGACGACCAAAGTGCCGTTCCGGGACAGCCAGGGACGGATTCAGGGCTTGGTGGGAATTGGGCGGGACATCACCGAGCGCAAGCGCGCGGAGGAAGCACGGCGAACGAGTGAGGAACGATATGGGTTGCTTTTCCATGGCATCAACGACGCCGTATTCGTCCACAGCCTTTCTTCCGACGGACTACCGGGTCGTTTTTCTGAAGTGAACGACATTGCCTGCCGGCGGCTGGGCTACACTCGTGATGAACTGCTGCGAATGAGCCCCGTTGACATTGATGCTCCCGAAAGTCGGGCCCTCGTGCCCGCGATGATGCAGCGACTACGGGCCAATAAACATGCCGTTTGGGAGGGACTGCATGTCTGCAAGGACGGGCGCAAGATTCCAGTGGAAATCAGCAACCACTTGTTTGACCTCGAAGGAGAACCCACCGTCCTGGCCACCGTTCGCGACATTACCGAGCGCAAACAGGCGGAGGCGGCGGTGCGCCAGAGTGAAGAGCGTTATCGCGCCCTGGTGGAAACCGCGCCTGACGTTGTCTACATCATTTCCGACAAAGGGGTCTTTGCTTCCTTGAATCCGGCGTTTGAGGCGATCACCGGTTGGGCGCGCGCTGAATGGCTGGGCAAACCATTTGCGCCGCTTTTGCATCCGGAAGATGTGTCTCTCGCCGTCGAAATGTTTCAAAAGGTGTTGCGTGGCGACAAGCCGCCTACCTATGAACTGCGCATTCTCTCCAAGTCGGGCAAATACCTGGTTGGAGAGTTCACCTCCACCCCGTATATCAAGGATGGCAAGGTGGCGGGAAAACTTGGAATCGTCCGCGACATTACCGAACGCAAAAGGGCGGAGGAGGCCCTGCGCCAGGGCGAGGTGCGGCTGGAAAAGATCAATCGCTGCCTCCTGGAACTCGGCCCCAACTTTGACTCGAACATCAACCGGCTGACCGCTCTCTGCGGCGAACTGCTCGGAGCAACTTGCGCCCTGTATAATCGTCTTCAAGGCGATTTGCTCTGCTCCATAGGCCGGTGGCAGACACCGCCGGGCTTCAAGTCTGAGGACGCTCCCACCGGACATATTTGTTATGATATCATACGCAACAACCGCGAGGACGCGGTGGTCATTACCAATCTGCCCCGGACGTCTTACGCCGAGTCCGATCCCAATGTGCGGGCGCAGGGCCTGCAAACCTACATGGGGTGTGCGGTCAAATGCGAAGGCAAGGCCGTCGGGTCGCTCTGCGTGGTTTACAGCACGGATTACCGGCCCACCGACGATGACCGTCGAATCCTCGGAATTATCGCCTCCGCCATCGGCAACGAAGACACGCGCAAACAGGCGGAAGCCGAACTTAACCGCCTGATGACCGCCATTGAGCAAACCCCGGAAAGCGTCGTCATTACCGACACCCGGGGGCGCATTCTTTACGTCAATCCGGTCTTTGAACGGGTCACCGGTTACAGCCGGGCCGAAGCCATCGGCCAAAACCCGCGCCTGCTCAAGAGCAACAGACAAGAAAGCGCCTTTTATCGGGAACTGTGGGCCAAAATCAGTGCCGGCGAGGTGTGGCGCGGGCGTTTCATCAACAAAAAGAAGGATGGCACGCTTTTTACTGAAGACGCGGTCATTGCTCCCGTTCGCGACGAGAAAGGCGCCGTTACAAACTACATTGCCATCAAGCGTGACATCTCTCATGAACTGGAACTGGAAGTTCAATACCGCCAGACGCAGAAGATTGACAGCATCGGCCGGCTAGCCGGCGGCGTAGCCCATGACTTCAACAACATCCTCGCGGTCATTTGCGGCCACACCGATCTGGCGCTCGCGCAATTGTCACCCGACGCCCCTTTGCGTTCCAATCTCGAGTGCATCCAGGAGAGCGCCGAACGCGCGGCGAACCTCATCCGTCAACTGCTGACTTTCGCCCGCCGGCAAGTCATTGAACCCCGCCGGATCAACCTGAACGAACTGATTGTCAATCTGAACAAGATGCTGCATCGCTTGATTGGCGAGGACATAAAACTGGTGACGCAAGCTGCGCCTGACCTGGGGCAAATCAAGGCCGACCCCGGCCAGATCGAGCAGGTGTTGCTGAACCTGGTTGTCAACGCCCGCGATGCGATGCCCGACGGCGGCACCCTGACCATCCGCACGGACAACGTGACCCTTGACGAAGACTATGCGCGCCGACACCTCGTGACCCCCGGCGACTATGTCATGGTCAGTGTTAGCGACACCGGTGTGGGCATGACTGACGAAGCCAAACAACACATCTTTGAACCTTTTTTTACCACCAAAGAACAGGGCAAAGGCACCGGTTTGGGACTGGCCACCTGTTTTGGCATCATCCAGCAAAGCAACGGTCATATTCACTCCGAGAGCCAGGTGGATAAGGGAACGCAGTTTAAAATTTACCTGCCCCGCGTTCAGGGGGTGGAGGATTCCATTTCAAGTCGCGAGGTCCCGGTCAGTTTGCCGCAAGGCACAGAAACGATCCTGCTCGCCGAAGATGAACCATCGCTGCGGCAACTCATGGCTCGGATGTTGCGCACCCAGGGCTACACCGTGTTGGAAGCGGCCGATGGTCATGAAGCCCTCATTTTGGCGCAGGCGAACGGCACTAAAATCCAGCTTTTGCTCACCGACGTGATCATGCCCGGACTGAGCGGCAAAACGCTCGCCGAATGGCTGGGGCAGGTAAATCCCGCGGTCCGGGTTCTTTTCATTTCCGGTTACATCAACAACAACGCGGTCCGGGACTCCATGTCGAAACCCGGGACGTTCTTTCTGCAAAAACCTTTTAATCCTTTGGATTTGACCAGAAAGGTGCGCGAGGCGATCGAAGCATCGTAGCCGGGCGGCAACGCCGCCCCGCCCGAGGATCATGGAAATTTCTGAACTGGCAAAACTATTGACCACGCTCGGCTGTCCGTCCGAAAAATCCGCCGGGATGGCCGCGCAACTGGACAAGCGCGCGCGCCAGCTCGCCGCGCAAAAAGGCCGTTCTTACGAAGACGCGCTCGCGCATCTGCTCAACTTGATGAAACAAGGGAGGGTCACGGACAAAAATTTATGATTTACGATTGATGATTTATGATTGCCTTTCTTGCCATAGCGGAGTTTGTGTTGACGCCAATCGTAAATCGTAAATCATAAATCGTAAATGGTTCAGCCCTGGAAAAAAGTCCGTTCGACGCCCATCGGCGATTTCCGCATCTTCAAGCTGCGCTCGGACGTGAAAATTTCGCCGCGCACCGGCAAGAAACACGATTTTTACGTCCTCGACAGCGTCAACTGGGTCAATGTCGTCGCCGTTACGCCCGACCAACAGTTGGTGATGGTCGAGCAATACCGCCACGGCTCGAACACGGTGGAACTCGAAATCCCCGGCGGCATGATGGACGCGGGCGAGACCGACCCGGTGGCGACCGCCGTGCGCGAATTGCGCGAGGAAACCGGCTACGAAGGCGAAAAGGCGCGACTGCTGGGCCGCATCTGGTCGAACCCGGCCATCCTGAGCAACACCACCTACACGGTCCTGATTGAAAACTGCCGGTTGAAACACGATGTGGATTGGGATCACGGCGAGGATTTGGTGACGCGGCTGGTGCCGGTGGCGGAAATTCCGAAGCTCGTCGCCAGCGAAAAAATCGGCCACTCCCTCGTCGTCGTCGCGCTCTACCATTTCGATTTGTGGCAGCGGGGGATTAAAAACATCAGTGCAAGCTAATCTCACGTCAGTTAGCGCCGTAGGCGCGACATCTTTGTAGCTTCCGTTCCTAATCACAAACAAGCTCCGTCAGGAGCGGCATAAACCCGATGTCGCTCCTGACGGAGCTAAAAACATTCGTGGAAATCTTCTACAAATATGCCGCGCCTATGGCGCTTCAACGTGCTGCCGGCATCCTGCCGGCAGGACTAATTTCATCCCAAGAGCTTGATCTGCCAGCGAGACGCTGGCAGCACGTTAACCCAAACTCACTGGATCAATGTCCACCGACAGTGCCACGTCCTCCGGCAACGCAAGGGTTTCAATGATTTTTGCCAGGGTCTGGCTCAGTTTGCTCATCGCGCGCGTCCGCAGCATGATCTGGTAGCGGTAAAAAGTTTCCGCGCGCAGCAACGGCGCCGGTGCCGGCCCGGCAATTACCAGATCGCGGAAAACAAAGCGTGCTGCCGGCATCTTGCCGGCAGAACTGACTTTGCCTCTGGTTTGTTCTGCCAGCGGGACGCTGGCAGCACGTTGAATAACGTCCGGCACTGAGCTAAGAACTTCCTCCAACTGCTTCCGTAAATGGTCGGCGCTGAATTTCACCTTGTCCTCATTGCGGCCTTTGAGCGTGAGCAGTGCGACGCGGCTGACGGGCGGATATTTTAATTGTTCGCGGAATTCGATTTCCTGTTCGTAAAAGCCGGGGAAGTCGTGGCGGCGCGCGTATTGGATTGCCGGATGAAACGGCGCGAACGCCTGCACGAACACTTCTCCCTCAACGTCGCCACGGCCGGCGCGGCCGGCGACCTGGGTGAGCAGTTGGAAGGTGCGTTCGCCCGCGCGAAAATCCGGCTGATGCAGCGCGAGGTCGGCGTAAATGATGCCGACGAGCGTGACGTTCGGGAAATGGAGCCCCTTCGCAATCATCTGCGTGCCGACGAGGATGTCGGTCTTGCCCGTGCGAAAATCGCCGAGGACTTTCCGGTAATCGTCCTTGCGTTTCATCGTGTCGGCGTCCATGCGCTTGACGCGCGCGTGCGGAAAAAGTTTGGCGAGCGTTTCCTCGACCCGCTGCGTGCCCGTGCCGGCAAAACGAATCGCGGGATTTTTGCATTTTTCGTTCGGGCAAACGGATGGCACGGGCGCGACGTGACCGCAGATGTGGCAGCAAAGTTTTTGTTCCTGCCGGTGAAACGTGAGCGCGAGGCTGCAATTCGGGCACTGCGCGACGCAGCCGCATTTCGGGCATTGCAGCGAAGTCGAATAGCCGCGCCGGTTCAAAAACAAAATCGTCTGCTCGTGCTTTTCGAGCCGTTGCGTGATGGCTTCCTTGAGTTGCGGCGAAAAGATCGGGATGCCTTCCTTCCCGCGCTGACGGGACGCGGCCTGGCGCATGTCCACGATGCGCACGTGGGGCATTTTCTGGTCGTCCACGCGCTCCGGAAGTTCGAGCAGCGTGTATTTGCCGTGCTTGCAATTATAATAGCTTTCCAGCGACGGCGTGGCCGAACCGAGCACGACGACGGCGTTTTCCATCCGGCCGCGCATGATGGCGACGTCGCGCGCGTGGTAGCGCGGCGCTTCCTCCTGCTTGTAGGTGTGCTCGTGCTCCTCGTCCACGATGATGAGGCCGAGCGGTTCGACCGGCGCAAAAATCGCCGAACGCGCTCCAATGACGATGCGCGCGCGGCCCTGGCGGATTTTGTGCCATTCGTCGTGGCGTTCGCCGGCGGACAGATGGCTGTGCAAAACCGCCACGAGCGTTTGCAGTTTGCCGGAACTGAACCGGGCCTTGAATCGCTCGACCGTCTGCGGCGTGAGGGAAATTTCCGGCACGAGCACAATCGCGCCCTGGCCCTGCGTAAGCGCGCGTTCGATGGCCTGGAGATAGATTTCCGTTTTGCCCGAGCCGGTGACCCCGTGGAGTAGAAACGTGCTGCCGGCATCCTGCCGGCAGATCTGACTTTTTGTTTTCTGACCCGGTTCAACCTGGGTTTGAGCATACAAGGACGGATCCGCCGACGGGATGCCAGCGACATGTTGTTGCAGCGTGTTGCCGGCATCCTGCCGGCAGATCTGATCCTTCCCTGAAAACGTCGTCGTAAAATTGAAGGTTCCTCGCCCCAATCGGTAGGTGCCGGCCTTCAACTTTGCTTTGATTGGATTTTCACGAATGTAGCCTTGGAATTTTTCATATTGTGCCCCGTTGCGCACCAGGTGATCAAAGTATTCCTCGCGCCAAAAACTTCCGGTGGTTCCCAATGTCAAATTGGCCTGTTTTGACGTGAACGATTTCCAGGAGTGCAAAACGGCTTCAAGGCTCTCGTTCTCAGCCGGTCTCACGAGCAGGTGAACGTGATTGGGCATGATGATAAAATCGCCCAGTTGATAGCGCGTACCGTCAAAATGACGTAGCGCCTTCTCAACCATTTCGCTGATGGCCGGCTTGCCTAAACTGCATGAACCATAGCCCGCATCAAAATATTGCTCCATCCGGATGGTAAATCGCTCGTGATATTCATTCCAGACTTTCTCGTTCCACGGTTGAGGATGGTGTGATTCCCAGATCTGTTTTTCCGCCGCCCAAGCCCGCAATTGATCCTGGGCCACGGAGTCCTGAAGACGAAAAGTGACAAAATACATTTTCTCCGACTGTCTCCAGTGTGGAAGCCAATGGGAGAATTTATGCACCTCGGTCTCCTTTGTGAAAAATGGAGAAACCGGTGGCTGAAAAGATGGATCTGCCGGCAAGATGCCGGCAGCACGTTGCATCGCCTTGATGATTGTTCCCAAGGCCTTTTCCTGTGCCGGGTTCAGCGGCAGCGGTTGCGACGGCAGGATATGCTCGCGCGCGTAGGGATCGCGCTCGGAAATCTGCTGAGCGATTTCGACCAGGCCGCGATCTTCGAGTTTGCGGACGGTGGCGGCGGTGGTTTCGGCCAGCTCGACCAGCTCCGACAACGGCAACTCACGCCGTTCTTCAATGATGTTCCAAACTTCCTGCTGGCGCTTGGGCAATTTTGGAAATTCGCCGCTCACCGTCAGCGCGCGGACAAACAATCGCTCGCGCCAGCCGGATTCCTCCTTGCGCACGGCTTCGGGCAGGACGGATTTCAACGCAACCTCCGGCGCGCAGCAGTAATACTCGGCAATCCAGCGCGCAAGCTTCAGGACCTTCGGCGTGACGAGCGTTTGCACTCCGATGACTTTGAGAATCGGTTTGAGATTGGCGTGCGCGGATTCCTCGGCGAGGGCGGTGACGCAACCAAGAATTTTTCGCGGACCGAACGGCACCTGCACGCGGCTGCCGACCTCGATTTGTCCGGCCAGTCCGGTCGGAATCAAATAATCGAACTCCTTGCGGAGCGCGATTTCGAGACTGACGCGGGCAATCATGGCTGAATGGTCAAATGGTTAAACAAGTTAAATGAGTCCAATTGGTTGTGGGCTGCCAAACCGATTTAACTCATTTAACCCATGTAACGAATCACTTCATTAAAATTCAATCCCGCGAGATGGCACGCAATTCGGCTTCAAGCTGTTGTCGCAGCGATTCGCGCTCGGCATCGGTGGCTTCGGCCGGCACGCGCATGACCCGGCCGACGATGACTTCACAGCGTGCGAAGGGCAGCGGAATTTGAAACCGGTCCCAGCTTTTCACGCGCAGTTTCCATTTCACGTTGAACGCCACCGGCACCACCGGCAAACCCGTCACCTGCGCCAGCGACATTACACCCTCCTGAACCTGGTAACACGGTCCCCGCGGACCGTCCGGCGTGATGGTCAGGTCGTAGCCGCGCTCGGCCCAGGTTGTGAGTTCGAGCAACGCCTGCGGGCCACGCCGGCTGGTTGATCCGCGCACCGGCTGCACGCCGAACCATTTCAGAATGCCCGTGAGAAACGCCCCGTCCCGGCTGGCACTGATCAGCGCCGCCATGCCCTTGCTGGACGTGTGCGGTTTGCGATGGCTTTCATAAGCTTTGATGCAGGACGCGAGCCGGTTGTGCCAGAAACAAAAAATCGCCGGGCCGGGGGCGTTGGGAGCCAAAAATTCCGAGCGGCTGCGCAGGCGGCAGCGCACCGTGACCATGAGCGCGCGCAACAAAACGAACACCAGGAACGCACCAACGCGCTGATGCCACCTCGCCTTATGCGGCACGATCACGCCGGATTTTCTTTTCCTTGCCGGCGGGCCCGTTTTTTCCGGCGATGAACTCACTTCAGCCATCACGCTCCTTTTTTCAAGCACGCGCGCACCAGGTCTTCGACCGTTGCCTTCGCGCCGAGCATGCCTTGTGCGTGACGGACGGCGTCGTGCGCGTCAATCTGTTTGAAGCCCAGCGCCATCAGCGCCAGCACGGCGTCGTTGAGTTTCTGGTCTTCCGGCGACAACGCCCGCCGGGCGCTTGCCGCCTCCCACGCGCCGGCCGCGCCGATTTTGTCGCGCAACTCGACGATGATGCGCTCGGCGGTCTTCTTGCCAACGCCGGAAATTTGCGAGAGCGCCTTTACGTCACCGCCGGCCACCGCGCCGCGAAACGCCGTCACGCTGATGCCGCTCAAAATGTTCAGCGCGATCTTCGGCCCGATGCCGGAAACGGTGTTGACCAGCAGCCGGAACAAATCGCGTTCCGCCGCCGTCATGAAACCATAGAGCGTGTGCGCGTCCTCGCGGATGACCAGTTGCGTGAGCAGTTTCACCGTCTCGCCCGGCTGCGGCAGCTTGTCAAAGGACGACAGCGGAATGAGCGTCTCGTAGCCGACGCCGTTGACGTCCACGACAACCTGGGTGGGCAGCGCCTCGATGAGTTTGCCGTGGAGAAAAGTGATCATAACGTGCTGCCGGCATCCTGCCGGCAGAACTGAATCAAGATCTGATCTGCCAGCGTGACGCTGGCAGCACGTTGAGTCGTGATCATACTCGTTTCAATGGCGTCAAATTGTAACGGCTGTTTTCCTGCGCGTGCGCCAACGCCAGCGCCAGCGCGTCCGCCGCGTCCGGCGCGGGCGGTTTGGGCAGATTCAACAGGCGCTGGACCATTTTGGCGACGGCGGATTTTTGCGCCGCGCCGTAGCCGACGACGGCCTGTTTCACCTTGCGCGGAGCGATTTCAAAAATTTCCAGGCCGGCTTCGGCGATGGCCGCCAGCGCCGCGCCGCGCGCCTCGCCCAGGATGAGCGCGGTCTGGAGATTTTGCGCGTAAAAAAGCCCCTCGATGACACACACCGTCGGGCGATGTTCACGAATCGCGTCGCGCAATGTCGCGGAGATTTTGGCGAGACAGCGCGAGCGTTCCCAATTCGCGGGACAGGAAATCGTGCCGTGCGCCAGCGTTTGCGGAAAGGGTTTCGCGGCGCGAATCACACCAAAACCGGTGCCGCGCAGGGACGGGTCCACGCCGAGAATGACGCGATGAACGCCGGGCGTGGCGCGCAACGCCGATGCGAAAACCGGAGAGATCGTATGCGGGGAAGCGCCGCCGAGGCGTTCCTGCATTTGTTCAAATTGCCGCCGCGTGATGCCCACGAGCGGATTTTGCCAGCGGCGGAGGGGTTGCAAAAGCAAAAACGCCGGGCGCAACCTGCACGTCACGGCGTTTGACGCATCCAGCAAAGTGAAGATCAGTGCCTCGGCCCGTTGCCGGGGCCGGGTTGATTGTCGGAATTCTGCGATGACGACTGATTGGGAGGCTGGCTGTATTGCGGGCGCTCGACGGGCGCGGCGGCTGGTGCGTTGTGTTGGCTGGCTTCGGACGCATCATACTGCCGTTGGTTGGGGGTCGGGGCGGCCACCGGCGCCTCGAAATTGCGCGTGTTGCCGCGTGGTGTTTCCAACGGTTGTTGCTCCCGTCCTCTGGGAGACATAGTCCGGTTGTCGTAGCCCGGTGTTGAATAATTGCCCGGTAACGACGGGCGTTGCGCCGGGACGGAGATTGCGTTGTCTTCCTGTGGCTGCCTGATTTGCCGTGTTTGAGACGCCGGCCAATTGTTGTTCGGTTGCGAGGAACGATTTTGTGCCGGAAACCCGGATTGCGGCGGGCGACCTATAATCAGTGTGTTGCCATCGCGACTGAGTTGATCACCGCGAACGCCGTCTCCGGACGGAAAGGTGGTATTCCGGATGGCAACGGGACGGATGGGGGTGTGGGTGACGGCGGTGATGTGTT
The DNA here is from genome assembly GCA_049692125.1 of Verrucomicrobiia bacterium. Lineage (GTDB taxonomy): Bacteria > Verrucomicrobiota > Verrucomicrobiia > Limisphaerales > UBA11358 > UBA11358. The sequence continues at coordinate 70,933 of JBAVOO010000097.1, read as the reverse complement.
CCGGCGCAATGCCGTCGTTGACGAAGTTGTGATTGTGGACGTTGAAGTTGTTGATCACAGTGGTTTGATTGAAAATCTGCCTTACCTGGGCCGGTACCGCGCGATAGCGGTATGGATGCGGGTCGCAAAAATATTGGGTCGGAACGAACGCGAAACAATTTTCGCTCAAACCCCAGTTAAAACCGATGCTGACCGCGCTTCCGCGATAAAAGAAACCGATGCCGGCCTGGTAGGTTGCAAAAGGCGGCAGCGGTGCCCAGCCGCAGTAACCACTCGAATATCGCCAGGTCACCCATGACGGACCCCAGATCGTGTCCGGCGTCCAGCACCAACCCCAGCGCGTATCCCGGAACCAGCGCCCGTAGTGAAACGGCGCCCAGCCCCACGAATAATCCGAAAACCAATACCAGCCGCAGCCGGTATAAACCCAATGTCCGTGATCGCAATACGGCTGCCAGCCGGGATTGTAAACCACCACGCTGGGCCGCCAGCATTGTCCATAGCCGTCCACATACACCCAGGTACCATACGGCGCAAGCGTGTCATAAAAACAGTCCACCGTGACTTCCGCCGGTTGCTCCACCGGTTGCGGCGGCGGCGCGGTTTCCGGTTGCTCGGTTGGGACGGGTGGCGGAGCGGGAGCGGGTTGAGCCGGGGGTTGATACGCCGACGCGGTCATTTGCTGCTGCAACTGCTGGTCGCGCCGTATCATGGCGGTGACGACTCCGTTCGGCAGGCCAATGTCCTTCAAATAAATGATTTTGTCCGAATCGAGATTGAACGTGCTGCCGGAATTCGTGACGTAAGTCATGATGATGCTTTCATCCACGCCGGCCTGCGTAAGCCGGATGACCTGTGCCAGTGGACTGGTCGGATAGATGCCCGGTGGTAATGCGCTTGCTGCCGTTGCGCTGTCCGGCGGGGCGGGGGCGGGTTGTGCTTGCGCCGGGAAATTAAACGGTGAACGGACGCCCATCAAACATAGAACCACAGTCGCCGTCCCCAAAACACACCTATTGAAGAATTTGATTTTCATAATCAGGCTGTTGTCAATTTAAGACGCCAGAGAGTATAACATGGTTACGATGCATTAGTTGTGGAAAATGTTCCCGTCACGCGCGTTTCTGCGGCGCCACGGGTTGAATGGTACCCCCGCCCGGAATTGAACTGGGATCCGCGGTTTAGGAAACAGCGTAGTCTTCTGCATGGCTGTAAGCAGAAAACTATTGCAAACATTGGTTCTTCATAAAGTTGTAATGAATTCATTACACACCATCTGATACCGCCATGTGATACTGTTTCCATGAACGCTAAAAATACTGAATCCGCAAGCCTCTGGACAAAAGCTCCGGTCGCAAATCTGGTTCGCTACGAACCATCGGGCATTTATTTTGCCCGCGCCAAGGTGCGCGGCAAGCTTGTCAGAAAATCCCTCGACACCAACATTCTTTCGGTTGCCAAACTGCGTTTGGCAGACGTGTTGGATGCGGAACACCGCGCCGTCGCGCCGTCGCAAACCAAGATTATCGGGAAGATGACTTTTGCCGATGCGCTTGGAATTTTCAGAGAACGCCAAAAACACGCCACTGATATTAAGGAAAACACGAAAAATTACAACGAGCGAGCCGCCATTGATCTTCTTAAAACCTGGCCCGGCTTGGAACAGACGGATGTGAAGCGCATCACGAAGTTTGACTGTCTCGAATGGCGTTCGCGGTTTGGCAAAAGGTATTCCCCAACGGTGACAAACGGAACCCTTTCGGTTCTCCGGCGTATTCTGGACATCACCGTGGATTCGGGTGCGCGTTATGATAATCCCGCCAAAGACAAAGACGTGAAACGTGCCAGAGTGCGCCGGAAAGAACTCCAATTGCCGGAACCCGATCAGTTTCTCGCATTGGTATCCCACGTTCGTGGAAATGGCAGCGGCAGGGGCGGACATTCCGCAGACGCGATAGAATTCTTTGCTTATGTTGGTTCGCGTTTGAGTGAGGCCGCAAAAATTTATGGACGGGATTGCAGCTTTTTGAAAAACGAAATCATCATTCGTGGCGATCCGATAACCGGAACGAAGAATTGGGAAATGCGCCGTGTGCCGATGATTCCCGAAATGAGGAAATTATTGGAACGCATGAAGGCAGAGCGCGGGGAAACGGAATTTCTGGAAAATCCGGTTCTCAAAGTCCGCAAATTCAACCGCTCATTAAAAAACGCCTGCAAGAAGCTGGGGCTTTTTCATCTGACGCACCATGACCTGCGACACCTGTTTGCAACACGCTGCATCGAGTCTGGCGTGGACATTCCAACCGTTGCAAAGTGGTTGGGGCATAAAGATGGTGGTGTGCTGGCGATGCAAACCTACGGCCACTTGCGGGACAAACACTCTGCGAACATGGCGGAGAAAGTTATTTTCGGCGAAAGCGCAACTCTCAACGCGACGGCCTCCCCCAAGCCAACCCCGTCAGTGGTCGCCCCCCTCCACGAATGGCGGTAAAACAGTGGCTCAAGCAAAAGCAGCGTATTCGTATCCGTGGTGGGCGTCGAGCGAAGCGATTGAAACTTTTTGGGGACAGGCTAACGAGCCGGTTCAGATCGTGCCGCTGCCGAAATATATTCAGAGCGCAAAAGCTGCGATGGGGCGTGAAGTGTTTGAACAAGAACTCGCAGAGCCGCAAGTGTTGCTGGATGAATTACAGGAGCGCGTTGGTGTTGCAACCATCGAGAAATTGAAAGCAAAAATTTCAGCCAATCAAAAGCAGCAGGCCGCTTAATCGTATTCGCATTCCATTTTTCTCGGCTCTGGCGGCGGGAATGGGCAAGGCCAATGCTGCGGATCATTTTGATAACGGTCCAGCTTTCTTAAATAATCAAAGCCGTCGGTTGCATAGACCTCGGATATGTCTTTCCTCCATGCGGGAGTTTGAGAAGGCTTCTGTTCAAACGAAATTATCTCACGACGATGGCCGCGCGATTTCGGCAGGTTCGCCACAATCCAGATGGCAACCACTGTTCCAATTCCCATGATGGCAAGGAATTCCGTCATGGTTGAATTATAGCACAAGCGCGGCCTGTTTTCACCTGTAATTTTCAGAAATCAGGCGTTGGGATTGCGGCTTTTATCAAGCAATCCGGCGACGGTTTTATCACCTGTCGGATCGTTGGGCGGAAAGCCCTGCTGCTGCTTTTGCTCCTCCCTGTCGCGCGCCCGCTCGTGCGCTCGGCTGTTTGTTTGCGCCAGCGAACCGAGCAACGATTCCCCGCCCGCGCCCATCGAAGATGTCGCCAATGATTCCCCCGCAGCGGCGGTCGCCATTGCCCCGGCAGCGATGGCCCCCTTGATTCCGGTTGCGCCACTGTCGGCAAATGTGCTTGCGCCCGTTTTTGCCGCCGCCCGCCCCGCTGAAAAAGCCCCGCTGAACAAACTTGAAGCGGCAGAATTTCCCGTGGCTATCGCTTTTTGAATAATTACCGGCGCGGCAATCGTGCTGAAAATTATCCAGATGCCAAGAAACGCCAGCCCCATGAAGTTTTGCAGTGAATAACCAATTTCGCCGCTGGCGCTTTGAGAACTTAAAAAGCTGCGGTCAGTCATAAAACCAATCACGCCCTGGGTAATCAGCCCGGCCACGCCCCAGCCCAGCGGCCAGATCATTATCCCAAGCAAATTGAGCAAATAGTTGCGTCCGACGTTTTGAAGCGATGGGAATGCCAGCATCCCGATGAAAATGGGTGAAAGGGCATAGCCGATGAACAAAATCGCGCTTTGGAGAATGTATGCCCACCATTCAATCGTGCTGGCGAGCCAGCCTAAAATGATGAAAGCAACCGACATCAAGCATTCGACGAATGAAGTGGTAAGATTGAAAAGTTTATCCCACCAGCTTGTATTTCCGTTGCTTGAACTATTCAGTTGGAGCGCGGCCTGATACTGGTCGTGAATTTTGGCCGGGTCAACTTTCAGGACATTTTTCACCGTGTCGTCCACGATGGACACAATTTGATTCCCCCATGTCGGCAGGAAAACAATCAGCATGATTAAGACGATCACCTTGCCAATGGCCTGAAGCTGGGCGTTGCCGCTGCGGTGGTGGGCGATGGTCGAGGCAATCAAGCCGCCGGTGATGAGCAAGTAAGCGATGGGCGTGAGCAGGGTTTTGAGCGACAAACATTGCGTCAGGAAATTTGGGAACATGGAATTAAAGTCGCCCATAAAATTCCTCCTTAAAGTTTCATTTTTACGCCTGTGGTTATTTTCCCGGCGGGAGCAATTTCGTTTTCAACCGCCGGTTGTTTGGCATACAGGGGCGCGAGAGCTTTGCATACGCGCCGACAAAGGTCGGCGGGGTGTCTTTTGAAAAGGTCTTCTGTAATCCGCAAATCCAATCTTTTTTCGAGCACTTCAACGCCGTAGCGCTCTTTATCCAAGAACTGCTCCAGCACGAGAGCAGGGTTTTTGCCGCGCGTATGATAGAAGCGATCAATTTTTTGATCGAAGACTTCGATGACTTCATCCGACTTTGAATAACACCTTTTGATTATGCTAAATTCCGTTTCTGATGCTGTCGAACGCGAGCAAAATAGCAATTCGGCATAATCTTTCTCTTTGAAAAAAACGTCCAGAATTTGCCATTTATCACCGGTTCCCATAGTAATTGACTGGGCATTTTTTGGGACGGCGGCAGACACCAGTATTTTTAATCGTGAAACTTGTTTTTCAAACCCGGCAATTATCTGTTTGCAGTGGTTGTGAAATTGCAGTTCCTCTTTCATGTATTCAACCATTTCGACATAAGCCTCATGCTCGCTGTCTGTCAACAAGCCGGGGAAGCCCGGCACTTCATGCTGACAAAGTTCTCCGTGGCGTTTTAGCATGATGGCCTCCCGTTCAAAAACGCACCTTCACATTCTTGGCAATCTTTTCGCCTTCAATCTTCTGGCTTTCAGCCGTCGCCGAATTTTCACACCGCGCCGAAATTGCCCGCACCACCCGGCGGTGGTTTTGTCCCGGAAACTTTTCGGAAAGGTTTTCCTCCACCGTGGCTTCAATGTCTTTGCGGAACAACTGAAGAACGCCTCGCTCGCTTTCCACAAAACCTTGTAACAAGGCAAAAGCGTTGGTGCCGATCATGTGCAAATCCGTCTCCCCGTGGATGCGCGCGTATTGAGAATGCGGGTCAAACTTTTCGACAATGGCAAACTGTTTTTTTTCTTCCACGTCGCGCGAACAAAGCAGCATCTCGCTCCGGGACGACTTGAACAGAGTTTGACGGATTTGCCATGTGCTCTCCGGCGTTCCTTTCACGGTCAAAGATTGCAGGCCATGCGTTGATTGCGCGGCAACCTGCTCGGCGATTTGGGCGCTTTGATTGTCAATCTCTGACAAGGTGTTTGCCCGTTCGTTGAACAATTGCACCTCCACCGCCACCAACGGCACGGCCATGTTGTAGGCTTTGTATTCGCTCGTCGTCAGCAAGCCGGGATAATTCGGCACCGGGTGTTCGCAATCTTCTCCATTTCGTTTCAACATAAAATTTTATTCAGTGTTCAAAAGCCGGTCGAGTTCAGCGCGAGTGATAAGGAATTTTCCGCGCAACGCGCGGCACGCTTTCAATTTCCCGCGCTGGACGAGGCGATAGACGCTGAAATAATCCAAGCCCAGCATATCAGCCGCCTCTGGAATGGAATATGCCAGCCGTTCTTCTCTCGCTTTTTTTCGTAGCTGTTCCGTGATTTGATTGGGTTCGCTGACATCCATAAAAGTTTTGTTCTGTTTTACCAGTTTTGCTTCAGGGGGGTTGTAATGAATTCATTACAACTTTTTGAGAACGGTTTTGACTGGCAAGAGGACTGAAGCAGGGCAATGACTGCCGCCGTTGAGCGCAGCCCATTTTGATTTCCAAAAAACAGGTTGGCCAGATCAACCTTCAGGGCATGGGCAAAATAGGGGATGTCCATGTCTTTGATGCAATGAGTTTGCGCCTCGATTTGGGCGAGAACTTCGCGTCCAATGTTCAACCCGCTCAATTGGAGCCGCAGGGCAAGTTTCGACTGCGACCAACCGTGCGCGGCCCGCAACCTCCGAATTTGCGGCCCGACAAAATTGGCAGGATACTTTGTCCGTCGTGGTTTGCCGTTTGTCATTCGTCAAAAAATGCGACCCAAAAATCGCAACTCTCAAATAACACCACCGGCAGAAAATGTGAAACAGGTAGTTCCGATATGTTTTATCGGTGGAACCGATAGTTCAATTCGCCCCTTCTAATTTGAAAAAGAGTTTGCAATTTTCAGGAACAGGGCTTTCACGCTCGTTGTGTGGACACAAATCAATTACGATATTTTATGGCGGTGGTTGACCAGGGAAGCTTTAGCAAGGCTGCCGCTCGCTGCAACATCTCCCAATCCAATTTGAGCGAGCAGGTTCAAAAACTGGAAAGCCGGGTGGGTAAACCTCTTTTGAACCGAAGCCACCGGTTGATTGTGCCGACGGACGCGGGCAACCTGCTTCTGCGGCGGGCAACACGGATTCTGGCGCTGATTGAAAAGACCAAGCAGGAAATCCGCAGCAGCGACGGTATCCGCGCGGGCAGAGTTTCTTTTGGGGTTTTACCGACGATTGCGCCCTGTTTTCTGGCGCTCGTTTTAAGCTCGTTTGTTGAGCGGCATCCGAAAATCCAAGTGTTCGTTCACGAAAACATGACGGAACAATCCTTGCAACTGATTGAGACGGGCAAGCTGGACTTGGGACTTGTCAGCCTGCCAATCCGGGAACACGGGTTTGAAACTGAGACATTGTTTTCCGAAGAAATGCTGCTGGCGCTCCATCCCGGTCATCCCCTCACGCGCAAACGGCAAATTTTCAAGGAAGATTTGATGTCCGAAAAATTCATCTTGTCGCAGGAAGATCACAGCTTCAGTGATTACGACATTGGCTTTGGCCGCCGCCACAATTTTCATCCGCGCATTGTCATTCGCAGCGGCCAGCTTGCGACCATTCAAACGCTGGTGGCGGCGGGCAAGGGCATTTCCTTGATTCCACAAACCGCCATTGCCGACACCTCAACCCCCATCACCTACCGGCAACTGGAGAACCCCTGGCCCAAACGATCCATAGCGATTGTTAAGAGAAACAAGCGTCCGCTCAAATTTGCCGCCCAGGAATTTCTCACCCACTTGCGGCAGGTTGGGAAAAACTTTTGCGCCTCCGGCTTGGGGAAAAATGGGCGGGATTGCTCCCGCCCATGTGAATCAGCTTTGCCAGTTGCGTCGGCGTAAGCGGCGGTCTGCGGCGTCAATCCGACGACGCGAGAACTGCTCCGGATTTTTCGAGTCGGTCGGAAACAACCCCGGCGAGCGAGTGATAATTGACGGCGTGCAACGATTCCAAAAGTCCCGCCGTCGCCCTGGCATCCCATTGGCTTGGGTAGGCGACACCCTGCCAGTCGGCGGCGGCGGTGAGTTCCGGCCAGTTTGGACGGCGACGATTCTCGTCTGGATAAGCGTCCCGATGAAGCGTGGTGGCCGAATGCCCCCGCTCCCGACAGAAGCGCGCAAAAAGAGCCAGCGCGCACTCGGTGATTGAGCCGTCGCAAGCCTGTCCAAGCTGATAGGGTCGTGGCGAGAAAACCCCGTGTTCCAGCGTGTCGGCAAACGCGCCCAACACGGAAACGGTTTCGTAACGGAAGGTCAGATGCTTGACACCGCCATCAACCTTGACGAATCCCTCGAACACGATTTCATTTTTGCCGTAGTGACACGGCGAAAAATAAAGGTCGAAGTTTTTGGAATGTTTCCGAATCAACCGACGGCCTTTGAAGCTGTCGCGGGAAAGCAACCGGCGAGCAAGGGGCGATTTCATTTTGCACCTCCCTCGGTGATTTCGACGATTTTGCAGAAGGACAAAAAACGACCGGAAGCCCGGATCGCAGTTTTGTCCGGGGCAAAAACCTCCCTCATGCCGCCAGCGTCTTTCACCCAAAAGCACCGGAGACAGTCCCGAAAATCAAACATCCAGCCGCGCAGCGGGACGCCCAGCCGCGAATAGGTGTTGCCCAACAATTCCCGCGCGAGCCGGTTTTTTTCCTCGCGGGTCAGTTTGATTCCCTTGCTGGCCTTCTCGTGGACTTTGAACTCGAAGGAGTCGCGCAAGGTTTCCAGCGGCTGCACTTCCCATTTCACGAATTTATAGATGCTCATACTATTTTTCTTTCTCTTGTCCGTTTGGTTTTCCCGCCGCACACGGACATTCACGGCGGGCGTTACGCACCTTTTGCGCTTCATTGCTTTCCATCCGAAAAGCCGAAGGCTTAATGGTGTGCTTCGTGAATTCTTAAGAGCCGCTCCCTGCGAAGTGAGCATTGTCAAGGTGGAGCGCAGCGCAGCGAGCAATACCTTTACAAGCGGAACGCAGCGGTATAATGGCAGCGGCCAATTCCACGAAGCCTTCAAGAAATTTTGTCACCTTTGCGTTTTTTCTGGAGTCGCCACACGATTTCGGCGAATGTTTGGGAAGGGTTATGATTTCAAACGAACGCCCCTCGCCTTACCACCAACGTCCATCAACACAACCTTGGCATCAACCAACGCCTCGTCCGCACGTCAACGAGGACACCCTCAAATCGGAACAGGTGCAGGTTGAGCGCAAAACTTTTGTGTTTCTGCTCAAGGAAAATCCACGCGGAAGATTTCTGCGGATCATTGAGGAAGGCGGCAGGCTTTCAAACAGCATCATCATTCCGTCCGCCGGATTGAGGGAATTTCAAAAACTGCTGGACGAAATGCTCAAGGCATCAAGCGAACTGCCGCCGGAAAAACAGCCGCAGTGATCCTTGCGATTTGGACGATGCGGTCAAGGCGGCTCAATGCGCCATCGCCACGCGCACTTTCGCGGTTACTTTTGAAGTTTTAGCGTGCGACTGCCGCACGGCGGTTTGGACGGACTCGGTTTCGGCCTCCGGCTCGATCTCGACGGTCGGTTCGGTGGCTTCCGCCGCCAGCGAGTTTGCCGCCTGATTTTTGGTGATGTCCAAAGCCTCCTCCAATTCCTTTTGCCGCACGGCGAGCGTTTGCAACTTGGCCTCATACTCGAAGGGCTGGCCGATTTTGACTTCCAATTCGCCGCACTTCTTCTCCGCGTCGGCCAGTTCCATTTGTTTGTGCGCCAGCCGGTCTTCCATGTTTTGCACGAAGTATTCGAGCGAGCGCACCGTCCCCAGCGAAGTTTCGGTGGCATCCAGGGCATAATGATTTTTGCCCTTCAACACGAATTCAACCCTGCCCCAAAGCGATGAGCGGACGGAAAGCTCGAAGCCCGCAAAGGAGCCGATGTCGAACTGCTGGTGACTGTCGGAAATCCGGCGCGCAATGCGGGTGAGCAGTTCACCGGCAATGGCGCGGTCTTTGACCACCGATTTTTCCAACAGGATTTGAAAGGCGTCGCCGTGCGTGTCGGCGCGTTGCGCCATGTCCAGCTTGAGATTTTCGATGTGCTGTCTTGAATCGGGAATCTTTTCGATCAACCGGCGCAGGTCGGAACGGATGCGATACTGCGTTTCGGCGTGTTGGGAGCGCAGCCGGTTCAGGCGCATGACTTCGGCGTCCACGGACGCTTTTTCGATCACCAGCGGATTGCCGGATGCGATGGCCTTTATTTCAGCATACGTCAACGCCCGCGAATCAATATCCTCGATGTGCCGGATGTGGGTGTCACCGGTCATCACCTGATGGATGAATTTTGCCTTGGTTTCCAGTGTCTGCCACATATAGGCATCGAAACTGCCTTCGGTGACGTAACGATAAATCTGGATTGCCTTGTTCTGATTGCCCTGCCGCAAAATTCGGCCTTCGCGCTGTTCCACGTCGGCGGGACGCCACGGCGCATCCAGATGATGCAGGGCAACGAGCCGTTCCTGAACATTCGTGCCAGCGCCCATTTTCTGCGTGCTGCCCATGAGGATGCGAACTTTGCCGGAACGCACCTCTTTGAACAAAGTATGCTTTTGCAGGTCGCTGTCGAAATCCTGCATGAAGGCAATTTGCTCGGCGGGAATGCCACGCGCAACGAGCTTGGTTTTCAAATCATCGTAGGCGCAAAACTGGCGGCGCAATTTTGACGGAGTGGACAAATCACAAAACATCATTTGGGCGCAGCGGTTCGCGTGCGTGTCCTGCCAGATTTGAAAAATCTTGTCGGCGGCAAGATTGATTTTACTTTCGGGCTGGTCTTTCGCGCGTGGGTTCAACACCCGCAAATCCAAAGCCGCCTTGCGGCCTTCGGACGTGATTTTGAGCATATTATCTTCCGTGGGTGGAACCCGTCCGCTGCGGATGGCGTCGGCACGGGCGACCAGCCCTTTCACGATTTCTTTCAGTTCCGGCGTGGCCGGCGAACGAACAATCACCGGCTTGCCCGTTTGAAGTTCCGGCACGGGCAATTTCAGCGTGGCGGCAGTCTGGATGTCGGCAACCTGGCAAAACATCTGCATCAGTTCCGGCACGTTGATGAAACGCGCAAAGCGCGTGTTGAGGCGGTAGCCCGCGCCGTCGGGCGCAAGTTCCATCGCCGTGACCGGCTCGCCGAAAGTTGCCGCCCATGAATCAAAATGATGCAGCTTTTGTTTGTTGAGTGTCCCCGTTTGCAGATACCGCTGCATGGTGAACATTTCGGCCACGCTGTTGGCAATCGGCGTGCCGGTGGCGAACACCACGCCGCCGCCGCCATTGATTTCCTGAATGTAGCGGGTCTTCAAAAGCATATCGAAGGCGCGTTCGGATGACGTTTGCGGCAGTCCGGCAATGCGCGTCATCTTCGAGATATAAAACAAATTTTTGAAATAATGCGCTTCATCCACAAAGAGCCGGTCAATGCCAAGTTCTTCAAACGTAAGCGTGTCGTCCTTTTTCTCGGCGGCAGAAAGCAGTTCCAATCGGGTTTCCAATTTTTTCTTGGCGGCTTCAAGCTGCTTTACCGTGCGGCGGTTGTCGTTGTCGCCCTTGATTTCGCGCAATGCGCTGTCCAGTTCATCAAGTTGGTTCTGAAAAAAGTCGCGCCGGTATTTTTCGGACATCGGGATTTTTTCAAACCCCGAATGGGTGACGATGATGGCGTCCCAATTTCCCGTTGCGATGCGACTCATCAGCTCGCGCCGCTTGTGCTTTTCAAAATCCTCCTTGGTCGCCGCCAGAATGTTCGCGCTGGGATAAAGCATGAGCAGTTCGGAAGCAAACTGGCCGAGCATGTGGTTGGGAACGGTGAACATCGGCTTGCGGGCAAGTCCGAGCCGCTTCAATTCCATGCCCGCCGCTACCATCGTGAAAGTTTTTCCCGCGCCGACAACGTGGCCGAGCAGCGTGTTCGGTGTTTGCACGATGCGCCACACACCGGACTTCTGATGCAGTTGCAACTGGATGGCGTGGCTTGCGCCCGGCAAGGTCAGGTGTTCCCCGCTGAATGTCCGCAGCCGGACGGCATTGAATTCCTCGTTGTATTTGTTGACGAGCCGCTCGCGCCGCTCGTCGTCCTGCCAGATCCATTCCCGGAAACGGTCTTTGATTTTCTGCTGCTTTTCCCGCGCGCCCTCGGTGGCATTGGCATTGACCACTTGCTTGTCCTTCTTGCCGTCTTTCACCTTGTCGTAGATGGTCGGCGTCCGCAAATTCAGGGCGTCTTCAACCAACTCCAACGCCGTGGCACGGTTGGTTCCCCATTCGGTCGTGTTGGCAACCGAGCCTTTGGTCATCGGCCCGGCCTGCACCGTCCAAGTGCCAAGCTGGACGATGAAAGCAACCTTGATGTCGTCCGCCGCCAGCAACTCGTTGGCAAACTTTTCAAAGTCCTTGACGGGAATCCAGCACGCGCCCAAGCGTGCGTCAATCGCGGTCGCCGACAAATCCTCCGGCTGGACGGATTTGAGCGCCGCGACATTTTCCTGAAAGCGCGGCTCGGTGAGGCTGGCGGCTTCGGCGATGCGAAGTTTGTCACGGACATCGCCCGAAAGATAATGATCTTCGGTCTCCCATGCCTGCGTTTGCGGATTGAGAAACAAAACGCCTTTGAGTTCCGGCAAAAATTCATCTGCCGGGCGGGATAACAGGAAAGCCATGTGTTCCAAGTCCACGCGGCCTTTTTCATTCAGCGAAACAATGACGGCTTCCTTTGGAGATTGAACCGCTGTTATCGGTTTTTGCTTTTGAATCGTGCGCTCACGAAAGATGGCGGTCTTGGTGGCCTTGTTGATTTCCGAATCGTAATTTTCCAGCGAGAACAAAAGCGGCAAATCCGGGTCGCCGCGAAAGGCGAGCGCGTTCACGCGATCCGACACCGGGCCAAAACGCGCGGCAAAACGGTCGTAAGTCTGGTTTAGCTGAGCGCGCGCCAGTTGGATTTCAGATTCTTCGGCGTCTTCCAACTGCGTCCGCAAACATTGGCGCACGGCATCCCGCACCTTAACCAGGCCGCGAATCCGTAATTTTGTTTGAACCGGCAAATGCGGCAGCGGAATCAGCTTGTCGCCCTCACGGACGGCAATTTCATCATCGTGAAGCGTGTAGGCGTTGGGTTTGACGTGGCCGGGTGCGGGGATGGACTGTTCCGCTGCGTTGACATCCAATGAACGATTGAGCGGCTCATAAATTGTTGCGGGGAGATGTTTCACCGCTTCGGCCAGTGCCGCTTTGATGTCCCTGCCATCACTGACCAGCGTTGGCTGGTTGTGCGAATACATCCGCCCTTTTAGCTGCATCTCACCCAGCATCATGTGCTGGTTGTTGAAGAAATACTCGTTGATGGGAATGACTTCGCCGTTGGTGCTGGTGTAGGGAACGACCTTTTCCCATTTGACGCCCTTGGTGGTTTCACGCGGGCGCAATTTTTTAAGAATGATGATGTCGGTGGTGACTTCGGTGTTGGCATTGCGTTTGAAAGCCGTGTTTGGCAGGCGGATTGCACCGATCAAACTGGCGCGGTCGGCGACATATTTGCGGAGCGTGCTGTCCGTCTTGTCCATCGTGCCGCGCGACGTGATGAACATGACGAGTCCGCCGGGGCGGACTTTTTCAAGTCCTCTGGCGAAGAAATAATCGTGGATGAGAAAACCCTGTTTGTTAAATTTGGTGTCGAAAGGTTTGTAGTCGCCAAAGGGGATGTTGGAAACCGCCACGTCATAAAATTCATCCGCCACGTTCGCCTTTTCAAAAGCCTCGTTGCGAATGTCGGCATCGGGATAAAGCGTCTTGGCGATTTGCGCCGTCACCGGATCAAGCTCAATGCCGGTGATGACGGATTGCGACTGCATGGCCTCCGGCATGAAACCGATGAAGTGGCCGATGCCGCAAGCTGGCTCTAGGATGCGCCCTTCCTTGAATCCGAGTCGCTCCAAAGCGGCATACATGGCTTGGATGACATCGCCGGAAGTGTAATGGGCATTGAGCGTGGAAGCGCGGGCAAGCCGGAATTCCTCCTTGGAAATCAGTTTGGCAAGTTCCCGGCTCTCGGCCTGCCAGTCGGTTGCCGGATTGAAAATCTGCGGCAGTCCGCCCCAGCCGACATAACGCACCAGCGCAGATTTTTCCTCTTGGTTGGCCGGTCGGCCTTCAGCCTGAATTTTGCGAACCAGCTTTATCGCGGCGAGATTGGCGCGACACTTTTCCTTGGACGAGCCTGCGCCGACGCCATCGGCGGGGGAAATTCGGTAATTGTTCTGATTGCGGACTATTCGCCCGCCTCGGGCGGCAACAGGATGTATTCCTCCCTCACCATTTCCCAAGCCCGGTCGTTCGCCTGCTGCGCCGTCAAGCCTTGCTTCTGAAATTTCATGGTCAGGTCGTGCATCTCGCTGGCGGTCTTCTCCTCCGCCTCCAGGAGCATTTCCTGAAGGACTCCCTTGGCTTCCATTTCCGCCACCATGTTCGGGAGAAATTCGCGCCAGTGCTTCTCCGCCATTCTGCCGTATTGCGTCAGTGTGATTGCTGTCATAACGATTTTGGTTGAATGTGAATAAATTTAACTGCCCACCATCATCATTTTGGTTCGGTCGCTTGGCCATAAAGATAATAGCTTTCTGGAAAAAAGCTAGTATCTGCGTCGCCGCGGTGCTTTGTAGTCAAAGCGGGTTTTGGTGACGCGCTGGCGGCGGGAACGTGACGGGGCTTCCCATCGGATCAAGCGATTGGATTTTATTTTTGGCCGGAGATTCTGTTGCGAGAAAGTTGTTGGGAAAAAATCGTTGATGCACACGTCCAGAGCTTTTGCCAAATAAATCAAATCGCAATCCGTGACCCGTTTGCGCGTGATTTCCATTTGCGCCAATCCGTTGCGGCTTATTTTCCAACCCAATGAGCCGAGCTTTGTTGACAGGTCGCTTTGCGTCCAGTCACGCCACTTCCGCAGAAGCCGCAATTGTGGGCCGACGATGTTCAGTTTTTCAGGGTTGTTCATGTTTTTTCATGGATGCGGTCGCGGTTCATTTCAAGCGACGGCATCGCAAAGCCATTGGTTGCTTCAAAGCGGACAGGCAAAGTCTTGCGGCTTTGGCAGGCCGGGCGCGGAGTTCGACGCTGGAACGGCGAAACAGAGCGCCGCGCCGTAGCGAAAGCCGCAAGTCTTTGACCCGCGTGGATTTTATCCTCCCACGCGCATCCCGCCCCCGGCGCTTTGCGTTTTGGCGCGGTCGTTGCGCGGTGTGCCAAGTGCGAAAACGTGTTTGGCGATGGAAGCGGTCGCCCGTTCGCGGTCGGCTTCGGGAACGCGCTTCAAAAGCGTTTCATACGCCTGCTTCGCTTCGGGATCACCGTCGAGTTTTTGCATGATGCCAGCGTTCATTTTTTGCATACGCTCGTATTTTTGAACCTCGTTCAAAACGAGTTTGCGGACGGCGCGTTCGTGGGGCAGTTCATCAAAAAATTTGAACTGGTCGGGATTGGCCTTGATCCACGCATCAATCTTTTCATTTGTGCGCGGATTCTCACGGTATTGAACCGGCGCGTTTGAACCGGGTGCTGCGACTGCATTTTTTGGCTTTGTTTTTTCCATACGTTTTGGTGGTTGCGGTTTTCAAATCACCAGTCATTCGTCCCCTTTACGGAAGGGGTGGCCGGTGCGGTGAACGGGGCTTCGGTCTGGGCTTTCCGAAATTCTTCTTCAAGGGCATCAAGGCGTTTCCCGGTCATGGTCACTTCGTTTTTAAGCTGGGCATTTTCCTGGGCAACCTGCGCCGTTGCCGACAGGGTTTTGGAAAGCTGGTTGAGGGCTTGATTCATGCGCTGGCCTTGCACCATCAACGCCAGCGTCGCGGCCTTCTGCCGGTCCACTTCCGCGACGACTTCGGGCGTGAGCGGACTGTCCTTGTGCGCCGGATCAATGATGCCGATCACCGGCCCGCTTGGGATAGTCACCGGCGCGTTGGGATGCAGGTTCCATTTGGCGGTTGTCTCCACGCGATAAACCGTGTGCGCTTCGTGCATCACCAAGCCGTCATTGGGGTCAACGTAGCGGCCAAACGAATAGGCTTTCAGATTTTCGCCATAGCGCACCGATTCCATGTCCTCGGTGGCCAGTATCGTTCCTGACACGGCGGGCGGCATCTGCACAATGACAGGTTTTTTGCTGGCGCAGGCCGACAGCAAAAGCAACGGGATAAAAATGAGAATTCGTTTCATGGCATGGCTCTTTTCAAATACGCAGCCGCTTCCGGTGGTAAATCACGCCGTGAAGTGGCGGCGGGCTGGTTCGTTTCGCTGGCAAAATCATTTGGTGTCAAGCGCGTGCCGCCGATGACGGCATCCGATTCATCAATCGTTTGCGTGACGTAGAGATAAAATTGTTTTCCAGCCGGAACACGGACATAAAAGCCGTCCCGTTGAATCGAATCTAAAATCTGCTGTGCGTAGGCATTGATGACGCTTTGCGCGCCGGTGAGCGGGGCATTCTGCAACGTGGGCGTGATTTGATTTCCGTAGATGGTCGGCTGGGTCTGTGTGAACGCACTTGCCGCTCCGCTCAAGAATGTCGCGGCAAACAATTTGATTTCCGCCATGTCGTCACTTTTGAGAACGCGCCCGCGCAGACCGGCGCTGCCGTCCGTGATGCCCCAGCCGTCGCCGCTTGGATCGGCCTCGCGGTCGAGGGCGATGCCGGAAAGCCGCAATTCCTCGCCGCCCCTCCAAACCAGCGTCCAATTGTCGCCGCTGGCAATACGTTCGCGGCTGCGGTCGGTCTGCGCCTTGCCGTGAACTTCCGTGCCAGCCGGGATGATTAACCGGCCATTGTGATAAATGTCTTCCGTCACCAGACCGATGATGGGCGTTTGGATGCTCGATGAATCCACCGTGACGATGAGTTCGCACGGAATCAACCGGCCAAAGGGCGCGTAGTTTTTGCTCAACTGCTTTTGTTCCGATTGCGGCGTCTCGGCAAACAGGCTGATGGGCAACACCTCCGGCTTGGCCGGAGCGTGGCCAAACATTCCTCCCGATTGCCGTTGCGAACCCGCATCACTGGTAATTACCGGCATGGACGGCGGCGGTGGGAGATTCGCCATTGGTGAATAATTTGTATTCTGAAAGGTCTGCATGGTCTGCTTGCTGGCGGCTGCGGCGGCGGCCTTGGTGGAATAAACCAACGGCTGCGGCTTCGTTTCGCCGGGCAAAAACCGTTTGCAGGCAAAGAAGATGACAACCAGAACGACGCAGAATAAAATGAACGCGCCCGCTGGTGTTTTGAAAAAATTGATGGCGTTGCGGGGATTTATCATCGTCCTCGTTTTGTGGGTTTTGATGCAGCGGTTGGCGTAGGTGCGGGCATAGGTGCTGGCGCGGACGCGGGCGCAGAAATAACAGGTGGAATTGGGTCAATCGTCTGCGCGTCCAGAATCACAAAGAAATCATTCTTGATGGACATATCATTGCGCCCGCCGTTGGGTGTGCCGGTCACGGCAAAATAGGCCGGGGCTTCCGCGTGCGGCGGCACAACGCCGCTGGCGTCGCTGATGGACTGCGGATATGTCCGCTCGCCGACACGCAGCAAAAATCCATTGGGTGCATAGCGAAGCTCCCGGTCGGTTTTATTGGTGACACCCACGCGGAAAATGAGCGTGTCTTCGGGATTGAACCGAAACACCTCCTCGATCTTCACCGCGTAGTTGGTGCAATCCAAAATGCGCGGCTCTTTTTCGTAATTGCGATAATCCACCTGGGCGACGGCTTCGGGGTGATACGCCTTCAGAACGGGATAGGCTTTGGCCTTGTCCAGCAACGCGAGCAAGCGCGAGGGCGTCACCGGCTCGGCCTGCACTGATGCGGAATTGTCCGGCGCATTTTCAAAGGTAACGGACAAGAGCGGCTCGTCGCTTTCGACCAGTTCAATGACATACGTTTTGTTGTTCCAACGAATGTTGACGTTCGTGGTCGCTTTTCTCATTTCGGCGCGCACGGAAAAGAAGGATGAACCTCTGGTGTGGGCGATGAGGAATGCGGCGGGCTTCTGCGGATCAACGCTGGCCTGCGCCGCATCCATCGCCGAAATCGGCCCCGGAAAGCTGATGGTCGTGACGCGATAGCCGGAAACCGGAATGACATAGACCGTCTGTTCGTCCAGAACAAAATCCTGGATGGCCCGGTCCTTCGCACCTGCCTTCGCGCCCGCGATAAGGCAAACGCCCGTCAAAAAACTAATTGCCAGTCGTTTCATATTTGAAGTCATTTACGGCCGTCGGGAATCTGCCGTTCTGCACCATGTTGGGATTGCGTTGCAAGCGGAGCGACAGCTTGAACGGGATTGCTTCCGTGAAAGGTTTGTCCTCGAAAACGCCGTCGCGGATGAGCTGGCCGGTCACTTGGGTCAGCACAAAATCTTCGCGCGTGTTGAGAATGTTAATCCCGCTGATTTCGACTTTCTGATGCAACTGCTTGGACTTGAATTCCGGTTCTTCGGCGGCTTGATAGGCTGATGCCTTTTGGAAAGCCTGCTTGAGAAACATCTGTTTCAACAAATCGGCGTTATCAAAGCCTTTCGGGTTGCGTTCCAAAAAGGCCGTGGCCGCCAGCGTGCTTTGCTCAACATGAAGCCCTTTGGCTTCCTCGAATTTCAACAATGGCGAAACATAAAATGTATTCGCCGGATCAATCACAATCACCCGCTCCCGCTGTTTGAAACTCTGGACGAGGACATAACGGTCAACCGCTGCGCCCACCAGCACGAGCATGGCAAAGCCAAACCAAAACCAGACGAGCCGGTCTTTTTGGACAAAAATCCGCGTCGGGTCAAAACGCGGTTTTGCCTCCGCAATTCTGGCTTGGCCGCTGTCCGCAACGGCGGTTTCGCGCAGTTCAGTGGGTCGGGTTTCCATTGGTCGGTTGCGCCCAAATCGGGGGCGACGTATTGAGTTTGAAAGTTTTACTGTAATTGCTGATGGCCGCTGGCAACTGATTTTCCGGCGGCGGAAATTTCAACTGGTGCGGGCGGGATTGGATCACCAAAACAGCGACACTGCTGCCGATGACGGCAACGCCCGCAACCAGCAATAGAATTTTTAGTTTCATCAGTTGCCTGTGGGGAACATCGGCGGTTGGGTGTTGAGTTGGAAATTCGTCCGGTAATTGCCGAATGACTCGATAACTTCGGCCTTCTGTTCCTCCTGCGCGGCCACGGCCTGCTTCTGGGCGTCGTTCCGGTTCTCGATGTCCTGCTCGACGCTTACCGCGACGGCCTGGTCTATTTCCTTGTCGGTCGCGGCCAAGGCCGCGTTCTGGCCGATCAAAACGCCGGTAAGTTTTTGCACCTCGGATGCGGTCGTCGCCGATTGCAATGCTTCCGTGGTCGAAGCGATGGCGTCCTTTAATGTCTGGCGGCGTTGCAGCACGTTGGCCGTGACGTTGGAATAATTGGCGGTCGCATTGTTAATCGCCTCGAAAGGTTTGTAGTCGGTGGTCTGACGCTGGATTTGATTTCCTGACGGCGTGGTAAAAGTTGCGCCGATCTGATTGTAAAGGCCGTTGGCGTCGTAGGTGAGCGCGGCCACGCCATCGGCGGTTTTTTCAACGGCGGAGATGGTCTGTCCCAGCGGCGTTTGCGTGAGGTCGGATGTCAGCGCGGATATGCCGGTGACATTCAGAATTTGCGACGGGTCGCCGAATGCCTTGTTGTATTGCTGCAACTGTTGAAGCTGGTCGGAAAGCTGCGTAATCTGCTGCACCTGGTTGTCCACCATGTCAACGTATTCGGCGATGTTCTCGGCTTCGCTGACAATCTGTTCGATGTTCACCGTGGGGTCATAAACAATCCATTGCGCGTGACTCGACGCGCCAACGATGGCGATGGCGATGGTGATGAGTAGTTTTTTCATGTTTGTTGTCCTTTCATTTTTGGTTGGCGCAGGCTTGCGCCTGCTAGTTTTCGATGCGTAGGTATTTGGTGGTCGGGTTCAAAATCACTCCGTCTATGCTTTGTTCGGGAATGGGGATGGCATACAGGCTGACGTTTTCCGGCAGCGTCGTTTGCTGCTGCTGTTGGTGAACCTGAATCCAATACTGCTGCCTCACGGCGTCGCTCCGGCCTTTCTCGTAGCCGGTGGTATAGGCATTGTCTGCCGCCTTGCCCGCGAGATAATTCGCGCCTTCGCTCACCAAAACGCCGCCCGCTGCCCCGGCAGCGGTGATTGCCGGATTGCCGTGGGAAAGATTGCTGGCTAATGCCCCGCCTCCCGCGCCTGCGGCGATGTCGGTGACGGGGCGAACCATCGCGCAGCCGGTGATGAGCAATGGGACGAGGAAAATTGAAATGATGTAGTGAGGCTTCATGTGGTTTCCACGAGTTGCGGTTTGCGGGAAAAAGTCAAAATACCTTCGGTGACATTCTTTGCGCCGCGCAGTTCTTTCGCCCGCTGCTCGAAATGTTCGCCGCTCGAACTGGAGCAATAGAGCATTTCGGGAGATGTATAGTTGTAAGCCGTCCCGCAAATCGGACGGTTGGAATCAACGTGCAGATAAGTGAACGCGGAGTATTTCGCTCCGGCCTGATGGTCGGGCAGCGTGTAATTCATTATCGTGTGTTTGGTGATTTCGGGAATGGCAATGTCCCGCGCGATGTCGTCCAGATCGGCACGGTCGTTCTGGCGCATCAAAAAAAACTGGCGGCTGTTGCCGAACACGGCGGAACGGATGCGCGACTGCTTGAACCGCGCATACTGCTGGACAATGGAAATGTTCCAGCAATTGAATTTGCGAAGTTGCGCGTAGCTTTCCTTGACGATTTCCTCGCCGCCCGGAATGTCGAGGAAGCGGGCGACTTCCTCATAGACATTCCGTTTCCGCACGGCGCGCGGCAGCGTGATGATGTGCTTGCGGGCGTGGTTCGTGATGAGAAAACCGGCGGCGGCTCGCAGTTCCTTCGCCGAATCGGGAATATAGCCAAGCTCGAAATGGGCGATTTTTCCAGTGAGCGACAGATTGCTCGCACCGTCAAACAACGCCCCGTAGTTGCCGTCCCGACACCACGGCAAAAGCAACGTGGCGATTTCAATAATCTGGTCGCGTTCCGCGCCGCTTGCGTCCAGCGACATCAACTCCTGCAACATACGATGTGACGGATACTCGTAGGTTTTGAAATATGAGAAGGCGATGTTGCGAACTTCTTTGACCGTGTTCGGGTCTTTGAAAAATTTCAGCACTTCGCCTTCGGACAATTTCTGCTCAAAAGTTTTTGCTTCATCTTCGTTTGATTTCAGCCAGTCGCGGAAATCAGCGAACGCCTCCAGCATCGTTGCGCCCGGTGGCATTTTCTCTTTGCGATAATGCGTTAGCGCACACGCGCGGCGCGCAACTTCCATCATTTGACTTTCATTTTTGCGCGTCCAATCCTGAAAGACATCCTCGTAAAGCAGATTGATGTATTTGGCGATTTGCGCCTGCCGCAACATCTGCTTGTCCTCGCTCTGGCTTAAACCAACCATCCGCGCAACCAGCGCGGTCGCCGACGCGAGATGATCCGGCGTCAACGGCAGTCCCTTCGTGTCGAGATAATTGATGGTGATGTCGCCGTCCGGCTGAATCACAATCGGCTTGGCATCCGGCTCGACCGTTTGCGTGTAGATGCCGTAGGAAAGCCCTTCCTCAATGATGACGGTGTAGGCGAAATAGTTTTCAGTCTGCGAAAGCAGGTCGCAAATCGTGACGGACTTCCCTGCGCCGCTCATGCCAAGCAACACCGCGTGTTGCGGCGATTGATTGCCCGCCGAACCGGAGAAAGTTTTGATGCCGACAAGATTTTGGTTCGGGCCTTCGTAAATCGCCTCGGCTGAATCAAGGTGGCCGGTGAACGTCGAGGCAATCGGCAGCATATCGGCGATGTAACGGTTTTCGCCGTAAAGTTTTCGCGCATTGTATTTGCTCCACGTCCAGCCCGGCCATGTCTGGTAAAACAATTTCTTGGACGTGCTAGGCAGGGTGCTTTCCGCATACTGCGCCGAATTCATGGAATTGATGGCGTTTTTGATTGCGGTCGTTTTGGCAATCAACCCTTCCTTGCTCTTGTCCCAGGTGCGGATGGCAAACAGGACTTTGAACGGAATCGTATGTCCCTGCATGAGCGCGGAGATTTTCTTTTGCTTCTTGTCCATCACCGTCAACAGCGAAAGTTTTTTCTCGCTGGCATAATCGCCGGCAATGCGGTCGTGTTCCTTTTCCTCCTTGTTGATTTCCTTGCGGACGGAGAGCGGGTCGAGATTCACCGTGATGGTGTAATCGAGCAATCGCAAACTGGTGAGCCGATGGATGATTCCTGGGTAGGTCATCTTCGGCCAGCGCGACAAGGTGATGATGGAATGGTAACGGCCATCCATGAAGAAACCGAAATCGGCCTGTCCTGCCCCCTCGCTGTGCCAGCAATTTTCCTGAATGGACAGTTGCGGATCAAAACCTTCAATCGGGTCGTAGTCGAACCGTTCGGCCAGTGACGGATTCAAAAAGGTTTTGCAGTGCCGGAAATGGTCGGCGTCTTTCATCGGAATTATCCGTGCGCCCTGTCCGGCGAAAATCTCCGTGAGCATCTCGTGCGTATGCTCGAACTCCGAGCGGAATTGTCCCAAAAGCTGGTTGTAGTATTCGGAAAGAGCCGCTTCGGATTTGATGCCTCTGGACGAGGTTTCGATTTTCCGCGACAGATAAAAGACGAGCCGTTGCCGCCGCAGACGGCGTTCGGTCATCAGCCGCCAATACCGTTCAAAGCGTTCGTTGCGCGAACGGCGCGTCCAGACATTGGCCGCTTTTTGGGTTTCCGCATGATACCGCAATAATTCGTGCCGGTAGTCTGAATCGCAATAGTATTGGATTTGCAGCCTTTGATTTTCGGTAAGTGACTGCATCAACAGCGAAAGCTGGTCTTGAAACCCGTTTAATTCCGACACCTGTGCGTTAATCATGTCAGGCGGCTCAAAGATGAATCCCTTTGAGACGTAGCCGCCCGCATTCAACGAATTGAAAACGATCAGGTCGTTGATGAAGTATCCGTTTGGCGATTCTTCAAACATAAGGGATGGGCCGGTTGCTTTTGAAAATCCGGGGTGAAGCCAGAGCCTTTTAACCAGTAGTCGAGGCAGTCAACGTCATAACCCGCTGGTTTGCCCTGACGGAACATGAAGACGTAAATGAGGCAAAGCGTCAGCGGCACAGCCGCTAAAATGAGTGATGCAAAAAAGCTCATTTTCAATGCGCTGAAACAAAGCAGCAGGATCATCACGAAGGCGAACCCGCCGCCGACAATGAACCAGAACAATTCGCCTTCCAATCCCCACGTCCGGCCTTTGGAATCGTCGGAACTGTTCGTTTCCGTGAAGCGGATGCCGTCTTTCATTGGAAGGTTCCCACGTCCACGGTTGAACTGCCGATGCCAAAGGCGGTGAACAACGCCTTCACGATGACGGGCGCGCCCGCGATGATGAGACCGCCGATGATGGAAAGTTTTCCGGTGTCGGCGTCCCCGCGCCGGATGGCGAACCCGCCGCCAACAACGCAGATGGTTCCGAAGATGAATCCTATGAGCATCACGATGCCCAAGGCCGATGAAGCGCCTGATGACAGGCTGCCCGTGGTTTGTGCCAGGATGGGATTGAATCCCGCCAGTGTCGTTTGAAATATAATTTTCATACGCTCCTTTTTACTATCTTTTGCCCTGTCAGGTTGTAATGAATTCATTACAACTTTTTCCCGGCGTTCTGGCAGGGTTGGGGCATGGAAAACGCAATGGACACAACGGAAAAATCCTCCTCACCGCTTCAATTGAAGCTGCAAGGGCTTGAAAAAAGTTTAAGCCAGCGCATTCGCGGACAGGCTCATGTCATCCCGCGCGTGGTCTCTGTGCTGCAACGGGGCGAGCTTGGATTGACCAAGCCAACCCGTCCGCGCGGCAGCTTCATGTTTCTCGGACCAACGGGTGTTGGCAAAACCGAGATCACGCTGGCCTTCACGGAATTTCTTTTCGGGACAGATAAACTTTTTCGCTTCGACATGAGCGAATACCAAACGCAGGAATCGCTTGGCGTCCTGCTCGGTGCGCGGTTGGGCGAGCGCGGCACTTTGGGCATGGCTTATGACAAATCGCCTTCCGGCACTTTGCTTTTTGATGAAATTGAAAAAGCGCATCCGCGCGTGCTGGATGTGTTCCTGCAAATTTTGGATGCGGCGCGGGTAACGATGGCCAGCGGCGACACGCTGGATTTTTCCAAACATTACATTGTGCTGACTTCAAACATCGGCGCGGCGGAGATTTTGCACATTCAACATTCCACTCAAGCCACGATGGAGCGTCACGTCCTCACCCGCGCCCAACAATCCCTGCGTCCTGAAATGTTTGCCCGTATCACGGAAAAGCTGGTCTTCAATCGGTTAAGTTACGACAACCAGCTTGAAATTGCCGGATTGCTGCTGGCGAATGAACTGAATTTCTTGCGGGAAAAAGGCCACGCACTTGAACCGGCTGAATCCGTCCTGCCGTTTTTGGTGCGGCGCGGCTTTCATCCGAAACTAGGCGCTCGCCCGATGCGGGATGCAATCGAAAAACTGATTGGCGATGCGCTCGCCGAATTTTTATTGGCCGGGAAAAATTCCGGCGGCTCGCTTCATGTGAGCGAGCCGCGTGGATGTCTGGTCATTCGCTGAATAATCACAGTGTGGCGGCGCGTTGATTGCCGATGAATTAGCCGCTAACGGGAAGAAGATAATTTGAAAACCGCTTTGGGCGGCGGTCAGCGTGCGGGGGAAGTGGAGCGTGAACGGGTGATAATTGAAAACAACCTTCGGCGTTGGATTTGGTGGCGAAGGAAATTTATGAATCAGTCCGTGAAGCGGAAATCAACAAACCATCGCCGCCGATAATAGTGGCGGAAAGTGAGCAAAAAGAAACGCCACAAATCCAAAGGCCGGTCTGGTCGTCAAGGCCGCATATCCGCAAATCACAATCCAGAGGAATGAGAATGTAAAACTGGCAACCGGCAATGCTGGTTGCCAGTCGGTTTAGCAGCTTCAGAACTGCCTTGCCAAAACTGGATTTTTCACATGGATAGCACTTGGACGAACGGGGCACATTAAAAAACAACCGGCAATCTTGTTGAATAATTTTGCCAAAAATTTGAGAAACGGATACGTTTCTAATCTAATGCGCGTTCAAATGAAAATCTGTTTTTTACTGGTGGCGGCGGGACTCGTCATTTTGAGCGTGTTGAACGCCCGCGCCTTTTCATTGCTTGGGCCATTCGAGCCGTGGATGACCGTGACTAATGGTTTTTATCCATCCGACGAAGATGAAATTGGCGGGCCAATGTGCATCAGCAATGAATACCGCTGGAATGTGCCGGTGGTGACTTACGGGTTTGACCAATCCTTTCTGGATTATTTTGGAACCAACGGCGTGGCCGCTGTGGAAAGCGCCATCAGCGTTTTGAACAACCTGCCGCCAGCCTCGCAAATTGATCCAAGCAATTACACCACGGATGCTACATATAACAACCTCACGGCGCAAAGCCAGGGATTGATTGACCTGAAATCAGAAACTTTATTTCTGCTGGTGGAACATCTCGGCCTCGCTCCTCCCAGCGTGGGGATTTTCTGCCTGAAAGATTTCTGGTTCAGCAACGGCGACATTGCGGGTGATGTGCTTCAGCGGAACTACGACCCGTTCACCGAACTGCCGTCAAGTTACATCGGCGACACGCTTCTGGCGTATCAACTGCAATACTCCGTTTCCGGCGGAGAGACAAATGCCTGGCCGGTTGCTTTTCCGGTTGATCCGTTCGATTTATACCCTTCGACCGTGGCCAACGGCGTGCCGGAAGCCGGGGGGTTTTTCGGTGGATTGACCAGCGACGATGTTGGCGGTCTCCGTTATCTCCTCTCGACCAACAATGTTCATTACGAAACTTTGCTGCCGGACGTGCGCGGCATCGGCACAAACTCATTCGTCAACGGTGCCTGGCGTCCGGGCGTTGATAAAATCACGTTTGTGTTGCAGCCGGTTGGGTCGTCATCCGGCGCTTTCCTGCCGATGACCAATCAGTTCACGGACATTTACATTACGAATGGCAACGCGATGCAACAACAACTTGAACGGGTGACGGCTCAACCTGACTTTCTTTTCTGTGCGACAAATTTTGCGGTCAATTCATATTGGTTTTCCCGGACAGGCACAACCAACTGGATTAACAATGCCGCGTTGAATGGCAATCCGTCGCAAGCCGGGCCGGGAAACATTGCGCCCCCGGTGAGAATAGCCTTCAACAAACTTGGGCCGCTGTGGGCCAGCTATCGAGGTTCTTCGGAAGACCTGGCCTATGATCTAACTGGGCGGTGGGGAACCTTTGATGGCTCCACAAACACTCCACTTGTTTATTCACAATTTCAAACCGGCGCAAACCAGAATTCAGTTCAGACTCCCGCCTACCTGACCCTATCTGGAAACAATTTGTTTTCGGAATTTAGTTGGCTGGTTACAGGCACGGCGGGAGCAAACTTCAACTTTCAAACTTCCACCAACCTGATTGACTGGACGACGCTGTTCGTCATTACCAATGATGGCAGCATCAATTCGTATCTTAATGCGAATCCTTCCAGCACACAGCGGTTTTACCGCGTTGTTCCTCAATAATTTTGATGCGTTCCGTTGACTTTTTGCGGGTAACTTTTCATCCTCTTGTGTGCGCCTCAAACCACTCAAAATTCGACGGCTGACGTGGCTGAATTCATGGGTATTGCTGGCAGCGGTGGCGTTGAATTTGGCGGACGCGGAACCGCTGAAACCTGAAACAAACGGCTATGCCGCCTATGCCGGTTCAGAAAGTTGCCGCGACTGTCACCGCGACGATTACGACCTGTGGGCGCAATCGCACCACGCGCTCGCGGAACGGTTGACGCAACCGGCCGCAGACCGGACAGCTTTTGACCCGCCGCGAGATTTCAAGCACGGCAACGAAACCACCACCGCACGGATTCAGAACGGCCAATTTCAAATTGTCACGCTCGGCCCAGAAAGCAACCGCCAGCCCTTCCGCGTCGAGCGCGTCATCGGTCACGACCCACTCTTGCAATACCTGACATTGTTGCCCGGCGGTCGCTACCAAGTGCAGGAAGCCTCCTACGACCCGAAATCAAACCAGTGGTTTTACGTCTATGGCGATGACCTCCGCTTTCCCGGCGAATTCGGACATTGGACAGGCCGGGGCATGAACTGGAATTCATTCTGCGCGGAATGCCATAACACCCGGCTACATAAAAATTACGATGCTGCCACGGACAGCTACCACACGACGATGGCGGAAATGGCCGTGGGCTGTGAAGCCTGTCACGGCCCGCTCAAAGCGCACAACGAATGGCGCAATGCTCATACCAACACTACGCTCATTGACCCCACAGTTTCCAAGATGCCTCCGACTCGAATCGTCGGACTTTGCGGCTCCTGCCATTCGCGCAACACCGACCTGACCGAGAACTTCAAGCCCGGCGATTCCATTTACGACAATTATTCAGTGGAAATTCTGGATAACGACCAGCGGTGGTATCCAGATGGGCAGATCAAGGATGAGGATTACGAGTTTGAAGCATTTCTCGGCAGCAAGATGTATCAGGACGGGGTGATTTGTCTGGACTGCCACAATGCCCACTCCTACAAGAACACATTGTCCGGCAACGACCTGTGTATGCGTTGCCACATTGGGGGCTATCCCAAAGCGCCCAAGATTGACCCTGCCAGCCATAAGCATGAATGTAAGAGCGATTGCATTGGCTGCCACATGCCGGTCACGGTGTATATGCAGCGGCACCCGCGCCGGGACCACGGTTTCACCATTCCCGATCCGCTGCTGACGAAGGAATTGAATATCCCGAACGCCTGTAATCGCTGTCATGCCGACAAAACCACGGATTGGGCGTTAAATTACACATGGCAATGGTATGGCACGAACATGAACCGGCCAACGCGCGAACGGGCGCGGCGGATTGCGGCGGCGGAAAGCGGGGAAGCCGGTGCCAATGAAAAATTGATTGGTTTGCTGGCCGACACCAACCAACCTCCTTATTGGCGGGCGGTGGCGGCAACCTTTTTGGAACGATGGGCGGTTGAACCGACAGTTCAAACTGCATTGTTGAGACAGTTAAAGAACGAACATCCTTTGGTGCGGGAACGGGTGGTGCGTTCACTGGAACCGGCATTGGCAGACACAAATGTTCTGACAGAATTGCAACCTATGTTAAACGACCCGCTGCGGAATGTGCGGGTGGCGGCAGCGTGGGTGCTGCGAGCGACGGTGGATATGCAAAGCCAGGCCGGACAGGATTTGCAGCGGATGCTGGATTTGGAAGCCGACCAGCCGACCGGACAATTTGAAACGGCGATGTTTTTGCTTTCCCGCCAGCAACCGGCGGAAGCGTTGGTGCATCTTAAAAAAGCGACGGCTTGGGACAAACTTTCCCCGCCATTCCTCTGCAAACAGGCACAGGTGCAAGACCAGTTGGGACAACTGGCGGAAGCGTTGAAAACGCTCAATCAGGCGGAAGCCGCCGTGCCGGATGATCCGCACATTCCTTATGTGCGGGCGATGATTTTGGTGCGCAATGGGCGTAATGATGAGGCGCGGACGGCAGCGAGGCGGGCGTTGGTAATTCAGCCGGATTTTCAACCAGCGGTGGATTTATTGCAAAAGCTGCCATCCGATCACTGACCCCTATCCTTCTTAAAGAAGTCTGCCTGTAAATGACATCCAAAACGCCACTCCCCACACGATAATGCCAAGAATCACCGAGACTCTGGCTGGAATATATCTAGTCCACACAAAGAGACATGAACCGAGAACAATCAAGCTCCCCATCGCGCAAAGCCAGATGCTCACGGGTCTGGCCCGGTCAAGAAATGCGTGTCCAAGACGAGCAAATGAAAAGATGTAAATGGGGAGAAAGACAAAAAAACCTCCATACCACCGGCACTCCGCCGGTGTCGCTTTTCTAAATCGCTCACCAGAGATAAAACGGGCTATGTAGATAAAAACCCAAGGGGGCATAAAAATCGGGAAACTCGGTTATTGATGCCCGGAAGCGCCTGGCCCAAACCAGAAATACCAGTATATCAGGGATAATCCAACCACCCAGCCAATGATTCCAAAAGGAATGACTAATCGTTGTGGAAAATACTTACGCAATGCCGAACCGCCAAATATCAATAAAACGGGCGTGAAGAAAATAACATAAGGTTCGGCTTTTTCGCCGACGATCTCAGGGATTTGGTTTAACCCGTGATGCAGTGTGGATACCAACAACACAGCCAAAATAGCCACTGGAATGCCACCGAAGATTAGCGAGCGGCCCGCCGGACCAATGCCATGTGAAAATTGTTGGCTCATTTGTTAATGATGCCCGGAAGCACCTGGCCCAAACCAGAAATACCAGTATATCAGGGATAATCCTACAACCCAGCCAATGATTCCAAATGGAATAACCAGACGTTTTGGAAAATGCTCTTGTAGCACCATACAGCCTAATCCGATTACGACTGGTGTGAAAAAAAGAACGTATGGCAAGGCTTTCTCACCAACAGCGTTAGATAATCCGGGTTCTAATCCATGACGCAATGTGGTTACCAATAACACGGCTAAAATAGCCACTGGAATCCCGCCGAAGATTAGTGAGCGGCCTGCGGGGCCAATGCCGTTGTGGTGTTTTTTATTCATTTTTTACAGGGGCAGTTTTGCCGATACATGTCCATCATATTGGCCAACTGACCTTGCAACCCTCGAATTGTTTGATAGGTCGAGGCTGACGCATTTTTATGTCATTGGGCTACAGTATAGGAAGGGACGAAAAAAATTATCAACCAAACGCATATAAATTCCAAAGAAACATGAATAGAAATGCTAACAACCAACCGGCAATCCCAATTGGAATGGTGAGCCGTTTTGGGCAGCGGTCGTAAGCGATCATAACCAGCACCACATTAACAATCACCACTCCTATAATCACATAGAATAGAGCGTTCCCTCCAACTATATGGTCTAATGGCTTTAGTAAATTCATGAACAGAGCAATAAAAGCCATGCCCACACCCGAAAAAATGATAAACCGTCCAAATGTGCCGATTCTGAATGGTGAGTTTTCGTTCATTTCTTACATGGACAATTTTGCCGATACATGTCCATCATATTCGCCAATTTGCCTTGCAATCCTCGAATGGTTTGATAAGTCGAGGCGGACGCATTTTCGGACATCTTTTCTTGGCTTTCGGCCATAGTGTTCGCCGGGTTGTTAGCGCGCCAGTTATGTTTCGCGCGTTCGCCTTCAAAATGAATGGTGATGCCCGAAAGCACCCGGGCCAAACAAAAAATACCAATATAACAGTGAAAACGAAATTATCCAGCCAACAATCCCTAGCGGAATAACTAACCGCTTGGGAAGATGGTCATATAAAATTAAAGCACCTATAGCGATTGCCCCTATTACAAAAAGATCAATGTAAGGTGAAACATTTTCACTAAAAACATGATCCAACAGACGATCTGTGGTTGTAAAAAACACAGCTATAACTGCAAATGGAATGCCGGAATAAAGATACCAGCGACCAGCGGGACCGATGCCATGTGGGTGTTTCTCGTTCATTTTTTGCAAGGGCAGTTTTGTTTATACATATCCATCATGTTCGCCAACTGGCCTTGCAACCCTCGAATTGTTTGATAAGTTGATGACGACATATTATTACCCATTTCGTTTTCCTTTTCTGCGACAGAGCCGGTAAGGTCGAGAGGGTTCCAGCCAGTAGCCGCGTTAAAAGCCTGACTTGGTATCTGTGTTTCTGCTTCACCGACAATATAACCAAAAGTAGCCGAAGCTGTCGCTCCCGCAACTCCACCCGCAGCTTTGAATGTAGAAGCATTGTATGCTATTAACTCCTTACCAACGCCAAGTCCACCAAGAACAGCAGAGCCGATTTCTACCCTTTCAGACCATCTAGCATTATTTATAGAATCCTCGAACATCTGGTTAATGTCGCTCATAGAGCGAATGGCGTTGTCAATCAGGTTGTCCATCCTTCCAATCATCCCCGCAAGAGCACCGCAGTCCACCAGCCCAAGCTGATCGAAAAGGTTAATGGGATTGTTTCGCACAAATCCGTAAAGGTTTATTCCGCCGTTTTCTTGGATGGGGTCTTGATTTAGCCACCGTTGCAAATTCGGGTCATAGAACCGCCCCCAATACCCGACGATTCCAGGCTTGCTGTAAAACGGCATTGAGGAAAATTGCATTTTATTCGCATCGGCCATGCTGCCCCACTTGCCAACGAGCTTGCCAAAAGGGCCGTATAAGTATCTGGCCACGATGTTTTCGCCGCCATCCATCAAGGCCGTGATGTTTCCGCCGGCGTCCGCATGATAAAAGGTGGAACCATTGGTGTCCGTCCGTGCCAGCAATCCGCCAATTCCACCCGCCGGAAAGCTGCCGCTCATGTCCACTCCGCGCGTATAAGTCACCAGCGAGGCATTGTTTGTATTCCGCTCCTGAATCAACCAGTAGCCGTCGTAAATGTAATGAACTTCATTCGTCTCCACCCACGAACTGCCGTTCCAATTATAGTCTCTGGCAATGCGCCGCCGGTTAAATCCGTCATAAACATAATCACTCCGCCACTGCCCGGCAACGGTGACATTCGTCAACTGGTTTTCCGAATCAAACCCAAACGTCCGGGTGCCGTCATTGGTGAGATTTCCATTGTTATCAAAACTCAAGCTCACGCTCGTTGGCAAATTCATGGTGAGGCTGTTTGTCACGATCACACCATAGGCATTTTGCGCGACGATGGCAAATGAGTTGTTGCCATTGGCCAATGTGTTGTTCGTGGCTGCAAACGTAAAGTCGCCATAAGTCTGCGCCGCCAGTCCGTTCACCGTTACACTGGTGGCCGGGGCAGGCGTCGCGCCGCTCAAGGTGAAAGTGCCGGTGCGCGTCACGCTGTTCAACTGGTTGGCTGCGTCCGTGGTGAACGTCTGCGCCAAGTTGCCATTGTTCCGCGTGTGCAAGTTATGCGCCGCGTCGTAACCAAGGCCAAGCTGCTCGTTTTGGCGTGGTGTTCCGCCGGCTTCCG
This sequence comes from Verrucomicrobiia bacterium, assembly GCA_049692125.1. Lineage (GTDB taxonomy): Bacteria > Verrucomicrobiota > Verrucomicrobiia > Limisphaerales > UBA11358 > UBA11358. The sequence continues at coordinate 39,339 of JBAVOO010000097.1, read as the reverse complement.
CCGCGTTCCACGAAGTCAACTGCCCGATGTTGTCAAAAACCACCGTCGCGGTGGAACTCGTCAAACCGAGATTGCGCACGATGTTCGTCCGCAAGCCCAGCGCGTCAGGCGTGTAGGTATAGCTGTCCAGCGGGTGCGTCCAATGATTGTTCAAGGCTGTGCCAGTCAGCCGCGCCAGCGAATCGTAGCTGTTCACGATGTTCGCCCCGTTCGGCAGACTGATGCCAGTAACCAGCGGAGAAGCAGGCTGGAAGTTATAGCTGTAACCGAAACTGCCCGCCGGGGAAGTCAAGGTTTGCAGCCGCCAGCTTGAATCATATCCATAGCTCTGCGACCAGTTGCTCGTCGTCTGCGACAAAGTTAAAGCCGTCCGCAATCCCTGAACATAAGTATAAGTCAGCGTGTCGTTCGCCCACGGTCCATTCTCGCTCTGCAACTGTCCGGCGGGCGTGTAGCTGAAAGCCGTCGTGCCGACTCCATCCACCATGTTCGTCAGCCGGTTCAAAAGGTCATACGCATAAGTGATGGTTTGCTGGGGATAGGTGATGGATTTCAAGTTTCCAACATTATCATAAGTGTAGCCGGTGTTGCCTTTCTCCGGCGTCCAGCGGTTCGTGATCCAGCCGTTGGCGTTGTAGGAATGACGGAAAGCGTTACGGTTGAGGCCGTCCACCTTGTTGGTCAGCCAGCCGTATTGGTTATATTGCCATGTCGTTTGATGCTGTAAGCCATCAAAAAGAGAGAGCACGTTATTGAGCGAATCGTAGCCCAACTGTGTTACTTCCGTGTTGGCGTTGGTAACAGAGGTCAACCGTCCCGCTCCGTCTCGACCATAACGAGTAACCTTCTGGTCGCGGTTGGTGTAGGCAATCAAACCGGCGGCATTATAGCCGTAGCTCTCGCTGATGCCGTCCGTCCAAGTCCGTTTGAGCAATTCATTGATGGCGTCAAACTGATTGGTCATGGTAACTCCGTTTGCATCGGTGACTATGCTTGGACGATTTAATGCGTCATACTGCACCTGCCTCCAAGCACCACCGGCACCGGCGAGGGCTGTCATCAAGCCCTGATTATTGTAGCTGACCTGCAACGACCGTCCCGCACCATCTGTAACACTGGTGATCCGTTTGGCCAAATCATATTGGTAAGTCAGGCTGGTGTAGTCAGGGAAAGCCACATTGGTCACGTTTCCCTGATTGTCATAATTCAACGTCGTCAAATTGGTCAACGCATCAAGGACGGCTGTCATCGAGCCGCAGCCGCACCAACTGTATAGCGTTACCGCATTGTTGGCGTTGGTTACAGTGGTAAGATGCTGCAAACCATCAAACGAGTAATACATCCAGTTATTCAGCCGGTCTTTTGTGGCAACCAAGTCCAGCCGGTTATAGATGTTTGAAATGGTCGTGTTGTCAGGGAAACTCGCGCCGGTAAGACGGTTCAAGCCGTCCCATGTGTTACCAACGGTCAAACCGCGGTCATCAGTGACATTGCTGGGCAATCCCGCGCTGTAACTATTGATTGTGAACGAACGGCCTTCCGGTGAAACGCTAATCTGTTGCAATAAGGCGCTGGTGCTGGTCGGCGGCGTTGCTCCCGCGTAATAACTTAAAGAATAGCTTTTCCCGGCTGGCAGTTGAACGCCGGTAAGGTTATGGGTAGAGGAATCCCAGCTTAACGTCGTCACCTGATTCAACGAATTGGTGGCTGTCGAGACTTGATGACTTCCGTTGTAGCCGTAATTCACATACTGCCCGGCGGAATTGCTGACGCTGGCGAGATCAATACTGTTGGCCGCATAATGAAACCAGTTTGTCAGTGCGCCAACCGTCCCATCCGGCTTGGAATAACTCGCTTCATTGTCGGAGACAAAACCGGCACCGACAGGAAATCCTGGAATGCCGGTGGTCGCGTAATAATTGAAGGTAGTATATTGGCTGGTGCCGTCCGGCAAAATCCGGGCGGTGCAAGCGACTTGCTGGCTGCTCCCTAGCAATTCAGGGGATGGCTTGCCGGGATAGTTATACCATGTCCGCAATCCGGGAATAGACCCGCCCGGATCAGGCGACGGGTCGCGCTGGCTGGAAAGCCCTTCGGTGATGGAAATGCTGTCGCTGCCTGACATCAGCCAATGTTTCTCCTCCGCCTTGGTGTAATCGGAAGCACCCAAATAGCTCAAGGCGCTGGCGAATTCGCTCTGGCTGAACGAGGGATTTGAGAACTGATAGGTGAAGCTCTCGCTCATGCCCTCATTGAAATAATAATTTCCAGACAACGCGGTGTATTGCCGCCGCCCCCAATGAAAGGTGTTCCGGTAGGTCATCGCACCGTGGCCGCTGGTGCCGCTGGTCGAACCGTTGTCAAAATTGGTTTGTCCGGGAACGGTTGGCGAAGTCTCACTCGAAGATACAAAGCTGGGGTTCTGGTGCTGGTATAAATAAAGCTGCTGCGCGCCGGTCGGCTCGCTGACGGCGAGGGCGCGTTGCTGGTAGCCATCGGTCACACTGGAATCCGTCACATAATAATAATTGAACCGGGTCTGGCCGTAAGGCGTGGTCAGGGAAGTAATCCAGCCGTTGGCTCCCTGATAGGCGAAGGCACTGCTGTTGCTGGCGGCGTCCACGATGTTGGTAATTTTCCCGGACGAATCATCGGCGAGCGTGGTCTTGCGGCCATACGGATCGTCAATTTCGCTTACCTGAAGGCCGCTGCTGTAATTGAACGTGTTGGTGCGGCCATCAGGGTCAACCACATAGTGCAAACGAAAATAATAAACCCCATACGGCGACGTGCTTTGCACATAGTCATAACCGAGTTGTGTCGCCCGGCCTTGCGGGTCAATATGCTGCGTCAGCAACAGGCGCGAATCAGATGTCCCGGCGGTGGGATAAGTATTGGGCAGCGAATAATCGGTGATGGGAAATGGCGTCAGGCCAAATACGTCTTGGCTGCCGTCGGGATAAACCAACGTCAGGCCAACTCCTGAATTTCCCCAATAAATTCCATTGGCGTCCGGCGTTGGCGGATTGTTTATCTGGCTGGTGGAAACTCTGGTTGTCACCACCGGATAATTTTGGCCGCTCGTCACGCTGGCCAGCCGCATCAGGCTTTGCGGGTCATAGATATTTTGCTGTCCGGTTTGGACGTTGAAATAATTGATGCCACCTTCGGGACGCCAGACAAACACCTGATAACCACGGGTGTAAGGGGCATAGGCCGGGTGAATGGTGTTGTTGAGACCGGCCACCCAGGAACTTTCCCAAGCCGGGTCCCAAATGGTGATGCTCAAGTTCCAGTTGTTGCCCCAAGACGCATTCGTGCCGCAAGTGACTACGCCGGGATAAATATCGTAAGGACTTGCTGTTGGCAACGCGGTGACTTCATCCGAATCCGGCAACTTCGTCCGTTGACGATAGTAAAAGCTGAACTCCATTTTCTGCCCGGATGACATGGCGTAGCTCAATGGCGTATCCTTCATGCAAAGGTTGATGTAAGGTTCGCTGACCCACCAGCGGGGCATACCTGGACAATCCGGGCATTTGGCTTTGGGCGCTCCGCCCGCACTCGCATTGTTTTGGTTGCAGCCCATGTCATTCCAATCATGGAACCGCGCCGCCGTGCAAGCGCCGCTGGCCTTTGCCTCACGCGGCACCATCAATGACAGTGCCGCCGCCACTATTAAACACAATTTTGTTTTCATCTGATTTTAAGGGATGCTTGAATAACTGCTCGTAGTTGCCCACACGGTGAAACCTTCCGATACCTGTGGGCGCGTGCCATATTGATACTCTTGGTAGTTCAACAAGCCGTCCGAATCCGGGTCTTGCATGGCCACGCCATTCGTGATTGGCACCAGTCCGTTTTCCGCATACCACGCATAGGGGACTCCATTGGTATCCGTTTGGGTGCCGTTGGGATTGACTTTTGCCACCAGCCCTTCGTAGGCATCCGTCAATCCGTAGCCCGACGTGTCCTGCGGTGTTCCCAAAATCAGGAAACAGGTCGTGCTTTGCAGATTTGTAAGCAGAAAAGTATTACAGTGCTGGCCCTGTCCCATCCACGCCCACGGCACGCCATTCGGGCCGAATGACATCACGGAATTTGCGAAGACATCATAAAACGCGCCATCGGCTCCGCCCTCAATCGTAAATTGCACATTCATCGCCCCGTTGCCCGCCGCCGTCACCACGACATTGGTAATCCAGACGTTGTAGGCGTTCGTGCCATACGAACAGGTGGACGCCACGCCGACCCATTGCAGATTGCCCTGACCGCTAATCACGTCAAAAGTCGGCGTGTAGGCGGGGCTGGACGGTGCGGGAGAAAAATTTGCCATTGCCATTGCCGTGTTCAACGGGCTGATCTCATAATCAACATATTCCGAGTTGAAGATGGTTTGAACATCATTGGAATTCAGCGGATAATTGTAGGTCGCCACGGTGTTGAACATTCCACCGGCTTGATAGAGTCCCGTTTCATCCGCGCCAATGTAAAACCCGTTTGTCAGCACATCCGAGCCGGGATAAACCGTCACGCCGGGGCCGTTGGTCGCCAGCACGCCGTCCAGATACAAGGCCGTATTCGTGGCTGAATACGTCAGCGCAACGAAATGGAAATAGTTGGTCGTCCAAGAAATCGGGGTGGAAAGATAGGTTGTGAGGCTGCTCGACAGGTCGTTCGTCTGCGCGGAGAAATAAATGTTGTTGCCGCCGTCATCAACGTAAATGCTCCAAAGGCCGTAACTGGAATCGGGCGTGTATGCGCCAACTTCAAACAGGCGTCCGTATTCGCCCGGCCCCGTTCCGCCTGCATTCGTGCTCGACCATGATGATGGCGCGAACCAGAAAGTGACGGTTCCTAAATCAACCGTCAGGTTCGTGGTTCCGTCATTTTCATAGACGTTGTATTGCAGCCACGCGGGAACATTCGTGTCCACGACGAGCGAATGAAAATCGCCAAGTGGGGAAAAGGCGATGTTGGTGAACGAAACGGGAGCGTAACCGTAGTCGCTCGTCCAGTTGGTATTGTCTTGGAACGACCATGAATCCAGCGGCTCGTTGGTAGGGCCATATGATCCGCCGCCGCCGGGGTCCATTGAAAAAGCGAGTCCCTTTGGCGTCAGGGCAAATAAAAAGCCCGCAACGATGAACGCACGGATCAGCGTGACGGCACGGGCTGGAGAAACACCATTCTCTTTAGTGATTGCATTCATAAGTTTTTTTGGGCTATATGTCTATTACGATGAGTGGTTTAATTGTTTCCGGTTCCCTCCGCAAGCAAAAGTTCTTCACATGATGTCAGGTAAAGCCTCCACGATTGTCCATGTCCCGTTGCTAACGTGCCAGCATCAAAAAACAGCCTGCACAACTGAACATCGTCGGCCCACAGGTGCGGAAAATCCGCCGGCAACGGGGGTGGACGCAAAACGACTTTGCCGTCAAGCTGCAACTGTTCGGCTGGGATACCAGCCGGGAATCGGTGACGAGCCTTGAAAATATGCAGCGGCGCGTTCCCGATCTCGAACTGTTTATCCTCGCCCGCGTGCTCGGCACGAAAATGGACAATTTGTTTCCGCGCGGCATTGGTGGGAAGCTGAAAGACCTTTATCCGCAATACCGCGTCAAACTTTCGCGCGGCCAGATTCCGCGCTCCTCGTGATTGATGCTCGCCGGAGTTGGAATTTGGCTGAACGATGAATTTATTTTTGTAAGCCTCGTGTTTCATGCCGTTGCGGTTTCTTCAACCAGTGAAAGAATGCGGGAAATAAAATCTTGCGTGTCAAACGGCTTCTCAATGAAATCCGCCGCGCCAAGATCAAGGCCGCGCTGCTGATTTTCAATACTGGCATTTCCTGCTACAAATACGATTGGCGTTTCTGCCAGTTGGGGAATTTCCTTCAAACGCTTGAATAGTTCAAAACCATTGAGACTTGGCATTTCGAGGTCGAGGGTGATTAAATCGAACACCCGCGTTTGAGCCAGTCGCAAGGCGGTCTTGGCATCCAAAGCCCCCTGCGTTTCGCAACCGGCTCGTGTCAGAAGAAATCGCATCATCGTCACCACGGACATTTGGTCGTCCACCACCAGAATTTTCGTCTTGGTTTTCACAGAATTTTGCGCGCTGAAACCGGGGCCGGTTCACATGGTGAAATTCGGGGACTTCTGATATGCAAAAAATGCGGCCCGTTCATGTTTTTTCAATTTTGAGTTCACAGCCCGAAAGTGTCAAGACAAATGTCTTATCATTATTTCAAGCTGTGCCGGGCATTTTGAGGGGATGCAACGCATTTCCTTGGAATTGTCCGACGGTTTCGCCTCGGTGGTGGAGAAATATCGCAAGGCCAAGGGATTTAGCCGGGCGGCTTTGGCGGAAAAGGCCGGCCTGCATCAGACCTATATTGGGCTTTTGGAACGCGGAAAGCGAAGCCCGAATCTGGATACGGCTCAAGCAATCGCTAAAAGTTTGGGCCAGCCACTTTCCAGATTGATTGTAGAGGCTGAAAAAATTCAGAAGAAACGCTGATTTCGCCCAACAATGGAGTAATGCCAAGAGGCACAAACCGAACTGGATTTGCCTCCCGGCGTGAAATTGCATGGCGCAACCAGAAGCGCGAGAAGTAGGCGGATGAACCCGGCAGAAATCAACACCGCAGATGTGAACCTCAAAGCTGGTTTTCATCCGTGGACGCATCATAAAAGCGTCTTGCCCTTGCTGGGATGAATCCTGACTTCCTCACGGATGGCGGCACGGACTCTCGCTTCGATGCGTTCAACGAAGCTCATGCCTACCCGGCTGAATTTATTGGCTGGCCGGATCGCGGCGGCAATTTCCAGCGCGGTTTGTTTCACCCTGCTCCGGCACAGGTGCGGAGTGGTGTTGATGCTTTTGAGCGTGTCCGTCATTTCAGTTGTTTCCATAATTTGCTTTCTTGGTTGCGTCGCTGATTCATTCAACGACACCACTATTTTATCAGGCGCACTTTTACAGGACTGCGAATTTGTCAACTGAACCATTGGAAACATTGAATGAAATCATTGTCGCCGCCGATGCTTGACACAAAAGCACGCTGATTTTACGCGGGGTGACTTGGCTGGTTTTCAACTTCGATGCCATTCTCATTCAATGTTTGCAGGGCAAAAAATAGTTTGAGATTTTTTATTACCATCGCAAGCGGCTACGGCGATTCCCGAATTGTTCGCCACTCTGGAACACGAGTTTTGCATCAGGATCAAAACTCCACAGAAGTGGACTCCGGCAAGGGGCATTTGCCTTGTTTCACCTTGCTGCCTGTGTCCGCCGGATTCGGCGTCGCGGAACGGAACGAAGCGCAAGCAACCAGCGGACGGGCAAAGGTCGGGCGCGGTTGCGAAGCGCAGAGAAGTGAAGCGATCCCGAACCGGACGGACTCAGGCTTTGAATTCTGAACGGCGGAGGCAGTCTGCGGGTTTCAGCAGGTTTCGGAGAAACCAGCGGCGAAGTCCGGTGCGGAAACCCGCAGTCTGCCGACGATCCAATTGGGTTTCATCCGCAAAAAATCTCAAATTTTTACCGCCTAAAGCAAACGCTTCCACCACGGAAACCATTTTGAAATTGTTCCGTCCGGTTCCAGCGGAGGCAAAATAGTTTTGTGAAATCCTTTTTCACAGTGGACGAGAACGCATTGGTGTTTTCTCAAATGGCGAAGCTCGTAAGGTTTGATTTTATACTCCTCGATGTTTGTATATGAGCGCGTGGCCATCCCGCCCGAATAACCATACGTCCGTTGGCGGACTTTTCGTTGTCCAAGAAAATCCGCGCTTTCGACCGCACCCGCCTCGTCAGCCGCTTTGAAAATCATCCGGTTGCGGAGATTGAGTGTCAGCACCTGCGCCTTTTCCTCTCCCAGCGGCGGAATGAATGACGTTGACGACTGCGCGGCGGCAACCAAAGTTGCCTTCGCCTCCCGCATCACGTCAATGCAGTTGTAATCGCTCATGCCGTCTTCGCTGGCCGTGACAAAGCGTTGTGCTTCATCCGCCCACAAGATGAGCAAATTATCGGTGGCGCGTTCTTCCTTTGGCCGGTCGAAGCGGCGCAAGGCGTGCGTGTAAAAAAGCATTTTGAGAAACGTGTTTATGTAACGCCGTTCCATCTGGTATTTCTGCGGCATCGCCAGGCAGACAATTTTGCCACGGTCAATTTCCTTGAAGTCAAAAGTGCTTTCGCTGGCGCAAAAGATTTCAGCAATGTCCGGCGTCAAAAAGAACTGGAGATAATTGGAGATGGTTTCTTTCACGCCGCCCATCTGTTCGGCGGGCTGGCCGCGATAACGCTTGGAAAAATGCTCGATGAGGTAAAGGTCGCGGGCGGTCGGATAATCGGTATTCAATTCGTTCAGCGTCTTGGTCATCGTGTCGTCTTCGAGCAGAAAGTTTCGGACATTTCGCAAAGTTGCCTCCATCTCCATGCGGGTCAATAATTCCAACGCCAGACCGATGTGCGTCTGCGCCTGATTTTTGAAAAAAGATTGCTCGGAGCGTTGCCCCAGACTTGTCACGGTGTCCACGACGAATTTTGCATAGGTGGACGGCGGGATGGTCGGGTCGGAAAGCAAATTGAAAGTGTGCGTCGGTTTCCAGTTTTCCGGTGGATTGTCCGGCCTGACTTGCAATAAAATTAAATCGTTCTGGCGATGGTATTCCGCCGCCAACTCCACAAGCGTTTCCCAATAGACACCCTTGTCATCAATGCAAAGACCACCCCAATGCTTGTCGTTTTGAAAAACTTGATGGAGCAATTGATTGATGCCGGAGCGGGTTTTACCGGAGCCGGTGTCGCCGGTGATGAGCCAGCCACGGCAAAAATCCTCGCGCGTCCATGAAAAGCCCTTGAGCCGGACGATGTATTTGCTCTTAACCGCTGTGACCTTCACGGTGGCGGCGTAAGCGGCAACGGCGGCAAAGATCGCCGCCGCAATCCATGAAATCGGGACAGGCAGCTTGAAAAGTGCGCCGAGTGCCGCCAACAGCGACAGTCCGGTTGTGAGGTGTTTTAGCAAACGCATATTCAGAGCAGAAATTTTCCGATCAGGATTCCAGCCAAAAGCGAAGCAACCATCACGCACAAAAAGGCCACGGCACGCCCGGCGGAAAGTTGGTCGCTGATTTTTGGAACTTCCCGAATTTCCTCTTTTAACTCGCGCGCTTCCTTTGAAAAATCTTTCGTCAACAGGGTCAGCGTTTGCAAAGAAGTGCGAACGGTTATCAACTTGACGGAATCCGCATCGAGGGGGATTTCGATTTTTACGTTTTGGAAAAAGATTTTCAGCAACTCCAACATTTGGAGAACGGAGTCGTCGTCACGAATTCCATGCTTGCGTCGCCATTCAGCGACGGCGGCATCAAAGCTGTGCTTTTCCTCGTTCACAAAAGGGAATCGTCGGGCTTCGTTTCCTTTTTCAGCTTCGGAACTTTTGGCGGCTGTGGCAGCAGCATCCCGCGCACGGATTCCAATCCGTCATAAAACTGGTGCTGCCAGTTTTGCAGCCGCTGCCGGTTGAAAAAGTCAAAGGCGGGATTTTGGGCGGCAACGGAAACCGTCAGGTCGTGCCGGTTCAAATCAGCCACGATCCAATCGTAAAGTTTGGGCATGACGATTTCTTTGGCGGCAAGCTCCCCCATGAGCCGTGTCCGCGTGGCGCTGCGCTCGTAGTTGGCGAACCGTTCCGACAACGCCTCGTTTTTGACCACCAAATATCGGGCGTTGCGGTTCAGTCGGTCGGTGATGTTGCGAATCTGCTCCAGGCTGTCGGTTTCGTGGTTCACCGGCATGATGAGATTCAACGAAGCGCCCAACTCCTTTAACAAATTGAAAATCCGCACTTCTTCAAAATAATCGAGAAAAATGTCGGTCGAGGCCGCGCGGCAGTCCATGACGACCAAATCCGTTTTACCCAGCGTCGCAAACACTGAATCAATTTCGGTGGGGTCTTCGATGTCGAGAAACAGGGCTTCAGGATGGAAACGCTTCAAGGTTGAATTTTCGTTGTCCGTGTCAACGGCGATGTGGGCGATGCCGTTGTCTTTGAGGTATTGAACGAAATTGACAGCGAAGAAACTCTTGCCGACGCCGCCCTTGCCGTTGATGACGGCGTTGAATCGTTTTTGCATATTTTTTGGATTAGAGGTTTTTGGAATCGGCGATGCGCGGGCCGCGTTTGCGCCGCGACCACGGGCCGGGGAAACGCTCCCGCTGTTCCCGCAAGGTTGATTGGATGATTTCGGATGTTGGTTGAACTTGAACCGGCAGGATTTTTGGTTGTGGAATTTCCTTGGTGCCGGGGTTGCGCTGGCGGACAGGTTTTTGGCCGATCACCTGACGGCAAAAGCGATGCACAGTGTCTTTGGAAACGACAACTTTTACGTCCTCCAAAAGCAGCCGGATGTCGTCGTAAGATGCCTGCCTTGCCAGAAGTTCTTCGATTTGGGTTTTGAACGGGAGCAACAGCGCGAACTTGCGCGGGAGTTTGGGCTGGTAGCCGCTGGCAAGCTGCTTAAAACGGCTTTGGCTGTCTTCGGATGAGCCGTTATCGCTCATAAAATTTCGGATAAGAATCGGATAACTTTCGGACAGAAATCAGACTTGTTTGCGTCGGGTTTCCGCCAGCCTCGGCCAGCCGTCGGATAATTGTCGGACGCAAAAGCTCTAACGAATGTTAGACGTAAGGCGTGCCGTAAAAAATGGCGGTTTAGCATTGCTCTCATGTCTCCATCTAAACCGATTTCCGGGCATCAGGTTGTAATGAATTCATTACAACTTCACCGGCTGGAATGAGCTAAAAAGGGGTGTGCTGTCCACCAAAACACAATGCAACCTGAACAACGCTGAAAAATACTTCAAAGAGCATCTGCAACTCGGCGATTATTACAGTCAGGAAAATGTCGTGTCCGGCGAATGGGCAGGTATCGGGGCAGAACGGCTTGGACTCACCGGCAGGGTGAAAGAAGATCAATTCCTGAAACTCTGCCACAACCAGAATCCGCAGACCGGCGAACTGCTGACACAACGGATGAAAACCACCCGTTGGGATTCGGACAAAATGGCAGAGGTTGCCAATCGCCGGATTTTTTATGACTTCACTTTTTCACCGCCCAAATCAGTTTCCATTCAGGCGTTGATTGCCGATGACAAGCGGCTCTTGGAATCACACAGTCGGGCGGTGCGAATTGCCGTCAATGAATTACAACACTTCGCCGGGACACAGGTTCATCGTGGTCTGAATAAATCGGAGCGGCTCACTGGCAATGTCATCTGCGCCACGTTCCGGCATGACACTTCCCGCGCGCTTGATCCGCATTTGCATACGCATTGCGTCATGTTCAACGCCACGTTTGACGAGGCTGAAAATCGTTGGAAAGCACTTTCAAATTACGAAATGCTGCAAACGCGGAAATTCGCCGAGAATGTTTATTACCATGAACTCGCGCGCGACTTGCGGCAGTTTGGCTACGAGATTGAAAACAAGCCGCGCGGCGATTTTGAAATCGCGGGTGTTTCTCCTGAACTGCGGTCACGGTTCTCCAAGCGTCACAATGAAATTGACGCCAGCATCGAAAAGATGCTGAAAGAGAAGCCGGAACTGGCCAAGGGCAATTTGAAAGAACTGCGCTCGCAAATCGCGCAAGCGGAGCGCAGCCGGAAAATTTCGGGAATCGCGTTGCCAGAACTTCAACGCCTCTGGGACAGCCAGCTTACCGGCGAAGAAAGAAAGTCAGCGCGCGCGCTGGCTCGCCAGCCAAAGGCGGCGATTCAATCGCCCTCCGTCACGGCGCAAGCCGCAATCCAGTGGGCGGAAGAACATTTGTTCGACCGCCGTTCAGTCGTCCGCGAATACGAAGTCTGGAGCGCGGCTTTGGAGCGCGGGCGCGGGTCGGCGTTGGAAACTGAAGACATCAAAACGGCGGCGCGTGAACGTGATTACATACGCAACGAACACGCGCCATCAAAAATCACGACGCGGGAGATTTTAAGCTGCGAATGGGAAATCGTCTGCCTCGCCCGCGATGGGCGCGGAAAATTTGCGGAGTTCAATCCACTTCACAAGATTGCCCCTGAACTCATGCCGGATCAACGTGCCGCCGCCGAATTGATTCTGGAGTCGCGTGATTTTGTCACGCTGTTCTGTGGCGGCGCGGGAACGGGGAAAAGCCACACGCTGCGGGAAATCGGCAACGGCTTGAAATCAGCCGGACACACTTCCTATGTCATCGCGCCACAACGCCAGCAAGTTCTGGATTTGAAAAAAAGTTTTGATGATGCCCAAACCGTTTCTGAATTTCTGGCAAGACGGCGGATGATGCCTGGCTCGGTGGTGATTGTGGATGAAGCCGGGCAAATCGGCGGAAAGCAGATGCGCGAACTTTTGAGCTTCGTGCAAGCGAACGGCGGTCGCGTCATTCTGTCCGGCGACACGCGCCAGCACGGGGCGGTTGAAGCCTCGGACGCCCTGCGCGCGATTGAACGGTATGCCGGTCTGGAAGCCGCAAGGCTGACAAAGATTCGGCGGCAAAACCCAAAGGCGGGCGAAACGAAGTCCGAGCGGAAGCGCATCAAGCAATACCGCGCAGCGGTTCGCAAGGCGCAGTCAGGCCAATACGCCGAATCATTCGACCGTTTGGACAAGCTCGGCTCAATCGTGGAATGCCGAACAATTGACGAGCAACGCGAGCGGCTGGTCACCGATTATCTGACGTTGGCCGAAAAGAAAAAATCCACCGTGATTGTTTCGCAGACATGGGGCGAGATTCACGAAATCAATGAGCGGATTCGTATCGGGTTGCGAAGGGCAGGACTGATTGACAAGGCCGATTCAACGGTGACGGCGCATGAGCGGCTGGATTTGACGGACGCCCAAAAGCGCGACAAGCGATTTTATCCGGCCAACGCGGTGATTGTCTTCAACCGCGAGACGAAGGATTTTGCCAAAGGCGAAGTCGGCACGTTGCTGAAAGCAACGCCGACGCATTTGCTGGTTCAGACAGAAAGCAAAATTCAACGAGTCCCTTTCAAGCTGTTGAACCGGCTCACGGTTTGCCAGCCGGTTGAAATGACACTCGCCAAGGGCGATCAACTGCAACTCAAGGCCAATGCGCCGTCACTCGACGGCAAGGAATTGATTAACGGCGAACTGGTGACAGTTGCGGGCGTCAATCGCAAGGGGCAAATCCAATTGAAGGACGGGCGAGTTTTGCCGGAAAATTATCGGGAGTTCGTGCGCGGTTACGCGATTACGTCCTACGGCTCGCAAGGCAAAACTGTCAAACACGTTCTGTTTTCCGATTCATCGGTGAAGGCCGCGACAAATAACCAGCAATGGCTGGTCACGATTTCGCGGGGAACGCGGGCGGTAAAAATCTTCACCCAGGACAAAGCACAGTTGCGCGAGAACGTCGGGCGCTTGGGCGACCGCGAACTGGCGATTGAGTTTGCGAGCCAAGATTCGGCGCAAGTGCGGCGTGTGCCGCCGCCGGTTCGCAAATATATCAATGGGCTGATTCAAAGCCGCCGTTCCGAATCGGCTCAAATCCCAATTGAAAAGATTGATTTATGGAATCCAAAACTCGCCCCTCAAATGACGCCGCAACGGATGCACAGGCCAAGAATCTGACGTGCTGGCGGACGGCCACAGGCCCACAATGCTTGCGCGTGGAAACCGTCAACGAGGTTCACTTGTTTCCCTATGGCTATTTTCAACACGCAAAATTCATCCGGCAAAATGGCCGGGATGCTGTTGAAATCCAATTTCAAGACCGAATCGTGATGGTCAAAGGAAAAGGTTTGGAGCTGTTATGCGATGCGCTGGAACGGCTCGCCGTGGAACGCATTAAAATCTGTCCTGAAAAATACAGAGTGATTGCCAGAAACGAAGGCGTGATTGAGGAGATTGAGATTCAGACGGTCGAACACTCTGCTGTTTAGGAACGGGCCAGTTTTTGTGCCACTTCAAAAAAAATGAATTCGCACGTGTTTAGGAAAGAAACATCCTCACTGTCAGATTTCACTTTGAAAAAATAGCCGGGCAAAATCAGTGTCGCCAACCATGGCACGGAACGCGGCATTTTTGGCAAACGCTTGGTCCATGACACTTTTGGGCAAACATCGGTCAAAGCATAATACTCCTTCTCAATTTGTTCCCAGTATTCTTGAGCGCATTCGGCAGACCATGTGCCAGTGCAGCAGGAGATGCCAACATCCCCACTAAAAAAATAAAACGCGATTCCGGTTTCTGTTACATCCGTTTCGATACGGTAGGCATTGTAGGGAAATGGGAATACTCCACCGCCTTTGTCCAGAAATGGACGAACCAGTTCCTCAAGTTGCGGCAGTGCATTGGGCATTTTTCTTCGGTGGATTTTCCCTGAATTTAGCGTCAAATGAACCATGAGCGAAAAATATACCCCGCGTCTGGATTCGTCTAGTGTTTGCAATCGCGCAACGCGGCGTGAACCTGTTTCGTCGTTAAACTTGTAACAACACTTGCAGGCAGCTATTTTACCGCTGCAAATGTTGCTCCCGTAGCTCAAATGGATCAGAGCGGCGTTTCCTAATTCCGCGTCGGGTCATCGCCAAAAGTGCGTCGTTTTTCAGAATATAAGCGAAGCGTGTGCGGTTGACCCGGATAATCCCATGCTTCGTTAAGCAACCACTGGATCATTTCCGAATCACGGTTTTTCAATGTGGGGAAAAGACCCGTTTTGCAGGTGCTTAACGCCATAGCCAAATCAACACCATAACTCAGGCGCAAATACAGCATCGTAACCTGCTCGTCTGAAAGCGCGGGCCAATTCTTGGTCTTGGCAAATTCGCGCACAGCTTCGTCAAGTGATTCACGGGTTGCTTTTTCAAGGCGTTTGAAAGTGTCCGCCCTTTTTTCTCCGATCCGGGCAAAATCGGCGACTAGCCGGGGTTCAATGGCCCGCCGTTGCAAATGCAGAAAATCGCCTAATTCACGCCACGTCATTTTGAGAAGTTTAGCCCGTCACGAATGCCACGTCCATTTCCATCGTTAATCGAATCGGGAAACAGCCGTTTAAGAGAATTTTCCCTTTTCAAAAGTTGTAATGAATTCATTACAACCGGACACATGGATTCCCGGTAAAGTTCCTAAAAATGAAAGGTATCCATGCGAATAATAAATAATGCTGAAGGGGATAATGCGCTCACAACCGATAAAAGTGCGGCGGTGTTGGGAATTCACGAGTTCAGTCTGTTTTCGCGCATCCAGATGGACAAGATCAAAACAGAACGCTTGCCGTGGGGTGAAATCGCCATTTCAAAATACGAACTGGAACGGCTACTAGGTGTTCCGGCAAACGAGTTTGTTGTGCCGCAACATCAAGAAACGAACTGGACAGACAGCGGTTTGGGTATTGAAAAACATCATCGTGAACTCAAGCGGAACGGGGAGAGCATTGAATACTCCGTTCCCAACCATCCCGGACGATTCACCGAGAGCGAAATCAAAAGCTATCGTGCTGCCTTCGGTGCGATTGCAAACCAGTTGAATTCCGTAATCGGTTTGAAAAAGCAATTGGACGATTTGCCATTGGAGAAAAAATTGTCTGCCCGGATTAGCCGCTGGCAGGTTCGTTCAAGTCTCTTAAATCTCGGACGAAGCGAAATTCTGCTTTGCCAGATGGAAGACGAATTTGCCGCGATTGAAGGCTTCCATCACGACGAAGCGGCATACACCAAAGTCAAGATCAGCCCGATAATTCTGCTTCGCGCAGCAAATGCCAGCCAGCTCACCGATGATTTTAAGACCAACGCATATCACACGCTCAAATACATGGCCAGCAATCTCACGGCCAAAGCGCAAAAGGTGGTTTGGAATCAATTTTCTGATTGTCGCCCCAACGAAATAATGGCGGCGATTTCCGAGCGATGCCTCCAAGCCGTTTCAAATCATGAAACGATTCCACAGAACCAGACCATGACTCATTCGGCCAATCGCGGGATGAAAATTTGAGCAGCGATGAATGAAAATCTACCGGCGGATGCAGCACAGCTTGGATTTGAGGCGCTGCTGAAAAATGCCGCAATGATTCCGAAAACCCGCCTTAACCGATAAACTTGTAACGAAGCGGCCAATTGATTATTTTGCAGCAGTTGACGCGCTCCCGTAGCTCAAATGGATCAGAGCGGCCGTTTCCTAAATGGCAAATCCCGGTTCGATTCCGGGCGGGAGCACCATTCCCCTTTATTTCCAATCAGTTCCGAGTCTCAAATCTGATACCGCATTTGATACCATATTGAGTTTTTAAGGCAAATTAGAACCAAAAACAACAAAAGGTCGGACTTTGAAAAATGCCAACGGAAATTGAAATCAGTCAATAGAATCAATAAGAAAACACGAAAAACCATCAAAGCAAAAATTCAAAAAAAGTGCTTGCATAGATTTAGGAAACCGCTGCTCTATCCATTTGAGCTACGGGAGCGCGCCGTCGCTGGTGAAAATACTCCCGCCGCCGCGAATGGCAAGCCCATGCCGCTCCGCGGAATGACGAATGACTAAACCATAATGACGAAAGAATGACGAAGCCCGAATGGGCGGGCGGGGTGCAGGATGCGGAGCAATGCTCCGCGCATTGGGTATTTGGTCATTTGAGCATTCTTTAGTCATTCGGATTTAGGATTTAGTCATTTCGTTCTCCATCCACTCCACCATTTTTCATCAAGCTGATCCACACCCATTTCGCTTTTCCGCCGGCGCCGTTTCGCCTAACTTGCCGCCATGTTCAAGCCAGCCGACTTGTTTGACCTCAGCCAGACCGGACACGCCGCCATCTTCGACGGCTGCAAATTCACCTGGGACGCGCTCAAAAAAATTGAGGGCTACATCGCCGCCAGTTTGAAACCGGCCCTGCATAACCATTGCGAGGGCAGGGCGTTCATCGGCGAAAGAGTTTTCATCGGCGAAGGCACCGTCGTCGAGGACGGCGCAATGATCAAAGGCCCGGCCATCATCGGCCGGGGCTGCCAGATCCGCCACAACGCTTACATCCGCGAAAACGTCATCATCGGCGACGGCTGCGTGGTCGGCAACTCGACCGAACTGAAAAACTCGCTGCTGTTCAATGGCGCCAACGCGGCGCACTTCAATTACATCGGCGACTCCATCCTCGGCCACAAGGCGCACCTCGGCGCGGGCGTTAAAATATCCAATTACAAACTTTTCCCCGGCAACATCGAGGTGGAGATGGACGGCGTGCCGTTCGACACCGGCCTGCGCAAATTCGGCGCGCTGCTCGGCGACGGCGCGGAAGCCGGCTGCAACGCCGTGTTGAACCCCGGCAGCATCCTCGGGTGCGGCGCGGTCATTTACCCGAACGTCTTCTGGCGCGGCATCCTGCCCGCGAACATGATTGCCAAGAACAAGGCGGGAGTTGACGTCGTCGTCAAACGGCCGAGGGAAAGTTAAGGCAACAGCCGTGCGCTTATGAACTTCAAGAATTGAAAATGACGCTACTTCAGAGATACAAACGATTAAATGTCTGGAATAAATTAGGTGTTATCGCTTCAATTGTAGGAATTCTGGCATTTGTAATAACGCTAATCACCTTGCCAATTTTTGAACGGTCAAAACCGCGTCCGCATTTCAGATTTTCATTGCAAGTAGGAGATTCAGCTACTGCTGTCGTGGTTCTTACAAATGACTGTTTGTTTCGTGCCGGAATGGTGAATGTTATTACGAATCTTTCTAACGGCTTTTTATTTTTCAACGGCATAGCAAACGGATGTGTTGTAATTCCAGTTGCGTCGGGAGAAACAAACAAAATATTTAGCTTCATTGCTGAAAATGATTCGCCAGTGAAAGTTACTGATCTTGAGATCGCTGTCGGGTTTCCTAAAAATTGGGAAGTTGGTCTGGATTCTACTAAATGGCACGAAGTCGGAGAGCATTTTACGGTGCCAGGATGGAGGCTCCAGATAACCAATCTCCAATTTTGGGCAGCGCAAAGCCCTTGGCCTTTGTTTCCGAGCGATAGCGTAACTTTCCCGCCTATCACTAATTTTTCCATTCCTGCATCTAACAACCCAACAAATAAGAATGGTGATTTTGAGTTAAGCGTTCGTTCAACTGATTTTGAAAGTTTGATTTCAGCAAATGTTCTTTTCGTTCGGATACCATCGAATTCTTTCAAACCTTTTGTAAGCGGCATGGCTCAAGGAACGGATGGAGTTTGGCGCTTATCAAGTTCACAAAATGAAATTGAAGATTCGCAAAAATAGAGCTTTTGTTTTCATCAAATTGCGGATTAGGAGAGTTTCAATCTCTGTAAGACTTTCTCCATCGGTTCATCCGGCTTCAATTCAATCCATTCTGGGTCAAGCTGGCGGCGTTCACGAATCATTGCGTTTTCCGTTCGTGCAAAACTTTCAGGAAGGTTTCATAAACCACGTCGCGGCTGTCGGCATATTCCAGCCGGATGATTTGCCCGCGATGTTGCGAATAAACAATCCGCAGCCCTTCTATCCGCAAGCGGCAAAAACCCTCCAGTTCGCCGCGTAGCGCCTTGATGTCGCCACGCCCGTTTTGCAGTCCACGCACGGCGGCACGCACGCGCTTTTTGGTTTCCGGCGGCAGCGCTATCAGCCAGCGCTGCCCCTGGTCAGAGGCCAAAATTTTCATCGGCCAAATCCAGTTCCTTGTAAGCCAGCCTGCCAGCCTTCGCCGCCCGCAATGTCGCCATCGCCTTGGGATTGCTCAACAATTCCATCGTTTCCAGCAGCGCGTCATAATCCTCCAGCGGCATGGCCACATAAACCGGCTTGTCCCGCCGGGAAATCACGAACCGCCGCCCCGTCCGGCAGAGGCCGGGCAAATTCGCCTGCGCCTCGGAAACTGTATATGTAACTTTGCTCATGAAGTTACATATAACAGCACGCTCCAGACGTGTCAAGTCTGCGATGCAAATCGGTTGCAACTTTTTCCAGCGATTCATCTGGCTTCAATTCAATCCACTCTAGATTTTTCTGGGCGCGGAACCAAGTCAGTTGCCGCTTGGCAAACTGGCGGGTGCGGGTTTTCACCAGCTCGATGGTTTCCGGCAATGACCGTTCGCCGCGCAGATGTTCCACCACCTGCCGGTAGCCGATGGCCTGCATGGCTGTTTTGTTTTGCGCGAGGCCGTGCTTGAGCAATTCGCGGGTTTCGTCCACCAGCCCGCGCGCGAATATCGCGTCCACGCGCGCATTGATGCGGGCGTGCAAATCGGCAGGATGGCGTGTCAGGCAAAAAACGTGGTTCCGGCATCTTGCCGGAACTTCTAATTTTAGTCCTTCCGGCGAGGACGCCGGAAGCACGTTCCAATCCGCGCGCTGTTTGGAAAACGGCTTGCCCGTCAAACGAATCACTTCCACGGCGCGGATGATGCGGCGCGGGTTTTGGCGGTCAATTTTTTCGTAAGCCGCCGGGTCGCGTTCGCGCAGTTCGGCCAGCAATTTCTCCAGCGGCGCGGCTTCGAGTTCGGCGCGCAATTTCGCGTCGGCGGACGGCGCTTCGCCGAGTCCTTCGAGAAAGGCTTTGAAGTAAAGTCCGGTGCCGCCGCAAAGAATCGGCGCGCGACCGCGCGACTGGATTTCCGCAACGGTGCGGTGCGCGAGCCGGGCGAATTGCGCGGCGTCGAAGGATTCGGTCAGGTCCAGAATATCAATCAGGTGATGCGGCACGCGGGCGCGGTCGGCGGGCGATGGCTTGGCCGTGCCGATGTCGAGTCCGCGATAAACCTGCATGGAATCGGCGGAAATGATTTCACCGCCGAGCTGCCCGGCAAGGCGCAGGGCGATTTCGGATTTGCCGACGGCGGTCGGGCCGGCGATAAAAATTGGCAGATGGGAGTTGGAAGTTGGGAGATCGGATTGCGCCATCGTCAATTCTCCATCGGCTATCCCCGTTTGGGTTCGCGATGCGACAGCATGGCCGCGAGCAAGAGACCGGCGATGAAAATGGGGATGCTTGCCAATTGTCCCGACGTGAGGCCGTTATGGATGTGGTCCGCCGGATAATCGCCCCGAAAAAATTCAACGATGGAACGGAAGATGGCATAGCCGATGAGATAGGTTGCGAACACCTGGCCGTTAAATTTTTTGTGCCGGAACAGCCACGCGAGGCCGAGGTAAAGGGCGAAATTCAACAACGCATCATAAATCTGTGTCGGATGCACGGGAGCGCCACCAGTCGAATGGTCGGATGGGAACCGGATGGCCCACGGCAGGCGGCACGCGCGGCCGTAACAACAGCCATTCAGCAGGCAGCCGATGCGGCCAAAAACATTTCCCAGCGCGATGCTTGGCGCCAGCACGTCGGCGGTTTTCCACAGCGGCAGTTTTTTCCAGCGAATGTAAATCATGCCGGCAATCGTCGCGCCGATGAGGCCGCCGTAATACACCAGCCCGCCGTGCTGGATCATGAAAATTTCCGGGAGCGGCTGGTGGGCGAATTCATCCTGCCAATAAGTTGTCACGTAAACGGCGCGCGCGCCGAGAATCGCGCCGATCATCAGCCATAACACGATGTCGGCGATTTTTTCGCCGGAGATGTTTTCGCGCCGGGCGCGGCGGGTGGCCGTCCCAAGCCCCGCCAGGAATGCCAGCGCAATCATCACACCATACCAATGAACCGTGAAGGAGCCGAATTGAAACGCAATCGGATGCACGGCGGGAAATTAAGGGGTGGCGGCGGAAATGGGAATTTAAATTCGCCGGAGGTCAGTTGGGATTGGTGGCGGCCACCGGATGCAGGCGCTGCGGCAACTGTGGCGGCATCGGCGGCATCGGCGGCATCAATGCGGGTGGCAACGGCGGCCATTCGGGGACGTGCGTGACGAGATCGCGCCAGGTCTGGCGTTCCTTCGGTGACAATTGCGACCAGCGCTGGGCATTCTTCAAAAAATCCTGTTTTTCCTGGGCGCTCATGCCGGCAAATTCCGAAAACGCGCGGATGCATTTTAGGCGTTGCCCCGGAGGCAATTTCCCAAACGTTTCCAGCGTTTTTTCCATTTGCTGCCGCTCGGCAGCCGACAGGGTGTTGAGCGTTTTCTTTTTTTCCATCGGCGTCAGTTCAAAAAACTGGTTGAATTGGGCGGTGATTTTCTGGCGTTGGTCTTCGGGAAGCGTGTTCCAGTGCGCCAAATCGGGGCCCGGCGGGCCGTGATGCCATCCAAGGCCCGGCGGCATGGGCGGCATCGGCGGGCTGATTGGCAAATCCACGTGTGTGAAGTAACGCAGGGCGCGCTCGTTCTCAAAAAATTCCTTCTGCAATGGCGGCGGCAGGATGTCCCATTGCATGAGATGGGCTTTGACCAGGGGCCGCAAGTCATCCGGGATGGCCGCCAGCCGCGCGGCGCGGTTCGTCGGGGATTCGTGCATGAGTGGGGGTAAATACCAGCGCAATTCGGTGGCGCGCAGGCGCAATTCACATTCGTTCGGGTCGAGTGCCTCATAATCGCGCACCTTGGCGAGAATGCGGTCGCGGATTCTTGGCGGCCGATTCGTCAGGGAATTTTCCCGCTCGGTGGGTGTCATCGCCAGCAGTTCACGGAATAAATCCACGGGTGACTTTGAGTGCGGGATCGGCGGCAGCAAAAGATTCGTCGTCGTGGAAAATAATTTTTGCGGAGCCCGAACATTCGTGGCCGTTTCGGCGATGAGCTGAAAAGCGGCAAACTGGCCGACCGCGAAAACCGTGGCCAGCCAGCAACGCACCTGCCACGAACGAATCATTGCATTAATGCCAGCAATTCGTCGTCCGCGTGCTGTGGCTGGCTCATGCGGCGGATGGCGTCAAAATTTTCCAGCGCTTCCGGGCTGGGCACCGATTGTCCCCTGGTCACGAACGCCACGCTCCTGGCCAACGCGGCGCGCTGGCTGTAAATTTCATGGTGATGAAAGGCCAAACCGGTGAAGGTAATCACCACCGCCGCGAAGGCGACGCGCGGCACCAGCGTATGCCAGTTCCAGCCCCAGCTCCAGCCGTGCGGTCGGGCCTCTTCGCGTTCGACCGCTTGAAGCACGCGCGCGGTGAAATTCGACGGCACGGGCGCGTCCGGCAATCGGGTGAGGGCGGCGTTCAAGGCTGATTCCATTCCCCAATCGGCGCATGCGTCGGGATTTGCGGCGAGATAGGCGCGCAATTCGGCTTGTTCAGCTTCAGTGAGTTTCCGCCGCCAGCCTGATTCGCGGAGTTTGGAATGGAGTTCGTTGTCTTTCATGGTCTCGCTATTGATTAAAAACCAGGGTTCGGACAAAGTTGCTCAAAAAATTGAAAGCGCAACTGGCTGTTCAAAACCGGTTGGGTATGCTAATAGCAATGCAGCCGTAATGCGCTCAAAATACATGGCTGCCATTGCAACCAACGCCAACGCGCCCGCCGCCCCGGTCAAACTGACGAACCGCCGCCGGTTTCTTGACGCCTGCCACTGCCGCGCAACGGATCGCCCGCCGGTCTGGCTGATGCGGCAGGCCGGTCGCGCCTTGCCGGAA
This sequence comes from Verrucomicrobiia bacterium, assembly GCA_049692125.1. GTDB lineage: Bacteria > Verrucomicrobiota > Verrucomicrobiia > Limisphaerales > UBA11358 > UBA11358. Next base: position 16,818 of record JBAVOO010000097.1, on the reverse strand, counting down.
TATCGCGAGTTGAAGGAAAAGCATTCCTTTTTGGAATTGATTCAATCGCCCGGGCTTGCCGCCGAAGTCACGCTCCAGCCGGTCCGGCGATTTGGATTCGACGCGGCAATCCTGTTCAGCGACATCCTCGTCATACCCGAGGCGATGGGCCAGCTTTACCGTTTCCGTGAAACCGGCGGCCTGGTCATGGACTTTGCCGTGCGTACCAAGGCCGATATCGAGCGCCTTTCCGTCGAGCACGTGGTCGAACGCCTCGGTTACGTGGACCAGGCGTTGCGGCTGCTTCGAAAGGAACTCGGCGACCAGACCGCGCTCATCGGCTTCTCGGGTTCGCCGTGGACACTGGCCACGTTCATGATGGAAGGCGGCAGTGCCGAAAAATACACCCGCGCCTTGAGCCTGTTTCGGGAAGACCGGAGCACTTTTCATGCGCTCGCCGGGAAACTCACCACCGCCATCACCGCTTATCTGCAAATGCAAATCAGCGCCGGCGTGGATGCGCTCCAGATTTTCGACAGCCACGGCGGCCAGCTCGCGCCGACGGAATTTCAGGAGGCCTCCGGGCGCTGGATGCGCGACATCATCGCAGGCCTGGACCAACGTGCTGCCGGCATCCTGCCGGCAGATCAAGCATCAGAGAAGTCAGTTCTGCCCACGGGACGTCGACAGCACGTTCAAAGTATTCCCATCATCGTCTTCTCCCCGGGCACGCACGGGAATTGGGATGATCTCCTGGCAACCGGGGCAAGCGTGCTGGGCATGGACTGGCAATTTCCATTGGCCCACGCGCGCCGGCTGTTGCCGGTGGACATCGCGCTGCAAGGCAACCTTGCGCCCGCGCTGCTCAGCGACGCCACGCCGGAAATTGTCGCACAGGAAACGCGGGCCGTGCTGGAGGCCATGCGCGGCCGCAAAGGCCATATTTTCAACCTGGGCCACGGCGTGCCACCCAATGCGAAATTGGAAAACATCGCCGCATTGGTCGAAACGGTGCAAAATTTCAAATGATGCACGGAGGCCAGATTAACGCCCGCCCTCGCCCCGGCCCTCTCCCCCAGGAGAGGGAGAGTTATTCGCCGTCTCACGAAATATCCTGCCACTGGATTTGCCGGTCAGTTGTCCGTGAAAAACAAAGCGCCCGATGGCTGTTCCCTCTCCCCCGGGGGAGAGGGTCAGGGTGAGGGCGGGCTTGGATTCTATCTCCATTTTCTCAATCCATGAGCACGCTGAAAGTTGATCTCGATCTGGTGCAGAAATACAACGTGGCCGGGCCGCGTTACACCTCCTATCCGCCCGCCACGAAATTCACCGACGCAATAACGTGGCCGCAGGTGGCCGAAAAAATCACGGCGAACAACCAGACGGCGCGCGACCTTTCCATTTATTTCCACATTCCATTCTGCGAGACGCTCTGCTGGTTTTGCGGCTGCACCACCGTCATCACACTCAACCACGACAAGGGCAGGGACTATGTGGAATGCCTTGGCCGCGAGGTGGCGGAGATGGCGCCGCGGTTGAATCCGCAGCGCAAAGCCGGTCAACTCCACTTCGGCGGCGGGTCGCCGACGTTTTTACAGCCCGAAGAAATCCGCCGGCTCGGCGAAATCATCCACCAGCATTTCACGTTTTCGCCGGACATTGAAGCCAGCGTGGAAGTGGACCCGCGCCGGCTCACGCGCGAGCACATGGTCGCGTTGCGCGAGATCGGTTTCAATCGCGCCTCGATGGGCGTGCAGGATTTCAACCCGAAAGTCCAGGAAGCCGTCCACCGCATCCAACCGCGCGCAATGACGCAACAGGCGATGGATTGGATGCGCGAGCTGGGTTACGGCTCGATCAACCTCGACCTCATTTATGGCCTGCCGCACCAGACGCCGGAGTCGTTCAACGAGACGCTCGATATCGTGCTGGAAATGAAGCCGGACCGGCTGGCGGTTTTCAGTTACGCGCACGTGCCGTGGGTCAAGCCCGCCCAAAAAATCCTGGAGCAGCAACAGCATCTCCCCGCCGCCGAAACCAAGCTTCAACTTCTCAAACTCGTCATCGAAAAACTCACCGCCAACAACCAATACGTCTATATCGGCATGGACCATTTCGCGCGGCCCAACGACGAACTGGCCGTGGCGCAGCGCAACAAGCAGCTCCAGCGGAATTTTCAGGGTTACAGCACGCGCGCCGGTTCGGACATCTACGCGTTCGGCATGTCGAGCATCTCGCAGATTCCTGAAGCCTACTGGCAGAACGAGAAGGAACTGCCGAAATGGCAGGCGGCCGTGGACGCTAGCCGCGTGCCGCTCCAGCGCGCGTATTTCCTGACCGGCGAGGACAAAATCCGCCGCGAAACCATCATGCGCGTGATGTGCGACCTCTCGGTTGATTACGCCGCGATGTCGCAAAAGCTCGGTATCAACTTCGCGGAACACTTTGCGCCGGAACTCGCGTCGCTTGCGCCGCTGGAAGCCGACGGTCTGGTGCGCCGCACGCCGGCCGGACTGGAAGTCACCGACACCGGCCGCCTGTTCATCCGCAACATCGCGATGTGCTTTGACAACACCCTCGCGCCCGTGGGCGAACGGAAACATTCGCGGACGATTTGAGAAAGGAAAATCATGTGCGAAATATGGAACTCCTCTGAAATTTGGAACGGCCTTCTGACCAACATCATTACGCTTGTCTTAACATTACTCATTGCGTGGTTTTTGTATGCAAGTTTTGGGAGGCGTGGTCTATTGAAATTTTTCGGCGTCGAGAACGGAAAACTTTTACGGATTTATGTGGGGCATGTGCCTTTTCCTAGCGTGCCAAAAGGTTTTGTGGGTTTTGAAGAGATAAGCGAAGCAAAGAACATCGAGGCACTGTTCAAGTCTGTAATTCCAGGATTGGGAGAACAGCCGGGATTGCTAAAATTTCTCCAAGTCGCCGACATTCAAACTGAAATACTGCCAGGAGAAATGAACCATCCAGATGTTACGCTTGATCACAGCCTCATCTCGCTTGGTTCGCCAACATCAAATTTCGCTTCCTTGCTTCTTGAAACAGAACTTAAAAATCCAGTTAAGTGCGATAGAAATACTGGCAATATCCAAATTCCACATTTACCACCAATCGCGGATAATCAGGTTGTCGTTGTAAGAATATGTAGCGGAGATAAAAACTATTTTTACATCGCAGGAAAATATGAGCCAACAACTGCTGGTGGCGCACGATTCTTGATTCAGAATTGGAAATCCATGCGCAAGAGTTATGGTGACAGAACTTCGTTCTACTATTTGTTAGAAGTAAGAAACGACAGTCGCAGGAGTGTGATTTCGGTGGCAAATAATGAACTTCAAATTACAGGATGAAACCTGTTGCCATCATCGGGGCCGGCATCACGGGGTTGACCGCGGCGTTTTATCTGAAACGCAAGGGCATTCCGGTCACGGTTTATGAAGCCGGCGGGCGCGTGGGCGGCGTGATTCAGTCGTTGCGGCAGGACGGCTGGCTCGCCGAGTTCGGGCCGAACACACTGCTCGAAACGTCACCGAAGATTGGCCAGCTTGTCCGCGACGCCGGTTTGCAGTCGCGACGGCTGGATCCCGACCCGAAGGCCGAGGCGCGTTACGTCGTCCGTTACCAGCGTCCGATTGCGATGCCCGGTTCGCCGCTGGGTTTTTTCACGACGAAACTTTTCACCGCCGGGGCCAAGCTGGCCGTGCTGCGCGAACCGTTTATGCCGCGCCGCCGCGATGGCGTCGAGGAAAGCATCGCGCAATTTGTCGTGCGCCGTCTGAACCAGGAATTTCTCGATCAGGCGATCGACGCGCTCGTGGCCGGAATTTACGCGGGCGATCCGCACCAGCTTTCCCTGACGCACGCTTTTCCCAAGCTCAAAGCGCTGGAGGACAATTACGGCTCGCTGATCAAAGGCCAGATTTTCGGCGCGCGCGACCGCAAAAAATCCGGCGAGGTGGCCAAGGACCGGGCGCCGAAGTTTTCCTTCGACGAAGGGTTGCAGGTTTTGCCGGATACGTTGGCGGCGCAACTCGGTGACACGGTAAAATTGAACACCACGGTTACCAAGCTGACGCAGACCGCTGATGGCTGGCGCGTGGCAACTTCCAACGGTGGATCGGAGCACAGCGCGGTGATTTATTGTGGCACGGCACCAAAGCTGGCGGAAATACAGGTGGAGCTTGGAGCGCCGAGCACCGTCTCGGCTCGGACCCCCGACACCTTCGAGCCGAGACGGTGCTCGGCGTTCCAAGAATTCTCCGAAATTCGTTATCCGCCGGTGGCGAGCGTGGTGCTGGGGTTCCGGCGCGAAGACGTGGCCCATCCGTGTGAAGGCTTCGGCATGTTGATTCCCAAAATCGAAGGCTTCAAAATTCTCGGCACGATTTTCTCGTCGTCGCTGTTTCCCAATCGCGCGCCAACAGGTCATTTGACGCTGACAAGTTACATCGGCGGCGAGCGGTATCCGGAACTGGCCTTGCTGCCGGTGGAGAAACTGGTCGCGCTGACGTGTGAAGACCTGCGGGTGCTGCTGGGCGTGACCGGCAAACCGGCCTTCCAGCATTGCGTGCTTTATCCGAAGGCGATTCCGCAATACAACGTTGGCTACGGTCGCTACCGCGGGCTGATGACGGAGATCGAAGGCCAGGCGCCCGGACTGTTCCTGGCCGGCCACTATCGCGACGGCGTTTCGCTGGGCGACACGATTGTGTCGGGCGTGAATATCGTGGAACGGGTCGCAAAATTTTTGGAAACCACGGATGGACACAGATAAACACGGATTTAGGTTTTGGGTTGGCGCATAAAATCAGGCTGTAGTGTTGGTGCTGCATGCCGACAAACCGGGCCATTGGCTCGATGCTGCATTTTATCCGTGTCCATCCGTGTCCATCCGTGGTTCAATTCTCGCCATGAACAAAGGCGTTTTGTTCGTCAATCTGGGTTCGCCGGACTCGACCTCGGTGGGCGACGTGCGGCGTTATTTGAATGAATTTCTGATGGACGGGCGGGTGATTGACACGCCCTGGCTGCTGCGCCGGTTCATCGTGGGGATGATTCTCATCAACCGGCCGAAACAAGCCGCCGAGGCTTACAAAAAAATCTGGCTGCCGGAAGGTTCGCCGCTCATCGTTACGAGCCGCAAGGTCCAGGTGAAGTTGCAGGAGCGTGTCACCGTGCCGGTTGAGCTGGCGATGCGTTATCAGCATCCGTCCATTCCGGAGGCGATTCGGAAATTGCGCGAACGCGGCGTGGACGAATTATTTCTGATACCACTGTTCCCGCACTACGCGATGTCGAGCTACGAAACGGCGGTGGAGCGGGTGAAGGAAGTCGCGGCCAGACTCGCGCCGCAAATGCGGGTCGAAGTTCAACCGCCCTACGGCGACGCGCCGGATTACATCGCCGCACTGGCGGCGAGCGCAGCCAATCATCTGGCGGCGGGCCACGACCATTTGCTGTTCAGTTTTCACGGCATTCCGGAGCGGCATCTGCGCAAGTCCGACCCGACCGGCGGCCATTGTTTGACCGTGCCGAATTGTTGCGAAACCGACAGCCCGGCACACGCGACGTGTTACCGCGCGCAATGTTTCAAAACAATGGCGGCATTGGTTGCGAAAGCGGGCGTCCCCGTGAACCGGTATTCCATTTCGTTCCAGTCCCGGCTCGGTCGCGATCCGTGGCTGAAGCCCTACACGGATTTTGAACTGGCCGGGTTGCCCGGGCGCGGAGTCAAAAAGCTCCTGGTCATCTGCCCGGCCTTTGTTTCCGATTGTCTGGAGACGCTGGAGGAAATCGGCATTCGGGGGCGGAGAACATTTTTAGAGGCCGGCGGAAAGGAGTTCGCGCAAATTCCGTGTCTCAACGAACATCCGCTCTGGATTGCGGCGCTGGAGAAAATGGTCCGGCGGTTTTTGAAAGACCGATCGCCGTCCTGAAGCCGCAGCCTGTACTTTTAAAATTTATCGCGTTTAACGGGGTTCCGGAACCGGATTTTGACGGTATCCCGCAAAAAGCCGATGAACGTTTTTTTCTTCACCGGTTTCACGACCTCAACGGGTTCGCACTTGTGACTGCAAAGCGTGCAGAGGAACAGTGGCAGGCCGCCTTTGCGTTGTAACACATGCACGCAACGGTTGCACATCACCTCGTTGCAGTGGGTGCATTTGTAGGTGACCGGCACCTGTGGATGGCGCGGGCAGAGCATCACGCCGCCTTCCAGCACCACCGGCGGTTTGGGACGCTCGCGCTCATACTTGGGGATCGCAACGTTGACCTCGGTGGATTCCATGAATAATTCCACGGCGCCCAAACTCACCGTCTGGCCGGGAAGCAGCCACGCTTCCTTGACCGGATCGCCGTTGACGAACGTGCCGTTGGTCGAGTCGCAATCGCGGATCAACACCCCTTCGCCCGACAACACCAGTTCGCAGTGGTTTGAGGACACGGTGGGATGATCAATGGGGAAATCACAGTCGGGATCGCGCCCGACGCGATTGGTGCCAAAACGCAGTTCTAACGTCTGGTTTTCCAAACCCCCGGTCTTGATGAGCAGTCTGGCCATGTTTCCTCCGAAACCGGGGTCATTCTGCACGTTAAACAAACGAAAGTCGAGCGAAAAATGGGGGGTGGTGCAGCCTGAATTATGGCGATAAAGATTGGGAATTTATGTTAATCGGACCCGTTGGATTCACGGCAGCGGATTATGCGCAAAGACGAACTCCCCGACAATTTTCCCGCCGATCAGGTGCTCCTGGATGATGCGTTCCAGCACTTCCGGCGCGCAGGAGTGATACCAGACGCCTTCGGGATAAACGACCGCGATTGGCCCGCGCACGCAGACGCGCAGGCAGTTGGCCTTGGTGCGATAAACCAGCGGTTCCGGGCCGGCGAGATTCAGTTCCTTGAGCCGCCGTTTCAAAAATTCCCACGCGGCCAGTCCTTGCTCCTTTGCGCAACACTTCGGCTCCGTCGGGTCGGCACAAAGAAAAATGTGGCGCCGGAAATTTTCGATGCCGAGCGATTCAACGGCGGTCTGCAACTCTGTTTTCATAAAATTCGTCCTCGTCCTCGTTCTTCGTCCTCGATCATTCGATTGCGAGAACGAGAAGGAGGACGAATGGGAATTGGTTTTTCGCGAGGATTCAATGCCAAAATGTCAGGCCCAACACGCCCGCGACGGCGATGAGGCCGCCGGTGAGCGACCGCGCGGTGATTTTTTCACCCTCAAAAACGCGCGCCAGCGGCAGCATGACGATGGGGGTCATGGCGATGATGGCCGTGACAATGCCGGTGGGCGTGTTTTCGAGCGCCCATTGCATGCAACTCACGCCGACCGTCTGGCCGGCGAGGCTGTTGACCAGCACCCACGGCCAGAGCCGTAATTTTTCGCGCGGAGAAAATGAATCCACCATTTGCGCATCGTCGCCGCGCCGCCGGGTGTGACGCCATTTCACAATCATAAAAATCAAACCGAGCGCGACGGCGCCGCCGATGACGCGCTGGTAGCCGGTCGTGCCGGGGTCGGGATGTTCGCCGGCCGCGTGCGCGACGAAGTAGGCTTTGCGGCTCAACACTGCGCCGAACGCGCCGCCGAGCGCGGCAATGGTGCTGGCCAGAAGGCCAATCCACAACCGGCGCGGGGCGATTTTCAAATGATCGCCCGGCGCGAGCGCGACCACCACCCCGGTGAGAATCACGGCCACGCAAAAAATTTCCGCGAGGTTCAACCGGGTGCCAAGCCAGAGCCATTCAATCAATGTGGCGAACGGCGCGATGAGGCATTGCGTGAGCAGGACGGTCCGGCGGCTGCCGAGCCGCGGCAACGCCTGAAAATACGCGGTGTCGCCGAGGCCGATGCCGGCCAGTCCGCTCAGGACAAAAATGGGGAACGCCGCGCCCCGCGTGCCGGTGCCAAAAATGTTCGCCCAAATCACCAGAAAAAACATCGCGCCGCAGATGCGCCAGAAATTCGCCTCCACACCGCCGAGCCGCGTCGAGGTGCGGTGGCCGCAAATGGCGGAGATGGAAAACAACAGGGTGGTGAGCAGTGCGGCGAACATGTCGGGTGCGAACGGAAAATTTTTGGCGGGGCAAATCCGGTTTGGCGATTGCGCCGGGCGGATGAGTGGTCAGAGTTCCTCGTAATACTCGTCCGGGGCAATGTCACCGCCGGCTTCAACTTCCACGCCGCTTTCGTTGAGGATTTTGGCGATGTCCGGCGCAACCCAGCCCTTGTTTTTATCCTTTCTGGAAACCAGTTTGATGCGGTAGCGCGCCGAGGCGTCGTGTTCAAGAATCCCGCGTTCCTGCATCCGCATCAGGACCACTTTGGCCCAGTCGGGGTCTTCGTAAAATCTCTTTTTGTTGCCGGCACGCCGGGCAATCTCCATTGCGCCCACAAACTCGGTTCCCCGGGTTTTGAGGAATTGAAAAATGTCGCGCTCGTCCGCATCCATGACACCAGTTTTGCAAACAACGCCGCCGGAGTCGAGAGATTTAACATTGCGGTTGACGGGAAATCCATTTTTCAATTCCCGGCGGCTGATTCCCAATCCCTTTGACACCGCGTTTGCATGGCGTAAAATGCGCCGGCAATTTTTTCACCATGCCCACACATTATCTCGCTTGCGACCTCGGTGCGGACAGCGGACGTCTCATGCTCGGTACGCTCGACAACGGAAAAATCACCTTGGAGGAACTGCATCGCTTTCCCAACGGCCCGGTCAGGGTTTCCAGCGCGTTGCACTGGAACATTGACGGCTTGTTCAACGAGTTGAAGGCCGGCCTGAAAAAAGCCGCCGCGCGCCAGCTGCCCATCGCCAGCATCAGCACCGATTCGTGGGGTGTGGATTACGTGCTTTACGACGAGCGCGGCCTGATCATGATGCCGGTGTGGTGCTACCGCGACCCGCGCACCGTCGTCGGTGTCGAGAACGCCAAATCGCGTGTGGACTGGCCGACGATTTACTCCGAAACCGGCATTCAGTTCATGTCGTTGAACACGATTTATCAGCTCGCCGCCGAGCCACCCGCCCGTCTGGCCGGGGCGAAACAACTGTTGCTCCTCGGCGACGCGTTTAATTACTTTTGCTCCGGCGTGGCGAGAAACGAGGTTTCACTTGCCAGCACCACGCAACTTTACAATCCGCAGACCAAAACGTGGTCAAAAAAACTTTTTGCCGCGCTCGGTTTGCGCGGGGAACTTTTCGCACCCCTTTGCCCGTCCGGCACCCGGCTTGGCCCGTTGAAAAAAAATCTCGCCGCCGAGACCGGCCTGCCGCAGATCGAAGTCGTCGCGTCCTGTTCGCACGACACCGGCGCGGCGGTCGCCGCCGTTCCGGCGGGCGGGGAAAACTGGGCCTACCTCAGTTCCGGCACGTGGTCGCTCATGGGCGTCGAATGGCCGCGGCCCATCATCAACGAACAGGGCCGCGGGCTTGGCTTCACCAACGAAATCGGTTTCGGCAACACCGTGCGCCTGCTCAAAAACATCGTCGGCCTTTGGGTGGTGCAGGAATGCCGCCGCCAATGGGCGAAGGAAGGCAAAAAATACGATTTTGCCGCGCTGGAACAACTCGCCACCACCGCGCCGCCGTTCGTCTCGCTCATCAACCCCGACGACCCGCGCTTTCTCAGCCCGGACGACATGCCGGAAAAAATCGCCGGGTTTTGCCGGGAAACCGGCCAGCCGGTGCCCGCCAATCACGCCGCGTTCATGCGTTGCATTTACGAAAGCCTCGCGTTGTTTTATCGCGTCGTGCTGCGGCGGTTGGAACGGCTCATCGGCGGAAAAATCGAGCGGTTGCACATCGTCGGCGGCGGCAGCCAGGCCACGATGCTTAATCAATGCACCGCCAATGCGTTGAAAATCCCCGTCCTGGCCGGTCCGACCGAATGCACCGCCACCGGCAACCTTTTGATCCAGGCCATCGCGCTCGGCCATCTGCCGTCGCATGCCGCCGCGCGCGAAGTCGTGCGCCGTTCATTTGAACTTAAAACCATCACGCCGCAATCGGCTGCGGAATGGGACGCCGCCGCCGCGCGGTTTGAAAAATTGTTGAGCTGACGTTGGTGTTCTGCGCTTAAAATCGGACCCGGCGCGCGCTTTCGCGCGTGTCATCGCGCCGTTCAGAAAAACGCGCGTCCGTTTTTCCTTTTCCCTTTTTCCCTTCGCCTTCATCCTGACGGCGTGGAATTGTCCGCCGCAGAAATCCGCCAGGCCGTCCAGGCCGCCCTTGCCGAGGACATCGGTGAGGGCGACGCCACGACGCTCGCCACCGTGCCGGAAACGGCAACGGCCAGGGCCGTCATGCGCGCGCGTGAACCGCTCGTCGTTGCCGGGCTCGATTTTGCCGAGGTTGCATTTCACGAACTTTCCGCCGCAGCCAAAGTCGAGCGATTGGCCAAAGACGGCCAGCACGTCAACGGCGGCGACATTTTGCTGAAAATTTCCGGCCCGGCGCGCGCGATTTTGACCGCCGAGCGCGTGGCGTTGAATTTTGTCCAGCGGCTTTCCGGCGTGGCAACCTTGACCGCGCAATTCGTTGATGCCATCAAAGACACGCCGGCGCAAATTCTCGACACGCGCAAGACGACGCCCGGCTGGCGGCGGTTTGAGAAATACGCCGTCACCTGCGGCGGCGGCCACAACCATCGCCTGGGCCTGTTCGACCTGGTGCTCATCAAGGACAACCACCTCGCTGCGCTGCGTGACGCACAGCCGAACGCCATCGCCGCCGCGGTCCGGCGCGCGCGCGAAAAATTTCCAGATCTGAAGGTCGAGGTCGAGGCCGACACGCTGGAGCAGGCGGAGCAGGCTGCCGCCGCGGGCGCGGACATCATTCTGCTCGACAACATGAATCCCGTGCAGTTGCGGCTCGCGGTGCAAAAAGTCAAAGGCCGCGCGAAAACCGAGGCCAGCGGCGGCGTGAACCTGGCCGGTGTCCAGACGATTGCAAAAACCGGTGTGGACTTCATTTCCATCGGTGCGCTGACGCATTCGGCGCGCGCGGTGGACATCGGTTTGGATTTTGAACCGTAGAACGTGCTGCCGGCATCCTGCCGGCAGAACTGACTTTTTACTGGACAAATGGATTTGCCGGCAAGATGCCGGCAACACGTTAAATGACGACTGACGCAAAAATTCTTTCCGCATTGTGCGAAAATCCCGACGGCGTTTCGGGCGCAGACCTGGCCGGGCAGTTGGGGGTCACGCGTGCGGCGATTTGGGGACGCATCGAGCAGTTGCGCCAGCTCGGCTACGAAATCGAGGCCGGTCCGCATTTTGGCTACCGGCTCGTCAGCGCGCCGGATGTGTTGCACGCCGACGATTTGCTCGCCCGCCTCGGCAAAACGAAGGTCATCGGCCGCGACATCCGCGTGTTCGAGCAAACAACCTCGACGAACGACGTGATTGAAAGGCTCGCGCGCGACGGCGTGAAGGAGGGCGCGGTTGTTTTTGCCGAATCGCAGACGAAGGGCCGGGGGCGGCTCGGCCGCAAATGGATTTCGCCCGAACGGAAAGGACTTTGGTTTTCCGTTTTGCTGCGGCCGGAGTTGCGCCCGCAGGAAGCGACGCAATTGACGGTCGCTTCCGCAACGGCCCTGCGACGCGCGATTCAATCCGAAACCGGTTTGCATCCCGAAATCAAATGGCCGAACGACATTTTAATCGGTGGGAAAAAAGTCGCGGGCATTTTGACCGAGTTGAGCGCGGAACTGGACCGGGTTCGCCACGTCATCCTGGGCATCGGCGTGGACGTAAATCTGGGCGTGGGCGAGTTTCCGCCGGAGTTGCGCCGGCTGGCGACCTCGCTCAAAATTGAATCGGGCAAAACGATTTCGCGCCCGGAACTGGCGACGGCGATTTTGCGCGAACTGGATGGCGATTACGCGCGGATTTGCGGCGGCGGCTTCGCGGAGGTGGCGGACGAATGGGAGGCGCATTGCCAGACAATTGGCCGCAACGTGACGATTCAAACCGGCGAGCGCAGGATTCGCGGCCGCGCGGAGTCGCTGGATGACGATGGCGCGTTGCTGCTGCGCACCGAACACGGGCATCTGGAGCGCGTCACCGGCGGCGATGTGACCCTCGAAAAGTGAACGGATTGATGGGGTGATGGAGTGGTGCGGTGCTGAAAAAGATTTCCAACTCTCCATAACTCCATTACTCCATTGCCCCATGCTTCTGCTTTTCGACATCGGCAACACGAACACGCACGCCGGGCTGGCGAACGGCCGGCGGGTCGTGAAGCAGACCAACCTTCCCACGGCGGGCTGGTTCAACGGCGCGGCGGCGAAGCGGATGCGAAAATTCGTTGGCCGCGCCCGGCTCGACGGCGTGGCGCTTTGCAGCGTCGTGCCGCGCGCCACACCGAAGGTTCGGAAGTTCATTGCCCAACTCGGAGCGCCGAGCACCGGCTCGGCCCGAAAGAAAAGGCATCAACAGGCCGGGGCGGTGCCCGGCGTTCCCATGCTCGAACTCACGCCGAAAACCTTGCGGGGCGTGGGAATTGATTATCCGAAACCGGACAGCATCGGTCCGGATCGCCTGGCCAATGCGGTGGCCGCGCGGCACCGGTTTGGCGCGCCGGTGGTGGTGCTGGATTTCGGCACGGCGGTCACGCTCGATGTCATCAACCGCGCGGGCAATTACGCCGGTGGCATCATCGCGCCGGGGCTGGCGGCGATGACGGATTATTTGCACGAGAAAACCGCCTTGCTGCCGCGCATCGAAATCCACGAAATCAAGACGAGCATCGGCAAAAGCACCGAGGAAGCGATGCTGGTCGGCGCGGTGCATGGCTATCGCGGGCTGGTCCGGGAATTGATCGCCGAATTGAAGCGCGAGTTGAAAACAAAACATCTGCCGGTAGTTGCCACCGGCGGTTATGCGAAGCTGATGGCGTCCAAACTGCCGGAGATTTCAGCCGTCGAACCGAATCTGACGCTGGAAGGTTTGCGGTTGACGTGGGCAGCGGATGGGGCGCTGAGAAATGGCCGGTCAATATGACAACATCAAGACCCGTTTACGTTTATGCTGATGACAAACTCGGAAATTATGAATGCTCACCGAACCAGCCGTCGGGCCTCGGGATTCAATCTCACTGAATTGTTCATCGTCATAGGTGTGATTGCGTTTTTGGCGGCGATGGTGATTCCAGCGCTCTATTCAGCCGCAACCTGGCATGGCAAAAAGGGACGGATTCTATGCGTCAAAAATTTGAAAGAAATTGGCGTTACTCTCCGGAGTGAAGCCAGCCAAGACCCAATGCAGGTTGTTCTGACGAATAGCGAAACTATGAAACGCGTGACGAATGGTAGTGCTTACCTGCTGTGGCAAACCCTGTCCAATAGTCTGGAGTCGCCGAGCTCTCTGCATTGTCTGGATGATCGACACCGAAAGGTGGCCCAGTCATTCTCCCAAGGTTTCAGCAACACCAACATCAGCTACTTTTTCAATCTGGATGCACCCGCAACTTATCCGCAACTGATTCTGGCTGGTGATCGCAATGTGTCAGTGGACAACTTGACGACCAGACCTGGCTTGTTGACCGTATCCACCAATACCGTTTTTGCCTGGACCAAGACCGACCTGCACCGAGGCGTGGGGAATCTCCTCATGGCTGACGGTTCGTGCATGCAGGTCACCAGCAACGGACTGAATCGAGCCTTCGCTGAAGCATTCAGCGCTTCCACCAATATTACTTCGGCGCGATTGGTGATTCCGTAGAACCCGAGATTCTGCCATTGCCCCGTAGCGCCACTTTCCGCAAAATCTAATTTCTATGGCGAGCAGCCGCAGACAATATCCGTTTCATCTGATTGAGCCCAAATGGCAGCAATTTTGGGACGAGCAGCAGACCTTTCGCGCCTTCAATCCGGGCGAAGCGCTTCCGGACGGTCACCCGTTTGCCCGACGCCATAATCTTTCCGGCAAGGCGGCCGCCAAGCAGTTGCCACCCAAATTTTACATTCTCGACATGTTTCCCTATCCCTCCGGCGCGGGCCTGCATGTCGGCCATCCGGAGGGTTACACCGCCACCGACATCCTGGCCCGATACAAACGCGCCCAAGGCTTGCATGTGTTGCATCCGATGGGCTGGGACGCCTTCGGCTTGCCCGCCGAGCAATACGCCATCAAGACCGGCCAGCATCCGCGCCAGACCACCGAGGCAAACATCGCCACGTTCAAGCGGCAGATTCAGTCGCTCGGTTTCAGCTACGACTGGTCGCGCGAGCTCGCCACCACCGACCCTGATTATTTCAGGTGGACCCAGTGGATTTTCCTCAAGCTCTACAACTCGTGGTTCAATCCGGAAACGAACAAAGCCGAGCCGATTGAGACACTGAAGTATCCGGCGGAACTGGAACGTGCTGCCGGCATCCTGCCGTCAGTTCAAACTTTACAAAATGCGACAGTGAAAGCGTCCAGTCAGAACTGCCGGCAAGATGCCGGCAGCACGTTGGAATCCCACCGCCGCGCCTGGCGCGATTCCAAACGTCTCGCCTACGTCAGCGAGCAACCGGTCTGGTGGTGCGAACAGCTCGGCACGGTGCTGGCCAACGAAGAAGTCGTGGACGGCGAGAGCGAAGTCGGTGGCTTTCCTGTCGAACGCAGGCCGATGCGTCAATGGATGCTGCGCATCACCGAATACGCTGAAAAGCTGTTGCAGGATCTCGATACGATTGACTGGAGTGATTCGCTCAAGGAAATGCAGCGAAACTGGATTGGGCGCAGCGAAGGAGCCGAAGTGGACTTTGCGATTGCCGATTGCCGATTGCCGATTGCCGATTCCAAAATCCGCGTGTTCACCACGCGCCCGGACACGTTGTTTGGCGCGACTTACATGGTGCTGTCGCCGGAACACAAGCTCGTTGACCAAATCACCACGCCGGAACAGCACGAAGCGATTGCCAAATACAAAACCGAGGTTTCCAAAAAGTCCGATCTGGAACGCACTGAACTGGCGAAGGAGAAAACCGGGGTGTTCACCGGCGCTTACGCCATCAATCCCGTCAACAACGGGAAAATTCCCATTTGGATTGCGGATTACGTTCTCGCCAGCTATGGCACTGGCGCCATCATGGCTGTGCCGGCTCATGACACACGCGATTTCGAGTTCGCCACCAAGTTTAATCTTCCGATTATCCAAGTCGTCCAGCCACCCGACCTCAAAACCGATTGGCATGGGTTCGTGGACGATGGCACTTCGGTAAACTCCACCGGGCCGGGAATTTCCATCACCGGCTTGCCCACTCCCGAAGCCAAAAAGAAAATAACTGATTGGCTCGAAGCAAAAGGCCTCGGCAAAAAGACGGTCAACTACAAATTGCGCGACTGGCTGTTCAGCCGGCAGCGGTACTGGGGCGAGCCGTTCCCGATTGTCTGGAAGCGCGACGCGAGCGGACCTGGCGGTCAGCCACCATATCACGAAGCCCTGCCGGAAAGCGCGTTGCCCGTGCTGCCGCCGAAGCTCGACGATTACAAACCCATGCCCGACGGTCAGCCGCCGCTCGCCCGCGCCAAGGATTGGGTGAACCTGCCCGACGGTTCCATGCGCGAAACCAACACCATGCCGCAATGGGCCGGCAGTTGCTGGTATTACTTGCGTTACCTTGACACGCAGAACAATGCCGCGTTTGTTGGCAAGGAAGCGGAATCGTATTGGATGGGCGGTTCAAATCCGAAATCCGAAATCCGAAATCCGAAATCGGCAATGCCCGGCGTGGATTTATACGTCGGCGGCACTGAACACGCCGTCCTGCACCTCCTTTACGCCCGTTTCTGGCACAAGGTTTTGTTCGATCTCGGCTGCGTCTCGACGCCCGAACCGTTCTTCAAGCTCGTCAACCAAGGACTCATCCTCGGCGAAGACGGACAAAAAATGTCGAAGTCGCGCGGCAACGTGGTGAACCCCGACGACATTCTCAAAGAGTTCGGCGCCGACGCCTTCCGCCTTTACGAAATGTTCATGGGTCCGCTCGAAATGGTGAAGCCCTGGAGCACGAAAGGTGTCGAGGGTGTGTATCGTTTCCTCGGCCGCGTCTGGCGGCTGTTCGTGGATGAACAGAGCGAAACGGAGTTCGAACAGGCGGAGACAACCACCAAGACACAAAGTCACGAAGGATTGCTGCAAATCATCAAGCTGGATGGGGCAATCAAAGACGTTCAGCCGACACCGACACAACTCAAGACGCTGCACGCCTGCATCAAAAAGGTCACCGAAGACCTTGACGGGATGCGCTTCAACACCGCCATCTCGGCGATGATGGTTTTTGTGAACGACGCGATAACGTGGGAAACGAAACCGGTTTCCGTTTTGCGTGATTTCCTGGTTTTGCTCGCTCCCTTTGCACCGCATGTTGCGGAAGAGCTTTGGGCCAAACTTAACTCGTCACTCGTCACTCGTCACTCGTCACTCACCTACGCTCCCTGGCCAAAGTTTGATCCCGCTCTGCTCGTCGAGGACACGCTGGAGATTCCGGTGCAGGTCAACGGCAAGCTGCGCGATGTCATCCGTGTTCCAGCCAACGCCGACAACGCCACGGTGGAAGCCGCGGCCAAAGCCTCGGAGAAGGCCCGGCAATTCATCGCTGGCAAGACGATCCGGAAGGTCATCGTCGTGCCGAAAAAACTGGTGAATATTGTGGTGGGTTAGACTCGCCCAGCCCCGTCACGGCTTCCAACCGTTCATTAGAGCATTTTCTATTTAGATAGACGTATTTGGTAAAGCCTGCTATTCTCTTTTTATGAAAAGGGAATTATGCGTCCTTTGAGTCAGGATTTGCGACATCGAATCATCGCCGCGCGGGAGCGCGGAG
>JBAVOO010000096.1:0-64855 GCA_049692125.1 Verrucomicrobiia bacterium | reverse complement strand
CCGGCAACGGCATCTGCATACTCAGGGCGGGGAACAAAAAACGGAACAGCCACATCCCCGCCAACGCCGTCAACAAGGGAAGCAGAAAGGCTATGACAGTGTCGGAGTTCGAGGAAAACCAGGCCGGGTTGACCGGTTCCTTGATGGGAAATTCGCGCAGCGGTCTGAGAAGTCTGAGAGTCAACGTTTCATCAGGCGGAAAGTCTACTATCGCGTCGTATCCGTTGGTGAGGATTTCCTGATCAGATTCAGCCGTCCTGCCCAGAAAGCCGTCCTTGGTTAAACGGGTTGGCTGGTCCACGCTCACGCCGACCTCACGAGGGAAGAGATAGTAAATTACAAAATAATAATTAATAATCTTGTCGGAGTTGGTGGGACCGGTCATGTCTGGCATGAAGACCCGTGCATCTTTTGGCAGTGCCAAATCGACGTATCGACACAACCCGGCGGCCCGTATGATTATCTGATCTCTTTTTACGATATCAGAAATCTTCGCCATTTGTTCCCCTCGGATGCAGGACTGGGCGACGGATGACAATGGTCCATAGGATCCAGATCCGAATAGTTTTCTGTCATAGTGTAGAAACTGCCACGCTATCACGAGGCTGGCAAAAGCTGCCAAAGACGCCGCACCGAGGGCGCACCAACGACTATTCATAGAATTCAAAGCGCGTGCTGATTAAAAGGGTTTTGCGCAGACCGGAGCACTGTAAAGGGTACTCCATTTCAGTCAAGGGGGACAATTTGATCTGGCGTTTGCGCCGCAGGTGAATGAATACAACGGCCGCCGCACGGTGCAATTGAAAGTGCTGGATTGGCGGGCGGCATAGGACGGGCGTCCCCGCCTGTCCTGCACGCAAGAACTCACTTGCCCGTATCCCAACGCGAAGTTGCCGCAGGGAGTTGCCTGGACGCGACCGGTGTGGCTGCGGTGCATTGCTGTTACCCGCAATAACCAGGTTAGTTGATTTGAGCAATCTCATCCTTGCGCTCCTCAAGAACACGCCGCAAATACGGACGCAACTGCGCTGTGAGAATTTGCGTACCGATGAAGACACCGACCAACGCTCCAACCAAGCCGCTGGCTGCAATGACGAGGGATTTCGAATAAGAGTGCCCGTTGCCGGCAACCACCATCCATCCGGTCAGCGCCCCACCGAGAATGCCTCCAAGAATCCAAGGGGCGCCAAGCCAGACCCTTGACGGGTTGTCAGCAAGAAAAGCTTCATATCCGCATCGGTAAACAGCCTTCCACTGATTGCTCGTCAATCCCGCACGTTCCGGTATCTGTGAATTCGAGAAGTAAATTTTCATGTCCAATGAATATTCAATGATGGGGTCTTGAGATCACCGGCCTGCTCCCCAGGGAAGATTGCCGCAGGCGTTTATCTGGACGCGGTAGGCGCGGCTGCTGCGCCGGATCACCCAGCATGTGAGGAGAAAAGCCAAGAGGAGACAGATTCCCACAACCGGCCCGATCAGATTGAAGGGATGTTCCGGATAATGCGTTTGCAAACGCATGAATCCCAAGATAAAACTGATCATGGTGAGGAGCAGCAAAGCGTAAACCCCCTTTTCGTCGCTCCGCCAGACGGCGAAGGACATGCACAGCGCGGCCGGAGCGAGGACGAGCGTAAAACTGTTCAAGACCGTGAGGGCTTCGGAAGTGCCCAAAAACGAACCGGCGACGACGGCCGCCAACGCGCCCGTCGCAATGAGCGGCAGCAGCACGGTGGCAAGCATCACGCAAGCGAGGCGGGTTGCGGAAACCGGGAGCGTCCGGAGAAAACGCAGTTGCCGCAGGAGGGGCATAAACCGGGAAAAGATAAAAAACCAACCGCACATAACACTCCCCATGGGAACTAATCCCATGACCATGTTCCGGGATCGCGATATGGCCTGGTCTTGATATAGCCAAACCAGCGCCATCAGCGCGACCATGGCCACGAGGTTTAAAAATGCGCTGACAAACGTGCTGCTGAGCAGAAAAGGCATTCCGCCATAACCGCAGGGCACAAGGTGATGGGCAGTCCGGACTTTGGTTTGCAGCGGGGTGAGGTGGACGCCAGAGCGGTCAGGACGACCCATGTCAATTTGCCCAGCCCGGCCCAGGTAAATCCCGGCCCGGCCCAGCTCAAACTGTTCGGCGCGAAGCCAACCGATGGCGGTCAACACCGCACCCAATCCCAAAAGAACGGCAGATTTTACCGGGCTTTTGGACGCATTCGTGGCGAACGCCATGCTGCCGAAGAAGGCTGTCACAGTCAGGATGCTGATGAAAGAGTTGCTGATGAACCTCCACGGGCTCCCATAAAAGCCGCGAGTGGCGTTGAAGACGAGAGTGAAGTCCATTCCCAGCCACACCAGGGTGAAAAGGCCCGCCATCGCCAATCGCTCCGCGGGCAAAGCCCGGCTCGGGTCAATATGACAAAATACTGCCGCGCCTGAGAACAGCAGCAAGGCCAACACAATGGCCGGGATGGGAACGGTTGCCAGCCACCAACCGCGGCTGATTTGTCTGCTCGTCAGCGGTAAAGGCGCCAGGGCCCGAAGGGCGCCGTTTTTCAAATCAAAGGAAAGCAATGTGGCACCCGTCCACAGAGCCAGAAGAAAAGCCCAAAACTCGAAAGGCATTTTCGGGTCGGCGGCGATGGTAAACCCAAGCCCAAACTCAAGCGCTGCACTCAAAGCCAGCACCCGCCACCAGCGGCGATAGTGATCGAGAATCAGCCGTTTCATGCGGCCTCCTCTTCCTTGACCAGCGCGACGAACAAATCTTCCAGCGTCAGGCGCGTGAGCGAGATTTCTTTCGCGCCCCGGGTTCGCAACCAGTCGGGCGCGCCGCTCTTTTGGTCAACCAGCGCGTGCCAGCGGTTTTCGTTGTGCTTCAATATGATGAGACCGTCGCGGTTTTGGAATTCTGTCCCGTTGTCGGTGAAAAATTCCGCCAGGCGAAAGCGATCCACAACTTCATCCATGCTGCCTTCGAGCAGGAGTTTGCCGTTCTTGATCATGCCGACGTGATCCGCAAAACGTTCGATGTCGGTCAACCCATGCGATGAAATCAACACGGTGCGTTCACCGTCCTCAACGGCTTTGAGCAATTCCGCAAAAACTTGCTGCTTGGAAACGGCGTCGAGACCGGTGGTCGGTTCGTCGAGAATCAACACCTGCGGCCGGCGGGCGAGCGCGAGCAGGAGGCTCAACTTGGTTTTCGCGCCGAAGGAGAGCGTGGCAATTTTATCGCTGTCGCTCAAATGGAACGCCTGCATCAGCCCGGCGCAGTAGGTGTCGTCCCAATCGGGATAAAAGCCGCGCACGAAACGGATGGCGCGGCCCACTTTGCCCCAAACTTGAAAATTCAAATCGGGGCTGACGTAGGCGGCGCGACGTTTCAATTCCACTTCGTTGGCGCGGTGGTCGAGGCCGAGCACGCGGATTTCTCCGCCGTCGTTTTGTCCCATGCCAAAAATCAAATCAATGGTGGTGGTTTTGCCCGCGCCATTCGGGCCGATGAGGCCGTAAATTGCGCCGCCCGGCACGGTTAAATCGAGCGGGCCGAGTTTGAAGGCGGGATAATTTTTTATCAATCCGCGGATTTCGATGGCGTTTGTGTTCATGATTTTCCTTTTTCCTTGATGACTTGGTGGGCGAGTTCGAGAATTTCCGCCGGCTTCAATCCGGCTTCCGCGGCTTCGCGCGTGGCTTCGCGGAACAATTCCTGCGCGGTGTTCAACTTGGCTTCGCGGCTGCGGTCGTAACCGTGGTCGGCAACGAACGTGCCCAGTCCCTGCCGCCGGTAGATGATGCCTTCGCGTTCCAATTCCTCGTAAGCGCGCTTGACCGTGATGACGCTGACCAGCAAATCTTCCGCGAGCGCGCGAAACGATGGCAGCGTCGCGCCGGGTTTGAGCCGGCCTTCACTGATTTCACGTTTCAACCGGTCAACGATCTGCTGATAAAGCGTGCCTTCCGCCGCCGGTGAAATCGGCCCGATCAACAGGGATTTGCGGTCATGCGACATTTGTATTCACTGTTTATACATGATATAAACAGCCAGTCAACACAATTTTTTGCGGGCGTGGATGCATTGGAATTTCAGCGGAGGCGCAGGGCTGCTAGGAATTCAAGCAGAACGGGTTCTAAAAATTGACTTGCAATGGTTTTTGAAACGGCTATGCTGCCTCCGTCTGTTGGACAACTTGTCCTTTCGAGGCATGGAAAATCTTCAAGTGAACGTGGTTCAGTGATGATTTGAGACCCGATGGTCGGGAACAGTCTGGAAAAACGGTTGGTCTTGAACAGCAAATCATTAAATGAGCACGAAACTGTTTGTCGGAAATCTTTCCTTCAACACCACTGAAAATGACCTGCAGGAGGCGTTTGCCGCCCATGGCACGGTCGTCGAAGCCAACCTCATGATGGACCGGATGAGCGGCCGCTCGCGCGGCTTTGCCTTCGTCACCATGTCCACGCCCGAGGAAGCGCAAAAAGCGATTGCCGCCATGAACGGCGCGACGCTGGGCGAGCGTCAATTGACGGTTAATATCGCCCGTCCGAAAGAAGAGCGTCCCCGCGGTGACCGCGGCCCGCGCCGTGACTTCGGTGGCGGTGGCGGTGGCGGTGGCGGACGCCGGGATCGTTATTAATCATCGGGGCAAGCAGCTTTGGCCGGGGCGACGTTCTTAACGGGCGTCGCCCCGCGTCATTTTATTGCGCAACCTGACACGGCAACTATGCGGCATCACGGAAAGCGGAGCGCCGATCTCCGAATCGGCGTGAACGGGCGATTCCCTGCGAACCTTGCCGAATCGGAGTTCGGCGCTCCGTCGCAGTGCCAAGTTGCACCCGTCATTTTATTGCGCGGATTTTTTATTGGCTTTAATGGTGCCGGGTTGGATAAGATTCGTTTTCATTCATGGAAGAACACATACAAATCGAGGGACGCATTTTGACGGTGCTGGCCGGGACGATGTTTCGCGTCGAACTGGACAATAAACACCAGGTCCTCGCGACCATTTCCGGCAAGATGCGCAAACGATTTGTCCGGCTCACCGCGGGCGACCGTGTGAAAATGGAAATGTCGCAGTACGATTTAAACAAGGCGCGCATCGTCTGGCGGCTGGGCTGAATTGACGGGGAAAATTTCGTTGCGTCCGCGCTTGCGTCTGCAACCGGCAAGCAACACCTTTTACTGCATGAACGCCGCCATTCTTGTCGCCGCCGGCAAAGGCATCCGCATGGGCGCGGGGGTGGACAAATTGTTTCTCGAAGTGGCCGGACGCCCGGTCGTTGCGCACACCTGGCAGCGGTTTGATGGCGTGAAATGCATCGGCGAAATTATCCTCGTCGTCCGCGACGGGATGGAAAAATATTTCTCGGATCTCGCGGCAAAATTTCATTTTCAAAAACCATTTCGGGTCGTCATTGGCGGGACGGAACGGCAGGATTCGGTCTGGAACGGGCTGGAGGCGCTGTCGGTGACGGCGGAAATTGTGGCGATTCAGGATGCAGCGCGCCCTTGCACGAGCGGGGAGTTGATAGCCGCAACGGTCAAGGCGGCGGATGAAAGCGGCGCCGCGGTGGCGGCACAACCGGTAACGGACACCATCAAGGAATCCGACGACGGCAGATTCATTCAGCGCACGCTCGACCGGTCGCGGCTTTGGAGGGTGCAAACGCCCCAGACGTTTCGGGTTGAGGTGATTCGCCGGGCGCTGGCGGAAGCGCGCCGCCGCAAATTTATTTTCACCGACGACACGGGGGCGTGTGAATTGATTGGCCAGCCGGTCCGGCTGGTGTCCAGCGTGGCGCCGAATCCGAAAGTCACGGTGCCGGGCGATTTGCCGTTCATTGAGACGTTGTTGAAAGGTAAAATTTGATTTTGAACCACCAGGACAGAGCGCAACCGGGCACTGCGGCGGAACGCCGCATTCATGCGGCAGCGGACCCGCGCAATTTAACGTCCTGCCGGATAAATCCGGCGTTCCTGCCGAAACGATGCGACCGGACTTTTTGCAGTATCAAGGTGCGCCCGCAGGACACAAACCGTTTCCAAAAACTTGGTGTCCGGGCGCCTTTGTGGTAGTTTTTCCCCGTTTATGAAACGTCGTTTGATTTATGGTTTGGTGATTGTGGCGCTGGTGTTGAATCTGGCGATTGGCGCGCGGATTTATCTGGGGTCGGCGCACGCGGCAGACAAGCAGGACGCGGCGTATCCGAATCTGGAGTTGTTCGCCAACGTGCTGGAAAAGGTGCGCAAGGAATATGTGGACGGGCAGAATCTGACGTATCACGACCTGGTTTACTCGTCGCTCAAGGGCATGCTCGGCTCGCTGGATCCTCACAGCGAATTCATGGACGTGAATGATTACCAGCAATTGCAGGACGACACGGAAGGACGATTCGGCGGACTCGGCCTCGTCGTTTCGATGAGGAACAATTATGTGACCGTCATCGCGCCGATGGAGGATACGCCCGGATTTCGCGCGGGAATTTTGTCCGGCGACCGCATCATTAAAATTGACGGCAAGAGCGCTGAGAAAATGTCGTTGCCGGAAGCGGTCAAACTGCTGCGCGGCGAGCCGGACACGAAGGTGACGGTGACCATTCAGCGTCCGTCGTCGGGCCTGGTGAAGGATTTCACGCTCACGCGCGCCATCATCAAGATGGACATGGTCAAGGACATCAATGGCAAAAAGGAGTTCCCGCTCGGTGACGACAAAATCGGCTATGTCCGCATCACGGAATTCGGCGACAAGGCCGGCGAAGAACTCGAAGCCGCCTTGAACCAACTGAAAGCGGAGGGGATGAAGGCGTTGATTATTGATTTGCGCTGGAATCCCGGCGGCTTGCTGGATGAGGCGGTGGAGGTGTGCGGAAAATTCCTGCCTCGCGGCCAGCTGGTCGTCACCACCGAAGGACGCGATCCCAGCCAGAATTCCGTCCGCCGCGCCGGCGGCAGCGGCGATGAATTTGCCAACAAGGACGGTTCCCCAAAGCCGATGATCGTGCTGGTCAATCTCGGCAGCGCGAGCGCGGCGGAAATCGTCACCGGTTGTTTGCAGGATTTGCACCGCGCGGTCATTCTCGGCGAGAAAACCTTCGGCAAAGGCTCGGTGCAAAGCATTTTTCCGCTCGATGACGGCTCGGCCCTGAAACTCACGACCGCCAAATATTACACGCCCAGTCACAAGGTCATTCACCAGCATGGCATCACGCCGGACATCGAAGTGCCCATGACCGAGGAACAGGAGGCCGCTTTGGTGCTGAAACGCGCGCCGGGCGGGATGGAATCCCTCAGCGAAACCAATCGCGTCAGCATCGAAAACGTTCATGACATCCAACTCGAACGCGCCCGGGATTTGCTCAAGGGCATCATGCTTTACAGCGAACGCGCGGATGGGGCGGCAAAAGTGGCCGCGAAATAAGGTAGGGCCGCGCTGCTGCGCGGCCATCATCTCCGGCGGCGCAGCAGCGCCGCCCTACCCATTGCACCGATTGTCTCTGGATATTGGTATGACCGGTTAAAGCTTGAACTCCAGCACGCATGACTCTTTTGGCCCTTGAAACTTCCTGCGACGAAACCAGCGCCGCGGTCGTGCGCAACGGCCGGGTTTTGTCCAGCGCCGTCTCCTCGCAAATCAAGTTGCACGCCGAATACGGCGGCGTTGTGCCGGAACTCGCCGCCCGGGAACATCTGCGGAATTTGATTCCCATCGTGCAAACCGCGTTGCGCGAGGCAAAAATTGGTACGGCTGACCTGCCGGTCAGCCAGGACGCGCAGCAGCACGTCCCTACCGATTTGGAGTTGGATGCCATTGCTGCCACGCAAGGACCGGGATTACCGATGGCCCTGCTCGTCGGATTCAAGGCCGCTCAAGCCATCGCGTTCGCCTTGCGGAAACCGTTCGTTGGCATCAACCATCACGAAGCGCATTTATATTCACCGTGGATTTCTAAAAAATCAGCGCCACCGCCTGTAGCCGCGGACGTCAGTCCGCGCCATTCAAGTTCTGAGAAAGTCCGCGCCGACTCACGTCGGCGGCTACGGCCCGAGGAACCAGCGGAGGGAATTTTCTTTGCCGACTTTACCGCCTTTCAACCGAATGTTTCGCTCATTGTCAGCGGCGGGCATACAATGCTGGTACAGGTGGAATCCGAACTCAAACATCGCGTGCTCGGCTCGACGGTGGATGACGCGGCAGGCGAATGCTTCGACAAAACCGGCAAGCTCATGGGGCTGCCATATCCCGCCGGACCGGAAATTGACCGGCTGGCAGAGCAGGGGAATCCCAAGGCGTTCGACTTCCCGCGCCCGTTGCTTCACGACCCGAGCGATGACTTCAGCTTCAGTGGCCTGAAAACCTCCGCACGCTATTTTCTCCGCGATCATCCGGGGATTTTGGATGACGCGCAACGGGTGCGTGATTTATGCGCGAGCATCCAGGCGGCCATCGTCGAAGTGCTCGTGAAGAAAACCATCCGCGCCGCGAAACGAAACCACGTCCGTTGTGTAACTGCGTCCGGAGGCGTCACCTGCAATCGCACGTTGCGTCGCGAACTGGCGCGCGCGTGTGAGCGCGAAGGTTTCGAGTTGCGTCTTGCGGAAAAAACGCTTTGCACCGACAACGCGGCGATGATTGGTATTCTGGCCGAACGAAAACTTCTGGCCAACGTTGCACCAATATCGCTTGACGAGGAAATCAAGCCTGGCTGGGTGCTGGCATAAAGTAGGGCAGGCGTCCCGCCTGCCTCTAGGACTTCTAAAACCCTACCTGTCGTCAAATCCAAATTGTCATTAGGGCGCGGCGGGAACAAATTTTTCGGCAGTTTCGTGATACGGTTGGTGGGCGCGATACAAAGCCAGGAGTTTCTGGTTTTTGTCAAGCAAATCCTGTTCGCCCGACGCCGAGGCCAACGCGCAGGCTTCCTGTGCTGTTGCAATCGCATCGTCATACCGTCCCGCCTCGGCGTAGGCAGCCGCCAGGGTGCCGACGAGGAGGGTCACGCCATCATGCGTCAGTTCGCAGGCACGCCCGGCATATTTGACGGCTTGAGCGCCATTCCGGATGTGTACGTCCGGATAGGTTGCCAGCAGCCACGCCAGATTGTTCAGGAAAGCCAGAGAGTCGGGTTTGATTTGCAACGCCTGTTGGTATTGGACGATCGCTTCGTCCACCCGGCCCGCTTTGATCAGAACGTTGCCGAAATTGTAGTGGGCTTCGGCATTATCGGGTCTGATTTGCAGCGCCGTTTGGAAATGGGTGATCGCTTCGTCCACCCGGCCCTTGTGGAGCAGGACATTTCCGAAATTGTAGTGAGCTTCCGCAAAGTGGGGACTGATTTGCAGCGCCTTTTGAAAATGCACAATCGCTTCGTCCACATTGCCCTTTTGGAGCAGAGCGTTGCCGAGGTTGTTGTGGGCTTGCGCATAGTCGGGGTTGATTTGCAGCGCCTTTTGGTAGTAAGTGATCGCTTCGTCCACACTGCCCTCTTTGATCAGAACGTTGCCGAGGTTGTAGTAGGCTTCGACATTCTTGGGGTTGATTTGCAACGACTTCTGGTAGTGAGTAATCGCTTCGTCCGCCCGGCCCTCTCCGATCAAAAAGTTGCCGAAGTTGTCATGGGCGACATCATTGTCCGAGGTGCAGGCGAGCGTGTGTGTCCACAGCGATTCACTATTCCGCCAGTAAGAAGTCTGTTCGTATGTGCAGATCATCAAAACCGCCAGAATGATCGCGGAGCCGCCGCCCAACACCACGCGGCGGTGACGCCAGCCGGCGCACAATTCCGCCAACGCCCAGGTCAGCAACAGATATAACCCGATCTGCGGCAGATAGGTGTAGCGATCCGCCCGTGCCTGGCCCCCCACCTGAATTATCCCGATCACCGGCATCAGCATGATGAGATACCACAGCCACCCGGTTAAAAAATAGGGGTGCCGACGACGCAGGATAAATACGCCCGTGGAAATGCCCGCCAACAGAACCAGTGACAGTACCACTCCTGAAACCCCAACGCTCCCGGACGTAAGTGGGTACAAAACTGCCAGACCTGACGGCCAGAACATCTGGTCCAGATAGGCCGCGCAGGAGATCAAGGCATTGCCCATGCGCAAAGGCAGGGAAAACTTGTCGAACGACTGGAGCGCTTCTTGCTGGGCAAAAATCGTGACCACACATGATGCGACGGCCAGTCCGAGCAAGGGCAGCTTTTCAAGAAGCAAGGTTGAGAGTTGAAAGTTGAGGGTTGAGGGTTTTCCCTGCTTTTCACCTGGCACCTGACACTTGACACCTGACAACCTTCCCAGCGGCCAGTAGTCCAGCAGCAGCAGCACCAGAGGCAGCGTCACCAGCATCGACTTGCACATCAGGCCCAACGCAAAAAACAACAGCACCAGACAGTAGAGAAATGACACACGCTGCGTGACGCGTGACGAAGCGGAGTCCGTTCGTGTCACTTGCCACCGGTCACTTGCCACATAACGGGTATACGCCCAGAGCGTCAGCATAAAAAACAGCCCGCTGAGCACGTCCTTGCGTTCCGCCACCCACGCCACCGATTCCACCCGCAGCGGATGAATCGCAAATACCGCCGCCACAAATGCGCTACGCCACGGGAACCCCGTCATCCGCCGCAGCACCAGAAACAGCAGGATCACCGAGGCAGTGTGCAGCAGGACGTTCGTCAGGTGATGCCCGCCGGGGTTCAATCCGTACCACTGGCAGTCCAGCATGTGGGACATCATCGTCAGCGGATGCCAGTTGGCACTCAAGCTATGAGTAAACACCCACTTGACTCCTTTCCAGCTCAGCCCGCTGGAGACCACTGGATTTTCATACACATACATGTTGTCGTCGTAGTTGACGAACTCGTGCCCCAGTGTCTGCCCGAAGACGGCAAACGTGATCGCCGCCAGAAAAATGCAGACCCCGGGGACCAGCCGGTAGTCATTCAAATCAGCCGCAGGGCTTTCAGGTTTCAGCGGGGGGGAGTCTTTTACTTCCGGTATTTTACCCGTGGACGTGGCGGGCTGGTTCGAATGCATAGCAGGGCTTGATTCTTGGTTCTTCCGCTCATGAAAGGGTCCTGAAATTATGACATTTGAGTTTGTTCATACATTATTCATGGTTTCCATCCGCACCAGGACTTTTACCCTTTTATTGCCAATTCCCTGTGCTAAGGCAATCTCGAAAACCATAACGCAGCATGTCGCGCGGCAGGGACATAAAAATCTTTTCGCTATTGACTTCCTCTGCCAGCTACGATTAAGGCTCATGGCTGACCGTTTGCCCATTTATGAAATCGAGCGCGACATCGTCGCCCGGCTGAAAACCGGCCGGCGGCTGATTTTGTCCGCGCCGACCGGTTCCGGCAAATCCACGCAGGTCCCGCAGATGCTGCTCCGGCACGGACTGCCCGGCGACGGGCAGGTCGTAATTCTCCAGCCGCGCCGGCTGGCCACGCGCCTGCTCGCGTCGCGCGTGGCGCAGGAACTCGGCGTCCAGCTCGGCAACGAAGTCGGCTACCAAATCCGCTTCGAAAATGTCACATCGCCGCAGACGAAAATTCGTTTTGTGACGGAAGGCGTCTTGTTGCGGCAGATGATTGACGATCCGAATTTGCGTGGTGTTTCGGTCCTCATCTTCGACGAGTTTCACGAACGCCATCTTTACGGTGACATCACGCTGGCTCGCGCACTCGACTTGCAGGAGCAGCATCGGCCTGACCTGAATCTCATCGTCATGTCCGCGACGCTCGACGCGGAGTTG
This sequence comes from Verrucomicrobiia bacterium, assembly GCA_049692125.1. Classification (GTDB taxonomy): domain Bacteria; phylum Verrucomicrobiota; class Verrucomicrobiia; order Limisphaerales; family UBA11358; genus UBA11358. The sequence continues at coordinate 53,081 of JBAVOO010000096.1, read as the reverse complement.
TTGGGGGATTATTTGTCTGAATGTAGGAGCCGAGGTGACGAGGCTCACACTTCAAAAGATGTAAATCAGAGACTCCTCACGTCGTCTCCTACAAATAAATTTTCCTATTCCATCTTGTCCTCGGAAGGCCGGGTGTTCCCGGTCGAAATCGAATACGCCGCAGAGCCGGGCTACGTGGACAAACGCCCGGTTTGGGAGCAGGCTGCCGAAGCCTTTAGTCACTACGTCGGTTCCGGCGGGGAAGGCGACGTGCTGGTGTTCATGCCGGGCGGTTATGAGATTTCACAGACCATCGAGGCCATCCGTCACACTTCGGAAGCAAAAGGTTTTATTCTGCTTCCATTGCACGGCGAACTTTCACCCAAGGACCAGGACGCCGCAGTGGCGCGTTACGGCCAGCGCAAAGTGGTCGTTTCCACCAACGTTGCCGAGACCTCGCTGACCATTGACGGCATACGGCTGGTGATTGACAGCGGCCTGGCGCGCATTCCGCGTTACGATCCGTATCGCGGCATCAACACGCTGCTGATCGAAAAAATCAGCCAATCGTCCGCCGCCCAGCGCACGGGCCGGGCGGGCCGCACCGCGCCGGGCGTTTGCATGAGGCTTTGGTCGCGGGAGGAACATGGACATCGGCTGGTGCAGGAACTGCCGGAAATCAAACGGCTCGACCTGGCCGAAGTGGTGCTCACGCTCAAAGCTGCCGGGGTCGAAGATTTGCGGAAATTCCGGTGGCTCGAACCGCCGGATGAACAAAGCCTGGTCCACGCGGAGGAATTGCTGCTGGATTTGGGCGCGTTGAAATCTGTAGCGCAGGCTTTCCAGCCTGCGGGTTCTGGCGACTTTCCAGTCGCCAGTTCCAACGGCGGACAGGAATGTCCGCCGAACCCGCAGACAAGAATGTCTGCGCTACAAATCACCGGCATCGGCCGCAAGATGCTCGCCTTTCCACTGCATCCGCGTTACTCGCGCATGTTGCTCGCCGCCCACGAGTATGGTTGCGTCCACCAGGCCTGCCTTGTCGCCGCGTTGACGCAAGGTCGCGACTTGCTGCTCCGCAACGTGGACCGCGACACCAACTCGCTCCGCGAGGATTTGCTGGGGGAGAAGGCGTCATCGGATTTCTGGATTCTCATGCGCGCGTGGACTTACGCGGCCAAAAACGAGTTTCGCCTCGACGCCTGCCGCCGGCTTGGCATCCACGCCGTAACCGCGCGGCAGGTCGGGCCGTTGTTCGAACAATTCCTTCGCATCGCCAAAAGCGAAGGGCTCGATGTGAAACCGCGCGAGGTGAAGGACAAGGCATTGCAAAAGTGCATTCTCATCGGATTTTCCGACCGTGTGGCGCGCCGGCTTGATCAGGGCACGCTCCGTTGCGAATTGGTTCACAATCGTCGCGGCGTGCTGGCGCGCGAAAGCGCCGTGCAACACAGCACGCTCTTCGTCGCCGCCGAAGTCCGCGAAGTCGAGGGCCGGGAAGTGAACACCATTCTTTCCCTCACCACCGCCATTGAAGTGGACTGGCTGCGCGAACTTTACCCTGAAGACATGGAATCGGATTTGCATGTCCAATTCGATTCAACGGCAAAACGGGTTCAAGCCGCGGAATTGTTGAAGTTTCGCGGCCTGGCGCTGTCGGCAAAACGCGTTGAACCGCCGCCGGCCGACATGGCGGCACAATTGCTGGCCGATGAGATTATTGCCGGACGATTGCCGTTGCCGAACTGGGATCACAGTGTCGAGCAATGGCTGTTGCGGTTGCGCCTGCTTTGCCAGCATTGTCCCGAACTCCGGCTTCCGCCCATCACCGACGACGATCGCAAGCATATCATCGGGCAGCTTTGCCACGGCGCGGTGAGTTACAAGGACATCAAGGAACGCGAGGTGAAACCGGTCGTGATGTTGTGGCTGTCCGAGGCGCAACGCGGGTTGCTGGACAAGCACGCGCCGGAGCGGTTGTCGCTGCCGAACGGCCGCACGCCGAAGGTGGCTTACGAGGCAACCGGCTCGCCGCACATTTCGTTGCGCATCCAGGAACTTTACGACGTGACCCAGACGCCGAAAATTGCGCTGGGGCGCGTGCCGGTGCTGGTCCACATTCTGACTCCGGGCATGAAACCGATACAGATTACGCAGGACCTTGCCAGTTTTTGGCGCGAACACTATCCGCGCATCAAATCCGAGTTGCAGCGGAAATATCCGAAACATCTGTGGCGATGAATATTCCAGGACCTCTAAAAAACATCCGACTCATCGTAGCGGCGGTCGGCCGACCGCCGAATTTCCATTGGAAATTATATTGTCCGGCTTTCTGCCTAAAGCTGCTACGTTGCGATGAGTGAAGTTGACCAACTCTGCCCGAAATGCGGCTTGTGCTGCAATGGGGTCTTGTTTGCCGACGTGGAATTGCGCAAGGGCGATGACGCCCGGTGGTTGGCGGAGCTTGGTTTGTCTCTGGTGAAAAAAGGCCGCCATCGGGCTTTCACGCAGCCCTGCGCCTGTTTCGATGGCAAGCTGTGCCGGGTTTATGCGGAACGTCCCATGTATTGCCGGGCGTTTGAATGTGGATTATTAAAACGGGTTCAAGCCGGCGAGATGAAAGCGGAGGCGGCCCTGGGAAAAATTGCCGGGGCGCAACAGCTCGCGGAAAAAGTGCGCGGGCTGCTTCGACGGCTCGGCCAAAGCGACGAGCAACTCGCTTTGACCAGACGTTACGCCCAGGTCATGCGCGAGCCGGTTGATTTAGCCGGCGGGGAGGACGCGGCTGAATTGCGCGGCGAATTGATGCTGGCCGTCAACGATTTGATGCAGGCGCTCCAGCGCGATTTTTTGAAGTAACTATGGATACTGCTGTTGGATGGAGCGATTGGCCATGCGACTGCGCATCACCGCCACAGCCAGTTAATTCCTGGCTGCTGATTTGTATCTGCCGATAAACATCCAACGGGTTATCGGGTGTTATTACTTGCCGAAGACCTCACTAATCGCCTCCAGTTTCATTTCCTTTTCGCCCCGGGTTGGGGCCACGATGCCGCCCTCGCCGAACTCGTTCCAAGCGTAGATCAAAAGCATCTTCTTCCTGCCGCCTTTCGCCGGTATGCCCAGCCTCGGATACTTGTCCAGAGCGGCCTTCACTCTCTTGAGTGCCGCAATCCACTCCTCGCGGGTCGGAAACGCGAACGACGCACGAGGATCTCGCAACGGTCTGGGATCCCAGCCCGAGGGGACATAGGGCACATAAAACTTGCTGCAGTGCCCGGCGTAACGAATCCAGCCGTCCTCCGCGTGCTGGATGAGCAGTTCGTAAGGATAAATCTCCGTCCTCTGCGGCAAGTCCGGCATATCCATGTAGGTGGTGACGAAGTCGAACGGCGCCGCGCGGTAGGGTAACGGCACTCCCCCAGGCATCACGCCGCCGGATATCAACGGACTTGAAAGGCCGTTCTCCTTTGCGATTCGGCGGAAGGTATCAAGCCGTGCCCTGACTTTCTTCGGATCATCGCCGTTCTGCTTATAAAAGTAATCCATGCCGTGGATCTTGAACACCGGTCGGCCGTCGATCCGCAAATAGCTGGGATGCTTCATGGCCGCGCACCATTCCTTGCAGGCCGCTTCCCAGTTGGCATCCGTGCTGAGATCAAATGGCGGATGATTCACAAACTCGATGGTGAACTTCATGCGCGCGGCATTGGTAGAGGCAAGAAAGGTTCGAAGGCCCTCGTTGAGCGGTCCGCCGTTGGGATACCAGAGGATCTGGAAGAAGTCCACGCCACGGCTGGACGCGGCGATGATTTCCTGATCCATCGTATCCTGGTCGTTGTACTGACCGAGGATGGGGAGGCGCCTTGGATAATCGGGTCTCCAGTCGTGGGCATCAGTTGTCCACTTGTTCGGCGACTTCTGCCACCACCCTGCGAAGTAGTATACACCGACAAGGTAATCGTTGTGCGACGCGATGGCGTGCTCACTTGCTGCCAGGCAAAATGCGCAGAGCAGTATGAGCAATGCTCGTGTACGGGTTCTCGTCATGCGCCGAGTTACAACTGATAAATCGCATGAATGCTGGCGGGCGCGCAAGAAAATCTGCGGTCTGGCGACCACACTCGGAAGGCTGAATGCCAGCCCACTTCCTCAAGTTGTCAGGATTCGCTGCTCATACAAGCGCAGCCAAAACTGCCGACGGTGAAAATTTATCTTGGGGCGGAAACATTTTTTTGAGGGCCGTGATCCGGTTTTTGAAGAATCCATGCCCCATGATTTTAGATCCCAGCACCGGAAACTAGACATGGTCGCTCAGACGGATACGTCTAAACTGCCGGCAATTCGCAGCCGTGGATAAAACGCGGACGAGGATTCCCCCTCTTCGTAAGCTCATCCCTCCGAACTTACTTCACAAGGCTCTTGCAGAATTTCTCAATCCGTTCCAACCCCTTCTCGATGTTTGCCATGCTCGTCGCATAACTGAGTCGGATGTAATCGTCCGCGCCGAACGCGATGCCGGGCACGGCGGCCACCTTTTCCGCTTCGAGCAGCTTCGCGCAGAAGTCGGACGACTTGAGGCCGGTTTTCGAGATGTTCGGGAAGAGGTAAAAGGCGCCTTTTGGGTTCACGCACGAAATGCCGGGAATGTTGTTCAACTTTTGGTGCGCGAAACGGCGGCGCTTGTCGAATTCCACCAGCCAGGCTTTCAAATGATCCATGGAACCGGTGATCGCGGCCAGCGCACCCTTCTGCGCGAATGACGTCGGGTTGCTGGTGCTGTGGCTTTGCACGGCATCAATTGCTTTCGCAATCGGCTCCGGCGCGGCGAGGAAGCCGAGGCGCCAACCGGTCATGCTCCACGCCTTGGCGAAGCCATGAACGATGATGGTGTGTTCCTGGTGTGCCGGCGAGAAGCTGGCGACGCTTTTGTGCACTGCGCCTTCGTAGAGCAGGTGCTCGTAAATTTCGTCGCTCATGATGAGCACGCCCTTTTCCACGCAAACGTCGCCCAGCGCCTTGATTTCTTCCGGCGTATAAACGCTGCCGGTCGGATTGCTGGGCGAATTCAGGATGAACAAACGCGTCTTCGGCGTGATGGCGGCGCGCAATTGTTGCGGGGTAACTTTGAATTCGGTCTTGTCGGTGGTTGGCAGAATCACGGGTTTCGCGCTCGCGAGCTTCACCATTTCCGGATAGCTCAACCAATAGGGCGCGGGAATGAGCACTTCATCGCCTTCCTGGCACGTCGCCAGAATGACGTTGTAACACGAATGCTTGCCGCCGCAACTCACGATGATTTGCGACGGCTTGTAAGTGAGGCTGTTTTCGCGCTTGAACTTGTCAGCGATGGCCTGGCGCAATTCCGGGATGCCGCTGGATGGCGTGTATTTTGTGAACCCGGCGGCGAGCGCCTTGGCGGCGGCGTCCTTGATGTGTTGCGGCGTGTCGAAATCCGGTTCGCCGGCGCCGAAACCCACAACGTCCTCGCCTGCGGCCTTCATGGCCTTGGCCTTCGCGTCAATGGCGAGGGTGAGCGACGGTGACAGTGAAGCGGCGCGTTGAGAAATTTTGTAATTCATAATTTAAAACCCGGAAAGATTACGGGCGATGCGCTGAAATTCAAGAAAGGAAATTCAATGCGCGGTAAAGTCAGCGCAACACGAGGCGGCGCTGGTGTTGATTTATTGAATAAGGAAACCAGGAAACCAAGAAGGCGGAAGCGAATCCTGTTCATGGTTTCATGGGTTCCTTATTAAAACTGAAAACGGCGCGCACGGCTTGTCCCGTCATAGCCATGCGACGGCGGAAGTGTCGCGCTCTTCCTTTCTTTCACTTCGTCAGATAATACTTCCGGGTGTATTCCTTGACCATGCGGTCGGTGGTGAATTGCGACACGAGCGTGACCATCGCGCGGCGGATGCGCTGAATCCACTGGCGCGGAATGCCTTGTTCGTCGCGGTCGAAGAACATCGGAATGACCTGTTCGGTGAGCGTCTGATAAAGATTGGCGCTGTCCACGCGATCCTGTTCCTCGACGTTGTCCGGATTTGAATCGCCGCCGATGGCAAAACCATTGGTGCCGTCGTAGCCTTCGCGCCACCAGCCATCGAGGATGCTGAAATTCAGGCAGCCATTGCAGCCGGCCTTCATGCCGCTGGTGCCGGAGGCTTCCAGCGGGCGGCGCGGGTTGTTCAGCCAGACGTCGCAGCCGGAAACCATCTGCCGCGCGATGTGAACGTCATAGTTTTCGACAAACATCACACTGCCCGCCAATTCACCCTGTTTGCTGAGGTGAATGATTTGCTGGATGAAGCGTTTGCCTTCGTCGTCACGCGGATGCGCCTTGCCGGCGAAAATGAATTGCACCGGACGCTTTTTGTCGTGCGCGAGTTTCACGATGTTGTCGAATTGCTGGAAAATCAGCGGCGCGCGTTTGTAAGTGGCAAAGCGGCGCGCGAAACCAATGGTCAGCGCGTCGGGGTTGAGCAGATGTTCGAAACGGATGTAATCACCCGGGGTGATGCGCTGGGTCTGGTGCAGCAGGCGGCGGCGCATGAATTCAATCATTTCGCGCCGCAATTTGTAGCGCAACGCCCAAAGCTCCTCATCGGAAACGAACGACGGGTCGGCCATTTTTTTCCAGAAGTCAGCGTGGTGAATCGCCGCCGCCCAATCGTGTCCATATTTTTCGTCCCACATCCTGACCACGCCCTCCCGCTTGTCCTTCATTTTTTCCCGCCAGAACTGGCGCACCGAACCTTTCATCCAGCCGAGCAGGTGAATGCCGTTGGTGATGTGCCCGATGGGGACTTTTTCGACGGGCGTGCCGGGATAAAGGGATTGCCACATGTGGCGGCTGACGTCGCCGTGCAGTTCGCTCACGCCGTTGGCGGCGCGCGACACTTTGAGCGCGAGCACGGTCATGCAAAAAGGCTCGTGCGCGTTTTCGGGATGCACGCGGCCCAATGGCATGATGTCCTGAAACGGCACGGGCAATTGCTGCTGGTAAAGCAGGAACGCGTAGTCCATCAATTCGGGAGGGAAACGGTCATGTCCGGCTTCCACCGGCGTGTGGGTGGTGAAAATACATTGCGCCCGGGTGGCGGCAAGCGCGTCGGCAAATTTTTGTCCGGCGGCCAGTTTTTCGCGGATCAATTCCAGCGTCAGGAAGGCCGCGTGCCCCTCGTTCATGTGAAAGACCGACGGTTGCACGCCGAGCTTGCGCAGCAGGCGGACCCCGCCGATGCCGAGCAGGATTTCCTGCATGACGCGCATCGTGCCGTCGCCGCCATAGACACGCGCCGTCAAATCACAAAAATGCTGGGCGTTTTCCGGGCGGTTGGCGTCCAGCAGATAGACCGGCACGCGCCCGACGTTCACGCGCCAGGCCTGAAAGAAAACGCGGTTCATGTCAATTTCCACGTCGCACACGAGCGGCTGGCCGTCAGCGCCGAGCACGGGCTCCAGCGGCACGTTTTTCGGGTCCACCAGGTTGTAGAATTCGGTCTGCCAGTTGTTCGAGTCAATGGCCTGTTGAAAGTAACCTTCACGGTAAAACAAACCGACGCCGACGAAACCGAGGCCGAGGTCGCTGGCGGATTTTGCGTGGTCGCCGGCGAGGATGCCGAGGCCACCGGCGGCAATCGGCAGCGACTCGTGAAAACCAAACTCGGCGGAAAAATAAGCGACGGGATTTTGGAGCAATTGCGGCGCGTTCACGTGTCCCCAGGTGGTTTTGCTCTGGAGATACGACTCGAAATTGAGCAGCACGGCCAGAGCGCGGTGCTCAAAATCGGCGTCCTGCAGGCGCACGCGCAGTTCGTATTCCGAGACTTCGCGCAAAATGGCGGCGGCGTTGTGATACAGGTTCTGCCAGGCGCGCGGCGAGAGTTCCTGGAACAAATCCTGCGCCTCCTGGTCCCAGCTCCACCACAAATTGCGGGACAACTTGTTCAAGCCCGCAACCAGCCCGTTCAATTCCGCGCCCGCGAGAGGTTTCCTTGTCATACGTCTTTGGTGCTAAATGTTGCGCTGGCCGGCACAACGGCCGGTCACCGGCGCTGACACTAATTGTGGGCGCGTGATTCGGCAATAAAAATTGAATCGCAATTCCATTTTGCGCGGATAATTTTCCAAACGTTTGTGAAAGAATGAAAAATACAGGCATGTCATCAGCATCGGGTTTCAAGACAACCTGACTTGCTGAAGTTGGACGTTGCCTGGATTTTTTCCGTTCAAATGGGTCGGAATGCAAGTGCGCTGCCTGGCAGTCCCAAAATGCGTTATGGCCGGTGGCTGACGCAAGATCAATTGACCGCCTCCTCGGTTTGCGGAACGGGAGAGTTCACTGGACGGCCGACGGGTGAAGGAAAGGCAACTCAAGCATCCGAACCGTTAAAATTTTCTCAAAAAATGAACCTTTTGGCGTGCTCCCGTTATCAATGGGCAGATGCAATTTCGGAAAACCATTATGAAAACCACGAAATTCACCTGCCTTGCTTTGCTGATTTTAACCCTGCCTGCCGCGCGCGGCGAACCGTTGCGTACGGACATCAACCCGGCGCTGCTTTATTATCAGGCCTTTCTGGTGGGCGTGGATGTGCCCCAGGCGGACCGCGACTTTCTGTTCACAAATGATTGGCGGGGTCAAAAGCTCCCGAAACGATTCGGCGAGATCGTTGCCGGCTATGATAGGCAGTTCAAATTGGTGCGGGAGGCGGCACAACAAAAAGTACCCTGTGATTGGGGCATTGACTTGAGCCGGGGGCCGGAAACATATCTTCCTCATTTGGCCCGCGCCAAGGCGGTGGCCCAAGTGGCGCAGTTGCGCACGATGTGGGATTTGCAGCAGGGCAATCAGATCGGCGCGCGGGATGATTTGCTCGCGGCGTTCGTGCTGGCAAGAAATGTCTCCCGTGACGGCATTCTGATTAGCGCGGTGGTTCAAGATGCCAATGAAGCCATCATTTATGCCACGGTGGCGGGGAATTTTGGCCAGTTCTCACCGGACACCTTAAAACAGTTAACGGTTGGATTTGATGCGGCTCCAGCACAAAGGACTGCGGCGATGTCCATACCGACGGAGAAAGCTAGTATTACTGATTGGCTGTTGCGCAAGATTCAGGAATTGCAGAAAGCCAATCCGGGCGATGACATCAAAGTGATGGCGGGTCTTCGTGAAATATTATCGGACGCGGATGGCGACACCAATTTTTGGCCGCAGGTCGTCGCAACATCAGCGGGAACCAGCAAAGGAGTTATCAAACTGCTCCAAGAGACGGAGCCGTTGTATGCGCGACTCGCCGCAGTCATGACTTTGCCACAACCGGAGTATGAAGTCCGAGCGGCGCAATTCAGCGCAGAAAATCACAAATCTCAAAATCCATTCGTCGCTGAGTTCGTTCTCGGCTGGGAGAGGGCCAGAGGAAGAGAATTTAGAATTCAAGCGGAACTGGCAATGGTGCATGCCGCGGTGGAATACAAGTTGCACGGCGAAGCCGGATTGAAGAGTGTGCAGGACCCGTTTGGCAATGGCCCTTTTGCTATCGAACGCTTTGTGTTCGAAGGGGTGGACCGTGGATTTGAACTCAATTCCGCCTATAACTTTGGTGGAGTTCCCTGCGGGATGATCTTCGTCGAGAAAGAGGGGCCTCCATTTTCTGTTTCTTCGCCGAACATTGGCAAGGCGGTGCAGCCATGATTCACCGGATAGAAAAATGACGGGGCGGACAGTTCCACGATGGAACTGTCCCCGTTTTTCCGCTATCATTGAAATGTGTTCAGCCTGAGTCCAACGTTCGTGGAAACCGAAATCTCAGAGACGCGGAGTCTTCTCGACCAGGCCCGGGCCGGCGACGCCGAAGCGTTCGGTGAGATTTGTCGCGTCTATGGAACCCGGCTGTTGCGGCAGGCCGTTGCGCTGTGCGGCAACCTCACGCTGGCCGAAGACCTCGCGCAGGACACGCTGGTGGAGGCGTGGAAGTGTTTGCACCGCTACAACGGGCGCTGCCAGCTTTTCACCTGGCTTTGCGCGATCCTGTTGAATCGTTACCGCAATGCCCTCCGGGCAAATCGCCTCCGGCCGGCTTCCCCGCCCGGCGCGCGGGATCAGGATGAATTTGAGAAACAAACTAATCTGCCCGACCACGCCGCCCTGCCGGACCAGGCCGTCGAACTGCGCGAGCAGGCGGTTCTCGTGCGAGAATGCGTCCAGGCCTTGCCAGCCAAACATCAGCAGGTCATTTACCTGCGTTTTTACGTGGATGATTCGTTGGAGGGCATTGCCGCCGCTCTGGGTTGCTCGGTAGGGACGGTCAAATCCCGACTGTTTCATGCCCTGGACAAGCTGCGGAGAATGAATGCCTTCAGCGCCCAACGGTCCGATTTTAAAACGAAAGGCGGTATGTTATGAAACCTTGTGCCCAAAACCGGAAACTCATTGCCTGGCTGGCTGTGAACGCGCTGGATGCGCAGCAGGCGCGGCAGCTTCGGGTGCATCTGGAAACCTGCGAAGGCTGTCGCCGCTATCTGGCGGAAATTTCAAACGTGACCGAAAAGCTGGCGGCGGCGGAGGCAACTCATGATGTTCAGGCGTCCGAAAACTTCCACCGAAAAGTGGCCGGCAGATTGCGGACGGCAAAACCGGATTCGATTGGGGAAATTCTGGCGGCGTATTTAGCCCGGTTGAACTGGCGCGTGGCTTTGCCGGCCATCGTGGCCCTGGTGGTAATCGGCGTCACCGTCGCCATCTGGCGGCAACCACCGCGTGTTTCTTCGTCGCCAACGGCCGGCACTCAAACCGCGTCGGTATCGGACGCCGACAACGATCTGGCGCCAACCATTGCCAACTACCAGAGGGTTGCCAATCAATCCTTGGACGAATTGGATGCCTTGCTGACCCGGCAAGGCAACCGGGCGTTACCGTCCATGCCCATCTATACCGCCTCGACGCTGGCGCTGGACGGCGCACTGTATCAGGGCCGCCAAGATTAACCCGACAAACCTTTCATGTCCCCCGGCGGCTCGAAATGGTTGGCGGTTGGTCCGTCTTTGCTTTCATTTCAGCGCGACAAGGAGTTGAGGATTGGAGTTGGCTATGCTTCATTAACGGCGGCCAATGAAAAAATACTGGCACGTCATCGGCATCGGGATCCAGAACAACCTGACGTATCGCGTCAATTACCTGACGCGGACGCTGTTCAGTTTCATCCCGCTGTTCGCCATGCTGTCGCTCTGGCGCACGATTTACGCGGGGAAAGGGCAGGGGAGCGCGCTCGGCGGTTACACCCAGGCGCAGATGATTTTTTACTACCTCATGGTCGCCGTCGTGGACGTGCTGACGGCGGTGAACGAGGATGACTGGCAGATCGCCGCGGACATCCGGGAAGGCAACATCAGCCAGTTCCTGCTCAAGCCGATTGATTATCTGTGGTACCGCCTGTGCCTGTTTTTTTCCGGGCGCATCGCGTTCATTTCCATGGCGTGCGTGCCGCTGGCGGTTTTTATTTTCTGCTTCCGGGATTATGTGGTCTGGCCGGCCGGCGGGGCGGCGCTGCCCGCCTTTGTGATTTCGCTCGTGCTGACGGCGCTGCTGCAATTCTTTATTTCCTACACCATGGCCATGCTGGCGTTCTGGCTGCTGGAAATTTCCACGTTCATTTTCATCCTGTTCGCGCTCGAATATCTCGCCAGCGGCCATCTCTTCCCGCTCGACCTGTTGCCGCCGGCGATCGGGCACGCGCTCTTCTTCACGCCATTTCCGTCCATGCTTTATGTGCCCATCGCCATTTACATGGGCAAAATCGCCGGGGCCGGCATCTGGCTCGGTTTGCTGGTGCAATCGCTTTGGTTGCTGCTCGCGTACGCGCTAGCGCGATTCGCGTGGCGGCGTGGCATCAGGAAATACGCCGCGTTTGGTGGATGACGGGGTGAGTTGAAAGTTGAAGGTCGAAGGTTGAGAGCCGGCAAAAGGGTCGAGGCTCGAATACAGGAGAGGAAATGGCGGCGGGCCGGTTTTGGTTTTGCGGATGAGTGTCCGGCAAATCCAGTCGCGCGAATTTTCAAGGGGATGGCGAACGATTCTCCTTCTCTTTACGCGAGGTCAAGAGCGGCGGCGGGCCGCCGCAGTCCAAAACGCCGGCGCGTTCTCCGGCGAGGACCGAATCTCGCGAAGCGTCGTGGAGTGCGCCAGTCCTCTGGCGCTTTGGAAGGCCGGGATGAGGGGGCGTGGTTCAAACTGGAAACGCAGGAGACGACGTAAGGAGTCTCCAAGTGGAAATCTGCAACCTGAATTTGAAGTGAGTCTCGTCACCTCGACTCCTGCAAAATCGAAATGCCGGGACGCGATGTTTCCCATAAATTTCATGGCAGCGGACGGTCACCTGGCCGGCACTTGGAGAACTTCGGTGGGTGACTGCCAGCCGCAACCGAGGACCTTGATCAGATTGACGGAAGTCATCAGGCGCGCGCCTTGCAGTTGAACGGCGTTGCGCTCCTGATTCAAGTCTGCGGTTTGCGCCGTCGCCACGTCGAGATAAGTCACCAGGCCGGCTTGGTAACGATTATTGGCAATTTCCAGCGCGCGACGCACGGCGGCGACCGCCTCGTTTTCCGCGTTCCATTCCCGGGCCAGCAGACGTTGCGCGGCGAGGGCGTCCTCCACTTCGCCGAAAGCGCTCAAAACCGTCTGACGATAATTAGCAACCGTTTCGTTGTAAGCGGCGTGGGCGGCGGCGAGGTTCGCGCGGTTCAAACCGCCGGTGAACAGCGGCAATTCAAGTGATGGCCCGACCGCCCAAAATCGGCTTGGCCAGTTGAACCACGAATTGAAACTGATGGATTGAAAACCGGCGAGGCCGTCAATTTTGACGGTCGGGAAAAACGCGGCTTTGGCGACGCCGATGTCCGCATTGGCGGCGGCCATGCGGCGTTCCGCGGCGGCGATGTCGGGACGATGTTCCAGCAATTCACCCGGCAGACTGGGTGGAATGCCGGGAACCATGGCCGTTGTGGCGTTGGTCGAAATGGAAAAATCAACCGGCGACTGGCCGCACAAAATGGCGAGGGCGTGCAAGATTTGTGTGCGGCGCAATTCAATGTCCGGCAATTGCACTTCGGCGATGTGCAGTTGCGCTGCGGCCTGCGCGACATCGAGATCGGAAACGACGCCGCCATGGCGCAGATTTTGTGTCAACTCCAATGAAAGTTGATACGCACCAATGGTGTTTGAGACCAGATTGTATTCCTCATCCAAAGTCCGCGCGTTGAAATAATCGGCGGCAACTTCAGCGGCGACGGCAAGTCTGGCGGATTCAAAATCGTCCACGTTGGCAACGTAACGTGCGTGCGCCGCTTGCGACTGGCGTCGGACGCGCCCCCACAAATCCATTTCCCAGCCGAGATAAATCGGCGCGGTGAACGTGTCATAAGTGTACGCCACGCCGGCGGCCTGGCCATTCTCAGGTTCGTTGATGCTGGTGCGCTGGCGCGTGACATCGCCGCCCGGCGTGCCGCCCGCGGTGAGTTGCGGAAAAAATTCCGAGCGCGCGGCGGCGGCCAGATCACGGGCCTGCTCAAAACGCGCGGCGGCGGCAACGAGATTCTGGTTGTTCGTCAATGCCAGTGTTTCCAGCCGGTTCAGTTCCGCGTCGTTAAACATTTGCCACCACGCGCCGCGCGGCAGGTTCGCGGACGGTTCGGCGATTTTCCAAAGGGTGGCGTTCGTCGGATTGTTGTCGCTGAATTGTTTCGGCAACGGCTGGTTGGGCAGCGCGACGGCACGGTGGTAATTCGGCCCGACGGCGCAACCAGCCAGGCCGGTCGCCAAAACGCAGATGAAAACAAAGTTTTTCATTTCGCCGAATTGGTTGCCGCCGGTTGCGCGATTTGCACCGTCATGCCCTCGGCAATGGAATCCGGCGGGTTGATAATGGCGCAGTCGCCCGGCTGCAGTCCGCTCAACAACTCGACGACATCACCAAAATCACGACCGAGTTTGACGGAACGCAGTTGCACTTTGTTGTCGCTGCCGACGACGGCCACCTGCATTCCTTGCGCGCGGAAAATCAGCACGTTGTCCGAGAGCGTCAGCCCATGCGGATCAGTGGCTTCGGTGAAACGCACTTGCGCATAGCTGCCGGCAAGAATTTCGCCGCGCGGATTGGGCACCTGCAATTCCACCTGCAACGTGCGCGAACTTGGATCCACCGCGCCCGCCGTGTGCGTGACCATTGCCTCGAAGGTGCGGCCCGGCAATTCCTGAAACGCCAGTTCGGCTTTCTGGCCGGGTGCGATGGCGTGAACGAGCGGCTGCGGCACGCGGACATAGACGCGCAACGGATCGGTCTGCGCGAGGCGAAACAATTCAGGGCCGCTGGCGGCGGAAATGAGCTCGCCGATGTCCGTGTTGCGCAACGTCACCGTTCCCTCAAACGGCGCGGTGACGCGGTCAAATATTTTCAAGGCTTCCAACCGCTGCACATTCGCGCGCGCGGCCTCGACGTTCGCCTGCTTCAAGGTGTAATCCGCCGTTTTTTCCGCCGTTTCCTGTTCGCTGACGCTGGCGGTTTTGAGCAATTCCGTCCAGCGGTCGGCGGTGACTTTGGCCAGGTCCAACGAGGCCTTCGCCTGATCCAATTCAGCCCTGGCCTGCGCGAGTTGCTGATCCAATTCCGGCGTGTCAATTTCCGCGAGCACCTGGCCGTTGGTGACGTGCTCACCGATGTCCACAAACCAGTTTTTCAAATAGCCGCTGGCGCGCGCGTGAATTGAAGCTTCGACGAAGGCCTGGACTTCGGCGGGCAATGGCGTGCCAAAATCCGGTATGGCTGCGGTCGGCGAAACGACAACAACGGTCGGAATGGAATCCGCGCGCGTCTCCGCGCGCAATTGGTGACGGTGAATCCAGCGCGGCACGAAGCCGATGAGCAGGCCGATGATGACGAGCACGACGACGATTTCGGCAATGCGCCGCAAACGAATGGGCGGCGTGGATGAGGTTGAGTTTGAGTTCATGGCGTTACAGATGGTTTGGTTGGCCGGTGATGCCGGTGCATGAAGCTGAATACGATGGGCACAAAAAACAATGTGGCGATGGTGGCGAAAACCAGGCCGCCAATCACCGCGCGGCCAAGCGGCGCGTTCTGTTCGCCGCCTTCGCCAAGACCGAGGCTCATGGGCAGCATGCCGATGACCATCGCCAGCGCCGTCATCAAAACCGGACGGATGCGTCCGACGCCCGCTTCGAGCGCGGCGGCAATCGGGTCGAGGCCGCGATGCAAATTTTCACGCGCGAACGTCACGACGAGAACCGAATTGGCCGTCGCCACGCCGAGGCTCATGATCGCGCCCATCAAGGCCGGGACACTCAACGTCGTTTGCGACAAAAACAATCCCCACACGACGCCGGCCAGCGCGGCGGGCAGCGCAGTGATGATGATGAACGGGTCGAGCCAGTTTTGAAAATTAATCACGAGCAGGAAATAAATCAGCCCAATCGCGCCCATCAAACCGACGGCCAGGCCCAAAAAGCTTGAGCGCATTGTTTCGGCTTGGCCGCGCACGACCATGCTGGTGCCGCGCGGCAAATCCTTTTGAACTTTTTCCACGAGCGGCTGGATGTCGCCCAATACACCGCCGAGATCGCGTCCGGCCACGTTTCCAAAAACATCAATGACGGGAATGACATCGTAATGCGAGACGACCGGCGGGACGTTCACGCGCGAAATGCCCGCCAGGTTCGCCAGAATTTGCGCGTCACTCGCGCCCGGCTGATTGGCGCTGATCGGCATGGCGTTGAGTTGTTGCACGGAATCCATGGCGTATTCCGTCGCGCGCACGTTGATGAGATATTGAACGCCTATATTGGGATCAATCCAGTAGGCCGGTTGCACCTGGCTGCTGCCGCTCAAGCCGAGCAAAACGGAGTTGGCCACGTTTTGTTCCGTCAGGCCGAGTTCCGCCGCCTTGGAACGGTCAACGGTAATGCGGAATTGCGGCCAGTTGTCCGGCTGCTGCACGCGCACGTCCACCGCGCCGGGAATCTTTTTGATCTGCTCCGCGAGTCGCACGGCGATGGCGTGGCTGGCGGCCTGATTGCGTCCGACGATTTGCACGTCGAACGGCGCGGGCAGGCCGAAATTCAACGTCTGGCTTACGATATCCGCCGGCAGAAAATAAAAAGTCGTGCCGGGAAACTCACGGTTCAACCGCTCGCGCAACTGGCGGACGTAATTTTCCGTCGGCGCGTGGCCGGGCTTGAGCTGCACGAGAATGTCCGCGTCAGCCGGCCCGATGACGCCGCTGGTGTTGTAGCTCAAATTGATCGAGGAATTCGGAATGCCGATGTTGTCGAGGATGCCGGCGATTTCGCGCGGCGGAATTTCCGCGCGAATGGCGTGGTTGATTTGACCGGCCAGCCGCTCGGTTTCCTCGATGCGCGTGCCGGTGCGCGCGCGCAGGTGCAGCAAAAATTGTCCGGCGTCCACACTCGGAAAGAAATCCTTGCCGAGCGCCTGCATCAACAGCCACGACGCGGTGCAAAACAGGAGAAAGAATGTCGCAAACGGCCGGCGATGTTCAAAACAGCTTTTCAACAGGGCGCGATAGCCGCTCCGGAAACGGTCGAAGCCGTTTTCAAAGGCGCGTTGAAATCTGACCAGCGGCAAAAGCCGGACCGGAACCCGGGCTTCGTCAATGTGTTCGCCGTGCAGTTTCACATTGCGGTAAAACCACATCACCAGCGTGGGCACGAGCGTTCGCGAAAGGACGTAGCTGGCGAGCATGGCGAACACCACGGCTTCCGCCAGCGGCACGAACAGATAACGCGCCACGCCGGCCAGAAAAAACATCGGCACGAACACGATGCAAATGCACAGCGTCGAGACAAACGCCGGTAACGCGATTTCCTGCGAACCAATGAGAATCGCGTCTTCCAGCTTTTCACCGGCCGCCATGTGGCGATGGATGTTTTCAATCGCGACCGTCGCGTCGTCCACCAGGATGCCGACCGCCAGCGCCAGACCGCCGAGCGTCATCAAGTTGATCGTTTCGCCGAGCGCGCTCAACGTGGCGATGGAGCACAGCACCGAGAGGGGAATGGAAAGCGCGATGATGATGGTGCTGCGCCACGAGCCGAGGAACAGCAAAATCATCAACGCGGTCAGCGCGGCGGCAATCGCGCCCTCGCGCAGCACCCCGCTGATGGCCGCGCGCACGAACAGCGATTGGTCGGCAAATTCCTGGACGTGCAAATCCGACGACACGGTGGCCATGACGCGCGGCAGGGCGGCCTTGATGTCGCGCACGACATCCAGCGTCGAGGCGGAGCCGGCCTTCATGACCGTCAGCAGCGCGCCGCGCACGCCGTCCTGGCGCACGGCATTTTGTTGCGGCGTGAAGCCGTCGTGAACCTGCGCCACGTCGCTCAAATAAATCGTCGCGCCATTCACCACCTTGACGGGCAGGCGGTTCAAGTCGTCAATCAGGCGCGGATTGGAATCCACGGCCACACTGTATTCCGTCGCGCCAATCTTCGTCGTGCCGCTGGGCAGAATGATATTCTGCGCGTTGATGGCATTGACGACATCCTGGGCGACAAGATTTTTCGCCTTCAGTGAGGGCAGGCTCAAATCCACCGCGACGACGCGGGTTTTGCCGCCGTATGGCCACGGAATCATCGCGCCGCGCGCGCTGGCCAGCCCGATGCGAACCTGGTTGGCGGTGACGTCGAAAAGTTGTTGCTCCGACAATTTGGGGCTGCTGAAACTGTATTGCAAAATCGGCACCGTGGAGGCGTTGTACTGGATGATCAGCGGCGGCTGCATTCCGGGCGGCATGGAACGCAAAACCGTCTGGGCCGAGGCGGTGATCTGCGCGACCGCGGAATCCACGGACGCGCCGGGCTGGAGAAAGACTTTTACGATCGAAATGCCGTTGTAGGAAGTGGACTCGATGTGCTCGATGTTGTTGACCGTCACCGTGAGGGCGCGTTCATGCGTGTAAGTGATGCGTTGCTCGAACTGCTGGGAATCGAGGCCGTCGTATCGCCAGATGATGCTGACGACCGGGATGTTGATCGCCGGAAAAATATCCGTCGGTGTCCGCAGCAAAATCAGCGGCGTCAACAAAACCAGCAGCAGCGCGGCCACCACAAACGTGTAAGGCCGGCGAAGGGCAAGTCTGACAATCCACATAAAGGTTAATTCATTGAAACCGGGTTCGGTGGCAGGTTGGAAAGCGTCTCATCACGAACGGCCCTTGGGAATTTCCGCGCCAATCAAGGCAAACAATCCCGTTTCGAGATGCCTCAGTATTTTGAGGTCGTTGTAAATTTTGGCGCGCAGCAAAAGCCCGACCACAAAGGCGTGAACCAGCCTGGCTTTGGTTTCCGGATCGCCCGCCGGCGCGCTCCCGTCCTTGATCGCGTCGGCAATGGCGCCCGACAGATATTGGACAAACCGGCCAATCAAGGCTTGGGTTTCGAGCCGGACCTTTTTGTCCTGGGTCGCCAGTTCGCCGCCCACGCTGGTGTAGGGACAACCGCAAACATGGCGGTATTTCCGCCGCCGCTGCCGCTGCGATTTTCGGATGTAATCACACCACAATTGCAGCCGTTTCAGCGGGGGATTCTGCCGCGAAAACATTCGTTCATAGTTCAGCTCCTTCAAACACCAATGCTCTTCGTAGGCGGCAACGACCAAATCCGTCTTGGTTTTGAAAAAGTAATAAAAACTGCCCTTGTTGACTTTGGCCCGGTGGCAAATCTGCTCCACGCCGACCGAGCCGTAGCTGCTCTCGTGAATGAGATCAAAGGCCACGGACAAAAGTTTTTCTCTGGCGTCACTGGTTCGACCCATAATTCCATCGTGTATTCCTGGCGACGCGGCGTACTCTAAATTATTTATACAACCGGTCAACTATTATTTGAACCCCGCTGGCGTGACTTCGGGTGGCGGCGTGGCATCAGGAAATACGCCGCGTTTGGAGGATGTCCACGAGGGCGGAAGAACGGAGGAAGGGCATCCTGCCTGTCTCATTTTTTTGATTTTGGAGACGGGCTGGAAGCCGGTTCCGCTTTGGCAGCGGATTTCTTCGCCACGAGTGGAGCTTAAACAAGCGGCTTGGTTGCCTCAATTCACGGCTGATGCCGGTTGAAAGTTGAGCCGTCTTCGCTGCGCTTCGACGCGCCAAGGAGTTGGCTTCTGTTTCACCTGATGTTAAGTTTTGCGGCGGGCAAATGAACTTGAAGCGTTATCTCACGATTTACGCCGCGCTGTGGAAAACCTCGGTGACGCGCGAAATGTCGTTCAAGGGCAACTTCCTCCTATGGATCATCGTCGAGCTGGCCTGGTTCGGACTGCAACTCGCCTTCGTCGGCGTGATTTTCAGCCAGACCACCACCGTCGGCACGTGGACGGTATGGCAGGTGGTGCTGCTCACCGGCACGAGCAGTTTTATCCAGCAGATTTACCAGGCGTTTTTCCTCGTGAACTGCACGAACCTTTCCGAACTCGTGCGGACCGGCAAAATGGATTTCCTGCTGTTGCTGCCGGTCAACACGCGTTTTGTCGTCTCGACGCGGCAGGTGGACCTGCCGTCGTTTGCCAACGCCGCGTTCGCCGTTTGCGTCATGATGTACGCGGCGGGAAAATTGCATTTGCACCCGGCCGCCGGGCAACTCCTCGGCTTTGGCGCGCTGTGTGCCATCGGGCTTTTGGTGCATTACTCGCTCATGTTCATGCTGGCCTCGGTGAGCTTTTGGACGGTGCGCGCACAAGGCATCGTGTGGGGCTACTACAGTCTGTTCAACATTGCGCGGATGCCGGACGAGGCGTTTCGCGGCGTGTTCAAGGCGGTGTTCACCTTCGCCCTGCCCGTGCTGCTGGTGTCCAACGTGCCCGTGCGCGTGCTGGCGGACAAATTGACTTCGCCCGCCGCGTGGCTGGTGCTGTTGGGACTGGGCGTCATTTGGGCGCTCATCTCCGAATGGTTCTGGCGGTTCTCCATCCGCCGCTACACCAGCGCGAGCACTTGAGTGGCTCCCGGGATAATTTGGGCTGGAATCCGCCGCAAATCCGAAGGCCGAAATCCGAAACCGGAGCCGACAAGCCTGCTCCATTCGAGCTTCGGAATTCGTCCCGCATTGCGGGATTTCGGATTTCGTCTTTCGGGTTTCGGTTTTATTCAAACCACCAGCGGCCCTTGGAACCCTGAAAAACCATAAAGTGGCATTGATTTTTTCCGGCGAATATTTATTTTCCGTCCATGAAAAGAATCTCCTCGTGGCTGCTTCCCGTTGTCGCGGCGTTCGCCTTTTGGGCCGCACCGGCATCATTTGCCCAGAACACCAATCAAAGCGCTGCCATCACCCGGATTGTCGGCAACACGGCCACCAATCCCGAGCCGCGCGATGCGAAATGGGTCGCCCGTCACGAAGGTTTTGTGCAGGAAGCGCAAAAGGGCGGCATTGATATGTTATTCCTTGGGGATTCCATCACGGACGGATGGCGCAACCTGGGTTCGAATGTCTGGAACAAGTATTACGCGCCGCGACACGCCGCCAACTTTGGCATCAGCAGCGACCGCACCCAGCACGTTCTCTGGCGCATGGACCACGGCGAACTCGATGGCCTCAAGCCCAAGGTCGTCGTGCTCATGATCGGCACCAACAACACCGGCAAGGAAACCAACCACAAGACGGCGCGCAACACCGTGCCGGAAGTGGCTGAAGGCGTCCAAGCCGTGGTCAACGACATCCGCACCAGACTGCCGGACAGCAAAATCCTGCTGCTGGCCATTTTCCCGCGCGGCACCCTGGACGATCCGCAGCGCGCCCAGGTCGCCTTGATCAACACCCTCATCGCCAAGCTCGACGACGGCAAAACGGTGAAGTTCCTCGACATCGGCCCAAAATTTCTGGAATTCGACGGCACGCTGCCCAGGAGCATCCTGCCGGATTTGCTGCATCCCAACGCCAAAGGCTATCAAATCTGGGCCGAGGCCATGGAGCCGGCGCTGGATGAAATGTTGAAGTGATTCTGGAGTGCGGCGGAAGTCATCGCCACCCGACCGTCTGGCATGGCCCGCTATTCGTTGTGCGGAATCTTGATCGTGCTCCCGCCGATGAATTCCCGGATCACAGCGTCGCCCGGGATGAGGTCGCCGGTTGAAACTTGTTTCTTCGTGAAACCTTCCACCGATTCGAGCAGTGTCTTTACCCGGTCGTAACGGATGCGGGCGTCGAGAAAACCCGCGTAAGGCGCGAAATCCTCCGGCTTGGGCAGCAGACCGCCTTCCCCGATGAAGAACGGCTTGAGCGCGGGCAAATCAAAGGGGAACCCGCCGTTGATGATGTGATCGCCCAGCCCCATGAGCGGGATGATGCTGAACAGCTCTCCGTAGCGCACGTAATGCCAGTGCAAAATCGTGCGCAGCGCGCTGTGGTTGCGGTGGCGCGCGTCACGCAACATGCGCCGGATGAGACGCACGTCGGTGAACTGCGTGAGCCGGTTTGTGCTCCCGTCGCCTTCGTACAACACGTTCAGCGTTTCGATGTAGAGACGGAATTGCGCGGCGGCATCAATCCCTTCGGAGATGGGCGGATAAAACCCGTGCAGACAATCCAGCAAAAGAATCTGGTCCGGCTCAAGCCTCACCTGCCTGGTGCCCGTGCGCCGGCCTTCCTTGAAACTGTAAATCGGTTTTTCAACCGTCTGCCCGTCGAGCAGCGCCCGGAGGTGCTGATTCAACAACTGAATGTCCAGCGCTTCCGGCGTCTCGTAATTCCGGTCATTGATCCAGTCGGTCGGATGCTCGACCAGCGACCAGAAATAATCGTCGAGATTGAGCGTCAAAAAACGGAGGCCCTGTTTTTCGAGCCGCTGCGTCAACTTGACCGTCGTGGTCGTCTTGCCGGAGGAACTCGGGCCGCTCACCCACATCATCCGCAAACGGTTGCCGGCGTTGTTCAGGCGGGACAAAACCTTCCTCGCGGCCTCGTCCAGCGACGCCTCATAAACCGCCAGCGACGCGGCGATCACCTCCTGGATGCGCCCGCTGCGAACCGCCGCATTGAGGCCGGCCACCGTGTCCACGCCCTGCTTGCGGTTCCAGTCGAGGATTTGCCCCATGCGCTCGCGCGGAAAGCCGTTGCCCACGAAATGCTCCTGCGAAATCGCCCCTTCACGCAGCCAATGCCGCCCCCAGCGATAACATTCGTAGGCATCGGCGGTGTTCTGGAAACCGTAGCTGCGCAGCGTGTGCAACACCTCGTCCTGGATGGACTCAATCGTCGGCGGAAAATTCGAAATCAGGTGATGCGGGTCGGAGTTGAGGCAGACGATGGCCGCGTCCGCCAGAAAACCCGCGATGTTTTCCTCCGAACCCTGCGCGCTGAAAACCTTGTCGTTCATGCCCGGCAGAAAATCCCGGTGAAAACCGCCAATGGACTCCGCCGCGCGCAAAATGGCCCTGCCGATGCGGTCCGAATCGAATTTGACCAGCGCCCGGTTGCGCTTCTGGACTTTGACAATGCGGTTTTGAACTGGCATCACCACGAACTATACCGCAGCGGGACAAACACTCAATGCCGATTCAACGCGGCCGCCAGGGCCGCTCTAAACCAACACGCAAGTCGTTGGGGCGGCATAAATCCGAAGGTCGAAATCCGAAGGACAAACCGGCCCCCGAGCCGTTCTGCGTTTCGGGCTTCGGGCTTCGGGCTTTGTCCCCAGAGAGTTGGAGAAAAGCTCGGAGCAGCGCCATGCGGCCGATGAAGCGCAAATTCTTGGGGTAATCAGCCGGTCGCCTACCAAGCGGGCAACTTTTGGATGGTGGTGGTGGTGGAAGTGCTTGGCGCTTTTGGGGGGGCAGGCTGGGTGACGATCGGCTTGAGCGGCGTTGGCCGGGGCACTTCCTTGTAGTCGCGCGGGATTTCAAACAGCGAAGCGTCCAGCGGCCCTTCCTTGGCCGAAATCAGGGCCAGCGTGATCGTCTGGCCGCCGCCGGTGACTTGTGACCTTACCACCATGCCCGGCAACGAGCTCAACACAGGAGTCATATCCGTGTCCGCGCCCGGGGTTTTGTCCAGCCCGGCGCAGTCAGCCCGGATCCGGGCGTAATCCGGATAATTTTTGGCCACCCAGACCGTCCCGGTGATGCCACGGGAATTCGACCACGTATAAAGCTCCGTATCGTAGTCGCCCACTTTCTGGGTTTTGCCCGTGGCGCGTGGCACGGGCGCTTTGGATGCGGTGCCCGCCGATTTGGTTTGTTTCATCGGTGTGCCCGGCGTCTTCAAAAACAGCTTCTGGGTGTGCAACAGGTTGATGGTTTCGCCCGTGTTCAAATCCGTGATGGTGCTCAAGGCCTGCGGCTGGCCGGCATACATGTCCATGCGGATCTTGGTGCCCTTGATCTTCATGGCGGCCACCCCGTTGTAGTTCGGGGCGATAATTTGCTGTTGCAGTACCAGGTCAGCCCGCGCGCCGGCGGCGGTGCAGGCAACGGCGAACAGAATGAAAAATCGTTTCATGCGTTGCGATATTCGTTTCGGTACGCGGTGAAGAAAAGCAAAAAAACATGAGGTTGTACGTCGGGCCTGTGGCTCGATAAATCGTTCAGATAAAATCGGCGCACAGCGCCGACGCGACAACGTCGAAGCCCCCGCCAGTAGTTTACTCTTGGCTCTGCAAATGCTTTATCCCGGTTGAGCTTGTTATGCGAACCGACGATAAGAGGCAAATGGGACAAGATCATGGCAGGGAATGTCTGAATTCCGGACAGGGCCGGGCTTCAGAAGGCAGCACTGTCGCCATCTCGCAAAAGGAGTTCGCATGAGTTTCAGTTTTCCACAGGTCATGGAATTCATCACCGGCGCGCTGCAATTCCTCGTCGCCGGCTATGCCCTGCGACTAAACCGGATTTTCGGGACCGCACGCGTGGGCTGGTCGCTCTTCTGGGCCTTTGCGCTTCTGGCACTGCTCCACTTGTTTCAATCCATAACGTCGTTCAATTCCGGCGCACCGTTGGGGATCGAGATTGAAGTGGTGTATTCACTCATTTCACTGCTGATGTTGACCGGCATGGTCCACATCGAAACCTTGCTCAAAGAGCGTTTGCGGTTGGAGCGCGAGGAACAGCGTTTGCGGGCCGAATTGGAATCCGAAGTCAAAAAGAAAACGGCGCACCTGAGCCGGGCCATTGAGGAACTGCAATCGGAAATTGACGGACGCAAACGAATGGAGGCGGAGGTCGAGAAGACGCACAAGGAACTCCTCGCCGCTTCCCGCCAGGCGGGGATGGTGGAGATAGCCGCCGGGGTGCTGCGCAACGTGGGCAATATTCTCAAGAACGCCGATGTCTCCGCCAGCCTGGTTTCCGACCAGGTGAAGCAATCCAAGATCGCCAATGTCGTCCATGTCGGCGCCCTGATACGCGAACATGTGAAGGATCTGGGTGACTTCATGGCGCGCGATCCGAGGGGACAAAAATTGCCGGTGTATATCGCGGAACTGGCCGAGCATCTGGCCAATGAACAAACCACCCTCTCAAGTGAACTGGAATCCCTCAGAAAGAACATCGAGGAAGCCGAAGTGGAGCAGGAAAGCTACACCAAACTCATGAGCAAAGATGTCGTGGGAATGTCACTGCCCCGGTCGAACAATCGCCAACCATGAATGGCGGCACGCCGGTGCGGCCCAGCGTATAGATTTCCAGCGGACACAAACCGCACATCCCCGCGATCACCGTGCATCGCCTTGGCATGCGGCTCCGTCAGCTTGGTTCGTCGTCATGGTCCAACAATCGGGCGAAGTAAAAACAGCCGGCCGCTGCGAGGATTGAAACCGCCACGATGATTTCCGCCTGTGTGCCGGGCTGTTTCAGGTCGTCGAACCACTCCTCAATTACCGGGCCCATTTTGCCGTAAAGCATTCCCATCTGCCGCGTCTGGGCCTTGTTGTATCCCACCATGGAAAGATCATCCATCACATCCGGAGAGCGCGTCCCCAGCCAATATACCAGACCCGCGCCGCCAAGACCCAGCACCAGCACGATGAGGCCAATTGTCCTGAGCCGGCGCGCACGCCGCCTGGATGACGAATGGGGGCCGGAGGTTTTGTCGCTTGCCGTCATGGGCAAAGTGTTCTACGCGTATCGTCAGGGAAACACAAGTCCGCCGCCGGGTGCCGGGTTGCCAATTTGGCCTGAACCGGCAATGATGTCCGCCCATGAAACACAATTCGTATTTTGACGGAAAAGTTCAGAGTTTGGGATTGAACACGCCGGAAGGCTATGCCACGGCCGGCGTGATCGAACCGGGCAAATACAATTTCAAGACTGGCTCGGAAGAGCACATGCACGTCATCGCTGGCACGTTGAAGGCGAAACTGCCGGGTGCCGCCTGGCAGACGTTTTCCAAGGGCCAGTCCTTTGTGGTCCCGGCGCATGCCTCTTTTGATGTCGAGGCCACGGCGGACATGGCCTACATCTGCTTTTACAAAAAGTAGTTTGTAGCGGCGCTCTGTGAGCGCCGGAAGATGGCGGCGGTCACAGGCCGTCGCTACAAAAGAATGATCGCGCACCTCCGGCGACGCGCCTAAATTCCATCGGCGGGCAGGGGCGTTTCTCAAATCAGAAACAGATCATGACCTGGACGGCTTGCGGAACGTGCGCTTTGGTCCGGGTGCCTTGGGAGATTTCCCGCTGCGGGCGGCCACCTCGATTGCCCGGCGCGCCCAGGCCACCAGCTCTTCCCGGTTTTCCAGCACGTCCGGCGGCACTTCATGGTAAGCCATCGTCATCACCTTGCCCTTCGACTCGTAGGTGAACGGCCCCATTCCGCGCGCCGTGTAATCCGCCTGCGACTGCGCGTCCGTTTTGAAGAACAGCCGTCCCTCGTCTAGAATCCCGAAGAACCGCCCGCCGGAATACAACCCATGCGCGCCGAACATCGCCTTGGCGCGTGTATCCGGCAACGCGCTCAACTGGTCCAGCACAAACTCTTTGAACGATTCATCCGCCATTGAAGCGAAAGATTTAGCGCAAAGAACGCGACCTGTCACGCCGTAGCCGAAAGCGAAGGAGGAAGGAGCAAAGCCGCAAAGCAATGGCGGAAACCTTGGGAGCGTTACCGTCCCGGCGGCGGGTGGAACTGTCTGTCGCATGCAATGAGCTGGCGGGGACGTTCAGCCTTCGCTCTGAAGCTTCGGCGCGACAGGCCGGCTCCCTAGGAGGCGTGCGCCGTGGCTCAATAATGGGTGTTACCTGAAGGAATACAGGAAGTTGCGCAAATTGCCAATAATTTGCCTTGTCTTTTTATGGAACATGTCCTATACTTGGACGGTTGTTATGTCGTTAGACTTTCCAACTAAAAAAATTCTGGTTGTTGATGACAATCCGGTAACTCTGAAAGCCTTGTCATTGGCCCTTGAACCCAAAGGCTACGAGGTGTTTACCGCCGTTGACGGTCCCGAAGCCTTCACTATAGTGCGCCGGGAAAAGCCGGACCTCATCCTGCTCGATATTTTCTTTCCGCCCGATGCCTTTCAGAGCGGCAACTCTTGGGATGCGTTTTTGATTATGAATTGGCTCCAACGCATGTGCGGACCCCGAGCCAGACGCATCCCCGTATTCGTTATTTCCGGGGCTGAACCGGGGGAATTCAAGGAGCGTTGTCTGGCCGCCGGCGCAGCGAATTACTTCCAAAAACCGGTCAGGATACCCGAACTGTTGGACGCCATTGAGCAAATCTTCCGCCCGTGTGTGAGCGATGTGCCGCCTGAATTGGTGGTCATTTCAAGTTCCGGTCGCCTGCGCCTCTAGCCAGACATCCGGCGGCAACACGCTCAACTGGTCGGGGACAAATTCTTTGAAGGAGTCGTCGGGCATGTTTTTTTGATTGGGGGGACTGTTACGGCAATTCCAGATTCAAATAATCATACATGACATGGGTGGCGTCCGACCCGGTTTCCGGGATGCTCAGCGTGATGATGTTCTCGCCGGATTTCAATTTCGCCGCCGGGATGCTGACATACTCGACGCAATACTTCGCATGAATCCCTTCGCGCAGAAGAGCGTTGCCGCCTTGGACTGAAGGCGAGACCGAGGTCAACACCCGATTGTCGTCATTGACGCAGACGTCAATCCGCGCTTCGTACGCGCTGGCAATGGCGATGGTTAAAGTCGCCGCACCGGCCGGAACGCGGTCAAGAATGAAATGAATCCGCCACTTCCATGGGACGGCGTTTGTTCCAGTGGGTTTGACGTAACGGGTCTGCGCATAATTCCAGTCGGTTCTCCAATTGCTTTTGCCCACCGTGTAATCGAGCGGGTTGGGAAATTCCCTCGTGAAATTTTGCCAAAGGTATCCTTGGAAGTAATCGTCGCCATGCCGGAATTCCTTTGCCGTGCGGTCCGGCACGCCGATCTCCCAGGCGATGCGCGAACCTTTGTGCGGAATGTTCCAAGTCAAATCTCCCAACGCCGTTGTCGCTCCGGTTGTGACCATGACATCTGGTTTTGATAATTCCCCGACCGCGCCGTCCGTGAACGCAGAGAGCGTGTAAGTTCCCGGCCGGACGTTCGGTATCCTGAACTTTCCCTGTGCATCCGTTTTCACCCAATATTGATAATGCTTTGACTCGAACTGCCAGTTGCCGTCCGGTTCCGGCTGGGCCACGCCAACCCAGGCGTTCGCGCCCGTGAGGTTTGGCTTCAACGCATCCCGCACAATGAGATGGCCGTTGATGCTGCCACGCTCGTTTGCCAACGGGTAAGCCGGATTGCCAGTCAACCACACGTAAGGCCACGCCGCTTGTTCGGCTTTTGCCTGCGCCTGAGCGTCCGCCCAGCAGGCGTCACCGCCGCCGGCGGCGTAATTGCAGTAGAGCAGGAAGGGGCCGAAAATCTTCTGCCACGCCTCACCCGCCGCCACCCGGGTGCCGGACCCATTGTAATGATCCAGCCCGAAGTGCAGATGATTGATGCCCGACGCCGCCGTCAAATCCTGCTTCGTCGGGCCGTCGTTAAAAAACTCATGGCTGCCGAGCACAATCCAGGCGCCCACCTTGCGTTCATCGCTGGCGTGACCCCAGCAACCCAGGTCCCAATAGTTCGCGCTGTAATCATATTTGCAATCATACCTGCCCGCGCGCACGCCGGTGTTGATTTTGATGATTTCCGCGATCGGCGTCCGGGTTGCGTGCTTGAAATCCTCCGAGTTCGGCATGGCCCAGTGTCGGAGGTCGTCCACATAGATTTTCTCCAGCAAATCAGGGGACAACTTCCAGACCATCCGCCATTCGCCCACGCCCGTCGCCGGATAATTCGGCGGGTGATTCAAGACCGCATACGAATACAATCCCGAAGCCCCGCGTTGCAGCACATAATGAACCTCGATATCGAACGCCTGCGCCTCGTTGCGCCACACGCTCTTCAAGCCGATGTCAATCATGTCGGGCGACTGTGTCTTGACCGAATAAAGGCAGTGCCCCGGAATCCGGTAACGATTCCTGCCATCCATGCTGTAATAACCCGCCACCAACATTTCGTAGCCTTTGAACTTCAGCGAGGTGATGGTGGCGCTCGATTTGAGGATCGTTGCCGAAATGATTCCGTTGGCGAGCACGACCGTGTTGCCGGAATCTTTCAACGTCACATCCAGACCCGCCGCGCCGCCGCCGGGAACATTCGCACCGGCCAACGTCACGTTTAGAAACAGAAGAACCGGTGGCAACAGAACTCTGAAAAGTTTTCGCATGACTGGCCTATATGACGGCAGAGTAATCTTGGGGTTGCAACAAGTTTTACTGGATTACAATTTGCCGGAGACCCTTTGGAACTTGACGTGCCCGGTGCGCAACTCCGGCAACGCGCGCAACGGGGCGGGGACAAATTCATTGCAGGAGTCGTCAGCCACGATGCAAACGTGGGAAAAGGTTTAACGCAAAGACACGGCGCGGCGGAGCCGCAACCAAAATCAACTCCATAAGGAAGCCAGGAAACCAGGAATTCTTTCCGATGGTTCTTGGCTTCCTGGCTTCCTCATAAAAAAATCTTCCCGGAGTGTGACGATGTTGCGAGATAGCACTGCAAAGGTGCAAGGTCGCAAAATAGATACGACCTTTCATCTGAATCCTGGCATCGTTGCGCCTGAAGGCCACAATCCGCGTTTACAGGGTTGCGGCTGCCATCGTTCTTTCGCTATTGTCACCGCATGGCAGATTCCCCGAAGGACCCGGCGGCAGGCTCCGTGTCTGCCACCCATGCACGCTACGGCGTCCTGGCCTTTGCCCTCGTGGTCACCGCCATTTCCTATCTTGACCGCGTGTGCATCTCCATGAATACGCCGTTCATGCAGAAGGACCTCCATTTGAGCGACGCGCAAATGGGTTTGGTGTTCAGCGCGTTCACCTTCGCGTATGCCGTCTGCGAAATCCCGGGCGGCTGGCTGGCCGACCGGTTCGGACCACGGTTGATGATGGCGCGAGTGGTCCTGTGGTGGTCCTTGATGACCGCGGTGACCGGCCTGGTGGGGGGATTCATTTCCCTGTTTTGTGTGCAGTTCCTGTTTGGCATGGGCGAAGCGGGTGTGTTTCCCGGCCTCTCCCGCGCCTTTTCGCGGTGGCTGCCCGCAAGCTGGCGCGGCAACGCGTTCGGACTGGCCATCATGACCGCGCTGGTCGGCGGCGCCATCACTCAAAAAATGACCGCCGGACTGCTCGGCGCCTTGCACGGCAACTGGCGGACGATTTTCTTCCTGTACGCGCTCACCGGATTCGTGTGGGTCGTGGCGTGGTACTGGTGGTTTCGCGATGACCCGCACCATCACCGTTCCGTGAACGAGGCCGAATTGAAGCTCATCGGCACGCCTCCGCCGGCGTCGCACCCGCACGTGCCCTGGTCGAGCCTGCTGCGCAACCGTTCCCTGATCCTCCTGTGCGGCATGTATTATGGCGTGCTTTACGGCTGGTATTTTTTCCTGACGTGGATGCCGAAATACCTGCTCAAAGCCCGCGGGTTCGACCTCAAAACCACCGGCTGGCTCGCCATGTTGCCGCTGCTCTGCATGGCGGCGGGTGTGGCGGGTGGCGGCTGGGTGAGCGACCGCCTCATCCGGCGCGTGGGCCGGCGTTGGGGACGACGCATCCCCGGGCTGATCGGCCTGCCGCTGGCCGCCGTGCTGCTGGTGGCGGCGGTCACGACGGCCGACGCAAAGACATCGGCGTTCCTCTTTGCCGCTGCGGCCGGGCTGGCCACGTTCGGGGTCGCCGCCGGCTGGGCGACGTGTCTGGACATCGGCGGCCACCACGCCGGCGTCATCACCGGCGCGATGAACACCTTCGGCAACCTGGGCGGCACGACCATGCCGCTGCTGATGGGACTGAGCCTTAGCCGGTGGGGTTCCTGGAACATCTCGCTGTTGAGCGTGGCGTTCTTCTATTTGTGCTCCGCCGCCTGCTGGCTGGGCATCAAGGCCGACGAACCGATCCCGGACACCTGACTGGGCAACGGATTCAACGCAAAGACGCAAATGCCGCGGAGCGGCAATGGAAATTAGCCGGGGACAATGTCATCGGTTGGCGTGAAAAACATGTCACGTCCCGGCGGGACAATGGAAGGTGTTGTAGCGGCGCTCTGTGAGCGCCGGAAGATGGAAACTGTGGCACAGACCTCTGGTCTGTGTTGCAGATTCACAGGCCAGAGGCCTGTACCACGAGAAGTCACTTCTTGGCATCTTTGCGCCTTAGCTTTGAAAAATGAATCAGCGCACATCCAGTAACGCGCTCAACTGGTCGGGAACAAATTCTTTGGAGAAATCCTCAGGCATGCGATGAGAAGATAACCTCAAACGACGGAGACTTTACATCTAAAGATCACAGGTTCAATCTCCGTCCAGAAGCACACAAAAACGCAGTCACATGAGAACTTTTCTGCTCCTACTCGTTTGGTTAATTGGCGGGAATACCGTTTTCTGTGCAGGCACAAATACGTCAAATGTGACGAGGAGACACCGCCCCTTGTTTAATGGGCCAATCGTGAAGCTGGGAACTGTGCCGGTTATCAAGCTGGAACACGACATGGCCGCTACTCCGGCTGAAGTGGCACAAATGAAGTGGCACAAATCAAGCAGCACATTACCAACCTGAGAAAAATTGCCCAGCCGGACTTTGGGTTGTCATCCACCATGATTGGCAATGTATTCGCACCGGTTGCATCTTCGACGCATTTCGACGGGGGCATTCTTACAGACCATCGAATCAAAACCTCGGATGATGTCCGGGCACTGGTAGCATTCGGTCCTAAAGCACTGCCGTTTTTACTGGCGGCTTTGGATGACAAAACATCAACCATATTAACAATCGGGAAGGCAAATTCGATTTTTACTGTGATGTATTTCTCCAATGAACTGGACAGCAATCCGGCCAACTCCATCGAACAAAAGGCCGTTGCCTCCCTTCCCAAACGCGATTGGAAGGGAGAAACGCTGGATAGTTACACGGTAAAAGTGGGGGATATATGTTTTGCCATCGTTGGCCAGATCGTCGGGCGCAATTATCTCGCTGTCCGCTATCAGCCGACGGCAATTGTCATCATCAACAGTCCGGTGCATGACAGTGAACTGGCAAAACAGGTCCGCGCCATCTGGTCCAGCACCAATGCCGCCCAAGGTTTGCTTGATTCCTTGTTGTTTGATTATTCGACGGAAGGTGTCTTCAACGGGGAATCGTTGGATGGCTGGGGTGTGGCGAGTGGTTTACAGACAAAAGCCGCAATGCGATTGCTCTATTACTTTCCTCATGAGTCGGCGGGAATGATTGCAGAACGACTCGCCCGGCTCGATGTGAATGACACGGGAAAAAATATCACCAACTATATGATGCTTGCGGTGTCGAACGGGGTAAGCGCCGAAGACTTTATCAAAGGAGTTTCGTGGAGCGAAGCGCCTGCGGTCAGGCGCGAAGTCCTGGACATTTTCAAACGGACGACTGATACCGACCTGCTGCTTGCCGCGCTACCGGGGGTTGATTCCGGTGAGACCAATCTCATCCGCGCCCGCCTTGAAGATTTCATAGACCGCTTGCCGGCAGACGAAGAGGGGCCTTATGGTGAAGGATACAATTTGCTTGTAGCGCTCGGTCAAAAGTTGGGTGACTCGGTGAAGCCGGTATTTGTCCATTATCTGCAAAATGCCAGCTTGCAACGCTGGCGCACGATGAACAAAGTGCTGCAGGAGACACAACGACAATGGGCGGTGGAACTATTGTCGCCGGCTTTGACCGACAAACGGGAGTTCGGCTGGGACTACGCCTTGGTTCCCGGGCAGAATGAACCGCGCCGGCCCATCCGGGTTTGCGATGAGGCGGCGGAAACCATCAGTTTGAGCCGTCCGGACCTGAAATTCGTAATGGCCGGTGAACACGCCGATCTCGACCGGCAAATTGCAGCAATGCGTGAACGCATTCAGCGGGGAAAGTAGCGCCAGTCCTGGCGTTGAAAATGAATCAGCGCGACTCCGGCAACGCGCCCAACTGGTCGAGTGCAAATTCTTTGAATGATTCGTCAGCCATGATGCAAAGTCCGACATCAACCATTCAGCCCTTTCTTTCGGCGTAATCCCGAAGCGATGTCCGCCCCAATGGACGCCGCTACTTTCCGGATGCTTCCTGATCGCCTGTGTACGCAACGCCGTTGATTTTCACGTTGTTTAATTTCAAGTTCTTCACTTGTTTGATCACCACCCCGGGCTCGTTCAATTTGATGTCAATGTTCTCCAGGGTGACATTCTGCACGGTGCTCTTTGCCGGCCCATTAATCCGGCCGAAGTCGTTCAGCGTGCCGGTGATGTTGGCCAGGGTCACATGATCAACCAACTGGCTGGGCGGAGACTGGCCGTGCAGATCAAAAAACTGGTTCCAGCCCTCTATCGAAACCAGTTTCGCCGCCGGATTGTCCACCGTGATGTTCCGGGCGGTGATGTTCTCGTAAATTTGCGGCGTATCGGGCCGGAGTTTGAGCTTCAACACGCAGTTTCTTTCCGTGCCCACCAGCCGGCAATTTTCCATGACCACATCGCGCACCACGGAAGCCTCGCTGCCCAGGGTCAACCCGGCATTGCCCAGGCCGAAGGTGCAGTCGGAGATGCGAATGTGGGTCACCGGCGGGCTCTCCTTGTCCTCCATGGCGAACGGTCCCTTGTCACCCTTCAGGGCAATGTTGTCATCGCTCACGGAGATGTAACAACCGCGAATGGTCACGTCCTGACAACTGTCCACATCAATGCCGTCAGTGCTCGGCGAATGGGTCGGCGCCCGGATGTCCAGTTTCTCGATCATCACGTTCTGGCAGCGGTAAAGATGCAGGTTCCAAAGGCCGGAATCGCGCAGTGAAATGCCGCTGATTTGCACGTCCTTCGAGTCTTGAATGAACAGGTTTCGCGGACGTTCAACCTCGACATTTTGGGTCAATTTATTTGCGACGCGCCGGTCCCAGAACGCATCCCAGAACGGCTTGCCCCCGCCCTGGATGGCGCCTTCGCCCGTGATGCGGAGGTGATCCACTTTTTTGGCGTTGACCAATGCCGGACGCCAGACCTGAGCATGTCCCTCGATGCGCGTCTCCAACGCCGGATAATCTTCAATGTTGGTGGAACCCCTGAGCACCGCCCCTTGGTCCAGATGCAGATTGACACCGGGCTTCAGAAAAATGGCGCCCGTCAGAAATTCACCCGGTGGAATCACCAGCGTCCCGCCACCGTTCGTGGCCAGTTGGTCAATCGCCTTCTGGATGACCGGCGTATTCAGCATCACCCCGTCGCCCACCGCGCCCACGGCGGCGATGGACACCCGATTGCTCTCCGCAGCGTTCCCGGCCGGGATGAAGGAGATGAGCCATGCGGCGGCAATGGCAAATCCGCGCAGCACAAATTCTTTGAATAATTTGTCAGGCATGCCTGGCAGAATGTACGTAAAGCTGGCAGGAATCCAATAATATTCCGTCCCGCCGAACAGCGCTCGCGGTGTTCGCCCCCGGCCTTCGGTTGAGTTTGAATAAATTTGTGCTATGCTGTGCGAATTATCGCCCCCATGAAACAAACGGTTGTCTTTATTTCAGCCTTCCTGACTTTGGCCGGTTGGGTGCGCGCCGCCAATCCGGCGATGCCGACCATTCCCACCACTATTTTCAATGTCACGGCTTACGGTGCCATCGGCAACGGGTTGAAGGATAACACGACCAACATTCAAAACACCATCAACGCGGCGAACGCGGCGGGCGGCGGCATCGTCGAACTGCCGGCGGGTAATTATTTGAGCGGGCCCGTCACGCTGTACAGCCGCATCAACCTGCGGCTGGATGACGGCGCAGTGTTGCGGATGTTGCCTTTGGGAATTTATCCCGGCGGTGTGACCAACGCCCAGACCTTCATCGGTTGTAACGGGGTTCATGACCTGGAAATCAGCGGGCGCGGCGCCATTGACGGCCAGGGCGCCGCCTGGTGGGAGGCGTTTCGCGCCAACCGCGAGGTGGTCCGGCCCATGATGCTCAACCTGTATTCCTGCAACCGCCTGTTCATCCACGACGTCACCTTCCGCAACCCACCAAACCACCATTGCGGGCTGCGCAAGGACGGCGGCAACATCACCATCAGTAACCTCATCGTCAACACCGACCCGCGGTCGCCCAACACCGACGGGCTTAATTTTGTCGGCACCAACAGCGTCATTGAAAATTGCCGCATCAGCGACGGCGATGACAACATCGCCTTGGGCGCCACCGGCCCGATCAACGACCTGCTTATCACCAACTGCGTCTTCGGCTTCGGCCACGGCGTGTCTATCGGCAGCGGTGCGCGTGACGGCGTGTCGAACCTGGTGGTGGCCAACTGCTCGTTCAATGGCGGCACCTTTGGCCTGCGCTTGAAGGCCGATAACGACCGCGGCGGCTTGGTGCGGAACCTTTCCTACCACGACATCATCATGACCAACGTGCAGATGCCCATTCTCATCTACAGCTATTACAAAACCGCCGGTTCGCCCGGCAAGATCAGCCGTGTCACCCCTGCCCAGGCCGCCGCCTTGGCTGCCGAGCCTGTTACCGACACCACGCCCGTCTGGCGCGACATCACCTTCAGCAACATCACTGCCGCCGCCACCGTCGCCGGCGGTGCCATCTGGGGACGCCCCGAAATGCCCGTGTCCAACGTCAACTTTGTTCATGTGAACATCACCGCACCCGGCCCCTTCAACATCTATAACGCGCGTGGCATCCGGTTCCAAGACTGCCATATCCGGCTCAAGGACGGCGATACGTTCACGTTGTACAACGCCGATGTCTTGGTCACCAACACCGTAAATCGTCCGTCTGCCGCTAGGCAAAAATAACTGTGGCACAGACCTCTGGTCTGTGTTGTAGATTCACAGTATCCGACTGACGGAGCACGTCTGCCTTTCTGCAACTTTAACGCTCACACTTTCAAAAGGTTCAAAGGGTAAAAGGGCAAAAACTAATGCCCCCTCACGCACCGAAAGCCTAGGGGTTCGCCGGCAAGGTATGGGTGGCAGTAGGTGTCGCGATAGGCTACCCGGACGGCCCAAGCATTTTCCTGATATGAGCCGAGACGCCAAACACGGTCGAACCCCGATTCTGGTCCGGTTGGATTATTAGCGGTCGGTTGACCATACGGTGTTCCATAAAAATCCCAACACCACTCTTGAACATTTCCCGCCATGTCATAAAGGCCATAGCCATTAGGCGCAAAGGAACCTACCGGACTAGTGTAGGGTTCCCCCCCAATAAGCCCAATTGAGTTGTAGCCGTTTGGTCCCAAATCGTAGCTGTAGTCGTTGGTGTCTCCATTGTAGTTGGCCTGGCTTTCGGATATCGTATCCCCCCATGGAAAACGTTGTCCGCTCAATCCGCCCCGCGCCGCCTTCTCCCACTCCGCTTCCGTCGGTAACCGATATCCATTGGCAGACCAATTCACATTCGCGCTGGTTATATTAACTTCTCCACTCGTATAAACCTGCGTCAACCCAGCATCCGTGTAATACACCGGCGTCAAACCGGCCTGTTGCGAACGCGCATTGCACCACTTCACACAATCCCACCAATTGACCGTCTGAACCGGATGATTCGCCGCCTTGCCTGAACCGGCATTGTCAAAGCCATAGCCGTTGTTCATGGCCCAATTATAGACAGACTCCCATTGACTATAACTCACCAGATTCGTGTCCATGTAAAATGCCGACACATAGACATTCGTGGGAATGGCACGGCTATCGCCATCCAGCGTGTCCCCCATCGTGAACCAACCAGCCGGGACGAGCGCCATGCCGTCAGCCGTGGTGGTCGGAATCGCAATCAAGCGGAAGAACCTCGCTGGCGTGGAATTGCCAACGGTAAATGCCGTCACAGAGACAGCATCATTAGCCCAATCCCAGTTTGTCGAGGCAAGGTTAGTGCTGGACTGTAAGACATAGTTTGTCCCGGGCGTAAATGCGGCGTTCCAAAAGAGGAGTGATTGATTGCCTGATGGCGCAATGCTCATAGATGGTTGTGTCAGTGCGGAATGAACGCCGGCGAGCAGCGCCAAAACAATAATAATGCAGCATTGTTTTGTTTTCATATATTTCCTTGCGTTATTGTTTTAAGAACATGACCCGAACCAACCAGATGAAGGTGTAAAAAACATGCTCCCTGAAATCTGTCGGTTGCTCCGGCAAAGTTGCGCTGTTACGACCCGTTATGTTCGAACCTTTCACAGCACTGCCAATCTACTCACAATTCCGAAATCTCGGCAATCCACCGCTTTTGCTTTTTGGTTGGCAAAATAAGGCGATTCCTGAAAAACACACGGCTGGTGGAACGCATACCGATCTGGAAAAAAAGTTGAAGCCGATTCCAGCATCAAATGATCTGCTTCTGCTGGAAGTTCGCCAAGTGGATTTGGTTTCCGAAGTATTGTCATACTTATCCCTTCTGCGCTTCCTTCACCCAAGCATCTTTCAACGTAATCGTCCGATTTAAAACAAGCTTGCCGGGGGCACTGTCTTTATCCAACGCAAAGTAGGCGAGGCGTTCGAATTGGTAGCGCAGTTCCGGCTTGGCGTCTTTCAGGCTTGGTTCGCACTTTGCCGTCACCAATTCTAGGCTGCGCGGGTTGAGCGTGGATTTGAAGTCAGCGCCGGCATCTGGCTCGGGAACGGTGAACAGGCGGTCATACAACCGGACTTCGGCGTCAATGGCGTGCGCGGCGCTGACCCAGTGGATGGTGCCCTTCACCTTGCGGTTCGCCGTCCGACCGCCGGTCTTGCTGTCGAGGTCGGCGGTGCAGCGCAATTCGGTGATATTACCGGCGGCGTCCTTCACCACTTCGTCGCATTTGATGATGTAGGCGTATTTCAACCGGACCTCGCCGCCGGGTTTCAACCGGAAATATTTCGGCGGTGGCACTTCCTTGAAATCGTCCTGCTCGATGTAAAGCGTGCGGCTGAACGGAATTTTGCGCGTGCCAGCGTTCGGGTCTTCGGGATTGTTGACGGCGTCCAGTTCCTCGACCTTGCCTTCGGGATAATTGGTGAGGACGACTTTGATGGGCCGCAGCACAGCCAGGCGGCGCAGGGCGCGTTTGTTCAGGTCTTCGCGGATGGCGTGTTCGAGCACGGCCACATCGGTGAGTCCGTTGTATTTGGTGATGCCGATGTTGTAGGCAAACGCGCGCAGCGCGGTCGCGGTAACACCGCGCCGACGTATGCCGGAAATCGTCGGCAGGCGCGGGTCGTCCCAGCCGGTGACGAGTTTTTCGTTCACGAGCTGCATCAGCTTGCGTTTGCTCATGACGGTGTAACCGAGGCTGAGCCGGGCGAATTCGTATTGATGGGGCAGGGGACGCGGCAGGTCGAGGTTCTCCAGAATCCAGTCGTACAGCGGGCGATGCACCTCGAATTCGAGCGTGCAAATGCTATGCGTGATGCCTTCGATGTAATCGCTCAGGCAATGGGCGAAATCGTACATCGGGTAGATGCACCATTTGCCGCCGGTGTGATGATGGTCGGTGTGACGGATGCGGTAAATGAGCGGGTCGCGCATCCAGACGTTCGGCGCGGTCACGTCAATTTTAGCGCGGAGCGAGCGCTTGCCGTCGGGGAACTCGCCGGCTTTCATCCGCGTGAACAGGTCGAGGTTTTCGGCAACGCTGCGGTTGCGGAACGGGCTTTCCTTGGCGTTGCGGCGGTATTCATCGGTTTCGTCCGGTGTCAGGTCGCAGACGTAGGCAAGTCCCTTTTTGATGAGCACGACGGCGTATTCGTAAATCTGGTCGAAGTAGTCGCTGGCGTAAAAAGGTTCCAAACGTGCTGGCGGCATCTTGCCGGCAGATCCATCTTTATCAGGACGAGTGCCTGATGAAGGAGAAGTTTGAACTTCCGGCAGGATGCCGGAAGCACGTTGAACAGCAGGAAGATAAAAATCCGGCCTGCCGTTGCTGGTCACCGTCTCCGGCGTTTTGCCTTTGGGTTTGAGTCCGAGATTTTTGTCGGCCCAGCCGGCGATGAGCCAGTTCACGTCCTCGATGATGGAGTCCACGTATTCGACATCTTCCTTGGTCGGGTTGGTGTCGTCCATGCGCAGGTTGCAGACACCGCCGAACTCGTGGGCGATGCCGAAGTTGAGGCAGATGCTTTTGGCATGGCCGATGTGCAGGTAGCCGTTCGGTTCGGGCGGGAAGCGGGTGTGAATCTGCGGATATTTCTTTTCGGCAACGTGCTGCATGACGATGTCGCGAATGAAATCGGACGGGGCGGCGGGTGGCGGATTACCTGTGTTCGGATTGCTCATTTGTCAGGCGCAGGTTAACAAACCAATGAGCAATTGTCCAACGGCGGTAAAAGCCGCGGAGCGCCGAAAGAAGATGGCCCACGGCGGCAGACGTGGGGATGCTTCCACCCGTCCGTTGGGTGTGGACGACAAGTTACCCCGGTGGGGTGCTTTTCGGCTGAGACAGGCGACACAACAAGCCGTCTGATGACCGATCTGAAGCCATCAGTGCCGGCCGGACATCATCCACATCACTAGCGCGCTGGTGCCGCAAAGGCTGGCCATGAAAACGAGCAGGATGATTTGCAACTGCTGTTTGCGCTGGTCGCGCGCCAAATGCGGGAACAGCAGCTTGCCCGTGCGTTGAACAAGATATTCAGTCATAGTGTAAAAATGATGTTTCTGGTCGGGGTGGCTCCGTGCAACTTGTGTGCCACCATCGGCGCGGTGGGCCGTTGCTATTTATCTCCGGAAAATGATACAAGTGAAACCTATTGCGGCGGAAGCAAATCTACCAAACCAGCTGGAAAAAATGGTCTCGACGGAACGATGATTAATTGCCTTTTCGAAACTTAATCCGCACCGAATCTCCAACACCAGGCAGGCCGAACGAATGAAAAGCGCATGTGTTGCAAAGCAAAATGGGCAGCAGCACGGTTTCGACAGGATGCTGATGCCAGCCTTATCTTATTGTTGTGTCTCGGTTCATTATATTAATTCCCCAATTCACGTCTCAATTGTTTACATCAGTGTTCCGTTGGTGTCTTGGATTTCGACATAACAAGATGGCTGTTGGTAATGACCATGGATATTTTCCGTTTTAGGTGTCTTGGTTCTTTACAGACAGAATCGTGCGTGCGATTCGAAGAAGGTGGTTGGAATGTAAATTCCACTTTTCCCCAATGACAAGCTGCTCTGAAATCAATCCGCGGGCAGGTCAGGAAGTGATTGTTTTGTTTTTGGCGCGCGATTCTTCGGCGAGCTTTTCTTTGAACTTCGACAGCGCCTTTTGCAGCCGCTGGTTGCCGACGGCCAGAATTTGCGCCGCCAGAATGCCGGCGTTCTTCGCCGCGCCGATGCCGACCGTGGCCACCGGCACGCCCGGCGGCATTTGGACGATGGACAGCAGCGAGTCCAGGCCGTTCAGTGATTTGCTTTCAATCGGCACGCCGATGACCGGCAGCGTCGTGAGCGCCGCCGTCACGCCCGGCAGATGCGCCGCGCCGCCCGCGCCGGCGATGATGACGCGCAGGCCGCGTTCGTGCGCTTTGCCGGCGTATTGCTCCAAATCCTTCGGCGTGCGATGGGCCGAAATGACCTTTGCTTCGTAATCAATTTTGAATTGCGCGCACACCTCGGCGGCGGCTTTCATCGTCGGCCAGTCGGAATCGCTGCCCATGAGAATTCCGACCAAAGGTTTGGTTTCACTCGTTTTCATGCACGGAAAGGCTAGCGAATGCCGGGCCGAAAGTCATCTGAATTGAATTCGTGCAAATTCGTGGAATTCGTGTAAAACTCCGGTGTCTCCGGCCATGACGACCGCCAACAAAATCACAATTCTGCGAATCCTGCTGATCCCGTTTTTTGTCGTCGAATTGATTTATTACCTCCAAACCGGCAATGAAGTTCACCGGCTGCTGGCCCTTCTTTCTTTTGCGGTCACGGCAATTCTGGACGGTGTGGACGGTTATATCGCGCGGCGTTACAACCAAAAAAGCGAGTTGGGCGCGATTCTCGATCCGCTCGCGGACAAAATGTTGCTCATGTCGGGCATCGTCACGTTGAGCTTCAATCACGGGCCGTATATCGGTCAAATTCCGCTCTGGCTCACGGGCACCATCATCGGACGCGATTTGCTGGTGCTCATCGGCATTGCCGTCATTCGATTCATCGTCGGCAAGGTGGTTGTGCACCCGCGCATCATGGGGAAAATCGCGACGGTGTTGCAAATGATCGTGGTCCTTTGGATTTTGCTGGACTGGGATCGCGATTTGAATGCGCGCTGGCTCACGGTCTGGACGTTTGGCGCGGCGATATGCACGGGCGTGTCGGGGCTGCTTTACATCTGGGATGGCGTGAAACAGCTCGGCTCGCATCCGGCAAGTTCGCCGACGGTGAAGAATGGAGCGGTGGAGTGATGGAGTAATGGAAGAAAAAGCATTGCTTCGAGTCCCAACGTTCCAATACTCCAACACTCCACTCTCTGATTTATGGCAAAGGAACTGGAATTGAAATTAAAGGAAGGTGATGTCGCGCCGGAGTTTTCGGCGGCGACCAGCGGCGGCGGAACAGTTTCGCTCGCCGATTTCAAAGGCAGGAACGTCGTGCTGTATTTTTATCCGAGGGACGACACGCCGGGTTGCACAAAGGAAGCGTGCGCGTTCCGCGACCATTTCGCCGGGTTCAGGAGGAAGGGTGCGGTCGTGTTCGGCGTCAGCACCGACCCGGTGAAGTCGCACGATAAATTTGTCAGGAAGTTCAAGCTGCCGTTCACGTTGCTGGCCGATGAGGACAGAAAGATTGTCCAAGCTTACGGCGTTTGGGGGGAGAAGAGTTTCATGGGCCGGAAATTCCTGGGCACGCATCGCGTGACCTTTCTCATCGGGCCGGACGGGCGCATCAAAAGGATTTGGCCGCAAGTGAAACCGGACGAGCACGCGGAGGAAGTGCTGGCCGCGCTGTAGCGTCGGGCCTGTGGCCTGGCAATCGAGCCGCAGGCTCGACACTACACCAGTCGAAAATCGGCGCTTGAACATGGATTCGGAACGTGCAGTCTAAGGGAAATTAGGATGGATTGAAGTCATGATTAACCGCTGGTTATGGGCATTGGCTTGTGCCGTTTCCAGCTTGCTGCTGCTGTTCTGCGGCTTGCTGGTGCCGGCGCACCTGCGGGCGGTGGATGTCAGCGTCATCCAAAGGGCCGGGAGGAACACGCCGGTCTTGATCGAACAAGGGCTGGCGCTCGTGAACGAAAATGAGTTGGGAGCGGCCCAATTGCTCCTGCCGGCGGCGCAGGCGGAGAAACTTTCCGGCTGGGAGAAACTCAGCCTGGCAATTGACAATTCGGCGCGGCAGCATCCCGACTGGCTGGTTTGGGGTGGTGACAGCGACCTGCGTTTGGAGCGTCTCTTCGAAAGTGATGCCAGACTGCCGAAGTCCGGCCCGGAGCCATTTACCGAATTCGTTGTCCGGCAGGAAAATCGGGGGTTGATACTTGAGCTTTTGCATGGCTCGCTGCGTCCCGCCGTGCAGGAGTTGCTGCAATGCCGCGCGTTGAACAACACCGTCCTTTTCCCGCCGTCGCAGTCGGCCTCGGGCCAGGCCTTCGATACGGCGCTGTCGGTTTGCGGACTTCTATTGGAGGGAGGGCATTTGACGACGGGTTTAAGCGACAGTGTGTTCAAGCTGGCCTCGGCCGCCAACCGCGGCGGAAGTTCACTGCCGTTGGAACAGGTGCTGATGGACCTGATGTCGCTGGGCCAGCGATTCAACTGGAGCCAGCTCGTGACGTTCATCGGCCGGATTGAGGATGCCGGTACGCTCCACTGGCTGGCCGATCAAGTCCGCAATGCCGGCGGACAATTGCCCGTGCTTTTCTCCGCCGTGTTGCTTTCCGGCAAACCGGCGGACGTGGCGAAATACTTCGCGGACTTCCGACAAACCGGTTTGACGGACCTCGGCTCCAGTCTCCGCTTCGGCGCGGGCGGAGTGAACGAGCTTTTGCAGCGGGACCAACGTCTGGACCGTTCGAGTTTCCAATTTGCAACGGACTTTTGTTTCCGGATGCCGGGACTGGCGATGGCGATGAAATGGCTGTTCTACCTGTTGAGCGGATTTTTGCTTGCTGCGGCTTTGCATTTTGCAAGACCTGCCGTATCATCCCTGGAACGACCGTTGCAGGTGCGCGGGTTTCACGTGGCCCGCGAAATTTTATTTGCGCTGGGTTTCCTGCTGGTGGTGCTGCTTCTGAGCGAGCCGTTTCTCGCCCAGGAGAGCCAGAAAGAGGAGTTTCCCTTTCGACTGCACCTGCCCACAATGGGCAATGTGGTCCCGGCTGGATTCGCCCGCGCTCATCCAACCATTATGAACAACATAATTCTGCTGACACTGCTGCTGTTCTTCGTGCTGCAGGGTCTGATCTACATCGCCTGCCTCGTCAAGCTGGCGGAAATCCGCCGGCAGAACGTGCCGCCGCGCATGAAGCTCAAGCTGCTCGAAAACGAAGACCACCTGTTCGACGCCGGCCTTTACCTGGGCTTCGTCGGCACCATCATTTCGCTCATTCTGGTCTCGATGGGCATGATCAAATTCAGCCTGATGGCAGCCTACTCATCCACGTCGTTCGGCATCATCTTCGTGTGCGTGTTCAAAATCTTCAATCTGCGCCCGGCGCGCCGAAGATTGCTGCTTGAAGCCGAAGTCGCCGCGCCCGCCGCCACGCCGTCATGAACCGCAGCATCCTTATCGTCATCTGCGATTTCCTGCTGTTGAGCCTGCTGACGTTCTCGACGGACCTCAGCAAAATGGCCGGCGAGAACGAAGGCGCGCAGCCGGGCGCCGGGGTGGAAGTCGCCCCCAAGCCGGTTGACACCGGCGGGAAGGACCTCGCGGCAGTCATGAAGCTGGCGCTCAACGAGGAGCAAAAAAACCGTGAGCAGTTGCAGGCCGAACTCGCGAAGGTCCGTGAGGCCGCGCAAAAACAACAAGCGGACTTGCAGCAGCAGTTTGCCGCGGCCCAGGCCAACCTCCAGATTCTAGACCAGAAATTGCAGAGCAGTTCCGCGGAAGCCTTGATGTCGAAGGAAAAACTCGCGGCGATGGAAGCGGAAGTTAAAAAAGAGTCGGATCTGGCTGCCGCGCTCCAGCAACAACTCGCCCAACTCGCAAAAAACAACCAGATCGCCCAGGACGAAAAGCAGAAGCTGGCCGGCCAGCTCCGGTTGGCCCAGGTCGAGAAGCGCGCCGCCACCGAAAGGGCCGCCCTGATGCAACAACAGGTGCAGGCCGAGCGCGCGGAAAAAGCCCAATTGGCCGAAGGTTTCAAGGCGCTGGCGACCAATTCTGGCGCCTTGACCCAGGAGATCCGGGAGAACCGTGCCCTGGCTCCCAACACCATCTTCAGTGACTTTGTCACCAACCGGGTCCAGGCCCGGTTGCTGGCTTCCCGATCCGGCATGTTCGGCCTGGATGCCAGCAAGAGCAGGACCGCCGAAACGGTGCTGGTCACCGACGGCGCCAACATTTATGCGTTGTGCCACGTGCAGGACACGCCGCTGACCTTGTGGGACCCCGGCACGGACTGGGCCGGACTGGATGGAACGCTGGTCCACAACCAGGCGCAGGTCCCCATCCATTCGTTGTCCTTTCATATTCAGGATCCGCGTGTGGTGTTCATGCCGGTCACGCAGTCGGAAGCCCGTCAGCTCGGCTGCAAGGTCTATCCGGTTTCGTCGGACCCGTATAAATTCCAGGATGCAGTGCTGGTGGGCGCGCAGGAAGGCTACTATGGTCAGTGCAGTTTCCAGATGGATTTGAACACACCGCAATACGTCAAACTGGACCGCAACCTTTTGAAGGGGCTGTTCGGAAAATTCAATCCCTCGCGCGGCGACCTGGTTTTCAGCCGGACCGGCGAACTGTTGGGGA
Source organism: Verrucomicrobiia bacterium (assembly GCA_049692125.1). Classification (GTDB taxonomy): domain Bacteria; phylum Verrucomicrobiota; class Verrucomicrobiia; order Limisphaerales; family UBA11358; genus UBA11358. The sequence continues at coordinate 8,642 of JBAVOO010000096.1, read as the reverse complement.
TCATGGCCAACAGCACCTACTGCCTGATGCTGCACGACTTCACGGCAACGGCGACCTTCCAGTTTGGACCGGATGTGCGCGCCCAGCGCACCGGCGGCGCCTTGTCCCGGCTTTATTCATACGTATTCAACCTGCCCCTCAGGTTGAAATAACCGGGGGTCATGCTGTGGCCGGACGCGCAATCCTTGTTTGACAGGGACGCGGTAAATCCTGAAAATGTCCGTAACGAAAACGAATTAACCAGATAACCAAAAACCATTATGCCAATTCCAACTGGATCAAAAGCTCCCGACTTCACGCTCAAGTCCAAACAGGCGTCCGGCCTCGTTGACGTGAAACTCAGCAACAACTTCGGCAAAAAGAACACGGTGGTTTTGTTCTTCCCGCTCGCGTTCACAAGCGTTTGCACGAAGGAAATGTGCGACCTGACCGCCGGCCTCGGGGCCTATGCCGGCCTCAACGCCGACGTCATTGCCATCAGCGTGGACAGCCCGTTTACGCAGGAAGCGTGGGCGCAAAAGGAAAAAATCGGCATCACGCTGGCCAGCGACCTGAACAAAACCACCGCCAAGGCGTACGACGTTGTTTTCCCGATGCTGGCCGGCGTGGGCGACACCTCGGCCCGCGCGGCGTTCGTGATTGATAAGAAAGGCGTGGTGCAATACAGCGAACAGACGCCGACGCCGAAAGACCTGCCAAACTTCGACGCCATCAAGGCGGTGCTGGCGAAGTTGAAATAATTTCCGGATATAACCAGACCTGGTCAGGCCACCTATTGGGGGGGCCTGATTTTTTTGGCGGGGAGATTTTGTAGAGCAGACATTCCTGTCTGCTGGTGGCGGAACTTTCCAGTTCCGCTTTTGGGCGACTGGAAAGTCGCCCAAACCCGCAGGCTGGAAAGCCTGTGCTACCATGGTTGTTTATAATTTCGGCGGAACGTTTGGAGAAACCATCCATTCGCTCATGGGGCGCAGATCGCCGCATTCCGGGCAGGACGTTACGGCATATTGAGTTCCGCAATTGGGACAGACGCCCCGCGTTTCAAACATGTCGAAGGCCTTCCGGCATTTGCCACAACCCCAGAATGCGCCACGGGGAGGAGCAAGTTTGCAGGCCGGGCAGGCAAATCCGTCGTGACGCGGCGCATTGGCGACGCGCGCCAAGGCGCGGGCGTGCGTCAAACCGCCCCAGCAATTTATCAAAATGAAAGCGGCCATGACGCCGATCCAGACGGATTGCGCCCAAAAGGCAAATAGAAGCAGGCCGCCTACGCCCACAAAACCAATGCTGCTCGCGATGAGCAGGCTGCGCGCCCGGCCAAACAAAAACCAAAGCAGCGACCGTAAAATCTGTCCGCCGTCGAGCGGATAGACCGGCATCAGATTGAAAACCAGCAAAATGGTGTTGATAAACCAGAGGGTCCTGACGAAATGATAAACATCCGGCAGGGTCTCATTCCAACCGGCGGAATATCCCAGCCACCAGACGATTGAAAACACTGGAACGAGCGCCACATTCACCAGTGGTCCGGCGGCGATGCTCCAAAGCATGGCGCCCGGACGTTGCGGCGGGGAGACATACGCCACCCCACCAAGAAACCAAAGGACAATGTCGTGAGTTTTTCCGCCGACGGAACGGCAGGCGAGTTGATGGCCAAATTCATGTATCAACACCAACAAGAACAAAGTCAAATATTCTAAAACACCAAAAACTGGAGAAGTGTAGGTGGGTATCCGGTATTTGATTTGGAAATAGGCAACAATCAACCACGCCCAGTGCAAATAGACGGTGATGCCGAAAAGTTGGAAGAGTCGGATGGAGCCTTTTCGCGTTGGCATTACTTGGAAAATGCCAGATCGGGCGTGATGGAACAAGTTTTTTGGCCGGATTTCCGTTTCCATTTTGTAACACCATCTTAACCGGACCGTCATTGAGCCGGGCACGAGGCGGGGTAAGTTGTCTCAAATGGTGCCGCGTATTTTGATTGTGGATGATGAACTCGACTTCATCGAGCTGTTGCAATATCGCCTCGCCGGATTGGGTTGCGAATTCATCGAGGCCAACAACGGGGTGCAGGCATTGAGCCAGGCGCGGCAGTTCAAACCGGATTTGATCCTGCTCGACATTCTGCTGCCCGACCTCGACGGTCTGTCCGTTTGCAAAATTCTGCGCCGCCAGCCGGCCACCAAAAAAACCCCGGTGATTTTCATGAGCGCGCTTTCCAGCCAGGTGACCAAACGCACCGTGGCCGTGCAGGCCGAGGATTTTTTCATCAAGCCGCTCAACCTGGAACGGCTCAAACGCCGCATCGCCGATTTGCTGCATCACGGGCCGGCAGTGGAGTAAGCTGCGCCCGGCCCGCCGATGGTGGTATGGTTTGGTGGGGCGAGGCTACTGACGAGCCGCCGCTATTTTGCTTTGGCGAGCTAAAGCCGGCTCGCGAATACGCTCGCCCCACCGAAAACTGCAAAAGGTCCCCGCACCCAACCTCCACTTCGCTTGACACAACCGCAGGCAGGCTTCATTTTCACATCCGCATAAGTGATTTTTATCGGCGGAATGCACAACTTATTCAACACACTCCAGAAATTTGACCTTGGCGGCGGCAGGCAGGGATCGTTTTATTCCCTGCCCGCGCTGGAAGCGGCCGGCGTCGGGCCGGTTTCCCAATTGCCCGTCTCCATCCGGCTCGTGCTCGAGTCGGTGCTCCGGAATTGCGATGGCAAAAAAGTCAGCGAACAAAATGTGCGCGCGCTGGCGAATTGGAAACCCACTGAAACCCGCACGGAGGAAATTCCGTTTATCGTCGCTCGCATCGTGCTGCAGGATTTCACCGGCGTGCCGCTGCTGGTGGATCTGGCGGCGATGCGCTCCGCCGTCCAGCGGTTGGGCAAAAACCCGAAAATCATTGAACCGCTCGTGCCGGTGGACCTCGTCGTTGACCACTCGGTGCAGGTGGATTTCGCGGGCAGCGCGGATGCGTTGCAGAAAAATCTGGAGATGGAATTCCGGCGCAATCGCGAACGCTACCAGTTTCTCAAGTGGGGCATGCAGGCGTTTGACACGTTCAAGGTCGTGCCGCCCGGCATCGGCATCGTCCATCAGGTCAACCTCGAATATCTCGCCAAGGGCGTGCTGTCGGAGCGCCGAGCACCGTCTCGGCTCGGCGAACATGAATCGAAACAGGCCGAGTCGGTGCTCGGCGCTCCGGAAATATACTATCCCGACACTTTGGTTGGCACGGATTCGCACACGACCATGATCAACGGTCTCGGCATCGTGGGTTGGGGTGTCGGCGGCATCGAGGCTGAAGCCGGCATGCTTGGCCAGCCGGTTTATTTCCTCACGCCGGACGTTGTCGGCGTGCATCTCACCGGCGCGCTGCGCGAGGGCGTCACTGCCACCGACCTTGCGCTCACCGTCACAGAAATGCTCCGCAAGGCTAGGGTCGTCGGCAAGTTCGTCGAATTTTTCGGCCCCGGTGCGGCGGCATTGCCGGTCGTGGACCGCGCAACGATTGCGAACATGGCGCCCGAATACGGCGCGACGATGGGTTTCTTCCCGATTGACGCCGAGTGCGTGAATTATCTCCGCGCCACCGGTCGCAGCGAGGAGCTTTGCCTGACCTACGAAAATTATTACCGCGCACAGGGTTTGTTCGGCATTCCGCAGCAGGGCGACAACGCCTACTCGCAGGAATTGGAACTCAACCTCGGCACGGTGGTTCCCAGCGTGGCCGGCCCGAAGCGCCCGCAGGATCGCATCGAACTGCCGAAGTTGAAAGACGCGTTTGTGAAGGCGATGACACGTTCGGTCATGGACAATGGCTTCGGCAAGCGCCTCGAGGAGATGTATGTCACCGCGCGGGTCAACCCGGCGCGGGAGGCCCATCCGCCTGTCAATCACAGTTACGGCCATCGCAAGCTGGGCGTGGAGCCCAGCGAATCCGAGATGCGCGACCAGCACCCCGCGCCCCACACCTCGGAGCAGGTGCCGCCCGCGGCGTTTCGCGGAGCGCAGTCCGAAATCCGCCACGGCAGCGTGCTCATCGCGGCCATCACCAGTTGCACGAACACATCGAATCCCAGCGTCATGCTCGCCGCCGGTTTGCTGGCGAAGAAAGCCGTGGAACACGGACTCAGCGTGAATCCCGTCGTCAAGACGTCGCTCGCGCCCGGCTCGCGCGTGGTAAGCGATTACCTGGACCGGACCGGCCTGCAATTGTATCTCGACCAGCTCGGTTTTAACCTCGTGGGCTACGGCTGCACGACGTGCATCGGCAACTCCGGCCCGCTGCCGGCCGCGGTCGAAGATGCGATCAGCAAATACGACCTGGTCGCGGCTTCCGTCCTTTCGGGCAACCGCAACTTCGAGGCGCGTGTGCATCAGAGCATCAAGGCGAATTTCCTCATGTCGCCACCGCTCGTCGTCGCCTTCGCGCTTGCGGGCCGCGTGGACATTGACCTGAGCCGCGAGCCGGTCGGCACGGGCAAAGATGGCCGGCCGGTTTATCTACGCGACCTCTGGCCCAGCCTGCGTGAAATCCGCGACCTCATGCAAACCGCGTTGCAGCCGGAAGTTTATCGCAAGCTGTTCAAGGATTTTGCGGCGCAGAATCCCCGGTGGAACGAAATCCCCTCGTCCACCGGCAATGTTTACGTATGGGACCGCAAATCCACTTACATCCAGGAACCGCCGTTCTTCGAGAAGTTCCAGATGCAAGCCGGGGAAATTCGTGAAATCAAGGGTGCGCGGGCGCTGGCCATTTTCGGCGACAGCGTGACGACCGACCACATTTCGCCCGCCGGGTCCATCAAGAAGACATCGCCGGCTGGAAAATATCTCATCGAGAACGGCGTGACGGCGGAAGATTTCAACAGCTACGGCTCGCGCCGTGGCAACGACCGGGTGATGACGCGCGGTACGTTCGCCAACGTCCGCATCAAGAACCTCATGGTGCCTGGCGTTGAAGGCGGGGTGACCATTTTTTATGGTAGGGACGCCGCGCCGTCGGCGTCCGCGGACGGCCCGGCGGGCCGTCCCCACCTCGGAGAACAAATGTCCATTTACGACGCCGCCATGAAATATCAGGCGGCCGGCGTTCCGCTCGTCGTGCTGGCCGGCCAGGAATATGGGACCGGTTCATCCCGTGACTGGGCGGCCAAAGGCACCAACCTGCTTGGGGTGAAGGCCGTCGTGGCGCAGAGCTTTGAACGCATCCACCGCAGCAACCTTGTCGGCATGGGTGTGCTGCCGCTGCAATTCAAAGAAGGCACGACGGCGCAGACGCTCAACCTCGACGGCGCGGAGACTTACGACATCGTTGGCCTTGATGCCAGCCTCAAGCCACAACAGGACCTCACGCTGAAAATCACGCGCCAGGACGGCGGCGTGGAAGATGTGCCGGTGCGTTGCCGGATTGATACGCCCATCGAGATTGATTATTACCAGCATGGGGGCATTTTGCCCTACGTGCTGCGGCAGTTGATGGCAAAGGCATAGCTTGGAGCGCCGAGCACCGTCTCGGCGCGAAGATCAATCGGATTTCATCTCGCCGAGGCGGTGCTCGGCGCTCCAATCGTTTTGGCAGCGCGAATACTGGGACACTTTCATGCGGGACGAAGAGCAGGAAAGGAAAGCGGTTCGTTACATCGAAAACAATCCGGTTAAGGCAGGATTGTGTCGCGCGGACAAAGAATGGCCTTTCAGCAGCGCCAGGTTTCGAAACCAATTTCACCGGCTGTTGATTACATCCGGAGCGCCGATCTCCGAATCGGCGAAATCCCAACAATGACAACACGCCGAATCGGAGTTCGGCGCTCCTAGACTTTCTCCGGCTTCACCACCGCCACGACCAGCGCGTCCGGCTTGAGATGTTTTTGCGCGGCGGCCTTGATTTGTTCCAGCGTCACGGCCTCGTATTTCGCATCGTCGAGTTCCGCGCGCTGGTAGCCGAGGCCGTAAAGTTCATCGAGTGTGGTCGTGGAGGCCAGATGACCCAGGTCCTGCCGCGCGATTTTTTTCTGGCCGATGAGTTTGGCCTTGGCGCGTTTGAGTTCCTCGGCGGTCAAACCCTCGGTGCGCAGGAGTCCGGCTTCCTTGAGAATTTCCTGTTCGACCTGCACGGCCTGCGACGGCTCGGTGCCGGCGTAAAAGGCGAAGTAGCCTGGCGCCAGGCCGGCGAAGTGTTGCGCGCCGACATAGTAGGCGAGGCCGAGTTGCTCGCGAATCCGCAGAAACAGCCGCGAACCGAGGTCGCTGCACGATTCCTGAATCAAATCGAGCGCGTAACGGTCCTCGTCGTGCATCGTCGTGCCGGGAAAACCGATGACGATCACCGCCTGCTTTTTGTCGCGGATTTCTTCAACTCGCTGCATCAAAGGGGGAGGTGTGTCGGGCGAAATGCGAATCGGTTCGTTCGCCGCATCGCTGGATTTCCAATGGCCAAAAAGTTTTTCGACGGCGGATTTGACCCCCGCCGTTTCCACGTCGCCGTAAATGGCGAGAACGCAATTGTTCGGCGCGGCCAGCTTTTTGTGAAACGATTTCAAGCTGGCGGCTTTAAGGTTGGCCACGGCTTCTTCCCTGCCGGTTGCATCCAGACCGTAGCCGCTGTTGCCAAAAAGCGTGCGGCGCATGGCCAGGCTGGCGCTTTTTAGCAGATTGTCCTTGTCTGCGGAAATGTCGGCAATTTGCACCTCGCGCTCGCGTTCGAGCGCGTCGGCGGGAAAAACCGGGTTCAGCAAAACGTCGGCCAGCAAATCGAGGCCGGTCGCAAAATCGCCGCTCATGGTTTCCAGGTTGATGCCGAAGCTGTTATTGCCGCCGTAGCTGTCAATGCTGCCGCCGACCGTCTCGATTTCTGTCGCAATGTCCCGGGCGCTGCGCTGCGACGTGCCTTTGAGCAGCATCCGGCTGGTCAACTGGGTGATGCCGTTGTTTTCCCTGGTCTCGGCGAGCACGCCGCCTTGGAACATGGCGCGAAATTCGACAAAGGGCAGGCGATGATCTTCCTTCACCAGCAGGCGGAGGCCGTTCGGCAATTCAAATTTCCGGATCGCGTGTTCGGTTTTCTCTTCGACGGCCACGGACAATTTGGGCGCGGTGCCATCAGGCAACAGCGTATAAAGGGTGCGGTTTTCCGCCGTGAGATATTCGCGGGCAACGCGCAGAAGGTCGTCGGGCCTGACGCGTTTGACGGCGGCCAGGTAACGTTCGGAAAAATTCAAATCATTCGCCGCCAGCCAGTTTCCGCCAAGGTTTTGCGCCTGGCCTTCCATCGTCTTGCGCGCGGCGAGTGTGGCGGCAATGAATTGTTTCACCGCTTTGCCGAGTTCGCCGCCGGACACCGGCGATGTCTTTATTTTTTCAACCTCGGCCAGCATCGCATCGCGCGCCGCGGTGAATTTGTCCGGGTCCACGATGGCGCTCATGCCGAACAAACCCGGATTGCCGGGGCTGTAAGTCCACGCGTCAACGTGGTGCACAACGCCCTTCTTCTCGCGGACCTGCTGGTAGAGGCGCGAACTGCGGCCGCAACCGAGCAAAACTCCGAGCACGTCGAGCGCCGGCATGTCGGGATGCCGCACTTCGGGAATGTGCCAGGCAAAATGAAAATGACCCAGTTCAATGGGCGCTTCCTCGACGATCTCACGCGCCGCGGTTTGCCTGGGTTCTTCCGGCAACACGACCGATGGGAGCGCCCGGGCCTTGGTTTTTTCGTAGGCGGTGCGGATTTGCGCGATGACTTCGTCGTTCTTGACGTCGCCGACAACGACGTAAAACACATTGTTGGGCGCGTATTTTTCGGCGTAGTAACCGCGGATGTCGTCGGGTTTCAACTCGCCGAAAATGTCAGCGTACCCGATGACGGTGAAGCGATACGGGCTGTGCGTGTAGGCGGTTTCAAACAGGCGGCGGCTGGCGCGGCGGCCGGGATCGTCCTGGCCCATGTCCATTTCGCGGCGGATCACGTCGAGTTCCCTGGCCAGTTCATCGGCGGGCAGGGTGGCGTGCTGCATGATGTCGCACAGGATGTCAATCGCCGTGCGCGCGCCGGTGGCCGGGACGTCAATGTGATACACCGTGCGGTCGAAGCTCGTGTAGGCGTTCATGTAACCGCCGGCTTCCTGCACTTCCTGGTCAATGCGGCTGCCCGGGCGCGTGGTCGTGCCTTTGAACAGCATGTGTTCGAGCACGTGCGACAGGCCGGCGCCGAGCCATTGGCCTTCGTGAACGCTGCCGGCCATGCACCACGCCTGCGCCGACACGACCGGCGCGCTGTGATCTTCGCGCACGATGATGATCAGCCCGTTTTCGAGCGTGGTGAGCGTGACCCCGGGCGGCAGTGACGGAATTTTCATCGCCGAAATTCTGGTTGAAATTGTGGTGTCACTCATAAAACAGATGGGAAAAATATGCGGAAATTCGTTTTGGGCAATTCAATTCGTTGAGCTAGGGACTTGCCGGGCGCAACCGGACACTGTTCTTGGTCAGGAAGTCTGGGCCGGAAGCGCCGGGCGACTGGAAAGTCGCCCAAACCCGCCGACAGGAATGTCCGCGCTACGTGAGCCAATTGCAAAACTCGCGGAGCAGACGGGGTGAGGGCCAAGTAAACGAAGCGCGGCAATCGTTTTTTACGC
>JBAVOO010000095.1:0-33087 GCA_049692125.1 Verrucomicrobiia bacterium | reverse complement strand
GAAAGCGGATGCCGGCGGATTGTAGGAGACGACGTGAGGAGTCTCTGACTAAAAATCCAAAAGCCGGAAATCGAAATGAGTCTCGTGACCTCGACTCCTACAAAACGAAACTCCGCAATTCGAAATTGTCATGGCTCTTTTCCGGTATTCATTTTGGGATGGACGATTGGGGCAATTGGCGTTTGAATTTCATTTGACGACAATGGAATCACCGCATGGACATTGAATTTACTTGCGACAAGTGCGGGCAGCACATCGTAATTGATGGAGCTGGCAGAGGATTGACTGTGGAGTGTCCGTCATGCAGTGCCAACTTAATTGTGCCGGTTGCAGATAAAACCGCAGACGATCCTGCAAGTGACTTTTTCAGACGGACGCGGGAACTTAAAAATACCATTGTTAAAGGAGCTGTCAGTTTGCTTTTCCCACCAGGGGCAAACATTCCCGAATCGTGTTTGGAGGTTTGGGAGAACCGCGCCCGTGTTCGTGGAGAGATTTTGACCGAATTGCGAAGAACCGGCTACATTCCCAAGGAAACTACGTTCAAAGACATTTTGAATGACATAACCCGTTTCGATTCAATCCTGAAAACAATCGAGGATGTTGCTTGCGGCGCAGACCATTTCTTGGAGCAGAATTTCGACGAGACACGGATTGACGAGTTTCCGGCTTTGCAATTTCACAGAGTTTATCGCCGGAAAACTTCGCGGGATTGGCCTTCGCGTTGGATTGCGGCTGCCCAAGCTTCTGGGGATAATAATGCCGCACGGGTTTTGCAGAATACCGGCAAGATGATTGCTCTGAAATCATCCGGTATCTGGCAGGCCTTGGGCGATGGCACCGGCGGCTACGAGGATGCTTTGGGTGCTCCATTCCCACCGTTCGCGCTCGACAGTGGTTTTGATGTGGATGAAGTGCCACGAGGTAAATGCGAAAAGCTGGGATTGCTTGCGCGCGGTGAAAAAGCTAAATCAGCTTTTATTCCATCCAATGATGCGATTGCCAAAAGATTTGCTGCAAAATTAAGTCAATACTTGACGAAGCAAAAACCCGGTTAGCGACGCAAAAATTAAGCTTGTATATCTGGCACCTCAACGTCATAGGTTTTTAGTGATCGCTTGGCTTTGACAATCTGGACGTTTTGGAAGTTATTCAAGTCCAATATTCGACGAAGATATTGCCTGCTGATAGACGAACGAAATCCGATAATTACACGAGTGACGAAACCAGCCGGGATCCTCCAGTAGAATCTGCCGCCGGATGGAATACAGGCTGCATGGTCAATTATTAAACGACATTCCTGCTCATAGCGCCAGCTCTTGGATTTCTGTTTGTAATAGTTTTCTATTCGCTTCAACAATTCTTGTTCCGTCATAGGCCGATAGGGTAGCACTATGCGCGGTTTGTCATAATCAACCTCTTGACGATTGGAAATTAAATTTGGGTTTATACCTAAGTTCACTTCAAAGGCAATGCCTTTGTGACCATCAGCAAAATGGCTCCACAAAATTGGATCCTTGATTTCCTTGGAAAAACAAAGAATCCCCATTGTTTCACCAGCGAGCTTAACTAAATCGTCAAGACGTTTCTGGATGGATTCCTCCGATTCTGGAGGATAACCCTCGAATCCAAATTGCCATTCGAAGCAATCTTTTTGATCAGCGATACGACTTACACGAAAGCAACGGGTTTCGATTGTCTTTATAGCCGCTTCGTCAGGCAGGAGACGGTAAAGCGTTGTATTATTCATGTGTGGATTTTCATTCCCGACATAGAGAGCGTCAAGCGTCATAGACGCCAAGCTTCAGCTTGTTCACTGCGGGGAGGCACGCTAAAGCGTGAACTCCAACGTGGATGCGGGGGCGGCGCTGGCGGCAAGCGGGGCGTTGCCGCAGAATGTGAACTACGCGGTCAAGAGCAGTCTCCTGTTGAGCTTCCTGGAATCGGCGCCGGCCGTGGAGGCCAAGCTCAAAGCGCCGGTCACGGCTGACCGGAAGTTTGAGGACGTGGTGAAGTCGGCGCAGGATGCGGCGGTGTTGGTGCTGGTGTATTGAGATTTACTTCACCGGCTGTTTCCTCAATTCCGTCTTCAAAATTTTCCCCGTTGCGTTTCGAGGCAAAGCGGGCATGAAAACGATGCGTTTGGGCACTTTGTAGTCGGCCAGTTTGCTGCGGATGAATTGTGACAACGCCTTTTCATCAAGCGTTTGTCCTTCCGCCGCAGCGACAAACGCCACCGGCTGCTCGCCTTTGCGCACGTCCGGCACGCCAATGATCGCCGCCTCCTTCACGCCGGGAAACTGGTAAATGACCTCCTCGATTTCGCGCGGATAAACATTGATGCCGTTCACCAGCAGCATGTCCTTCTTGCGGTCGGTGATGTAATAATAACCATCCGCGTCGCAATACCCCACGTCGCCGGTATAAAGCCAGCCGTCGCGCAAAACCTTCGCCGTTTCTTCCGGCTGATTCCAATAGCCGCGCATCACGTTCCCGCCGCAGATGCAGATTTCGCCGATTTCGCCAACCGGCAATTCCCTGCCGTCGTCATCGCGGATGCTCAACTCCACATTCGGGATCGGTTTGCCAATCGAGCCGGGTTTGTTGATGCCGTAGATGGGATTCACTGTGGCCACCGGACTGCTCTCGGTGGGGCCGTAGCCTTCGCGCAGCGGAAACGGAAACTTCCGCGTGAACTCGTTGAACACCTCCACCGGCAACGGCGCGCCGCCGCTGACGCACAGCCGCAGCGACAGCCGGCCGAACTCCGGCACGGCCAGCAGCGCGCGGTAAAAGGACGGCACCGCCGGCAGAATCGTGCCGCGATTGCGTGCGATCTCCTCCAGCACCGATTTGAACGGGTGCAGCGTTTTCAACAGCAGAATCCCGCCGCCGCACAGCACCGGCAGCAACGTGCCCACCGTGAACATGAAACTGTGAAACTGCGGCAGCGCCACCACAATGCGGTCGTCCTCGCGCACCGTGAGCGCCTCAAGGCAGCTCGCCACGTTGTGGAGAAAATTGCCGTGCGTGAGCATCGCGCCCTTCGGATGGCCGGTCGTGCCGGAGGTGTAGAGCAACGCCGCGAGGTCTTTCTCGGAACACGAAGATTGAGGCTGGCGGATGGAGGATGGATTGACCGCGGGGAATTGTTCGACGCGCAAAATTTCGAGTGATGGCCGCGCGGCTTCCAAGGTGTCAGCGTGTGCCGCCAGTTCCGCGCCGGTGATGAGCACGTTCGCGCCGGAATCATTCAAGATGTAACTCACCTCGGCAGGCTTAAAGAAGCTGTTGATGGGTACGACCACGCCGCCGGCCGACAAAATGCCGAACACCGATGAAACAAACTCCGGACAATTCTTCACCCACAACGCCACGCGGTCGCCGGGTTTGATGCCGAATTTGCCGGCCAATTCCGCCGCCACGGCGCCCGACTGCGCGGACAGCGTGGCATAGCTGAATTCGCTCTCGCCCCAGTACAAGGCGATTTTACCCGGCCGTTTTTCCACCGAGGCGGCAAACGCAGTGGCCAAATTCATGGTGCCAGACATTACGAAAAAGGCTCACCCCCTCGCAAGAGATGAAACTGGATGGTGAGGGAGGGCGTGGCTCAAACTGGAAATGTAGGAGACGACGTGAGGAGTCTGTGACTAAAATCAGAAACCCGAATTTGAAATGAGTCTCGTCACCTCGACTCCTACAAAATCAAACGCCGGGGCGTTTCGCTCCCCTCCATACCCAATACGCCTTATCTCCTGACTGGGAGCCAAATTGACGTGGACAGGCCGGAAAGCCGGGAATAAAGTCCAAATCGTGAACCGGGATATACAATTACCAGTTCGGCGTCATCAGACCGTTATGAAAATTGCACTTATTCTCGTTCTGGCACTCGCGCTTTTCACATCTTGCGCACGGGCTCCACACAATGCCACCGCTTCCCGTCCACAACAGTTAGCCAATGAGAGCGCCGCAGCATTGAATGCGAAGGATTTTGCCAAAGCGCAGACGCTGGCGGCAGAGGCGACCAGCAATGACCCGCAGTTTGCGGAGGCTTGGGTCGAATATGGGATGGCATCGGTGCGGCTGGGACAGTCTGACCATGCGCGCCAGGCTTATGAGCGAGCACTTTCGTTGTACCAGGCTCGTCACCGCCAGAATCCATCCGACGCCAATCAGGTTTTTCAGCAGATTTTTTTACTAACGCTGCTTGGTCGGCCAACCGAGGCGGAGGCATTGCTGAAGCAAGCACACATTGATTATCCGAATGACCGGCAGATTGCGAAGTCCGCCGAAGATTATACCACGATGAAGCAGGAATGTGAGAGTTTGACAGTGGAGGCGAAATGATGACGTGGCCTCCTATGAGGATTCATCGGTCAAGGCGTCGGCGCGAAATTTAATCCCCGGCGGTTATTTTGCTTTCTTCAGCAAACTATTCAGCAGGTTCCCCACCTGCGATGTGCCGTTGGTGCTCGTGTTGAGAATACCGCTGCCGAGGGATTGCACCGCCATGCCGCCCAAAGCCACCTTGTTGATGTCCGCCTTCGGAACGCCAATCGTGCCCTTCATCGTCAAAAATTGCGGCAAAGGAACATAGGTGGCGTTGGCGGCCGTGTTGGCAGAAGCAAGATTGAGTTGTTTGCCAATGGGCCGGCTCACCGAAACGGTAATCGGGATGTTGATGGTGGAGTTGGTCAGCACCTGGACCAAGGCGATGCCACCCTGGCCGTCTGCTTCGAAGGCCGTGCTTTGCACCGAAGCCGATGGTAAATCAATCCGCCCGCCGCCCGCCCTGATTTGCGCGTTGATCACCTGGATGGGCGACTTTTTAAGTTCATCCATCAATCCACCACCCTGCCCGGTCGCCTGGCCAGCCAGAGAGGCGATGGCTTTTTCCGGACTGCTCAAAAGTTGGGGGATGGTGGCAATGACATTGATCAGTGTTTTAAGGATTGGACTGTGCGCGTTCATCACGGACAGGTTCAAGTTGGTAACGCCGCCGGCAAACTGCCCCGTGAGGTTCCTTTGCAAACCCGCGCCGGTGATGCCCGCGCCGCTGAACTTTGCCTGGGCCGTAAAGGTTCCGCCCAACTGACCTTTGCGATCGGGCATAAAAGTATTTGCCAGCGGGGCAACCGGAACCCGGTCGGCACCCAGGGTCAGATCATATTTGTAACCCGGCACGCCCAGGTTCAAATCCACCGTGGCGTTAACCGGCGCGCCATTGAGCGTGAGTTGGAATGGCTTCACCGTCACGTGCCCGCCGTCCACGTTCACCGTCGTCTGCCAATGGGTTATCTCCACTTCGCGCAGATAGATCCGCCCGATGTCGGCCGCCACGGTGAAATTTTTCAGCGGGAAATTTTTTGCTGGCGGTTCCTGGCTGGCGTCGGTGGCGGTCGCCACGGCCGGGGAAGCCGCTGTCGGGGGCTGTTTTCCGCCGCCTTTCGGACCGCCCGCGAACAAATCGTAATAGCTGGTCACGTCAAGCGAATCGGCGGTGAGCTTGAGGTTTCCGCGGACCGCATTCGTCTGCGAATAATCCACCGATCCCTGCAATTGAACCCGGTTTTGCCCGCGTTTGGTGGGGGTGAGCGTGATTTGAAGTTGGCGGATGTCCGCCGACTGTTTTTTCACGGCGGTGTCAATTTCCAACCGGGCTTCCAGCGGCGTGGCGGGCAGTTGCCGTTGCGGATCGTTCACGACAAGGTTGGCCACCTGCAGGGAGGCTTTGATGGCGGAACTGCCCTTCGGCTCGTATTGCACGGACGCGTTGCCGTTGACGGCAATGGAGACGAGTTTCTTGTCCGCCAACAGCGGTTCAAGGAATGGGCGCAGGCCGTTCTGATTGAAACCCGACAGGCTGGCGGCCAGTTGTGCCGATTCACGCGCGGTGTTGTATTTGCCGGTAATCTCAAAAGCGCCGCCGGCATTTCCACCCTGGGTCAATTTGCCCGTGATTTTGTTGATTTGGATTTGCTCCGGCGTTTTGCTCACGTCGAGGTCCATCGTGCTCCCGAAATCGCGGAATTGGTTTTGGCCGGCCTGTCCCGTGAGATTGGCGAGCACCAGTTTGCCGGTGATGGTTTGCGTGTTCTGTTTTTGGGTGACGCGTCCCTTCAATTCAACGGTGCCGGATGAAAAGCTCATGCCCGGTTGAGGAATGGCCTGGCAGAGCGCGGCCGGCGAAGTTTGCAGCGCCACCTGCATGTCCGCGTTCCCGCCCGCAAGGTCATACGTGCCGGAACCGGTGGCGGTGACCAGCGACTGATTTTGGCGGAGGACCAGCAGCCGGTATTCGCTCAGGTTGAATTGGTTGAAATTCACCGCCTGTCCACGCGCACGCAAACTCACCGCCGCCTGAACCATTTGATTGCCGCCCATTCGGGCCGCGAAATTGTCAATCTGCGAATCCAGGTTAAATGTGAGTTGCCGGCCGCCCTGCTGCGATGACAATTTCAATGTCAAATTCATATTGCCCGCGGCGGCGGCGTTGCCGGGGAACGGCTTCCAATCCGCAAGGTTCAAGCCCGTGACGGCCAGATCGAGCGCGGAATCCCCCACCCCATTTGCGCCATTTCCCCAGACCAGGTTCATGGGCCGGGACAGGTGCGCGCTCAACAGCGGATTGCCGTTCTGCGTGCCGGCCAGGTTCAGCCCGTGGAGCAGCGCCGTCTGCGCCGTGCGGTCCGCCGTGACGTCGTAATTGGCGCTGAAATCGAGCGTGGGCGTCGTTTGCCCCGCGCGGGTCAATTGAACATGGCCCGCGTCGAACCGGCCCGTGGCGCTGATGACGGCGCCCGACCTGGTTAATTCGATTTCGTTGGTGGAACTGATTGTTGTTGTGCCGAAATCAATCCCGCCCGCGTCTCCGGCCAGGTTCAACAATCGCCGGTCAATTCCCCGCAGCTCCACCTTCAACCGGCCTTCCATTTTTTCCATGTCCAGCGGTCCGCTGACGGCCAGTTCGCCCAGTGGCGTCCCGCCCCTTTGAAAATGCAGCACCGCTTGTTTGATTTGCGCCGGGGTCACGTCGCAATCCAGCACGGCGCTGAACCCGGAAAAGTCGCTGAACACGCCATCGGCGCGCGAAACATCCAGGCGTGTCTGGCCGGTGACCGGTGCCGGCTTCAAATCCGCGCTCAACGTAAAATTAAAATTGCCGTTCAACATCGCGGTCAGACGCCCTTTTGCCCCGGTGGGCGGGTTGTTCACAATTTGAATGGCGGCGTCCAACTGAAATTTGCCGGACTGCCCGTTCTTCACGTTGGCCAGCAACACGTTCACGTTGGCCAGCTCGAGGGAATCGCAACGGCCATCGGGATAATTTTTTATTCTCCGGATCGTCGCGTTGCTCAAGGTGAGCTTCCGTAAATCAATTTGCGGCGGCTTCGGGGATTTGCCGGGTCGCGGCGGTTTGGATTCAGACGGCTTTTTGTTTGATGCCTTCAGCGCATCCAGGTTGCTGCTGCCGTCCGGGTTTTCGACCAGCGCGACCGTCGGCGACACGAGCGCGGCTTCATACACGCGGAGGTTTCCGCCGAGGATGCTCCAAAGGCTGTAGCTCACGCTGACTTCCGGTGCGGTGATGACCGGCTCCTGGCCCTTGGCCTGCACTTTCAGGCCGCGCACCGTGATTTTGCTGAACAGATGGACCGAGATGTCAGTGACGGTGACATCCGCGTGAATCGCGGCGCTCACGCGGGGCAGAATGACCCGTTTGATGAAACCGGAACTCGTCACGACAAAATACGCCGCGACCATCACGACCGCCAGCCCCCCAGCAACCCACGCCGCAATCGGCAGCGCGCGCTGCAGCCAGCTCCGCTGCTTTTCGATGGTCAGTGACGCAATCGTTGCCATAAAACATCAAACATAAATGATCCGGGACCGCTATGCTTCAGGGATGACCCGTGCCGCCTGTTTCTGCCAAACGTCATTTAGTGTTTTTACACTGTAATCGCCGGAATGTTCAAATGAAATCCAAGACGGCGGCAAATGCGTCAGCGCTGCCCGGGGCTTCTCGCCAACTCTTTGGAGGCAAAAAGCCCGAAGTTCGAAGGCCGAAAACCGAAAGAAATCCGAAAACCGAAGCCCGAAACGCGATAACCGCTCGTGAGACGGTCTGGATTTCGGATTTCGGGCTTCGGATTTATGCCGCGCCTGCGATTTCCATCTTTGTTCAGAGCGGCTTTTCAGATGCGTTGCAAAATTTCGTCTTTCGATTGGCTTCGCGACAATTATATTTGGGGCGTGATTGATACCAACGCAAAGCTCGCCGCCTTCCTCCCCACGTTGAAATCCGCGACCTGGCTGGCCCTCGACACCGAGGCCGACAGCCTGCACGCCTATCCGGAAAAAGTCTGCCTGATTCAAATCAGCACGACCGCCGGCGACGAATTGATTGACCCGCTGGCGAAAACAAACCTGGACCCCCTGCTCGACGCGCTGGCCGGCCACGAACTCATCATGCACGGCGCGGATTACGATTTGCGCCTGTTCCGCAAACATCACGAGTTTGTCCCGCGCGCCATTTTCGACACCATGCTCGCGGCGCGGCTTTTGGGCGAACGGCAATTCGGCCTGAGTTCGCTCGTGGGAAAATTTCTCGGTGTGAAACTGGACAAGGCTTCGCAAAAGGCCGATTGGGCGCGGCGTCCGCTCACCGAACGGATGGAAATCTACGCGCGCAACGACACGCATCACCTCAAGCCGCTTTCCGACAAGCTGAAGCTTGAACTCCAGAATAAAAACCGCCTCGGCTGGCATCAGGAATCGTGCGCGCGATTGATTGAGGAATGTTCGCAACCGCCCGTCGTGGACGGGGATTCCGTCTGGCGCGTGAAAGGCAGCCACGCGCTGAATCGTCACGCGCTGGCCGTGATGCGCGAACTCTGGCGGTGGCGCGAAACCGAGGCCATTGCCGCGAACCGCCCGCCGTTTTTTATCATGAGCCACGAAAGAATGGTTGAACTCGCCGAAGCCGCCGTGGGGCGACAGGCGGTCGAACCGCTTTTGCCGCCGCGGATGTCGCCGCGCCGCCGCGACACCCTGGTGGCGGCCATTCGGGCCGGCCTGGCGTTGCCCCACGACCGACACCCGGAAAAAGTCCGGCATCATTCCACCCGCCCCACCGAGGCCGAAATGCGCCGTTACCGCGAATTGGAGCGGCGCCGCAACGCGCACGCGCACAAGCTGGGCATTGACCCCACGCTCATCGCCCCGCGCGCCACGCTCGGAGATCTGGCCCGTGATTGGGAACAACACGCGCCGGAATTGATGAACTGGCAGCGGGAGCTGATGAAATGATGAGCGCGTCCCGCACCGCCGTTTTTCTCCATCCTGGGAGCGCTGGCATGTCGGGTCAAAGCCACGCGACGACTGACGTCCCGCGGGCTCGCCACGTTGCGACGGACAGCTCCACCCCGCCGGCGAGACGTCGGCGCTCCCAGGACCCGCAATCCGACTCAGTCTGAAATTTGTGTTGGATGGCAGTGGCAAATTGCGACCGGGATGAGGGGTTCTTTATTTACTAAATTGCGGTTCCAGACCGGTTAATGTATTGGTTACGGCAGTTATGCCTGACAAAAATGCCGTCCTGAAAGGTCTGCCCCCTCGTCGCATCTCGGAAGTAGCCGCCGAATTGGGCCTCGACACCGAACGCATCCTTCCGCACGGCCATTACATCGCCAAGATTCCCATTGCCGAATTGGAGGCGCGCCAGCGCCAGCCGGATGGTCATCTGATTCTCGTCACGGCCATGACGCCCACGCCGCAGGGCGAAGGCAAAACTACCGCCACCATCGGCCTCGCTGACGCGCTCCGCCGCCTCGGCAAGAAGTCCATGTTTTGCGTGCGCGAGCCGTCGCTCGGCCCCTATTTCGGCATCAAGGGCGGCGGCACCGGCGGCGGTCGCGCCCAGGTCGTCCCCGCCGAGGACATCAACCTCCACTTTGTCGGCGACATGTATGCGGTCGAGAAAGCCAACAACCTCCTCTGCGCCATGGTGGACAACCACCTCCAGCACGGCAACGAACTCGGCCTCGACCCGCGCCGCATCGTCCTCCGCCGGGTGATAGACCTCAACGAACGGTCATTGCGCGACATCATCATCGGCTTGGGCGGTCCGCTGCACGGTGTGCCGCGGCGCGACGGATTCAACATCACGCCCGCTTCCGAAGTCATGGCCATCCTCTGCCTCGCTAGGGATTTCGGCGATCTCGGCCGGCGCATGACCAGGATGGTTGTGGGTTTCACCTACAAAGGTGAACCGATCCGCGCCGATGCCGTTCAAGCCGTGGACGCGATGCAGGTGCTGCTGCGCGACGCCATTCACCCGAATCTGGTGCAATCGCTCGAAGGCACGCCGGCGTTCGTGCATGGCGGGCCGTTCGCCAATATCGCTCAGGGCACCAACACCTCCGTCGCCACACGGCTGGCTCTCAAGCTGGCCGATTTTGTCGTCACTGAAGCCGGCTTCGCCACCGACCTCGGCGCGGAAAAGTTTATTGATATCAAGTGCCGCACCGCCGGGCTGAAACCTTCGACCGCCGTCATCGTCGCCACGGTCAAGGCGATCAAGTACCACGGCGGCTTCACCGACACCGGTGGTCTCGGCAACCTCGCCCAGCACATCGAGAACGTCCGCCGGTTCGGCCTCAATCCCGTGGTATGCCTCAGCCATTTCCCGGATGACAACCCGCAAGACTACGCGCGAGTCATCAAGTTCTGCGCCCGGCACGATGTTGAAGCCGTCGTGTCCAGACATTTTGACCAGGGCAGCGCCGGCACGGCCGGTCTGGCTGAAGCCGTGCTGCGCAGCATCCAAAAGAACAAATGCAAATCCATTCGCTTCATGTATCCGCTGGAAGCGCCGGTCGGGAAAAAAATCGAAACGCTGGCCACGCAACTTTACGGGGCCGACGGTGTGGACTTTGACCGCGCCGCGCAGAGCGGCATCGAATTGCTCAACAAACACGGTTTTGGGAAATTGCCGGTTTGCGTTGCGAAGACGGCCATGTCGCTTTCAGATGATCCCGGACTGCGCGGTCGTCCGCGTGGATTCCGGATCAAGGTGAACGAGCTGCGGCTCTCTGCGGGTGCCGGCTTTATTGTCGTCGTCTGTGGCAACATAGTAACCATGCCCGGCCTGCCGAAGGTGCCCGCCGCCGCGCACATCAAGGTGCTGCCCGGTGGACGAGTGACCGGCTTGACGTGACGCGGATGCCTTGGAGCGCCGATTTCCAAATCGGCATCTGCGAAACGGATTGAAACCGCGAACCACGCAAAACACGCGAAATGTCAGAAGGCGGAAAAAGGCGCAAAAATATTTACCACGAACTTCCACATTGGATGTTGGGTGTCTTGCCGAGGCGAGGCGAGGCGAAGACTGGTGGATGTTGGATGCCCGCTCGCGATTCATCCGAGTTCGATGTCCCCCCACCGCGCGAGGCGACCTGTCCACCATAGCCTTGGTGACGGTGGAAGCCTTTTACGCGGAACCATCTTTCCCCTCTCCCATCGGACGAACAATGGGTTCGAACACCGCCGGGTCCAGCTTCGCCAGCACCGGCGCGACCGCCGCGCGCAGCCCGGGGATGGACCGGTAAAACAAGCCCGCAATGACAATGCAAATGACGCCGCTTGCCGTCAACGTCACCGTCGTGCCCCATTTGGCGGCGAGGAAGCCCGCGAGCAGGTTACCCGCCGGCATGGTGCCGGTGAACGCCATCGAGAAAATGCTCATCACCCGCCCGCGTTTGTCATCGTCCACCAGCGTTTGAATCAGCGTGTTGCTCGACGCCATCAGCAGCACCCCGCCCATGCCCGTCAACGTCAGGCAGCCCAGCGACAGCGGCAGCCAGCGCGACGACGCGAAACCAATCAGCCCCACGCCCATCGCCGCGCCGCCGAACGCGATGACCCGGCCCAGACCGCGAATCGTCGTGCGTGAGCCAAGATACAACGCCCCACTCACCGCGCCGACGCCCGAGGCTGACATCAGCCAGCCGAGCGTGCGCGCGTCGCCCAGGAACACATCGCGCGCGAAGATGGGCGTGAGCACCGTGTAGGAAAATCCAATCGCGCTGATGGCCGCCACCAGCCCGATCAACATCTTGATGGGCGTGAAACCAAACGCATAACGAAACCCCTGCCGCAGTTCAATCCACGGATGCTGTCGCACCAGCCGCGCCGGACGTTCGGGCAGATGCATCGCGAGCAGCGCGGCGATCACCGCCACGTACGTGAGGCCGTCCACCAGATAACACAGACCCGGCCCGAATCCGGCGATGACGAATCCGGCGACGGCGGGCCCGATCAGCCGCGCCAGATTGAACAGCGACGAGTTCAGCGCGATGGCATTGCCCAGATGCTCCTTGCGCTCAACGAATTCCACGACCAACGACTGCCGGGTGGGCATGTCCACCGCGTTGATGACCCCCTGCAACAGGCTCAGGATGATCAGATGCGGAATGCCAATCGTATGCGTAAGCGCAAAGGCCGCGAGTGCGAAAGATTGGAGCATGGAACAAACCTGAGTGGCCACCAGGAGGCGATGCCGGTTGACCCGATCCACCCAGACCCCGGCAAACGGCGCGAGAAAGAAAATCGGGATCTGACTGGCGAACCCGACCACGCCCAGCAGGAACGCCGACGAACTCAGATGATACACCAGCCACAGCGATGCTGTCTGCGTCATCCAGTTGCCGATCAGCGAAACAATCTGTCCGGCGAAGAACAGGCGATAATTCCTGGCCGTGAGCGCGCTGAATAATTGCGTCAACCGCATTGCCAAAATTAACCGAAAAGCGTCCGGAGCGCAGTTACACTTTTTTAATCTTCAACCACGCGAAATCTTTTGCCGCACATGTCGCGCCGGCTTGTCACGTCGAAGCTCTGCGGCGGAGACGGGAATTCCATGAAGGCGGAAAAAGACGCAAAAGGGCAGCCACCTTGACGCGGATGCCTTGGAGCGCCGATTTCCAAATCGGCATCTGCGAGACGGATTGAAACCGCGAAC
Organism: Verrucomicrobiia bacterium; assembly: GCA_049692125.1. GTDB lineage: Bacteria > Verrucomicrobiota > Verrucomicrobiia > Limisphaerales > UBA11358 > UBA11358. The sequence goes on along the minus strand of JBAVOO010000095.1, from coordinate 20,066 downwards.
TCCGATGAATCGCGAGCCAGTGGACGCCGATAAACACGAAAGGCAGCTGCGCCGCGCTGTGTTCTCCGCGGTTGAATCGAACCCGTGTTCATCCGCGTATGGCGGGGTGGCCGCCACGCGGCTTTACGCCGTGTGCATCCGTGGTCGGATTGAATTCGAGTTTGGCTCGTCGGGAGCCTCGCCCCACCGCCGTTCCCAATGTGTTCTCGCGTGAGTGTCTTTTCTTTTCTTTCCCAACGGCAGGCGGGCCGCATAATGGCGCCCGTAATGGCATGAAGACGAAAGTTCCTCTCTCAGAGCTGACGGACCGGATGAAGCGTTTCCGGGCGCGAATGGATGCGGAGAACCCGAATTGGGAACTGGCCGCGTTCTTTGGCCGGGTCAACCAATACTATTTCACCGGCACGATGCAGGATGGCGTGTTGTTGGTTCCCCGCGACGGCGAAGCCGTGTTCTGGGTGCGGCGGAGTTTCGAGCGGGCCGGCGATGAATCGCTCTTTCCCGATATCCGCCCGATGAAAAGCTTTCGCGACGCGGTGCCCGCCGTGCCCGCGGCCGCGGCGCGGCAGGTCATTCACCTCGAGACCGAATTGGTCCCGCTCGCGCTGGTCCAGCGATTCCGAAAGCACTTTCCCTGCAAGGAGGTGGCGTCGCTGGACGCGCAGATCGCCCGGGTGCGGGCGGTCAAGAGTCCGTACGAACTGGCCATCATGGAACGGTGCGGCGCCATGCACCGGCGCGTCATGGAAGAGAACGTGCCGGCGATGTTGCGCGAGGGGATGAACGAGGCGGAGTTCGCCTGCGATCTCTATTCGCTGCTGGTGCGCGAGGGGCATCAGGGAACCGTGCGCTTCGGCATGTTCAACGTGGACATCGCCGTGGCACAATTGGGCTTCGGGGAAAACTCGATTTATCCGACCAGCTTCAACGGACCGGGTGGGTGCGTGGGCATCTGCCCCGCGGCGCCGGTGCTGGGCAGCCGCGACCGGATGCTCCGGAAGGGCGATCTCGTGTTCCTGGACGTCGGCTGCGCCATGGACGGCTACTCGACGGACAAGACGATGGTTTACATGTTTGGCCGGTCGCTGCCGGACGACGTGATGGCTCTTCACCGGCGTTGCGTGGAGCTCGAACGCCGGCTGGCTTCACGGTTGAAACCCGGGGCGATACCTTCGGAGATTTATGCCCGGACCATGGAAAGTCTCGACCCGGAATTCCTGAAGAACTTCATGGGCTACGGCAGCCAGCGGGCGAATTTCCTCGGGCACGGGGTCGGCCTGCAGATTGACGAACCGCCCGTGCTGGCGGAGGGATTCGACGAGCCGCTGGCCGGGGGAATGGTGCTGGCGCTCGAACCAAAGAAAGGCGTGCCGGGCGTGGGCATGGTGGGCAGCGAAAACACCTACCTGGTCACGCCCGAGGGCGGACGGAGCCTCACCGGCAACCACCCCGGGCTGATTCTGGTTTGAAGCAGCGGTGGGAATCCCATGCCGCGTGCGACAATATACTCCACGGTCGTGAATTGTATTGTCGCGACATTATAATCAACGATCGTAGTTATTATTGTCGCAATGACCTCTGGCATGTGGCAACGTGCGGCCCATGGATGCCAAAACCGAGGAACTACTGTGGATGTTGCTCTGGACTTGCGAAATGATTTCGCGACCCACCTTCCGGAACTTGACAGAATCGTTTGAGGGTTGGGCGTACCGAAACGGCTTTCTCCGGCAGTTGCAGCGATTGGAAAGGCAGCAGTTGCTCGAACGTCAGCCTGCAGGTTCCGGTGCCCGTCTGCACCGGTTGACGCAGGCGGGCCGCCTGCACGCCTTGGGTGGGCGCGACCCTGTAGCGCAGTGGAAACGGAAATGGGATGGACGCTGGCGACTTGTGCTCTTTGACGTGCCGGAGAGTTGCAGGCGCGCGCGTGACAAACTCCGCATGCACCTGCACAACCGCGGGTTTGGTTACCTGCAAAACAGTGTATGGATCACCCCTGATGACGCGAAGGCGGAGCGCGCCCTGCTGGCCGACGGCCCGGTGGATGTAGAGTCCCTCATCGTGCTTGAAGCTCGTCCCTGTGCGGGCGAAACCGACTCGGATATTGTCGCTGGCGCATGGGATTTCACGAAGATTAATGCGTGTTATACCGCCTATCAGCTGTTGCTGGCCAGGCGGCCCCGCAACCACCTCAACACCAAAGCAGCGGCCGCGATCTTTCATCGTTGGTTGCGAGAGGAACAGTACGCTTGGAAGGCAGCGATGGAAATCGATCCATTGCTGCCGACACGCCTGTTGCCACGCGAATACGGTGGCAGGGACGCCTGGCGTGATCGTTTGGAAGTGATGGTGCAGGCCGCGGAACAGATGCGGGCGTTTCGGATGCGACTGACAACACGAAACGCGCGCGACAATAAAACATACGACCGTTGTCTGTATTGTCGTATCTTGGTTAAACCGTTGCACGGATGTCGACGGTGGTGGATGGACCTTGCGTCCTCAAAATCTTGCGGGACAAAAAAGAGCTGCTCAATCATGCGTTCGCTCAAGACCCGTTCCTTGTGTCCGTCGGGGTGGAGCAGAAACACCGCGTTTCCATTCGTGTAAACCACCCGGCCAGCCGCGTCGATGTCATAGGCCAGCACGTCGCCGGCCAGGGCTTTGGTTTCGCTGTCGGCGGTGCGGCAGTGCAACTGCCACGACTTCGGGACGAGGTCGGCGCTATTGGCTTCCATGGCGGCCGGCTGTTGCGCGCGGATGAGATTGCCCCAGATCATCATCTGTTTCATGTCCATCTCGCGTCCCTTGAGGCCGCCGGCCGAGGTCAGTTTGCGTCCGGTGTACATCGCGGAAAAGAAGTTGAGGCATTGAATGATCGCGTGAAGGGGGCAATCCCGATAATTTGCAATTTTCGCCTCTGACTCGCTCGCAGACTACAGATTGTCGCGGCTGACCCCTTCAGGCTTCGCGCGGACAAAGTTGTCTGCGCTTCGAGCGCTCATCCGATCGCTCTTGCACGACGGATTTTTTGGTGCAGATTGAAACTGATTTTGCGTAACGGAAAGGAAATGACATGAAACAGCGAACACTGGGAAAACACGGATTGACCGTCCCGGCGCCCGGACTCGGGTGCATGGGCATGTCGGAATTTTACGGCGCGTGCGATGACCAGGAATCCATCGCCACCATCCACCGCGCGTTGGACCTCGGGGTGACCTTGCTCGACACGGCGGACATGTACGGCTGCGGCGAAAACGAGCGGCTGGTCGGGCGCGCCATCAAAGACCGCCGCCGCGAGGTGATCCTGGCCACGAAATTTGGAAACGTGCGCGACGAGCGGGGCAATTTTCTCGGCGTGAACGGACGGCCCGAATACGTCCGCGCGTGCTGCGACGCCAGTCTACAGCGGTTGGGCGTGAAGGAAATTGATCTGTACTACCAGCACCGGGTTGACCCGCAGGTGCCCATCGAGGAAACCGTCGGGGCGATGAGCGAACTAGTCCGCGCCGGCAAGGTGCATTACCTCGGACTGTCCGAAGCGGCGCCCGCGACCATCCGCCGCGCGATGAAGGTGCATCCGATCAGCGCGTTGCAGACGGAATACTCCCTGTGGACGCGCGACGTGGAGGCGGAAATTCTGCCGCTCTGCCGGGAACTGGGGATCGGCTTTGTGGCGTACAGCCCGCTGGGTCGCGGCTTTCTCACGGCGAAATTCAAGAAACCCGGTGACCTGCCGCCGGACGACTGGCGCCGGAACTCGCCGCGGTTCCAGAGCGGGAACTTCGAACGCAATCTGAAACTGGCCGAACGGATCGAAACGCTGGCGCAGCGGAAGAAATGCACGCCGGCGCAACTGGCTTTGGCCTGGGTGCTCGCGCAAGGCGACGACATCGTTCCCGTTCCCGGCACCAAGCGACGGAAATATCTCGAAGAAAACGTGGCGGCACTGAACATCGAACTGACGCCGGCGGATTTGAAAGCGATCTCGGCCGCGGCGCCTTCCGGGGCTGCCGCCGGCCTGCGCTACCCGGAACCGGCCATGCAGGCCGTCAATCGCTGAACACAAAGAATTTCAACCACGGATGGACCTAGCGCGGCTGACGCCGCAACCAAAAAATGATAACCGCAAAAAAGCACATAGCGTACAGAGATGGAACATCCTCTCTCCATGCTCTTTGCGTTCCTTCGTGGCAAAAATTTGCGCAAGAAAACAAAATTTTCACAGATAGTAGTACAAAGACCGCAAAGCATTGGAGGGCCGATTTCCAAATCGGCATCTGCGAGACGGATTGAGACCGCAAACCACACGAAAGGTGGGGCGAGAGTCCTCGCGAGCCGTTTTCCTTCTCCTTGTCACTCGTCTTGGCCGTGGCAAAATCGCGGCATGGCTGGTCGCAGAAGATTTCCCGCGCAAAAACTTCTTCACGCGAATTGTCGCGAACAGTCCGAAATGATTCCTATGCCGTGGTGGCCCCACCTTTCATGACCGGAACAACACCTCTTCGCGGTGGAACATCCAGACCGTCGCGGCCAGCGCCGCGGCGGCGTACAGGCAGGCCGACCCGAAAATGAGCAGGATGTAATTCCAATGCCAGGTGCCGGCAATCATTTCCTTGCACACGAGGCTGACATTCAACAGGGGCACCACGGCCAACGAGGCATTAAGCTCCACTCCGGGCAGCATCCCGACCACCGTGGGCACGACCGCAACCAGTATCAGCGGACCGCAATAACTCTGCGCTTCGCGGAAACTCTTGGAAAACAATCCCACCATCAAGAGCACCGCTGAAAACATCACCGCCACCGGCAACAGCATCAGAAACACCCCGGCCACTCCCCCGAGGTCAATGGTGGCGACGGTCTGCAGGGCTTCCCGCGGCAGTGAACCCGCCATGGCCCGTCTGGCGAAATGGAACGTTGTCCCCAGGCTCAACAGCGACAGCAAGACCGTCCCGAGGGAGGCGGTGAGGACCATCAGAAATTTTCCCAACACCAGGTCGGTTCGTCCCACCGGACAGCAAAGAATCGTTTCCATCGTCCCCCGCTCCTTCTCGCCGGCGGTCAAGTCCAGCGCCGGGTACATGGCCCCCGTCAGGCACAGCATGATGATGATGTAGGGAAGAATCCCGCCCAGCACATTCCCGGTGACCTTCGCCGGCGGCGCGACATTCTGCCGCTGGATCGTGAACGGTTTCAAAACCTCCACTGGAACGCCCCGCCTCTCGAGACGCTCCTGCACCGTCGTGTCGCGCAGGTTCCGGAAGAAGGTGTTCAGGTTTTCGGCCGCAAAACTGGATTTGATCTCGCCTTGATACTCGTAAATCTCAACCTCGGCCTTGTCGCTGCGGACAACTGCCGCGTCGAAATCCGGCGGCAGCTTCACCACCGCGCGGACCCGTTTCTCCACAATCTGGTTCGTGAAGTCGTCCGTCGCCGGGACAATCTGGAGGTTCCTGGCCGCGTGCAGCGCCGAAAGCACCTTCGGCGAGTTCTCGCCGCCGACAATCATCACCCGCGGAATCTCCTGTCGCGCTTTCGTCATGGTTTTGAACATCAGCGCCCCGACCCCGAACATCAACAGCGGCATGACCACCACCGGGATCACAATCATGGAAATGATCGTGCGCCGGTCGCGCAGTGAATCGCGCAATTCCTTGCCATAGACTATCCGGATGGCGCGTCCGTTCATGGCCGGCCCTCCACCACCCGCACAAAGATGTCCTCCAGATCCGTCGCGCCGTATTGCGTCCGCAATTCCGCCAGCGTGCCATCCACCAGCAGCCGTCCGCGGTCAATGATGCCAATCCGGTCGCAAAGCTTCTCCGCCTCGCTCATCACGTGCGTGGAAACCACCACGGTCTTGCCCTGCTGGCGGCAATCGCGGATGAACTGGACGATGGTGCGCGCCGTCATCACGTCCAGCCCCAGCGTCGGTTCGTCAAAGATCATTACCGGCGGATCGTGGACCAGCGTCCGGGCGATCGACACCTTCTGCTTCATCCCGCTGGACAGCTTGTCGCAGCGGCGGTCTTCGAATTCGCCCATCCCCAGCGTGGAAAACAATTCGCGAATGCGCCCCCGCAGCAAATCCTCGGCGACACCGTGCAGCCGCCCGAAATACTCGACCGTTTCCCGCGCCGTCAGCCGTCCGTACAACGCCGTGCCGGTGGAGAGAAACCCGATTCGGGCGCGGATTTTTTCCGGCTCGCGGACGGCGTCGCAGCCCGCGACACAAACCGTCCCCGAGCTGGGTTTGAGCAAGGTGGCCAGCAGCCGCAATGTGGTGGTTTTGCCGGCGCCGTTGGCTCCCAGCAACCCGTAAATCCGTCCGGGTTCGCAGCGGAAACTGATGCCATCCACCGCGCGCACCTCCCCGCGCTTGCGGTCGCGGAACATTTTGGTCAGTTGGAGCGTTTCAATCACAAAGATGGGACAAGGCTCGCCACGAACCATCACGACGCGCCCATTGAATGGCACAATCATCACCGGGGCAAGCCCGTCTTTACTCCTATCCGCCAACCTCCGTGTTCCTCCTCCTTGTCACTCGCCACTTGCCACCCGCTACCCGCCACCCTTCCGCTCAATGCTTTTGAAGCAAGGCGGCGGCCTGAAGCTTTCGTGACTCGACGGCTTTGGTCAATACCGTGTTGAGCGCGGCCAATTGGTCGGGCGCAAGAAAACCGCCAGCCTGTTGCAGAATGCGCTGATTGCTCTGGGCCACCTGTTGCAGGAAATTATCAATGTCCGCCTGCGACCCCGAAAAGGACATGTCCGGCGCGCCGGCGATGCCGCGCGTCAAATCCGTTGGCTCGGCCTTGACCACCTGGAGCAGTTGGGCGCTTTGCTCGTCGCTGAGCGGATTGTCGCCCAGTTGACCATTCAACAGCGAGACGGTGGTCCGGGCGGGAATTTCATCGCTGTACTCATTGTACCGGGCATAACCCGCATCCCCCAGCAACGCCTGCAACTGGCTGGCCGTATTTGCAGACGCATTGGCAGCGGATTGGTCCGGAGCACCCACGCCCGTGAACTGGGCCATGCTCTTTGATGCCGCGTCGCAAACCACCTGGAGAAATTGGTCTGTTTGCTCCGGCGTCAGCTTCAGTTCCTTGAACAAATCAGCGTACATGGACCTGAGTTTTTCCATTTGCGCCTGGTGGATGTATTCCTTCATCGCCGGATCGCTCATCAATTTGGCCAGACCGCTGGCGGGCGGATTGCTTTGGCCTTCGTTCGCCGCCGCCCGCTGCCGGAGCGCTCCCACCTGACCGCGCAATTTCAACAGTTCGGTCGTGTTCGAGCCGGATTTCAACCGCGCGTTTTCGTCCCGCAACGCGGCCAGTTGACCGGCCGCCTGATCGCGTTCCTGCTGCAATTGCTGAATTTGCGCGGTCATCGGCGCCTGTTGCTCCTTGAGCGACCGGAGCTGGCCGCGCAACTGCGCGCCCTGGTGGACGGCGTAAACTCCGGTTCCGACCGCGGCGGCAAGGGCCGCGGCAACAATGGTTTTTTGCAGTGTGGTCATAACTATGGCTTTGGTTGCGACAATGAGGGTTGAAGCCTGGACGGCGCTGCCGGCAATGGCAGCGGCGGAAATCGTGGCGGCCAGTCCGGCAGGCGCGGCTTGGACGGCGTTGGCGGCCACCACGGCCGCGAGCGCCGTCGCGGTGGTGGTGATGCCGTGGCGGGCCAGTTTCCCGCGCAGCTTTTCCAGCGCGCGGTCCACGCGCATGCGCGCGGCGTTTTCAGTGAGATTCAACTCCGCGCCCACTTCGTTGAGGGTTTTGTTTTGAAAATAGCGGAGCAGGACGGCATGGCGATCCCGGTCGTCCAGTTCGTGCATGGCGTCCTCGATCACCGGCCGGAGCCGGTTCCAATCCACCGGCGGCGTGTCGTCGTGGAGGAGTTGATTCATCATGTTGGCCTCCTGTTCGCGCGCCTGGCGCCGTTGCTCGGTTCGATTCATCCGCAACGCCATCAGCCGGGTGGTGGTGTACAGCCAGCCGACCAGGGCGGGATGCCGGGCCAGCCGTTTCGCCTGCCGGGCGACCTCCGTGAAAACCTGTTGCGTCACATCCTGGGCGGCGTGCAGGTCGCCGTTCATCAGCCGCAGCGCGGCGGAATGCACGAGATCCACGTGCCGCCGGGTCAATTCGGCGAAGGCGGCTTCCGATTGCTCCGCGGCGTAGCGGCTTAATAATTCGGCATCTTCAGTCATCACGTTTCATAAGGTAATGCCCGCCGCCGGAAAAACCGCACGAGAAAAATTGCTTTGACGCGGATTTAACCGCAAAGAACACAGAGACCACAAAGAAACGCTTTTACACCAATTCCACGAATTGACACGAATGTCGGCACAGGACCGGAGGTCCGAAAGAAAGCAGCCCACGGTGAAACCGTGGGAACAAGGTGGAATGGATACAAGCCCCGGAGGGGCGACAGAAGCCAACCACGGATGAACACAGATGAACACGGATTAACCCCAAACCCAAAATCCGAGACGCGAGCCTGCCGCATAGCGACCTGTCCATCGTAGTCCCGCAACGCGGGACGAAGTTGGAAGCTTTGCGTGGCCTGCCGTGTGAGACGGCTTGTCCGGCGAAGTCCGACGGAGACGGAAGTCTTTTACGCCGCCTGCCGCGTGAGACAAAATCTTTTCCGCGGCCAAATTTCTCTGGCCGCCGCCGGTGGGTGGGTGCAGTATCAGACCATTCATAGATGAATTGGTTCAAATCACTCTGGAAAAGACTGACTGCGAGGCCGCCAGGCGTGCCGCAGGAGTCGTTTGGGGCTGAACACATTGGCACTTTAACACCGCGCGCCCAGCAGGTGCTGATGCTCGCGCGCAAGGAAGCTGACAAACTCAACCACAACTTCGTCGGCACTGAGCATCTGTTGCTTGGCTTGATCAAGCTTGGACAAGGCGTGGCCGTGAACGTCCTTGGAAAAATGGGGCTCGACTTCGAAACCGTCCGCACCGAGGTCAAGAAACAGGTGGGGACCGGTCCGGACCAGGAGAGCAGCGGCAATGTTCCCTACACGCCGCGCGTGAAGAAAGTCCTGGCTCTGGCAACAAAGGAAGCCCGGGCGCTGAATCACACTTATGTTGGGACCGAACACATTCTCCTTGGTTTGCTGGTTGAAGGCGATGGTGTCGCCGGCCGGGTTTTGAAAAATCTTGGATTGGACATTGTGAAGACGCGACAGGAAATCCTGAAAGAACTTGATCCGAACTTCCTTCCCGCCGCAGACGCGACCGGAGCTTCGCCCTCAACGACAAGTCCCGCGCCGTCAAAATCCACAGCGCCACTGCGCGTCGTATCACCCCAACCACAGGGTGAAGCCGTGGACCTCAGCAAGCGATACGATGTTCAATGCACCGACTGGAGCCAGGGAGTGGCGGTTTATCGCAATGTCCGTTTCAAGGGCATCAAGCATCTGTTTCCGAAGTCCCAGTACGACGCCCTCTCCGGATACTTGGAACTCGAGCAAGGTGACGGCCAGACGATTTTTGTATCCCGATCTTCCATCATCAGGTTTTGCGAGCACGGTGTAACGCCAGACCCTGAGAGCGTTTCGGGCCAGAAAACCGATTGAGTTGATTGACCCGCGAGGATTTCTTGATTGGGTGCGTGGTTTCCAAAAGGAGTTACAACAACATTACGGCATGGAATCCGCAGACACGCAAAGGCACGAAGAGACGCCAACGGCGGCAGAAGTTCCACCGAACTGCCCCATTTGCCGAAGCCCCATGAAGCTGCGAACTCCGGCCTAGCGCTTCCCTCTACGCCAAATTTTCAACCCGACTGAAATCACTTGAGCACAGGAATGCCAAGGTCAGCGAGATAATTGAAAGTTGGATCGTAAAATGTCGACGAACGGGTGGGGTCGAGCGATTCGCCCAGTGGAACAAAAAGGACCATTCCTTGACGTGCTCTGGTGAGAAGCACGCGATAGGCGTTACGGAGATAAACCTGATTCTCCGGGTTCAAGATATTGGTCCAGCGATCACCGCGGAAATCGTGAAAACTCCACCCCGAATCCGTGAAGCGCAAATCGCCATCCCAGTTCGCGCACGCCCAGTCGAGTTCAAGCCCCTGCACCTGAAATTCCGTGGCTGCGTCCTCAAGGTAATAGCTCGAACGGGTGTCCTCCTTCTCGTTGAGAAACCAATGTACCGGATCAACGTCAACGCGAATATCAATTGCGTGAGGTTTTATCCGGAGGATTCTGGAAAAGTTGAGGGTTGAGCGTTGAGAGTTGAGTGTTACTTTGTGATCTCTGCGTTCTCTGTGGTTAAACCATTTCGCGTATTTGGCATATTTCGCGGTTGATTTCTGTCGCCCCTCCGAGGCTTGTATTCTTTCCACCTCATTCTCACGGTTTCACCATGGGCTACTTTCTTTCGGACCTCCGGTCCTATGCCAACATTCGTGTCAATTTGTGTAATTCGTGTAAAAGCGTTTTTGCATCTGGTGCAGCGGATTCGGCGGCAGGTGGCGCGTTTGTTTTCCCGAAACGGGACAGGGCAACATGCCCAAAAGCGATGGCCGACGCCCAAGCCGGGCGGTAAAAAAAACTGGCACGGAAATTGCGTTTTTGTGGCCATGATGAACGAACGCACTTGCCAGCAAAGACACATACTGGTCGTGGACGACGAACCTCTCGTCCGCCAGACCGTCCAGATGCTTCTCCAAGACGACGGTTATCTCGTCCACGAGGCCAAAAGCGGCGCCGAGGCGCTTGCCCTGTTTGAGCCCGGCAAGTTCGCCATGATTTTCACCGACTACTTTATGCCGGAGATGAAAGGCGATCAATTGGCCGCTGCCATCAAAAAGCGCTCACCCAAGCAGCCCGTCGTGATGATCACAGCTTTTCCTGAAAAACTTCAGTCTTCCGCCTGCCCCCTGGGTGGCATTGATTCCTTCATCTGCAAACCTTTCGAACTTGAAACCCTGCGGGCGGCGATCGCCCGGTACGCTCCCGTCTAAAACCTGGAGTCCACCAACTTGAAAGGCTAAAGGCCAAAGGCTGAAGGTTGGCGGATTCGGCGGGCATTGGAGAGCCGAATTCAGGTCACCCGTTGCCAGACCCACGACAGCTTGCCACGGTATTTGATTTCAATCTTCCGGTTGACCGGGAGGTAAACCGAGGCCTGAACCCCCAGATTGACTCCATCAACGATTACCTGCTTCACGTTTCCGCCTGAAAGATATATCATGCAATTCGTTCCGGTTGTATTTTGGACGGGACTTCCTGATCCGGGTACGGCCAGGGTCGGATAAAATGGCCAGGGAATGGAATCGTGGCTTTGGATGCAGGTTTTGGCGTTCCGGTTTTTGGAAACGTCCACATCCAGGGTGGCGTTGATGCGGAAGCTCCCATTGCCCACGATTTGCCCCGAAGAGCCGTCGTCATAAAGCCCGCGACCGGCGTTTTGCTGGGAGATGCCGCTGAAGGTCAAAGCGCCGGTGAAACCGGCCAGCACATGAATGGCGATGTCCCTGACCTGAACAATGGAAAGCCCGTTCAACGTGACATTACCGCTTCCGGAAATGCCCAGCCCATCCGCGCTGTTGGCCCCTTCACCGGCTTGGATCGAAGAGATGGCAACCCCCGTGATGACCACATTGGCGTTGCCGGAGATGTCCACCGCCTTGCCACCGGTGTTAAAAACGGTTCCGCCGGTGATGGTGACGTTGGGAGCCTGCGTGGAAAAGATTCGATAGCCTGCTCCATGAGGCGGGGTGGTGCTCCCGGTCATGGTAACAATGCAGTTTGAGAAGGCCACCGGCCCGGTGACATTGGCCCCGATGTTGACGTTGTCCACGTAACTGGAGGTGACCAGGAGATCGCTGAACTGATTTAAAGCGCCCTCGTCCAGTTGCACGCCGGTGTTGCAATGATCCGAGGTCCCGCCTTGAACCACAAAGAAATCCGGCTCAGCACCGCCATCCCTGCTGGAGAAAAACGCGCGATTACAGTTGAGCGCACCACAAGCAACTGTGGTCAGACTGTTGTAACCGTTGGCCAGCACGAACCCGTCAACGGTTCTTGTATTTTGGCCCCATTGATTCACACAACAGTTCCAGACCAGTGTCGAATTCGCATTTCCCGGAGAGACCGCCGTGCATTTTATCCCGAAACGGCCGGGGCCCGGCACGTCAGCCGGGCCTACCGACATATCGTAAATCCTGACGTCGCCGGATGAATCAACGAGCACTCCATTCCAACAATTGGATAAATCCACCCCTCGCACCAAAACATTCTGGCAACCTTGAAACCGGAGAAAATGACCGCCGCTGCCCTTCATCGAGTAATTTCTGATGATAAAGCCCTCCAGCACCACGCCGCAGTTGACATTGACCGCCTTGATGACGTCAAAGTCCAGGGAGGAAGGCACGATGTGAGTGGCGCCATCGATGGTGGTTTGTCCCTGCCCGAAAATTTTGATCGCTCCGGTAATAAGCAGGCCTTTGGAAACACCATAAGAGCCGGTCGGAAGAAAAACGATGCCGCCCATCTTGACGTCACCATTGGAGTAGTTTTGCGCAGCGTTGATGGCTTTCTGAATGGCATCCGAATCATCGGTGGTGCCATCCCCCTTCGCCCCATAATCCATCACATTGAACAGGCCCGGGGTTTGCTCTCCAGCAACCTGAGCGCCGAGCGCCGATTTTTCCGACAGGGAGAGAATGGCGGCGGCACCAGTGGTCAACCCCAGGGAATGCAGCCAGCCTCTCCGGTTAAACTTTGCATGAGGCTTCATCATCTCATGGCTTTGCGCGACATCGTTCGCCCCGGCTCCGCAGTTTTCAACAAAAAAACTGTGCGAACCGTGCCTTGCGCTTCCCGCTCGCGCGTCAACGGAGTTGCTTTAAATTTCAACCGGCTAAGCGGGGGAGATTTTTTTCCGCTCGGCGTTGTTTGGCTCCCGGAAATCGCTGAGCTTGCCCTTTTTGAAGGTGCCATCCGGGAGCTTCAATGTGATCTCCGGCGGCCAGCCGGCCTTGGCCTCGATCACGCCTTCCACGACGCCCACGGTGTGGGAAATTCTGTGGACCATGGTTTCGCCGAGATAACCCGCTCCGGTTTCCGGTACTTTGGCTTTGCTCATGGCTTCGAGAGTATGCGGAACCGCTATAAAGTGACAAGTGGCGAGTGACCAGTCTTCGCTGCGCTTCGACCCGGCAAGCAGGTGGCAAGTGACACGAGGCGGACGCTGCGCGTCTTTGAGTGTTTCGCGGTTCTCGAGGACGAGGACGAGAACGAGGACGATTTCAAGCCAGTCTCTCGCGCTGGCTTATGCCACTGCGGGGGCGGTTTCCACAACCGGGCTGGCTTCGGCCGGTCCCTTGCCCCGGCCGTGCTCCATGTTGATGAATTGTTTCGTTTGGGAGATGTAAAAGACGATATTAAACCTGCCAATCGGTTCTTTTTTTGCAACGGCAAAGGCCGCTTCGGTTGCCTTGAAGTTTTTGCCTTCGGATGCTTTTTTTGTCCAGTGGTTATCGCTGGTTAGATATTCCAGCTTTTCGGCGTCTTCGATTAGGATGTTCATGAAGGGGGATGTTAGCACATTCTCCCGAACCACAAGCATTCAAACTGACAAATCCGGAGTTTTATTTCCACCCGCCAAACGTGTGAACCGGCAACGACAAATTTGGCTTTGCGCCTTCTGCGCCTGGAGTCAGGGAACGGCGGCACGCCGTCCCTCCCGGAAATAATTCGCGTCAACCTTTTTCTATTCCATCCCCACCGGACGGCGCGACGCTTTCTTGTCGGAGCGATGGGATTTGTCGGCGAGCATCCGGTTTTTCGCCCGGCGGCTGCGACGGCGTTTCTGGCGGCGGATTTTCTCGATCTCGGCGCGTTGCGTGGCCACGTAGCCGCGTTTCAGCGCTTCAATCTTGTCCAGCAGCAGGCGGCGGGCAATGAAGCGGTTGAGTCCCTGCTGGCGGGTGGCCTGACATTTGACCTGCAGGCCGGTCGGACGGTGCAGCAGCATGACGCAGGTGGAGGTCTTGTTGACGTTCTGGCCGCCGTGGCCGCCGGAGCGGACAAAAGTTTCCTCGATGTCGGCTTCGCGCACGCCCAGCGCGGCCATGCGTTGCGTGAGTTGGGTTTCCTTTTCCGGGCTGACGGGGAACGCGCTCATGGCGTCAGGTTAACGGGCCGGCGGTTTGTCCCGCAACGCGAAAGGCGAACTGTGGTGTCGTCCGTCCGGGGACGAGTGCGTTGGTTTTCGGTTTCGTCCTCCCTCATCCCGGCCTTCTCCCCAAGGAGAAGGGGAATCTTCCGCAGTCTCACAGCACAACCAGCATCTGCGTTTGCCGGACCATCGTTTGAAAATTCAAAGTCGCTTGATGGCTGTTTCCTCTCCTGGGGGAGAGGATCAAGGTGAGGGTGGTCAATAACCAATTAACTTGTTTGAAAGCTTTTCGCCAAAGGCAACGCACCGGCTGGATATAAATCGGTTTACCTCACCAGCTCAAACGCAAAGCCTTTCAAATATTCCGTCTCCGGAATCATCGGGATGACGGGATGATCCGGGCTTTGCGCGTAGGTCGCGACCCGGCGCAACACGCGGCGCGTATCGTAGGCAGCGGAGAGAATCACGTCCAGGAACGTCACGGTGTCCACGTGATGCGAACAGCAGAACGTCGCCAGTGTGCCGCCAGGCTTCAGCAGCTTGAGCGCGCGCAGATGGATTTCCTTGTAGCCGCGCAGGGCATCCGGCACGGATGCGCGATTGCGCGTGAACGACGGCGGGTCGAGCACGATTAAATCGAATCGCGGAATGACGCGCTCATGCGGCTTGACGGCGGTGTTGGCTTTGAGCCAGTCGAAAACATTTACGACCTCAAACGAACATTTTTCCGTGAGGCCGTTGGCAGCGGCGTTGCGTATGGCCGCGGCAATGGCCTCAGCGCTTTGGTCGAGCAGGTGGACATGCGCTGCCCCCGCGCGCGCCGCGTGCAGACCGAATCCGCCGAGAAAACTGAAGCAATCCAAAACCTGCGCGCCCCTGGCAAACTGCGACACGGCCTGATAATTCACCTGCTGGTCGAGATACATCCCGGTTTTGTGGCCGCCGACCAGGTCGGTTTCAAACTTCAAGCCGTTCAGATTCACGGTGATGGAAGGAGCGCGGACAGTTTTGTCCGCGTCTTTTTCCGTCTGCGAACCCGCGGACGTGGCTGTCCGCGCTCCGAATTCGCCGGCCAGCACTGCATTGGTTTCAGCCAAGCCTTCAAACTTGCGCGACGCCACGTCGCTGCGTTCGAGGATGGCGCGCGGCGAGAAAATCTGTTGCAGTGCGGCGACGATTTGGGCTTTGCGCTGATCCATGCCGAGCGACGAAATCTGCACCACCAGCACGTCCTCGTATTTGTCCACGATGAGGCCGCTGAGAAAATCGCTCTCGGCGTTGACGACGCGAAACGAAGTCGCGTCGGGCAGGTGCTTTTGCCGGACGGCAAGCGCGGCGCGGATGCGTTCTTCAAAAAACTTTTCGTTCACCTCGACACGCTCCGGCGACAGGACGCGGACATGGATTTTTGATTTTGAATTAAAAAAACCAACGCCGAGGAACCGCTGGCGATGGTCCTTGACCTGGACCAGCCCGCCGTCGTCAACGGGCGCGGTGAGCCGGAGGATTTCGGTGTGATAGATCCACGGATGGCCGGCCACGATGCGGTCGGCCTCACCCGGTTTTAGTAAAACAGTTGTTAACGAGTCCATAGTTTGTAATTACATGCCACTTTATATGAGAAAAGTGACGTATTGATTGCTTTTTGCCTGCGTTAGGGCGACCGCGCTGTCAGATTTAGGGCATTTAAGCGAACCTAAAAGAAAGAGAGCGCACCATGAAAACGACAACCGGAAGTCTAATCAAACGCGGGAGCAATTACTACTGTTTTTGGCGGATTTGGGTAATGGGATTGGTGTTGCTCGACATGGATTGCCTTGTCTCTGTCATTAATTGATCCGCTCAAAACTAAACCGACAAAACCAAGCTTCCTGTGGCTGCCCGCAATTGGCTCGATGCCAGCACGGTTGAATGAACGGGTGTCTGATGGTGGTGAATTTATCAGCGGGCTTGGGGGTTGACGACTTCAACCGGCCAGCGTGAGTCTGGGTTGGGCAGCCGCACTTCTTGAAACTTTACCTTCGCAGGAACGGCGTCCCGTTCCAAGCGCAACCATTTGCTCAGGGTGGATAGTCCGACGCCGTGCTGGGTGGCGAAATCGTTTTGAGTTAATTGACTTTGGTGAAATCGCGCCAGCAATCCTTGCCGCTGCTTAAAAGTCCAACGTCGCCGTCCTGATCCAGTTTTTGATGCAACCATGCGGCCATGATTTCATAATCCAGCACCGGAAACCAGACGTGGCGGGTCAGACACCTACGGTATACCACCCCCTTCTGGCGCGTTGCTGGTCGTGCGCCATGCCGATTTCGCACGCTGCGAAGGCTTTTTGTCAGGCGTGCCAAGGTTACGACCGCCAAGCCATATTTTGGGCATGGACCGAGAACGATAAGCGTGGGGAAAGGGTCTGCACCACGAATCGCCAAACAACGGTTTTTGGCAGCCGGTATGCTGTAAATTGACATTGTGCCAGCCTTGGCACGCCTGTTGCACACATTCGCCGGTTAACCCGCCCGGGTTATGTAACCCGGCGATTTTTTTATTGCTTGGAACCAGCAGCAATCATGGTTTGAGGGCTTATTGATTGGGTTTCCCAGCAACAATCCACTCCTGCACGACCCGCAACCTGGTCTGGCCTGCCTCTGAATACCTCCTGGCGTGCATGGGTGTCCCGGTCGGTGGCGCGGGTGCCGGGTGACACTGGGCCGGGACGGGTCGCCCGGCCTTGACGAACCGGATCATCGCCCGGCATCCGACGCCAAGCGCGGCCAGTGTCGGCAAGACTCGCAACCGCAGGCGTCCAGGTCATTCGCTGTTACCCGGGTCGTTTCCCAACTGTATTGCCTTGAGCTTGAGCGAGAGCTCATTCACATCAGCATCTCGTTGTTTCGCAACAGCCGCTTTTTGAACCAGTTCGCCTCTCAACTTGCTTTGGTCATACCCATTCGCAGCTTTATACTGGCTGACCGTTTGATTGTAATCTTCCACTGCGTTTCTCTGTTTCTGCACCGCGTCGTCGAACTGGTGTATGAGCGTTTGGTAGTCTCTGAATTCCTTTGGATTGGAAAACGAATGGCCGGAGTAATACCTGGCGTTTTTATTTTGGTCAACGACATAGCCGCCGGTCGTTTCCAGCGCCAGCCACTTCCCCGGAGTCACTTCTGCCATCACCCAGGCGTGGTTGGCTTCCGCCATGGAGTTGATGTCGTTCTTGACGTTGCCCACCTGAATTCTGGCTTCGATTCCCTTCGTGCGAACCATGTCCCACACCTCACAGGCCATGTCGCCGCACACGAAGATGTTTTGCGCCGCTCCGGCTTCGGTTCCAACATACGTATGCGTCTTATGGTAGTCATACAGGATTTTGGAGACGGTTTTGAACTTTTCTGATTCTTGTTTGAGCTGTTCGGATTCCTGGGCGACTTGCCGGCTGGCCTCATCTGCCCTGAGTTTCGCCTGCTCCTCCTCGTAGGCCGCCGCCCGTTGCGGATCGTATCCGTATTGCTTTTGAACAGATTCAAATAGATTCTCAAATTTGAGCTTGGTCGCGCCGATTCCACCGCCCGCCGGCGTATATCCAATCCTCAACCCATCGGCATCAACTTTTTGCACCGTCACGCCTTTGTAGGTCGTTCCGTCGCGGGTGGTGATTTCGTTCGGCGCAGAATCATTGGTTTTATTTTGGAACAGTTCCCGCGGCCCATGCTTTGCCGCCAGCTCACCCGCCGGCGGAGTCCGCTGGTTGGTTGCCGGTGAATTGGAAGTCTGTGAATAAATTGTCCCTGCGCCGAGACACAACCAACTCGCAACCCAACACAGGTACAGCGGCTTCGCAGATTTTTTCATCAGTTCATTCGTTGATTTCTGCGCGCATTGATTTCAAAACTGTCATCCACCAGTGCTTTTTCCCAAAGCACTTCCGGTGCCACCAACGACGCAAAATATCGGGAGACAAACTTTCACTCAAAAGCAGGACTCGCGGAGCTCGCCCCTCCGAATGCTGCAAATCAAGTCAGAACCCGGCGGCGGAAGAAGGCTGATTCCGTCCAACCGCTGTTCCAAAAGTTGTAATGATTGAAATTATTTGCTTGAATCATGCGCGGGAGAAGCGGATAAAGGCATCAAACCTATGAAATCCAGCGGCACAGTCAGTGCGGTGTTGCATCACAAGGGATCGGAGATTTGGTCGGTCCCGGCGGAAGCCACCGTCTTCGAAGCCATCAAAATCATGGCGGACAAAAACATCGGCGCGTTGCTCGTCATGTCGGGCGGGAAACTGGCGGGGGTTTTTACGGAACGCGATTACACGCGCAAAGTCATCCTTCAGGGGAAAACGTCCAAGGAAACCCGGGTGCGGGAGATTGTTTCCAGCGAGGTCATTTCCGTCGGGCTGCATCATTCCGTCGAGGAATGCATGAAGCTGATGACCGACCATCGCACGCGGCATCTGCCGGTGGTGGAAGGCGAAAAAGTCGTCGGCCTGGTTTCCATCGGCGACCTGGTGAACTGGATCATCTCCACCCAAAGCGCGACGATTGACCAGATGACGCATTACATCACCGGCGGGTATCCGACCTAACCCCACGCCGCCGGAGGCCTGCCATTATTTTTCAGCTAGTGGTTGGGGAATGAACTTCAATTCCGGTTTGATGGTTGGCATCCTTTCCACGCCGGTCACTCCCGGTCCATGGACAGAACAATCGTCAGGTTGCGGGCCGGGAATGAGAACCAGACAGGTGTAAGGACTGGTTTTGTAAACGCCGGGTTTCAGATGATCCTGCAATGACCGTTTTCCATCAAATGGCGCTTTATCCGCCTTAAAATTCAGAGCCGGCAAATTTGTCAAAGTCAAAGGCAACCCATTCCCGTTCGTGCCGAAATCGCCGGGAAACATCCATCCCTGATGCTGGGTGGAAACCGCCGGAGAAGCCAGCCAAAGCTCGAACGGTGGCAACGAATTCGTCGGAACCGGATCTGCGGCAAAAACCGGATTGATCGCCGCCGCCAACACCAGGAAGGCGAGCTTCATGTCAGGTTAGACCCGGCTTGCCGGCAAATGTTCACCACTCCAGGCGGAGCGTGTTTCTACGGCTTGGCGGGCGGCGAATTTGTGCCCGCCCGGGCTTCCGGTTTCACCTCAGCCTTTGGTTCGGCTTCCTTCACCCGTTTGGCAACGAAGTCTTCTTCGGCCACGTCGCCGACCTTGCGGTGGAACTTGATTTCATCGCCGGAAACCTTGCCGGTGTATTCGATGCGGAGTTCGTTGTCGCCAAACTTGAGCGGTTCGACGAAGAAAATGCCGTTCGTGCTGACCGTGCCTCCGGTGATGACCACTTCGTTCGTTCCCATTTCCCGTTCCCCGATGGCCTTGCCGGTCAGGTTGGTTCCGTCCACCTTGAACTCATAGGTGTATTTTTGCAGCCCGATCTGACTGTCAAACTGCCCCTTCCATTTCCCGGCAACGGTGGTGTCAGCGCTCCAGGCGGAGCCGGCCAATGCCAGCGTGAGCGCCGCCAGCGCGATTGATTTGGTATAGGTCTTCATAATTTCGGTTTTGATTTGAACGCCCATAGGAAGCCAGAAGCAAGCAAAAGAGGAAAGGGAATATTCTCCGGCGAACGGGCGCAATGGAGGTTGCTTGAGTTTGACCTCCCTCACCCTTGACCCTCTCCCCAAGGAGAGGGAACAGCCATTGAACGTTTTCCGTTTTGCGGATGATCGTTCGAGCCAGTGCCGACTCACGACATTCCAGAAAACGGCGAATGATTCACCCTCTCCTCGGGGGAGAGGGCTGGGGTGGGCACGGGGCAAGGACATGGGTAACACAATGAGGCAAGGACATAGGTTACACTTTTCGACCTTTGGTCGGATGCTTGTGGGCGTAGGCCGAAGGCCGGAGACCACAAGCATCCGATGCGCG
>JBAVOO010000094.1:0-14431 GCA_049692125.1 Verrucomicrobiia bacterium | reverse complement strand
CTGAGACTACGGTGGGCAATAATCCGCTTTGCTCGCTGAGTACCCTTACCAGCAACCCCCACATTCTGCCGTAATAATAATAGTGGGTTTGATTCAAAGGCTCGAAGCGAAAGGCTTCGGGCCTTTTTGCTTTTTTGAACCCAGGCAGGCGGATTCTCAAAAAACCCCCTGTTTTTCACCTGGATTTTGGCATTGGTACTGCTCATAAAACATCAAATTGCGGTCGCAATGGGCAATTGGTGAACATAACCGTAATCATTAAATTATAACTCGCCCGTTGTGTGGTTCACGCCGCATAAACGAAAGAAAATATAACATGAAAACCTTCAAAGCTCCGCTCTTGGCGGGCTTCACGGTGGTGGAAATCATGATTGTCGTGGCCATCATCGGCGTCTTGGCGGCGATTGGCATTCCCAGCTTTGTGCATGCCCGCTCCAGATCGCAAGCCACCGCCTGTATCAACAATCTGCGACAGATTGAATCCGCAGTCGATCAGTTCGCAATCGCACAGGGAAAACACGTCGGGGACACGATTGATTACCCTACTGATGTCACAGCCTACATCAAATTGAATACCGAAGGGTCAATTCCCGGCTGCCCTGCCGGTGGCGAATACAGTGTTACGACTGTGGGCACCATTCCGCAGGCTGTTTGTTCACTCGGCACAACGGTTGACCCCCCTCATGTCCTGCAGTAACAACTGCCCGGCTTGCTCAAGGCACAGGGGATCCCTTGTGCCTTTTGTTTTTAATCCGGCGGCGGTTGACTTTGAGAACCGTTTGGATTAGGAGAAAGACCGAAATTTGCCGGTCGTTCAAGTCGGGCATGAGCATCATTCTAAAAACGGAAAAATTGCGCGTTGAGTTCACCAGCGGTGAATTGCGCCAGACAACCAAAGTCGCGCTGGGCAGTCTCGATTTGGAGGTGAATGTCGGCGAAGTCTTCGGCTTTCTCGGACCGAACGGCGCGGGCAAAACCACGGCCATCAACGTCCTGCTCGGCTTCGTGCCACCGACCCGTGGCGCGGCGTATCTTTTCGGCATCGACGTGCGCCAGCCCATTGCGCGCCAGCGCATCGGTTATTTGCCGGAGATGACGTATTACTACAAGTTTCTCACCGCCGAGGAGTTGCTCCGGTTTTACGCGCGCATCTTTGGCCTGCCGCGAACGGAAGCGGACCAGCGCATTGACCAGCTGCTCAAGCTCGTTGAACTGGAGCCGGCGCGCAAACGCCCCATCAAATCCTATTCCAAAGGAATGCAGCAGCGCGTCGGCCTCGCACAGGCGCTCATCAACAATCCCGATTTATTGATTCTCGACGAACCGACCAGCGGCCTCGACCCGCTGGGCCGCATGAAAGTCCGTGAAATCATCCAACGCCTGAAAAACGAGGGCCGGACGGTGTTCTTTTCGTCGCACGAATTGGGCGAAGTGGAAACCGTTTGCGACCGCGTGGCCATCATCAATCAGGGCGAACTCAAGGCGACGGGGCGCGTCAGCGATCTCGTTGCCCAGCATCAGGCCAATTTGGAAAAGGCCTTTCTGGACATCATCGGCTATCAAACACAATCCGCGTCATGAACACGATTTGGGCATTGGCCGGCATCGTTATCAAAGAGCTTTACCGCCGCAAGGATTTCTACGTTCTGTTCGTCCTCACGGCACTCATCACCATCGCCGCCGGCATGGTCAATTTCTTCGACGACCCGAAAATCGTGCGCTACGTCAAAGACATTTGCATGTTGCTTATTTGGATTTCGGCGTTGCTCATCGCCATCGTAACCGCGGCGCGCCAGATTCCCGCCGAACGCGAAAGCCGCACCATTTTCCCGCTGCTGGCCAAGCCGGTCACGCGCGCGCAATTCATCCTGGGGAAATTTTTTGGCTGCTGGCTGGCCACCGGCATGGCGTTGCTTGTCTTCTATGTTTTCTTTGCCATCATCACCGGCTCGCGCGAACAGTACTGGCCGTGGCTGATTTATCTACAAGCCATCTGGCTGCAATGGGCCATGCTCGCCGTGGTCATCGCCCTGTCGCTGCTCGCCTCGATCATTACCGCCGCGCCTTCGTCCACCACGACGATTTGTTTTATCGCCGTTGCCGGCATTTTGCTGGTCGGAGGCCATTTGAACACAGTGGCGCTCCACCAACCCCAGCCGCTGCAAACCATCTTTTACACAATTTACTTTTTGATTCCGCACCTGGAATGGTTCGATATCCGTGACCGGGTGGTTTATGACTGGGGTCTGGTGGACTGGCTGGACTGTGTGCTGGCGACGCTTTACGCGGCGGCCTACACCGGACTGTTTTTGCTGCTCACCTGGCTCGGCTTCCGGCGCAAAAGTTTGAACACGTGATGAAGGCTTCCCCGTATTTGGTTCTGGCTCTGGTGCTGACGGTTTGCTTCACGCTGGCGACCGGCATTGAACCCCGTGCCGCCACCTGGAGCAACCGTGCCAAATCGGACAACGTTTTCAGCCTGCTGTTCGGCGACGGGCGGCGGCTGTTCGCGAACCAATTTTTCACCATGGCGGATGTTTATTTTCACAGCGGCTATTACCCGTCCGTTTTCGACCTGCGCGAGGAAGGCCAAAAGGAAATTGTTGAGGAAAGCCACGGCCATACCGACAGCCCGGAGGACGAAATAAAAGAGGACTTTCTCGGCAAACCGAAGGATTGGATTGACCGGTTTGGCCGTCGTTTCCGCATCACCAAACACACCCATCTGGGGGGCGGCAACGAACGTGAAATGTTGCCCTGGCTCCGGCTGGCGGCGGACCTGGACCCGCAAAAGATTGAAACCTACACCGTCGGTGCCTACTTCATGCGCCAGCACCTCAACCGGCCGCGGGAAGCCGAAGCGTTTCTGCGCGAGGGACTGCGCCACAATCCGAACAGCTATGAAATTCTGTTCGAGTTGGGCCGGCTTTACGACGAAAACGATCACGACACCGACCGCGCCCGGGATGTCTGGCGGCTTGCTTTGTATAATTGGTCCAAAGATCCTGAAGCCGTGAAAGACAACAAGCTCGCCTTTGAGGAAATCACCGTTCACCTCGCCCGGCTCGAACGGGAAGCCGGCAACTGGCAACAGGCCATCAATTGGTTTCAAGCCGCCCAAAAAGTTTCGCCGGACCCGAACGCGCTGCAACAGCGGATTGACGAAATCAAAAAGAAAATGGCGGCGCAAACAAATGCTCCAGCGGCTGTCCTTCACTGACCGTGCAATGGGGTGTCTTGGTTGGGTGGCGACGGCCGGCACTTGGTAAATGTCTAATTCCTAAATCCGAATGACCAAAGAATGCTCAAGTATTCAATAACAAAATGAACGCGGTTGGCATTTCGGGCTTGGTCATTCTTTGGGAATTCGTCATCAGGGTTGGTCATTCCAAAATCCTGGTGGCTTGCAGTGCGGCCGAACGCCGGAGCAGCGGCACATCCGTCAATCAAATTGAGGTCCGCTGACTGTGAGATTGCGCTTTGTCTTTCGTCGAAGGCTTTGTTTTAATGGCCGCCATGAAAGCCCGGCAGGCAAAAATCTCGCGCAACACCAAAGAAACCCGCATCGCCGCCAGCCTCGACCTTGACGGCCGGGGAAAATCTTCGGTCAAAACCGGCATCCCATTCTTCGACCACATGCTCACGCTCTTCGCGAAGCACGCGACAGTGGATTTGCATTTGCGCTGCCGCGGTGATTTGGAAGTGGACGCGCATCACACGGTCGAGGATTGCGGCCTCGCGCTCGGCCAGGTGTTCGTGCTTGCGCTCGGCGACAAAAAAGGCATCCGCCGTTACGGCGCAGGTTTTCATCCAAAAAACCCGTTTACTGGCGAAGCCTACGTGCCCATGGACGAATGCCTGGCGCGCTGCGTCGTTGATTTTGGCGGACGACCGCATCTGGTCTGGCGCGGACTGAACGAATTTGCCCAAAAGCGCGTTGCCAAATCCGAAAAATTCCAGGACCCGTCGAGCGCGTTTCGCTTCGGCCTCGCGCGCGAATTTTTCCAGGCCTTCGCCAACGAAGCCCGCTGCAATCTGCACCTCGAATTGCTCTACGGCGACGAGCCGCATCACATCGTTGAGGCGCTGTTCAAGGCCTTTGCCCGCGCCACGGACGCGGCGTGCCAGCGCGATCCGCGCCTTGCCGGCCAATTGCCGAGCACCAAGGGCAAATTGTGATGCCTGTCAACGGACTTCCGTTTGGCCGGCGTTTCCGCGGTGAAACGGATCATAAGGGCGAGTGGTTGCGCCGCCAATTGTCTGCGCAAGGGACGACGACCGGAAACATGCGATGGTGCGGGATGAATCTGATTTATTGGGTGCGGGTGATTCGGAGCGATGGCAAAGCGGGAAAGGCCGCCCGGCCTCGCGTTGCTTGCGGGTCGCCTTGAATTGGAAGTTTTAGTCCGTTGAGCTTTGGAAATCGACCGGGATTTTTCACGAGCACGACGGCGAGGTTGTCCAAATAGGCCGCCTGCCAGCCGGGTTGTTTCACGAGCGCCAGCGCGCCGGCCAGATTCACCGGCAGCAGCGCAAAATCCGCGCGTTCGATGTCGAGCACGGTTCCCGCTGCCGGTTCGGCGTTGTAAAATTTCCAGTGGGCGGTAATGACCGCGCGCGGATAACAGGTGTCCAGCCGGCCATCCAGGGAGACACGGCTGTCGGGCAATTCCCAGATGCACATTTCGCCCCAATCAAAGAAAACCAGCAGATTCCCGTGCAACCCGTGTTCACGAATGAATTGGACCGCGGATACGGGATACTGCTGGCGCGGCACTTCCATCGTCCAGACCTGCTCTTTGTGCAGGGTGAATGCCGCCGCAATGATGCCGGTCGAAGCGAACATAAAAACGGCCGCGAGAATTTTCTGCGCGCCGGGCCGTTGGCCGAGCTCTTCCCAACGCCGGAAGTGGGCGCGAAAACGATGCAAGACATCCGCCAGATGCGGCGGCACAAAAGCCAGCGCGGCGATGCAAAACAGCGGCGTGTGCCGCACGGATCGAAACGCCATGATGCCCAGCGCCGCCGTTACGGCAATTTGCCACAAGGAACGCGGCCGCCGTGACAAAAGAAACGCCCCCATTGCGAAGACGGCGCAGAGAAAGAACGCGGCGTGGTCCCAGTTCAGTTTCGCCGAATTCCACTCGCCAATTTCCGGTCGCAGCCAGAGAACACTGCCAATCAGCCAGCGGATTAATCCGATGCCCCACGGGTTCAGCAGCAGCGATGCCGTTGTGACCGCAGCGGAAATCCAGAGGGTGACAACGACGCGCGGTGACGATTCAGAATCCAGCCAGGAACGAATTGCCGCCGGGCCGCGTTTTTTGAGAAAAAATTGTGTTGTCGTTGCGGCGGCGGTCACGAAAAGCAAAATGATTCCGGCCAACGCGCCGCCGTGAGTGTTAATCCAAACAACGAACCATGGCGGCAGCGCCAGCGACCACTGCCAGCGTCCACGGTGAATTTCCCGCGTGATCCAAAATTGCGCCGCCAGCGCGAGCGCGCTGAAGATTTGTGGACGCGCCGCAAAGCCAAAGGAAATTTCCACAACGGCCAGCGAGCCAAAGGCCCAGGCGACGACACGCGCAGACCGGTTCATTTGCCTTGTGGCGATGGACAAGGTGAGGACAAATGTCAGCAAGCCCGCCGCCATTTTCAGCAGCAGCAACCCCGTTCCGCCAAACCAGCGATGCGCCAATCCGAACGCGATTTCCGCGACCACTTCGTGATTCATCCATTCGTGCCCGTTCGCGGTCCACGAATACGGGTCGGTTTTCATCAACTCACCGGTTTGCAGGAAATGCTGGCCAAAAAGAACGTGCGCCCACAAATCGGGATCGGCTGTGTTTTCGGAAAATTGGAAAACCGCGAGACATAGAACACAGAGGCAAAAGGCCCGGCGCACCGTGGAGTCATTTTGCGCCGAAGGCGCACGAACGGACCCGATTCCCATGCTCTGCATGGCCGGGAAAATACCCGTTGCCGCGCGAGGCAAAAAGGATTTTGTGTCGCCGAAATGAAAAGGCCGCAACCGTTTTCAGAACGCGTGGCTTCGGGCAAGGCGGAGCTAATCCCGCCCCGATTTCGCGGACCACCGGCAGGCACCCGAAACAATGAAAACGCCCCGCGATTTCCAGCGGGACGTTTTGAATTTTGATGCTCTGTTTGGTTTCGGCGGGGCGGGCGTCCCCGCGAGCCGGGTTCGTTTTGTCGGCTCGTCCGTGGCCTCGCCCCGCCCATTTTCAAGCGCCGACGCTCGCCAGTTCCTCGTTGTTTTCCACGTTCACAATCTTGAACTGTTCGGCGTGCATGCCGGTATCGGCGCGGAAGGACAGCTTGCCGAAATAGCGTTTTTCCATCTCGATGAGAAGTTTTTCGTCCTCGGTGCGGAGCCGGTCGAGCACGGTCGGATTCACCACGATGCGCAGTTGGAAATCCGACTCGTCGCGCTCGCGCTTTTTCAAAATCTCCTGCAGCTTGCGCTGGATTTCTACGCTCATCGTCAACGTGCTTTTCACCTTGCCGCGGCCTTTGCAATACGGGCAATCGTCATACACCGCCGACCGCACGCTTTCGGTATGGCGCTGGCGCGTCATTTCCATCAAGCCGAGCTGCGAAATGGGCAGGATGTGGGTCTTGGCCTTGTCGCGGCGCAGACCTTCCTTGACGCGCTGATACACGGATTGCTGGTCGCGGCGCGACTTCATGTCAATGAAATCGAGCACGATGAGTCCGCCCATGTTGCGCAGCCGGAGTTGGCGGCAAATTTCCTCGGCGGCTTCGAGGTTCACCTTCAGGATTGTGGCTTCCTGGTCGCGGCTGCCCTTGTGCCGGCCCGTGTTCACGTCAATCGCCACCAGCGCCTCCGTTTCGTCAATGACGATGTAGCCGCCGCTCTTCAAATGCACCTGGCGCGAGAAGGCGTTCTCCAATTGCTTGCTGATGTTGAACCGGTCAAAAATCGGCTGGGCGTCGGTGTAGAGCTTCACCTTGTCGGCCGAGCGCCGGGAAATCCTGGTGACCATCTCCCGCATCCGGTCATGGGCTTTTTGATTGTCCACGACAATGCGTTCGACGTCTTCGGTCAAAAAGTCGCGCACGGTGCGCTCAATCAAATCCGGTTCCTGAAAAACGCACGTTGCCGGCGGCTGGTTCTTCATGCGCTCCTGCACGCCGCGCCACTCTTCGAGCAGCAACGCGAGGTCGCGGACGAAATAACGTTTCTGCTGGCCTTCGCCGGCAGTGCGCATGATGACGCCCATGCCGTCGGGAATCGCCAGTTCGCGCAGGATTTTTTTAAGGCGCTTGCGTTCCTCCTGGTTTTCGATTTTGCGCGAAATGCCGCTTTGATCCGCATTCGGCAGCAGCACCAGATAACGTCCCGGCAAAACCAGGTTGGTCGTGATGCGCGGGCCTTTGGTGCCAATCGGACCTTTCGTGACTTGCACGATGATTTCACTGCCCGGCGGGTAAAGCCGCGGGATGTCCTTTTGAGTGATCTTGGGCCGGTCGCGCTTGCGGCCTTCGCGTTCGACGATTTCCACGCCGCTGTCGAACTGGTTCGGCACGATGTCCCAATAATGCAGGAACGCATTTTTCTCGAAGCCGATGTCCACGAACGCGGCTTTGAGGCCGTCTTCGAGATTGCGCACCTTGCCCTTGAAAATGCTGCCGACGAGGCGTTCCTCCGTGGTGCGTTCGATGTTGAATTCCTCCAACCGTCCGTCTTCGAGCACGGCGACGCGCGTTTCGAGCGTCTCGGCGTTGATGACAACTTCCTTGTGAGTTTTCTTCTCCGGCCGGATGAGCCGCTGAACCTTCTTCACGAGATTGGCCGCGGCGAATTTGATGGTGTCCAAAATGCCTTTGGGCTGTTCCGCCACGGGCACCGGCACGAAGGGTTTTTCCTCCTCCACGGGGGCCGGAGTTTCGAGCTTTGGCTCGCGGAATTCTTTTTTGTCCGCGCCGGAATCCGGCGTTTTGTTTTCCGGCGCTCCCTGCGGCGGCAGGCCGGCGGCGATGTTTTCGGCGCGCTCGATTTCGTTCGTGTGCCGTTTTTCGAACACGTGCTCCGCACCGCCCTGCTCCGTCACCACGTCGGCGCGAGCCTGGACGGCTTCGCGGTCGGGTTTTTGCTGGGTCTGGCCGAAGCCACCTTTGGGGCGGAAACGCATTCCGCGGCGCCGCCGTGAAAAATTGTTATTGCTCATAGTCAGTATCCTTTTCGATGGATGTATATGTTTTGCATCAAGCCCAGTGCGATCAACGAGCACAGCACTGAAGACCCGCCGTAGGAAAGCAGCGGCAGTGGGACGCCCGTCACGGGCATGATGCGAATGTTCATGCCGATATTGATGAAGACGTGGCTGAAAATGAGCGTCACGGCGCCCACCGCCACGAGCTTGCCCAGGCGGTCGCGCGCCTGGCCGGCGATTCTCAATCCGGTAAAGAGAATCACCGCATACAGCGCGATCACCATCACGCTGCCGACGAATCCTTCCTCCTCGGCAATCACGGAGAAAATGAAGTCGTTGTGAGCCACCGCTCGCGGCAAATATCCGAGGGCGTTCTGGGTGCCCTGCCGCCAGCCTTTGCCCGCCAGCCCGCCGGACCCGACGGAAATCAGCGCCTGCCGGACATTATATTCATCGTCCAGTTGTTGTTGTCGCAGGCGTTGCAACTCCGCCGGGGTGGCGTTCAGCGGAGCGAAATGGGTGTAATCCCGTCCAAAATAAACCAGCAGCCGGTCGCGCTGATATGGCTGCATCGAAATCTGCCACCAGCCCGGCGGCAGGAACAGCATGTCCACCAAAAACAGCACCGCCAGCAAACCCACCACGCCGACAAGCTTCAGCAAGTATTCCTTCGGCGTGCCGGCAACGAACATCATCACCAAACCCGTTGGCAATAATACGAGTGCCGAACCCAAATCCGGTTCCTTCAAAATCAGCGCGAACGGCAGCAACAAAAGCCCGATGCCTTTCCAGAAAATTGACGGATGCCGCAATTCATCCGCCGGTCGGCTCAGGAAATGCGCCATCGCCAGAATGAACGCCAGCTTGGCGAATTCACTCGGTTGAAACTGGAAAAATCCCAGGTCAATCCACCGCCGCGCGCCAAAGCGCATCGAGCCGATGTGGGGAATCAGCACGGCCACCAGACAAACAATCGTCGCCCAATAGGCCACGAACGACCACCGCGCCAGCGTGTGATAATCCGGCAGGCAGAGTGCCGCCCCAATCCCGAGGCCGAGCGCATACCAGATGATTTGACGCACCCAGCTTTGATCGTACCACGGCAGGAGCGCCGCCGCCGGGCTCACCATGGTGGCGCTGTAAACGAACGCCGTGCCAATCAACATCAACCCGGCCAGCACGGCCAGTTGCAGCCGGTCAATCTTTGCATGCGGTTCGTTGAAGGAAGCGTTGATCATTTTAATTTGCCTGCTCCCCGCGCCGCAGCGCGGCCAAAGCGGGCTCGTTCGACTTTTCGCTGTTCAAAATCGCTTCGTAAATGTCATGGGCAATCGGCGCGCAGGTCGGGCCGCCATAAGTGCCGCTTTCGACCATGACCACGACGGCGTAGCGCGGATTTTCATACGGCGCAAACGAGGCAAACCAGGTGGTGCGGTCAATCTCCTGGTTCCGCGAGTTCATGACCTGTGCCGTGCCGGTCTTCCCGCAAATCTGCAGACCGGGCACTTGTGCGGGCTGCCCGGTGCCTTCCACGGTTTCCGCCAGCATCGCGTCGCGCAAAATTTTCAAATTACGGGCGCTGACGTCGAGATGGTCTCGCACGAGGCCGGTCGGGAAATTGGTCATGGCTTCGCCGGAAGCCGGGTCCTGCGGCTCGATGCGCTCGACCAGCCGCGGCTCAAGCACCTTGCCGCCGTTGGCGATGGCCGCATACGCGACGGCCATTTGCATCGGCGTCACGGCCATTTCACCCTGCCCGATACAAATGTTTGCCGAGTCGCCATCACGCCAGTCAGGGCTTTGCACCTGCTTCAACGTCGGGAAAATACCCTTCGTCTCTTGCCGCGTCGGCAAGCCGGTGCGTTCGCCAAAATGAAATTTCTCGGCCATGCGAACTACATTCTCAATTCCCGTGCGCAGGCCGACGGTGATGAAATAGGTATTGCAGGAGTAAATGATGGCGCGCCGGAAATTGTATTGGCCCGGCGGCGCCAGATCCGTGATGTGCCGCCGCCCGACATAGACATAACCCGGACTGTCAACAATCGCGTCCGGATCCAGGCCGGCTTCGAGCGCGGCCAGACCGACGATGGGTTTGAAAATCGAGCCGGGCGCGTAATTTTCATAAGTCGCGCGATTGGATTGCGGACGCAATTTCGGATCGTTCATCCGCGCCGGTTCGTTGGAGGAATAATCCGGGTTGATGGCCGGCGACGAAACCATCGCCAGCACGTCCCCCGAGCGCACATCCATCACGACGATCGCCGCGCGCGCGTCCGCGCCCCGATGCGCCGCCAGCGAGCGTTCCGCCGCCTGTTGAATGTCGAGGTCAATCGTCAGCACAACATTGTGACCCGGTTCCGGCCGGCTCCATACGTTTTCGGTCTGGCGGAAGCCGAGATTATTGACCAGCACGGCAGCCGCGCCCGCGCGTCCGCGCAATTGCGCATCGAATCCGGCTTCGACACCGACCTGACCGCGATAATCCGGCAGATAGTAATTGAAATAAGAATCCTCGCCTTCTTTGGAACTATCGTCGCGCAGCACATAACCGAGCAAATGCGTTGCCGTTGTGCCGTACGGATAACTGCGAGCAGGCTGCAAGTCCAAAACCACACCCAGACCGCCGGAGTATTGCTCTTCGAAACGGGCGATTTGGGCGTCGTTGAGGTTGGGCAGCACCGTGTACGGCAGCGCCAGCCGGGTTTCGTAATCGCGGTTGAACACCGCCGCATCGAGCGTCAGCGGCTGGCCGAGCCGCTGGCTGACTTGTTCCACCACGCTGTCCGCCACGCGGAAACGTGATTGTTCATGAAGTTGTTTCAATTGACCGGTCGTGAGCGCGAATTGTTTTCGTTCGGCCTTGGTCAGCGAACGGCCAAGTTTTTTCTCCTGCGCGGCGATGCGTTGTTTTTGGTCGGCCCGCGCCTGCGCGAGCGCCGCGCCATAGGCGGCGTCGAATTGCCGGCGCAAATGCAAATCATCGAGGTAAAGGCTGAGGTTGTACCGCGGACGATTTTCAGCCAGCACCCGGCCGTCGCGGTCGAGAATTTTCCCGCGCACGGCGGGGATGCGGACGGTGCGATACGACTGCGTCTCCAAATGGCTTTCATATTTGCGCGCGGAAACGACCTGCACCCACCACAGGCCGGCCAGTAAAACAAACAGGCCGCCCGCCAGCACCACCGCCAGGAGGCGGAGCTGCGGATCGTTCTTTTTCAGTTCGTCAAAAATCAGCATGGGACCGAAATGGGGCGATGGAGTGTTGGAGTGATGGAGTAATGGATGGCAAATTGGGCGTTTTTTCCCAACACGCCAACACTCCAACACGCCAACACTCCGTTCATGTTTGTTTTCATATTCTTCCCCGACGAATTTCCCGGTCGGGACGGAAACCGGGTTCAATCCTCGGCTGATAGCCGAGCGAGCGGTTGCACCAATTGAACAGCGCGAAAACAAATGGCGTCGCCGCTGCGCCGCCCGCGGTCATCACCAGCCATTGCCAGATCGAACCCCAGCCCAGCAGGGGTTGTTTCCCGGCGGTCAACAAAAGCAAAATGGACAGCACCGGCACGATGGCGCTGGCCAGGGTGCCGAGGACGAGTTGCGCGAACGACAGCTCGCGCAAAATCAGGTCGCGCCGCAGATAAATCACGAATCCGACGGCAAAAAGCGGCAGGAGGCTGATCCCGAGCGGATTGGCCGACAGCGCGTCGAACCATAAACCGCCCAGCACGGCGAGCAACGAAACCGTTGCGATGTCCGCATTCAACGCCGCATACACCATCAGCACCGGCAGCAAATCCACCTGCGCGCCGAGCCAGTGGTGCAGGACGGGAAGCGTTGCTTCGCCAAACACCGCTAGAAACGCGGCGGCCAGAATCAGAATGGCCCGAAATACATTCATGGAAACAGCACCCAGACTTGTTCGAGCGCGCCGAGATTCGCCGAAAGTTTCACGCGCGCCTCGGTGTAAAGGCCGAATTCAACCGGGCGCGAATCCACCACCTGGCCGACGGGGATGCCTTTGGGAAAAACGCCGCCGAGGCCGCTGGTGATGACGTTCTGGCCGGGTTTCAAACTCGCGCTGCCGGAAAGATAGGTCAAATCCACGAGCGAAGTATCCAGCGGGCCGCTCGCGCTGACGATGCCCATGTCGTGCGCCGGATTTTCAACGAGCGCGGAGACGTGGCAATTCGGGTCGCCGATCAAAACAACTTGCGAGCGCGTGAGACCGACGGATGAGACGCGGCCAACCAGCCCGTCGGCGGTGAGCACGGGCAAATTTTCCCGGAGCCCGTCGCGGCTGCCGAGGTCAATCTGCACGGTGCGCCACCAATTGGCCGGGTCACGCATGACGACGTTGGCGAGTTTGAGTTTCCACGGCGCCTGCTGCTGCCAACCGAACAGCGAACGGAGCTGGTCGTTTTCGCGCGCGATGGCGGCAGTCTGCACTGCCAGGGCTTTGTCCTGATCATTTTCACGGCGGAGCCGGTCAATTTGTTGAAGCAATTCACGCCGGGGCAGAACACTGTCGGCCAAATCGGCCGGGAGTTGTTGGGTGGTGTTGGCCAGCCCGAACAACGGCAAAAACAAACTGCCGAGGGTAAGCTTGAGCTGGGCGGTCACGCGCGGCGGCAGGCTGAGAATCAGCAGTGCCAGCAGCGTCACCGCGCCAAGCGCGAGATAATTTTTTTTCCTAAACATCCTGCAACTCCCGACAAACGTGTCGGGGCGCGCAGGCGAACGCGCGGGCCTTCGCCCCGCCAGGCGGGGTTTCGGCCACGCAAAGGCGGGAAATCAATATTTGGCGTTGGTCGCGACGCGCTTGAGGAATTCGATTTCCTGCAAGACGCGGCCGGTGCCTTCGGCAACGGCGCTCATGGGGTCGTCCGCGAGGTGAACCGGCAAGCCGGTTTCCTCGGCCACCAGCCGGTCTATGCCGCGCAACAGCGAGCCGCCGCCGGCCATGACCAGGCCGCGATCTACAAGGTCGGCGGCGAGTTCGGGCGGACAGCGTTCCAGCGTGAGGCGGACGGACTCCAAAATGCTCGACAGCGGTTCTTGCAACGCTTCGCGAATTTCCTCGGAACGAATGGTCAAGGTTTTGGGCAGGCCGGAACCCAGGTCGCGGCCTTTGACATCCATGGTCAATTCCTGTTCCAACGGAAACGCGGAGCCGATGCGTATCTTGATTTCTTCCGCGGTGCGTTCACCTATCAACATGTTGTAGGCGCGTTTCATGTGCGCAGTGATCGTTTCGTCAAATTCGTCTCCGCCCACCCGCAGGCTGCGGCAGAAGACGATGCCGGCGAGAGAGATGATTGCGATTTCGCAAGTCCCGCCGCCGATGTCCACGATCATGTTGCCCGCCGGCTCATGCACCGGCAAACCGACGCCGATGGCCGAGGCCATCGGTTGCTCAATCAAATATACCTCCCGCGCGCCGGCGTGGGTGGCGGAATCTTTGACGGCCCGTTTTTCCACTTCCGTGATGCCCGAAGGCACTGCGACCACGACTCGTGGCGCAATCAATTTGCGATGGTGAACCTTTTGGATGAAGTGGCGGAGCATGGCCTCGGTGATTTCGAAGTCGGCGATCACGCCGTCTTTCATGGGCCGGATGGCCACTATGTTGCCGGGCGTGCGGCCCAGCATTCGTTTGGCTTCCGCCCCGACGGCCAGCACGTTGGTCGTGCCCGCCTGAATGGCTACAACCGAAGGTTCGCGCAGGACGATTCCGCGGTCCCGCACGTAGACGAGGCAGTTGGCTGTGCCCAGGTCTATTCCAATATCGTTGGAAAACAGGCTTTTGAATTGCGCAAACATGAATTTGCCTAACACCGCACAGTTAATCCATTATGTCCAAAAAGGTCAAGCAGCGATTATTGGATGGTGCCAGCGACTGGAATCGAACCAGTGACCTCGGGCTTATGAGTCCCACGCTCTAACCAACTGAGCTACGCTGGCAACCGAAAATACATTATATTTCACGAACAATCCTCGCGCTGTCAAATACGAACCATGCCCGCTGAAAACCGGCTTGGCCAAAAAGAAACGGAGCCGAACCGAAGTCTAACCCCGCCTTTGCCAACCCTCAACCTTCCCAGCCTCAACACCAACTCTTTCAGGTCGCGGTGAATTATTACACACTTGCACTTGCGCGCGGGGCGACAAGGGGCGTTCCGCATGAATGTGAGTCACGACAAAGTTTCAATCCGCGCCCCGGTCACGTG
>JBAVOO010000093.1:0-30024 GCA_049692125.1 Verrucomicrobiia bacterium | reverse complement strand
TCCGCCTCACGGGGAAAACTGTTTTATCGGTTGGCCCAGCAAGCCGTCCAAATATCGCCGAAACCCTTTGCCTTACTCACAAACCACAAGCGGTAGTGGTGGGTGGAGTCACGTGAATAGCCCTATTAGGAATTGAGACCCATGATTGTTTTTCTCAACGGCCAGTTTGTGCCCGAAGCGCAGGCGGTCGTCCCCGTCAACGACCGCGGTTTTTTGTATGGCGACGGGCTGTTTGAGACCCTGCGCGTGTGCGGCGGGCGGCCATTTCGTCTGGCGCAGCATCTGGAACGGATGACGCGCGGCGCGGATTTCCTGAAAATCCAATGTCCGTTCACGCCGAAGGAACTGCAAAATTTTGCCGGGCAACTCATCGGACAAAATCAAATGCCCGAGGCGGTCCTGCGCGTGACGTTGACGCGCGGGCCGGGCGAACGCGGATACACGCCACCGATTGACAGCCGGCCAACGGTTGTGATGACGTTGCACCCCGCGCCGCCGATGGATGTGGAAAATCCGGTTCAGTGGAGGCTCATCACGTCGTCCTATCGCATTCCGGCAGCCGATCCGCTGTCGTCATTCAAGACGGCGAACAAGTTGATTCACATCGTGGCGCGCATGGAAGCCGTGGAAAAGGACGCGGACGAAGCGTTGCTCGTCAATACGAACGGCGAAGTGGCGGAAACGGCCGGCGGCAATTTGTTCTGGGTTTATCAGGGCAACATTTGCACCGTGCCGACGAGCCGTGGCGTGCTGCCCGGCATCACGCGCGCGGTGGTGCTGGAAATCTGCCGGACGCTTGGCCTGCCGACGAACAAACGTGTCATCAAACCCGAGGCGCTGAGAAAGTCCGCCGGCCTCTTCATCACGCAAAGCGCGCTCGGCATCGTGCCGGTGACGACGCTGGACGGCAAACCAGTCGCGCCGTCACCGCTAGTGGAGCAAATTTCGCGCGCCTATGGCGAAGTGCTCGCGAAGCCATGAATTTTGTGATGGGAATTAATCATTTGTATTAGTCATCATCAAATCGTTTTTGCACCCATTGAAACCAGTCGGGCCGGCGCTATTTTGAGGTGGAAACCGCGATGACGCATGTGGCGCCCGCCACCGGTTTGAAAATGAAAGGCCGTTATGATCGCCAATGCCAGCGCTGAACAATGTTTGTCTTTCATCCATAGCCAGCTCCAGACCCCGGATGAACACGGGGAATTCGCGAAAAAAAGTGTCCGCCGGGCAGTGACGATTTCACGGCAAACGGGGTCCGGGGCATTCGTCGTTGCCGAAAAGCTCGCTCATTATCTCCAGCATCATTCATCCGGGGATGCCTGTCCGTGGACGGTGTTCGACCGCAACCTGATGGACAAGGTGCTGGAAGACCACAATCTGCCGGCCCGCCTCGCCAAATTCCTGCCCGAAGACCGGGTGTCGCAAATCGAGGACATCCTCGCCGATGTGTTTGAGGTGCATCCGCCGGCGCAAACTGTCATCGAGCAAACCATTGAGACCATTCTCAAGCTGGCCGGGTTGGGCAATGTGATCCTCATCGGCCGCGGCAGCCCGGTGATCACGGCCAAGCTGCCGTACGTGCTCCGCGTCCGACTGGCCGCCCCGCTGGAAGAACGCGTCGAACATGTCTGCCAGTTCTATCGCCTGACCGAAACCGAAGCGCACAAGTTCTGCCTGAGCCAGGACCGGGGCCGGGAACGTTATCTCAAAAAGTATTTCAACGCCGATATCAACGACCCGTTGCTTTACCATCTTATCATCAACACCGGCCTGGTCAATTACGATGACGCCGCGAAGCTGATTGGCGAGGCGGTGCTGAATCTGCATTGATCCCAAGGCTCATCTATACATCGCTGCAAGTCTCTGTGTATAAAATCCGAAACCCGATGGCCGAAACCCGAAATCCCGCAAAGCGGGACGAAATCCGAATCTCGAATCTGAAAGCCCCGTGAAAGCAAGTCTGCCGTTCGGATTTCGGCCTTCGGGCTTCTTTCGGAATTCGGATTTCGGCCTTCGGATTTGTGCTGCTTCAACGACTTGCGATTATGTTTGGAGCAGCCCCGGCCCTGATCCCCGGCGGTTGAATTCAATCTTGGGTCGCCGTCCGGCCTGTGGCTTAATCTCCGCGTGCGCCGCAATTCCGGATTTTCAAAATCGCATTCACGCCGCAAAAGGCGCGGCGGCTGGCGCTGGCTGTTGGCGCTGGTGGTGCTTGCAGCCGTGGCATGGTTTTGGTGGCGCCACGAGCATCCAACCAAAGTCATCCGTGCGCCGGCGAAGGCCGTGGCGCCGCGCCTGCGGCCATTTGTCGTTGCTCCCGAATCGCCGGCTGATTTTCCGCGTCCGGTGCGCGACGTGTTTGAAGCACAGGTGGCGCTGGCGCGCCGGGCGATTTCGCCGGGGTCCATTGACGCCGCGCTCGGCTCGCAAACGCGCCGGGCAATTTCCGTTTTTCAGGAAACCCAACATTTGCCGGTGACCGGTGCGCTCAACGCGGACACGCGCGCCCGGCTCATGCTCGCTGCGCCGCTGGTGACGACTTATGTGGTCACGACCAACGACCTTGGCCGGCTCCAGCCACTGGGCAAAACCTGGCTGGCCAAGTCGCAGCAAACGGCGCTGGAATACGAGACGGAACTGGAGCTCGTCGCGGAGAAAAGCCATTCGCATCCTGAATTGATCCGGCGGCTGAACCCGAACGTCAACTGGAGTAACATCACGGCGGGGACGGTTTTAAAGGTTCCCGACGTGGATTATCCTGCGGCGTCGAACAAGGCGGCGTTTGCCGTCATTCATCTGGCGGACAAGTTTTTGGAGGCCTTCGACACGGAAACCAACCTGCTCGCGCATTTTCCGTGCAGCATCGCGGCGAATGTCGAGAAACGGCCGGTCGGCGAATTGCACGTCGCGGTCGTTGCGCCGAACCCAAATTACACGTTTGACCCGGAGCTGTTTCCCGAATCGCCGGAGGCGCGGCAGTTGAAGATGAAACTGATTTTGCAGCCTGGCCCGAACAATCCGGTGGGTGTGGCATGGATTGGTCTGGACAAAACTGGCTACGGCATTCACGGCACACCCAGCCCGGAGCAGGTGGGGCGCACCGAATCGCACGGTTGCTTCCGGCTGGCGAATTGGGACGCAGAATACTTGTCGAAGTTGGTGTGGATGGGGATGCCGGTGCTGGTCGAGCCGTGAGTGATTTTAATTTGGTGGGGCGAGACTCCCGGCGAGCCGTTTTGAGAATGGCAGCCAGGCACAAGCCCCGGCTCGCGAGGACGCTCGCCCCACCAGACGATTCCAAAAAGAGGGGCAAATTATCATTGCCGGGCAGCCGGCTTTGGCCTAATTGTTTGGCAAATTCAACAAAGGATATTTATGGCTATGGGAATTGGACTGATTTTTGCCGTTATTGTGCTGGTTTGCGCGCTGGGACTCGTCGCTTTTGTCATCGGCGTTTACAACAAACTCGTCACGATGCGCAACCGCTACAAAAACGCCTACGCGCAAATTGACGTGCAGCTCAAGCGCCGCTACGACCTGATTCCGAACCTCGTCGAAATCGCCAAGGGCTACATCAAGCACGAACGCGAGACGCTGGAAAATGTCACCAAGGCGCGCAACATCGCCTACGCCGCCTCACAGGCCGCCGCCGCCAATCCGGGCGACGCCGGCACCATGAAAAATCTGGTTTCCGCCGAAAGCGGCCTCGCCGGCACGTTGAGCCGTCTGATGATGGTTTCCGAGCAGTATCCCGATTTAAAGGCCAACCAGAACATGATGCAGCTCACCGAGGAGTTGACTTCCACGGAAAACAAAATCTCGTTCGCGCGGCAGGCTTACAACGATTCGGTCATGGTCTATAACACCGACCGCGAGGTGTTCCCGAGCAACCTCATCGCCGGCATGTTCAACTTCGGCCCGGCGGAATTGTTTGTCGTTGACAAGCCGGAACAAAAGGACGCGCCCAAAGTCTCCTTTTAGTAAATCGTTGAATCGTGATTCGTTAAATCGGCGGGGTGAAGGCGACGGCAACTGCCGGTTCAACGATTTAACAATTTGACGGTTCACGACCATGGATTTCTTCGCCCAACAGGACAAGACCCGCCGCAAGACCAGGCTGCTGGTTTTTTACTTTGCCATCGCCGTGGTGGCGCTCATCGTCGCCGTCTATTTCGCCTCACTGGTCATTTTTGCCGGCGCGCAAGCACACTACCATCGTTACGGCGAACAACCGCAGTTCGCACTTTGGAATCCGCAACTATTCCTCGGCGTTGCCGTCGGCGTGCTGGCGGTCATCCTCATCGGCAGCGGTTACAAAACCATGGCGCTCGCCCAGGGCGGCAGCGCGGTTTCGGAAATGATGGGCGGACGCCTCGTCAATCCGAACACAAATGATCCCGACGAACGCAAACTGCTCAATGTCGTCGAGGAAATGGCCATCGCTTCCGGCGTGCCCGTGCCGCACGTCTATGTCATGGACGAAGAGGACGGCATCAACGCCTTCGCCGCCGGCCACAAACCCGGCGACGCGACCATCACCGTTACACGCGGCTGCGCGAAAATTTTGTCGCGCGACGAATTACAGGGCGTCATCGGCCACGAATTCAGCCACATTCTCAACGGCGACATGCGGCTCAACCTCCGGCTTATGGGAACCATCTTTGGCATCCTTTGCCTCGCCATCATCGGACGGGTTCTTTTGCAAACGGCGCGCGGCGGCGGGCGCGGGCGCGGGCAAAATCCTTTGCCCCTGCTCGGTTTGTTGCTGCTCGTCATCGGCTACATCGGCGTTTTTTTCGGACGCCTCATTCAGGCCGCTGTCAGCCGCCAGCGCGAATTTCTCGCCGACGCCTCATCCGTCCAATTCACGCGCAATCCGGAAGGCATCACCGGCGCGCTGAAAAAAATCGGCGGCCTGGGCGAAACGGGTTCGCGCCTCAGCCACGCGCATGCCGAGGAACTTTCTCACATGTTTTTTGGAAACGGCGTCAGCGAACCGTTCATTGGACTGCTCGAAACCCATCCGCCGCTCGTGGAACGCATCCGTGTTTTTGACGCGAATTTCGACGGAAAATTTCCTTACGTTCGTTACGACGGGCGCGACCAGCCGCCTGAAGAAATTTCCAAACCGAAACGCCAGCCGATGCCGAACCTTTTTGGCACGGTGCTGGGCGGCGCGATCCTCGCCTCGGGCGACGCGGAAGAACCACCGGTCATCCGCTCGCATTCCGTCCTGCCAAATCTGGGCAATCCCACGCCGTTGCATCTCAAATACGCCGGGCAACTGCGCGATTCGCTGCCTGACAGCGTGAAGGCCGCCGTGCGTGAACCGCTCGACGCCGTCGCGCTGATTTATGCCATGCTGCTGAGTCCCGATGAAAAAACGCGCACAACACAACTCGCCGAACTTGCCAGGCGCGTTGCGCCGCCGGTTCACGAAAAAACCATTGCGTTATTTCCCGATGTTTCATCCGCCGCCACACACGCGCATTTGCCGATGGTGAATCTGGCGCTGGGCGCGTTGCGGCATTTGACCGCGGAACAGTTCGACCAATTTTCGCAGACGCTCCAATGGCTCATCGAAAGTGATGGCAAGATTGAACTGTTTGAATTCGTGCTGCAAAAAATTGTTCTCCGCCATCTCACGCCGCAATTCAGCGGGGCGCGTCCGCCGGTCGCCCAATACTACACGCTCAAGCCGCTCGTGCCGGATTGCGCCGTCGTGCTGTCCGCGCTGGCAAACGTTGGCAGCAGCGATGCCGCCGAAATCGAAAAGGCCTTTGCCACCGGGGCGCCGTATCTGCGCGCGCCCGACGACGGCGATCTGACGCTGCTGCCACGCGAACAATGCGGCGTGGACCGGATTGACGCCGCGCTCAACCGCCTCGCGCTGGCCGTGCCGACCATCAAAAAGAATTTAATTGAAGCCTGCATCCATACGGTCGGCGCCGATGGCGTGATGACGGAAACCGAAGCCGAACTGCTCCGCGCCGTCGCCGACACGCTGGATTGCCCCATCCCGCCGTTTGTGCAGACGGAGCAGCCTGCGGCCTGAAATCCGAAGCTCGAAATCCGAGATCCGAAAAAAATCCGAAAACCGAATGCCGAAGATCATAACCTCCTGCCGGCAGCCGGGCAACCATACTCCCCGTGATTCTCAAAACCAGACGGAACCTGTCAACGTCAACTGCAGGCGCCGTCCTCATTCAGGTTTCGGTCTTCGGGCTTCTTTCGGAATTCGGCCTTCGGATTTCGGATTTTCTCAACAACCAATCAACCGGCTGAACGGTCGAGGAACCAAAGGTTTTTACCCATGCCGCCAACGGCCTTGGTTGTGATCATTCCACTTCCAGCACCACGACCGACTTGGCTGGCAGTGTGGTGACAAAACCGTTGTCCGTCAGCTTGAACGCGTTGAATTCGGTCGGTTTCACGTTGTCCGGCTGGTCGAAGGTGTTGTGCGCGTTCATTTCCGGCGCGGTCAGGATGCGGCCGGAAAGTTTTGTCGCCTTGGCACCCTGCAATTCGCATGGAACCTCAATGGATTGATTGGGATTCAGGTTGCACAGCGTGACGTGGATTCTACCGGCCTTGTCGCGCGAGGCGGAGGCACTGACTGCCGGAATTGTTTTATCGCCGAAGGCATAATCCACGCTTTGCAGTTCGCCCGGCAGCAGCGTGGCGTCGTGATGGACGGTGTCCATTTCAAACACCCAGTAACTCGGCGTGACCGTCATCTTTTCGTTGTCGGTGAGGATCATCGCCTGGAGCACGTTGATCATCTGGGCGATGTTCGCCATCTTCACGCGGTCGGCGTGATGGTTGAAGATGTTCAACGTGACGCCCGCCACCAGCGCGTCGCGCAGCGTGTTTTGCTGGTAGAGGAAGCCGGGGTTGCTTCCCGGCTCGACGTCGTACCAGGCGCCCCATTCGTCCACGATCAGGCCGACGCGTTTTTGCGGATCGTATTTGTCCATGATGGCGGAATGTTTGGTGACGAATTCATCCATGAAGAGAGCGCGTTGGAGCGTGTTGAACCATTCCGCCTCGTTGAATTCGGTGGCGGAACCCTTGTGCGACCAGTTGCCCGTGGGCAGGGTGTAATAATGCAGCGAAAGCCCGTTCATCTGGCGCCCCACATTTTTCATCAGCACCTCGGTCCAATGATAATTCGAGTCGCTCGCCCCGCACGCGATGCGGTAAATCTTGTCGCCGCCGTAATTTTTTATGAACGTGTTGTACCGGCGGAAATTGTCGGCGTAATACTCCGGGGTCATGTTACCGCCACAACCCCAGCTTTCGTTGCCGACGGCGAAATAGGGGATTTTCCACGGCTGCTCGCGGCCATTTTGCCGTCGCAGATTGGCCAGGGGTGAATCCGCATCGGAAGTCATGTATTCAACCCACTCCATCATTTCCTGCACCGTGCCACTGCCGAGGTTGCCGCTGACGTAGGGCGCGGCGCCAATCTGGTCGCAGAAATCCAGAAATTCATGGGTGCCGAAATGATTATTTTCCGTCACGCCGCCCCAGGTCGTATTGATCATGGCCGGCCGGTTGGTGGGCGTCCCGATGCCGTCCATCCAGTGGTATTCATCGGCAAAACAGCCGCCCGGCCAGCGCAGCACCGGCACCTGGATTTTCTTCAGCGCGGCGACGACGTCGTTGCGAATGCCGCGGGTGTTGGGAATCGGACTGTCTTCGCCCACCCAGATGCCGCCATAAATGCAATGGCCGAGGTGCTCGGAGAATTG
The DNA here is from genome assembly GCA_049692125.1 of Verrucomicrobiia bacterium. Lineage (GTDB taxonomy): Bacteria > Verrucomicrobiota > Verrucomicrobiia > Limisphaerales > UBA11358 > UBA11358. Next base: position 22,267 of record JBAVOO010000093.1, on the reverse strand, counting down.
CCCGTAGATATTGCGGCTGATTTCCGCGCCCGGCTGGTCCGCGTGAATGACAAGCCGGTTGGTTTTCACTAGGGGGGAAGGTGGCGGCTGAGGTTGAGCTTGAAGCGGGACCAGACTTTGCGCCTGGGCAACGGGAGACTTGGGTTTGGGACTGGAGCAACCCGCCCAAAGACCGAGGCAAAGGACACTGACGCTGGGAATGGCAACGAAGAATTTGATGTTCATGGCATAAATTCAGAGGAAGTTTGCGCCGGACACAAGAAAAGTTTTTGGAAAAGTGGAGCCGGCGGCACAGCGTCCTGAGATCCGCCACTTTGTCGGCAGTGTCGAAATCAGTTCAACGTGAGGCGGCTCTGACTGAATTCCGAATACCGAAGCCCGAAATTCGAAAGAAATCCGAAGGCCGAAGGCCGAAATGACCCAACCAGAGGTTAATCATCTTGCCTTCGGTTTTCGAAATTCGGGCTTCTTTCGGAATTCGGATTTCGAGCTTCGGATTTAAAAGTCGTGAGCTTTCCCGGCTCCTACAAGAAAAGCTCGTTACTCCCTCACCGTCGCCTTCAACTGCGCCTTGAGCGCGTCCACGACTTTGGTGTGCGCGGCATTCACCTCAGCGTCGGTCAGCGTCTTGTCCGCGGCCCGATAGGTGAACGCATAGGCCAGGCTCTTCTGTCCTTCCGGCACAGGCTTGCCGCGGAACACGTCGAACAATTCCACCGCTTCCAGGTTCGCCGGTTTGGTCTGCTTCACCACCTGCAAAACCGCGTCGTGCGTTGTGGTTTCGGGCACCAGCATCGCGACGTCCCGGCGAATGGCGGGAAACGCGGGCAAGGGCTTGAATGACTTGGCCGGATTCCGCCGTGCCAACAGCAAATCCAGATTCAATTCCGCCAGCAGCACGGCGTCGCGCAAATCGTGTTTCTTCGCCAGTGCGGGCAACAACTGGCCGAATTCACCGAGTTGATTTTTGCCGAGCGATATCGTGGCCGATTCGAGAAAGAGCGATGTGCTTTCTGCCTGGCGCGTGAACGTCATCCCCCGCAAACCGAATTGCTCGAAAAATTCCTCCAGCACGCCCTTCAAATCGCAGGCGTCAAATTTCGCGTCGCGTTCGTTGCCGCTCCAGAAGGGCAGGGTACGTTGCCCCGTGAGCGCGATGGCCACCCGGCGTTCTTCCTTAAACGTGCTGCCAGCATCTTGCTGGCAGGACTGTTTCTTGTTTTGTTCTGCCGGCGGGACGCCGGCAGCACGTTGGAAGACCCGTCCGATTTCAAACAGCGCCACGTCATAATTTTTGCGGCTGATGTTGTGCCGCAATGAATGAATCAAGCCGGGCAACAAACTCGGACGCAGCACGTCCATATCCGAGCTCAACGGATTCGCCAGCACGACCAGTTCGGCATTCGGCATTCGGCATTCGGCATTCGCGATCAGCGTCTGCCCCTGCGCTTCATTCAAGCCCAGCCCGCTCAAAATCCGCCGTGCTTCGGCAATATGATTATGAACGGCGTCGAATGCGTTTGCGCCAAACGCGCCGCGTGGTGATGTTGCCGGAATTTTTTCAACGCCATGCAGGCGGGCGACTTCCTCAATCAAATCCGCCTCGCGTTTCAGGTCCACGCGGAACGTCGGGATTTGAAACGTTGCCGGTTCCGGCGCGGCGTCTGCGCCGACTGGCCGCGCCTTGCGGCCGGTGGTTTTCAAGCCAAGCTGGCCGAGGTAAAACTCAATTTCTTCAGGCCGAAGCTCAATGCCGAGCAACCCGTTCACCTTGTGATGCCGCAGTGTGATTTGCTTCGGCTCGACCGGCTTCGGGTAGGCGTCCACGACGCCTTCGGCGAGCTGGCCGCCGGCGGTTTCCAGAATCAGTTGCGCGCACCGGGCGCTCGCCCAGTCGTTGATGTCAATGTCCGCGCCGCGCTCGAAGCGATAGCTGGCGTCGGTGCGCAGTCCCAGCGTCTTGCTTGTGCGGCGGATGTTCGTGGGCGAGAAATAGGCACTCTCGATCAACACGTCCGCGGTGTTGTCCTTGATCTCGGAATTCTGCCCGCCCATGACACCGGCCAGCGCGATGCCTTTTTCTTCGTCGGCAATGAGCAAGTTCTCCGTGGTGAGCTGGTGTTTCTGGCCATCGAGCGTGATGAATTCCTCGCCGGCCTTCGCGCGGCGGACGACGATGGTCGGTTTGCAACGTGATTCCGGCATCTTGCCGGAATTTCCAGTTTCAGTTTGATCTGCCGGCGGGACGCCGGCAGCACGTTGTTGTGCAATGAGATGATAATCGAACGCGTGCAACGGCTGGCCGATTTCGAGCATCACGTAATTCGTCACGTCCACCACGTTGCTGATGCTGCGGATGCCGACTTTTTCCAGCATGGTTCGGAGCCAGTCCGGGCTGGGGCCGATTTTCACGCCCATGACGACGCGGGCGGTGTAACGCGGGCACAGGTCCGGGTCTTCGATTCGCACTGAAACGAGATCGGCTGCGGTGGGGCGAGGCTCCTGACGAGCCGCTCCTTCGCCACGGCTCGCGGGGACGCTCGCCCCACCAACGTCCGGGATCTTCAGCTTGTTGCCGGTCACTGCCGCAATCTCCCGCGCGATGCCGATGACGCTGTTCCAATCCGACCGGTTGGGCGTGACTTCCAAATCATAAACCACGTCGCCACCGGTGCGGTCGAGATATTCGGCGAACGGTTTCCCGACTGGCGCGTCTGGCGGCAGGATGAGGAGGCCTTCCTCGCGTTTAAGTCCGATTTTTTCCGGGTCAATGCCGAGTTCCTGATACGAGCACATCATACCGTGGCTGGTGATGCCGAAGACCTTTCGTTCCTTGATGACAAACGGTTCCTTGTCGCCGGGTTTCAGCGGCAGGGCAAAGTTCGGCAGGATGAGCGGTACCTTGTCGCCGGGCCTGTGGTTTTGCGCGCCGCAAATGATGACGCGTTCGCCTTTGCCGTCGTTGACCTTGCAGACAGAGAGCTTGTCCGAGCCAGGCACGGGGTCGCGCGTGAGGATTTGGGCGACGACGATGCCATCGAACTCGCCGCCGGTTTTTTGGACGCTCTCGACTTCGAGGCCGAGCATGGTGAGCCGCTCCGCCAGTTGTTCGGGCGACCAGTCGAAATCAACGTATTGTTTGAGCCAGTTAAAGGTGACTTTCATTTTGAAATTGTTTTCTTTCGTCGTGACTTGGTAATGCGATAAGCGACCGGTTTTTCGTGGAGAACCAGTTCTCCGTTTTCAGCGGCAGGTGCGTGGACGCACTCGAAACTAGAGGAGGAGAATAAATTCTGGTTCTCGTCCAAAATCCGTCGTGCAGCCATGCGGCAATAATCAGGGTCAATCTCGATGCCAAGACTGTTGCGGCCCCACTTCATCGCGGCGAGCATCGTTGTCCCACTGCCAGAAAAAGGATCAAGCACTGTGTCGCCATGGAAGGAAAACATTCTAACCAACCGCATGGCCAGTTCGAGCGGGAACGGCGCGGGATGTTCCCTCGTTGAAGCACCGGTGAGCGTCCAGATTTGCCGAAACCACTCGTTGAATTCGTTTTTTGGAATCATGCTCAAGCGTCGCTGCTCCTCTGTCGGCTGACGATAGCCGCCCGGTTTGCGTTGCATGAGGATGAACTCGATGTCGTTTTTGACGATGGCATTTGGCTCGTAAGGCTTGCCGAGGAATTTGCTGCTTGTGTTCGCCTCGAAAACGGCGTTGGAAATTTTGTGCCAGATAATGGGATTCAAGTTGTCGAACCCGAGTTTCCGGCAGATGACGCAAATATCGGCATGCAACGGCACAACGACGTGCCGGCCATGTTCGCGGCGCGATAGACAGACATCCCCCACCACGCAAACCAAGCGTCCGCCTGGCACGAGCACACGGTAACTCTCTGACCAGACTTTTCGCAAGTCGTCGAGAAATTCCTCGTAATCTTGAATGTGCCCCATCTGACCGAGGCTGTCGTTGTAGCGCTTCAGCTTCCAGTACGGTGGGGAGGTGACAACGAGATGGACCGATTCATCCGGGATGTATGGAAAGCTCCGCGCATCGCCTTGGTAAAGGCGGTGCGTTGTCGGCGTTCCATTGGTCTCAGGATGCTTCATTTCAATCGCGGTAGGCTGTGACGTGCGCGGCCAGTGATTTGGCGAACTGGAGAAAGGTTAAATCTTCGGCAGGTTCTGTAAATGTTCCTTTCAGGCCGGTTTTTGGCTCGGACATAAGAAACGCCGACGAATTGTAATGCCGTTCTCGCACCAGCTTTCGGCAGAACAACTCATAACGCTTCGCGTAGCTGGCACCCACGAACTCGGGGAAAACTTTGAAATGAGGTTCCTTCACGCTTACTGGCCGGCACGATGCTTCGCAATCCTCCAGCAAAAACACGTAACCAAGCCACGGCCGAATCGTTTTGTTGAAAGCCCCTTCACGATAGGCCGTCCACAAATCCAGCGCGCTGCCCATCGCCTCTTCGGTGCGATTGTTGAAATTGTTGCCGAACGATGGCCCGACTTGCGACTTGGCTTCGAGCGCGAGGATGAGCTGACCGTTGCGAACCACCAGCAAATCCCATTCTTTCGTGGGGCGAAAGAAGCCGGGCAATTCAAGCGCCGTGTTATAGAAGATGTGCCCGCTCTTGATGCCGGATTCCTTAATCAACTCTGTCATCAGGCTAATGAACCCATCCATCTGCGCGCCACCGGTTACTGCGCTGCGAGCGCCTTGGTCATGCTGGCCGGCGGAAACCTGCCGGGCTGATTGGCGGCGGCGGGTGGACCAATAACTGGCCACGGCTTTGGTGACACGATGATTTAACGCTGTTGGATCGAAGTTCATTCTTTGGGCAACTAGTCGAAATCAACGGATTGTTTAAGCCAGTTAAGGGTAAGTTTCATGGAAATGATTTCTTTGAAGTACTCATACTGAAAATTTCATTATGTTGGCTATGTCTTTTTCAGACAGTGATGGGCGCAAAGAATATTTTTCGCCAACAATGGAGAAAAAATAAATACCCGTCAGCCTTGCGAAAACCAAATGGTCTTTCGCGGCAGGAATTTGGTCGCGAAACCTTGTTCCGTGGACTATTTCGTGCCGCAAAGTGTCGAGATCAGTCAAAGCTGACTCTGAAAAAACATAGCGAACAGACATTTTTGGAGGAGCAACCGGCTTACAAACAGCATGCAGCATGTCAGCTTTTTTCAACAAAGAATCCCGTTCTAATGACTGAACGAAAGCCCGCGTAATTTTTTCGACTGAAGTATCGACATCAGAAATTAATAGTTCTTCGACTTTGACTTGCCGCTGTTTAATAAAATTGGTCCAGTCTTTTGGATCGATTGAGTGTGAAAGCTCACAAAGTGCATACAGCAACGAATCAAGGAGCGAATGACCAAAAACAATGCATGCAGCATTCGATTTTGCCCGAAGCCCAGTGAGTGAGTTTTTTGCTGTGGATTCAACCAATGATTCCAAGCCTTTGCCCCCTAACATCTCGTCCACTTTTTGAACAACTTCAGCGAACGCAGGAAAACTTTTCGCCTGATTGAATCGCTCTTTACCTTGTTCTAAAAAAACCGCCTTGGAGGCTGTAGCAGCCAACTCTACGTCGCCTTGGAAACCTTCCAAATCTAACATCGAAAAAATGAACCGAATGGTCAGTTTTCCAAAAATGTTTTCAGCTGCGTTTTTCTGAATAGCCATTGTCGCTAAAATTGTTTCAAAAACCGCATGTCGTCTTCGGAAATTTATTTGTCATAAAAATGAACTTCGCCGGTGGAGAGGTCGTACATGCCGCCGACCAGGCCGATCTGGCCGCTATCAAGCATCTCGCGCAGGGTGGGGCTACGTTCGCGGATTTGTTGCATGACCAGATGCACGTTCGCCTCAGCGACTTTGTCCACAAACTTGAGGTTTTTGGAATTGCGCGGCTGGACATCGGTCGGGACCTGTGCCATCGCCGGCTGAATCTTGGCGAGCAGGCCGGTGAGGTTGCCCAGTTCCACGCCGTCCACGGCGCCCTTGATGGCACCGCAATTGGAATGGCCGATGACCGCAATCAGTTTTGCGCCCGACACCTTGCAGGCGAATTCCATGCTGCCGAGGATGTCGTCATTCAGCACATTGCCGGCGACGCGCGCGCTGAAAATGGCGCCGATGCCCTGGTCCAGAACAATTTCGATGGGCTGGCGCGAGTCCAGGCAGCTCAGGACCACGGCAAAAGGATACTGGCCGGAGGCAGTTGCCTTGACGTCCGCCGGCAGATTGCGATTCAGCGGGTGGCCGGCCACAAACCGGGCGTTGCCGGCGCGCAATTCGTCCAGCGCCTTCTGCGGCGTCATCGCCGCTTGCGATTCCTTGGTGGGCGGGGCCACCGCGGCATTGGTGGTGCAAGCCATTCCCGACATAGGGCAAGTCTTTGCCGACATCGAGCAGCAGGTTTGTTTGGGAGAATGACAGCCTGCCGCGAGCAACAATGCGGCGGCCAGAACGGCAAACAGCGAGAGGCGGTTCGATGTTTTTTTCATAGGTTTTTGATGTCGCTCCTGACGGAGCTTAAATTTTCTTTCTCTTTCGTTTCTACAAAGATTTCGCTCCTAACGGAACTGTCGCTCTTGCCTTTGATGAAACGCTTCCCATTTGTCTTCCTCACGCATTTTTCTCAAATCTTCCTGTGACATGAAGTTTTTGAATTTGCCATGAACCCGTTCGTTTAACGCTTTCAAACGCGCGAGTCTTTCCGGGCTTTTATCGCCGATCAGCATTTTGATTTATTTTTCATGGCTCGCGAGGACGCTCGCCCCACCGGGTTAAAATTGTTTCAAGAACCGCACGTCGTTTTCGTAAAAGAGGCGGATGTCGTTGATGCCGTGTCGTTTCACTTTGCGCGTCCTTTTTTGCCTGCTGGTGTTTCGCTCAAAGCAGCGGTCGGCTCAAGTTCAGACCAGTTCTTGATAATTTTGCCGCGATAATGACGTTGTTCCTCGCGGAAGTGCGCGAGCAAGCGGCGGGGATCATTGCCAAACCGGTCGCACAGTGCTTTGCGGGCGGCGCGCACCTCGGCTATGGCTTCGTCTCGATGCATTTTCATACGGGTTCTCCCAACAGTTCGAGCGGCGTGACAACTGACGGCATCGGCAATCCCAGCCGCTTATTTATGCTTTCAATATGGCGGAATTTGTTTGGGTTGGCCAGATGAACACAGTTCCATGTCAAAAGCACATCGCACTCGTAATGCGATGCCAATGCCAGATGAATCGCATCGGCAGTCGGTTGCTGCGGCATGAGCAGATTCTCGACGTAGGCTTGGACGATTTCGTCAATCCGCGCGTTGAGGTCGAGCAGCGGAAGTTCATCAAGCATGGCCAGCGCGTTGCGGCGTTTCGCCGCCGGGTATTTCCGGTCGCTTAACTCATCCCGAACGACAAGGCTGGTGGCCAATTCGTGTTCGTGGCGTTGCTCGTCCCACCAACGCCGCGTCCAGTTGCGGCGCGAAATACATTCGACATTCCTTCGAGTCTCGAAATAGAAACTCGGAATCGTCGTTTCGATGTAAATTTTTAGGGACATTTTATTTCAGCTTCGGCATCGGCGGTATCCGAACCGGCTTGCTGGATTTCAAAAACGGAAACGGTTCGTGAATCCGTTTCCAAACTTCTTCCAAGCTTGACCGCTGTTGTTTTCGGTTTTCATGCCATCGCTCATGGATCGGCAGCCAATCTTTGAGATGAATCGCGGTTTCGCCTTTTTTGTAAAAAATCCAGACCTGAAAGCGTTCCGCCAGCAGTTTCAAACCGGCAAGAAATTCTGCGGATGGTTTTCCCCAGTCCCGCCGTTGCTTTTTCGCAGCGGCATAAAGTTTTTTCACCGCACGTTCATAACTATCCGGCTTGCGCGCGACAATTCGTTCCCACAATTCATGTTCAATGCCAGAATACCAACCAGCGCAAAAAGAATCTTCGCTGTAATTGCTGATGGCTTGAGCAAGAACAGCGGCGATTGCGATTTGTTCATTCATCAAACGCCGCCCGCGATGATATTTGATTTTTTGCCGCCACATAAAAATTAAAACTGTTTCAAAAACCGCACGTCGTTTTCGTAAAAAAGGCGGATATCGTTGATGCCGTAGCGGATCATGGCGATGCGTTCGATGCCGAAGCCGAACGCCCAGCCGGTCCAAACTTCGGGGTCGTAGCCGACGTTCTCGAACACCGCGGGATGCACCATGCCGCACCCGGCGATTTCCAGCCAGTCCTTACCCATTTTTTTCACAAGCGCGTTGGTGAAATCAATTTCGAAGCTCGGCTCGGTGTAGCTGAAGTAGTGCGGCCGGAAACGAATCTTCACGTCGCCGCCCATGAGTTCGCGGAAGACGAATTCCACCGTGCCTTTGAGGTCACCCACGGTGACCTGTTTGTCCACGTAAAGTCCTTCAATCTGCTGAAAAGTCGGATTGTGGGTGGCATCGGCGTTGTCGCGGCGATAAACGCGGCCCGGTACGATGATGCGCACGGGCGGCGGCTGCTGCTTCATCACGCGGATTTGGACCGATGAAGTGTGCGTGCGGAGCAAAAGTGAACGTGCTGCCGGCGTCTCGCCGCCAGAACTGACGTTGGAGCAAGATGCTCCAACCACGTTGAGATAAAACGTATCCTGGGTGTCGCGCGCCGGATGGTCCGCGGGGGTGTTGAGCGCGTCGAAGCAATGATATTCGTCCTCAATCTCCGGGCCGTCGGCGACGACAAAGCCGATTTTACGGAAGCTGCGGACGATGTCCTCGGTCACCTGCGTGAGCGGATGGAGTTTGCCGAGCGCGCGGCGGCGACCGGGCGCACTGAAATCGGTCGGTTCATTCGACTGCGCGGCTTTCAGCTCCAGTTCGTCGCGGCGTTCGTTGAGGGCGACCTTGAGTTCTTCTTTCGCGTCGTTGATGGCTTTGCCGGCAGCGGGACGTTCTCCCCGTGGAAGTGTGCCGAGTTGTTTCATCAACATGGTAAACTTGCCGTTCGGCCCAATCCACGTGCCCTTGGTCTGTTCGAGCGCGGCGAGGTCGGGCGCGTTCTTGAGTTCCGCCAGCGCGGCTTGTTTCAATGGTTCAATTTCGTTCAGCAGAGACATTTGAGAGAGTGTTGAGCTTCGAGTTTCAAGTTTCAAGTTTTCAGTTTTCAGCAAAAGCAAAACGGGCGGACCATCGCTGGCCGCCCGTTGGAAAACTTGAAACTGAAAACCTGATACTTTCTAGCCTTTCACACCCTTGGCGGCCAGCGCGTTTTTGGCGATTTTGACGAGTTCACCAAATGCGGCATTGTCCTGAGCCGCGATGTCAGCCAGCACCTTGCGGTCGAGCGCGCACTTGGCGGCCTTGAGGCCTTCAATAAACCGGCTGTAAGTGAGACCGGCCGCGCGCGTGGCGGCGTTGATGCGCACCTGCCAGAGATAACGGAAGGTGCGTTTCTTGACGCGGCGGTCGCGGTAGGCGTATTGCCGGCCATGGTCAACGGCATCGGACGCGTAGCGGTAAAGTTTGGAGCGGCGCATCCGGAAGCCTTTGGCGGCTGTGACCATCCGTTTGCGGCGTTTGCGGGAGGCGGCGGCGTTGGTAACTCGCATAAAATTGGGAGCTGGGTTCTGGCGTCTGGGGTCTGGGATGTTAGCGGCTGAACGGCAGATTTTGCGTGATGCGATACGCGTCGGTGGAGTCCACCGTGGCTGCGCTGCGGAGATGGCGGCGGCGCTTGGGATTCTTGGTCTGGGCCAGGTGGCGGTTGCCAGCGTGGTGGAACAGGACCTTGCCAGTGCCAGTGATCTTGAACCGCTTGGCCACGGACTTTCTCGTTTTGATGCCTTTGGGTCGTCGCATAAATCTTATTTACAAAAGAGCGCGAACTATACGTGGCGACCGGCGTTGAGGCAAGCGCCATTTTTGAATTCGAATCAAGAAGGGTGCATCCGGACATTGCGACAAACAAAATTGCATTGTTTCGGAAGGAACGCCGGATTTATCCGGCAGGGCATTCAATCAAGCGAGCCCGCCGCCGCATGAATGCGGCGTTCCCATCGCAGTGCCCAGGTGCGCCCCTTTGAGAGGCAGTGTGACAATCAGGCGGGACAACCGGATCAAGCCGCGTTAGCATCAAACATGCGTTATCGAATTCTTGGGCGCACAGGTTTGCGCGTATCCGTCATTGGCCTCGGCACCTGGCAGTTTGGCGGCGAGTGGGGCCGCGACTTCTCACAAACCGAGGCCGACGCCATCCTGGACGCGGCGGGGGAATGCGGCATCAACCTCATTGACACCGCCGAATGTTACGGCGACCACCTGTCCGAACGGCTTATCGGCGACCACCTCGCGCGCCACGACCGCTCACGCTGGATGGTGGCCACCAAGTTTGGCCACCATTTCCACAGCTTCATGAACCGCACGGATGATTTTTCCGTGGACGGTGTGCGCGCCCAGCTCGAAGCCTCGCTCCGGGCGCTGCGCATGGACGTGATTGACCTTTATCAATTTCATTCCGGCTCGGATGAAATTTTTCAAAACCAGAAACTCTGGACCATGCTCGCCGAACAGAAACGCGCGGGCAAAATCCGTCACCTCGGCGTTTCCATTTTGATGAAGGGCAGCGAATTGCAGGCGCGTGAAGCGGCGCGGTTCGGCGCGGAAGCGTTGCAGGTCTTCTACAACCGCCTCGACCGCCGGCCGGAACAACTTTTCTTCCCGCACGCGCGCCGCGACGAGCTCGGCATCATCGGGCGCGTGCCGCTGGCCAGCGGGTTGCTCACCGGCAAATACAAACCGGGGGCGGCGTTTGCGGCCAACGACGTGCGCGCCACCTTCGACGCGGAAAAATTGAAACGCGACCTTGCGGAAATCGAGCGCCTGCAAAAAACCGAAGTGCCGCCCGGCGTGCCGATGTCGAACTGGGCCATGGCGTGGTGTCTGCAAGACCCGCTGGTGTCTTCCGTGATTTGCGGCTGCAAAAATCCGGAACAGGTGAAGGCAAATGCGAGCGCAGCGGAGTTGGTGGCTTGACAATTTCGGGCGAACTGTTGAGATAACCTCCGTTAGCAAATCCGGGTTATGAACTTTAATTTTCTTTTCGTTCAATCAACAGGCATCATCCGAAAATCGTTTCCCTCCGTCCCCAGATCATTGTTGATGTTGGTGTTCTTCGCCGGGCTGGGAAGTCTCACCAAAGTGCAAGCCGACGGGATGTTCGTCGCGCCAAAATTTGTCTGGGACAAGCACAAGGACATCAACGAGCCGACGCAGAAGGCCATCATCGTTTATGACGCCGGGCGCGAGGATTTGGCATTGCAGGTCAAATACGAAGGCCCGGTGGACGAATTCGGCTGGCTCATTCCGGTGCCGAACCTGCCGACAGTTGAAAAAGGCTCGATGAAATGTTTCTACGAACTGAGCCGATACACCCAGAAGCTTTGGGAGCGGCCTGTCTATGCAACTCGCTCCGCCGGTGGGGATTTGGCCAGTTTAAGCGCAGGCAAAAAACAGGAGCCACCAGTCAAAGTCATTGAAATCAAAACCGTGGGCGCTTATGAGGTGGCCGTGCTTTCCACCAAAGATGCCGGTGCGCTGGAAAAGTGGCTGGAGACAAATCACTTTTATTTCCCAACGAATATGACCGATGTGCTGGACGCCTATGTCAAGCAACATTGGTATTTCATCGCCGTCAAGGTCAACCTCGGCCAAGGTCTCTGGGGAACCATTTCGAGCAAGCTAAAACTGGCGTCGGGCGAATTGCATCCGCTGCAAATCAGTTTTGCGAGCGACCACTGCGTTTACCCGCTGAAAATTTCCTCCGTCAACGGCCAGTCATCGGAGGTGCAGATCTATGTGCTCTCGCCGGTACCGCTGTTGGAAAGGGCAATGCTCGAGAAGAAACTGCCGTTGATTTACAGCAACGACCTGGCGCGGGCGAAAAGATCGGCAGAACAGATGGAGCAAATGCAAATGAGGCAACGGGAAATGCAAATGCGCTTTTTGGGTGGAAATGCGCCAGCCAATCCTCGGCTAGTCAATCCATCGCTGTCGGCGGAGGCGCAAAAAATGATGCAAAAAAGGAGTGAAACGCCCATGGCCAACCCGGACGATCTGCCGCCTTACGCCAAAGTCACCAAAGCGGATCTGCCGGAAACGAGCAAATGGATTTCACGTCTCGCGGACAAGTCGTGGTGGCTGACGAAACAAACGTGGACGTTCAAGCCCGAAGAAATGCGCGACCTGGAATTTGAGCCGGCGCTTTCCGTTTTCGGCGATTGGCTCGGCACAAAATACGGCTACTTCGCCGTCGAAGGGCTGGCGCGTTTTCAGGCCGACGCGGTTCCCGCGTTGCTTGCCGCATTTCAAAACACCAATCCCATCGTCCGCCTCAATGCCGCCTCCATTTTCAACCGGCATTACGGTTCGATACGCGATCCGAGGCTAACGGCGGCGGCGGTTCATTGGTTGAAAGATTCGGAACCTGAAGTCAGGGTGGCGGGGATCAGCATGTTGACCGAATATCCCAATTGGAATCCGACCAATGCCGAATTGCTCGTGCCCATGCTCCGTGATCCCGATCGCCGTGTTCGGCACGAGCTGGCCTTTGCCCTGCCGAGATTCCGGAATGATTTGGGAAACTACTTTCCAGTTATTTATGAAATGCTCAAAGATAAAGACCTGGACATCCGGGTTTCTGCCGTGGAAATGCTCGAACGCCTTTCTGTTCCGATTCCGGTTGAAGATTTGTTGCCGCTATTCAATCTTCAAGACAGCCTGTCGCTTGGCCTTGTCGCGCAAGCGTTGTATCGCGAAGATGTATCCAACGATGAAATCATTCCTTTGCTGCAAAACCCCGAACCATTGGCCCGATTGGTCGCGCTGAACATCTTCTCCAAAAACGCAAATAAACAATCCGTTGAACTGGCGTTGCCGCTGTTGCGCGACCCGGATGAAATCGTGCGGTTGAAAGCCGTCCAGACATTGCGTGAGCTAACCGGTCAGAATTTCAGCGAAGACCAAACCGATGAATGGGGAAATTGGTGGAAGGCGAACAAATCCCAATTTGTGCCGGTTCATTACACCCAAGCTATTCAGGCAGTTCCTCAAAACGGCGGGGTTTATCACGATCGCGGTTGTTTCTACTACAACGCATATCAATTCACCAATGCTTTGGCTGACTTTCGCAAATCGTGTGAACTGGGTTCAGACTCCCAGGATTACTCCTATTATCGTATCTGGCTCATTCGGGCGCGCTTGGGTGAAAAAGACGCCGCGACTCAGGAACTGGCAACTTATCTGGAACATCGCAAGGCGGAAAAGCCGAATGATTGGCCATTAAAGGTCGGACACTTCCTCACCGGTCAATTGAGCGAAGCCGATTTTCTCAAAGCCGCTGCCGATACAAATGCAAAGACCGACCAGGAACAGCATTGCGAAGCTTATTTCTATGCCGGCATGAAACATTTCATTGAGAGTGACAAAACAACGGCGGCGGATTATTTCAAAAAATGCCTGGCGACCAATGTCAAATATTTTGAAGAATATCAAAGCGCTGAGGCGGAATTGAGAATGCTCGCATCCCCGGCGAAATAAATCCCCGGTGTTCTTTACTGAATCCATCCGCCGCCGACCACCAAGTCATCCTGATAGAACACCGCCGTCTGCCAGGCGTTGGTTCTATTTCGCCGCCAGTGCCGCTTCGATGGCTTGAATCACTTCCGGTGAATCGGGTTTCACCCTCGACTCAAACCGCTTCAGGATTTTGCCGTCGCGGCCAATGAGGAACTTGGTGAAATTCCATCCAATGTCCCCGGCAACCGGCGATTCCTTGCCCGCCAGCATCACGTAAAGCGAATGACGGTTGGTCCCGTTGACTTCGATTCTGTCGAACAGCGGAAAGGTCACCGCGTATTTGGAGGAGCAGAACTGTTTGATGTCCGCGTCCGTGCCGGGTTCCTGTCCGCCAAACTGGTTGCAGGGAAAACCGAGCACGACCAGGCCCCGGTCCTTGTATTTCTGGTGGAGCGCTTCCAACGCGGTGTATTGCGGGGTAAATCCGCATTTCGACGCGACGTTGACAACGAGCATGACTTTGCCTTGATACGGCTTCAGCGAGGTGTCCTTGCCGTCAATGTCCTTGAGCGGTATGTCGTAAATGGATCCCGCAGCGCCGGCGGTAATGACCTGATAAATCAGGCCCACGGCCAGAAGAATGAGTATTTTCATGGTGGAAATAGTGCACCGGCCTGTGCGGGCTGTCAAATCGCCGCGTTCGGGGACAGTGGGGTTTTGGTGGGGCGAGCGTCCTCGCGAGCCGGCTCGTCAGTAGCCTCGCCCCACCAAACTGACCCGCAACCCGTTCGGGTCAGCGCATAATCCATCCGCCGCCGAGCACCAGATCGTCCTGATAAAACACCGCCGCCTGGCCGGGCGTGATGGCGCGCTGCGGTTCATGCAATTTCACCTTTGCCTCACCCTGTCCCAGCGGTGTGACAGTGGCAGGCGTACCGGGATGGTTGTAACGAATTTTCGCCGTGACTTCGATTGGCTCCGTCAATTTGTCGAACGGAATCCAGTTGCAGCCGTCCACGGTGAATTCATCGCGGTCGAGCGCTGAATCGTCGCCGACGACGACGCGGTTGTTCGCCGCATCCAGTTCAATCACATAGACCGGCCTGGCGGTGGTGATGCCCAGGCCTTTGCGCTGGCCGATGGTGTAAAACTCGATGCCGTCGTGATGGCCAAGGACGCGCCCGTGCAAATCCACAATTTCGCCCCGATGCTTTTGCACCAAGTTTGCCTGTTCCAGAAACTTTCCGTAGTCGTTGTCAGGTACGAAGCAGATCTCCATGCTCTCCTCCTTGTCGGCGGTCTTGAGCTGGCAATGCCGGGCCACCTCGCGGGTGTCGCTCTTGGTCTTTTCGCCGAGTGGAAACATCGTGCGCGCAAGCTGGTCCTGCCGGAGCGAAAAAAGGAAATAGCTCTGGTCCTTCTTCAAATCGCGTCCGCGCTTGAGAAGATAACGCCCCGGAGCGCCGAGCACCGACTCGGCTGGATACTGTCCACTTTCGTTACTGGCCGAGCTGGTGCTCGGCGCTCCAGCTACCCGTTCCAGTCGGGCGAAGTGGCCGGTGGCGATGAATTGCGCACCGAGCTGGTCGGCGCGATTAATCAGCCGGCCGAACTTCAAATTCTGATTGCACAACACGCACGGATTCGGCGTGCGGCCGGCCTTGTATTCGTCGGCAAAATATTGAATGACGTGCTTCTGGAATTCCGCCGACTCGTCAATGAGGTAATAGGGCACGCCCAGCTTGTGGCACACGGCGCGGGCGTCGGTGACGGCCTGCGGGCCGCAACATTTGTCCTCGGCGCGGTTCACGCAGTCCTGCGGCCAGAGCTTGAGCGTGATGCCGATGACCTCATAACCCTGCTCCAGCAACAACGCCGCCGTAGCGGAGGAGTCCACTCCCCCGCTCATGCCGACGACGACGCGCTGACGCTTTTGCGAATTCACAGCAGGACATTATACAATGCGCAGGCGGCGTGTAAAATGAATGGTTTGCGACGTGGGTTAAAGAAAAATGCTACTGCGCTTTCTCAACAATCAACATCTCAATACGTTCGCGACTCGGCACAAGTTCGAGGCCAAGTTGGCCAAGTGCTTGGTTCACGCTATCCAATTTTTGATTTTCCACGTCGGTTTCCTTGCAGTTTAAAACAAAATCGAAATGATTGGTGAGACCTGTCTTATTGATAACAGGGATATTTGCCAAAGCTTCGGTTTCACTGGCCAAGTCACCCAAAGGCCGGTCTTGAAATTCGAGCCGGCTTCCCGAATCTCTCCACAGCATGTAATCATTTGGGCTTGGGCGTGTGCGTTGTTTCAAGCTTGCCGCATTTGAAGATTTCACTGAAAGAATCCAAACATCCACCTCACGCGTCTCAACTTTGCCAATAACACCGAATTCTCGTTTTACCTCTCGCTGCAATGCTTCATAATTCCCGTTCGCCAAACTCGCGATGAAATCAAAGTGACCTTCCGGCAGTTTGGTGGAAAGAATCGTCCTCGCACTTTGGAAGCCATAAGCTACCGCTACAACATCTCGAGCTGTGACTCCCGTTCCCATCAATTTGGCGTTTTCCCCATCGCCACTTTGACCTCCGGCAAAAGACGCAAACTTGCTGGAAAGAATTCTGACTTGTGGCGGTTGCCGCTCAAGCACACTACGGTCAAAAAGGCCTTCATTTACCTGCCAAGTTGTTGCTGCGGCGGCGATCAACACTCCTGCGCCGATCACAATTGCTGTTTTTGTTTTTATCCAGGTCATAAGATTCAACGTTCCTTTCACAAGAGTCAGGGTTGATACCGCTGCGATTGACCCTTTGGCAACCGCCACAGCAGTCACGGATTTTGCCAGCGCGACCGGCGCGGCTTGGACGGAATTGGCGGAAACCGCCCCGGCAATCATGGCGGTGGTTGAACTCACGCCGCGTTTCGTGAAAAATTTCCGCAGTTTTTCCAGCGCGCGGTTTACGCGCATCTTCGCCGCGTCTTCACTCGCGCCCAGCGTCGCGCCGACTTCTTTGAAATTCCGGTTTTCAAAAAAGCGCAACACGAGGGCATCGTGATCTTTTTGACCGAGCTTTTCCATCGCCCCATCCAGCAACGGAGCGATTTGAGTCCAGGTTTCGTCCGCCCCTGTTTCACTTCGGCGCGACAGGTCGGACTGCTGCTGGTCGATCTGCGATTGCATAAACGCCTCCTGTTCGCGGCGTTGCCGTCGGCGCTGAATGGTCAGCGCATTGGCGCTTGCGTAACGCGCCGTGCGGCAAAGCCAGCCGCTTAAAATGGTCTTCGGGCCGAGCGACCCCGCCTTGCGCGCCAGAATGATGAAAACCGCCTGCGTGATTTCCTCGGCCAGTTGCGGATCGCGCACCTGCCGCAGCGCCACGGAATAAACCAGATTGACGTGGCGCGAGACGAGCGCGGCGAACGCCTCCTCGGAATTGCGCCCGCCTTGCTCGCGCGCCGTCGCGGCAGGCCGGACATATTCCCGCAGCAGGGTCAGGTCGTCATTCATGGGTTCATTTATACATCTACGCTGCCGCGAAAAAGTAACAGATTATTTTTGGCTTTTTCGAGGACCCGTCTTCGCTGCGCTTCGCCGCGGCAAGCGAGGATGAGAACGAAGCCGGTTCTTGGATGATTGACAGTGTTTTCCATCATGTTTACTGTGACGCAAGGCGGTCAACGCCCCCGCCATGGCCTGAAAATCCAAAATCATTTATTGCGCAATAGTAAAATTTATGTCAAGTATAAGAGAACAAATGGCAACCATTGCCAGGCAATGACCAGTAAAACAACGCTGCGACCCAAATACACGGCGCGGGGGCAAGCCATCGCGCCGCCGAAACAGGGACTTTATGACCCACGCTTCGAGCATGATGCGTGCGGCGTGGGTTTTGTGGTCAACATCAAGGGCAAAAAATCGCACGCCATCGTCCAGCAGGCGCTCCAGGTGTTGCGCAACCTCCAGCACCGCGGCGCGTGCGGTTCCGAGGTCAACACCGGCGACGGGGCGGGGATTTTGATGCAGGTGCCCCACGCGTTCCTAGAGGAGGCCTGCCGCGAAATGAAGATCGTCCTGCCCGGGGCGGGTGAATACGGCGTCGGCATGGTCTTTCTGCCGCCCCATCCCGGGGAGCGCTACAAGTGCGAGGTGCTTTTCGAGGATATTGTCGCCACGGAAGGTCTGCAATTGCTGGGCTGGCGCACCGTGCCCACCGAACACAGTTCGCTGGGTCAGACCGCCATCGCGTCCGAGCCCATCGTGCGCCAGGTGTTCATCGCGCGTCCCAACGATTTGGCTGACGACCTGGCGTTCGAACGCAAGCTCTACGTCATCCGCAAGCTGGCGGAGCGCGGCATCCGTGCCTCGGGTCTCCAGGGCGGCAACAAATTTTACGTCTGTAGCCTGTCCGCCAAAACAATGATTTACAAAGGCATGCTGACGCCGGAACAGGTGGAACGGTACTACCCCGACCTCACGGACTCGTCACTGGCCAGCGCGTTGTGCCTCGTGCATTCGCGCTTCAGCACCAACACGTTTCCCACCTGGGAACGTGCGCATCCCTACCGTTACGTGGCACACAATGGCGAAATCAACACCCTGCGCGGCAACATCAACTGGATGCACGCCCGCCAGTCGCTGTTCGCGTCTGATTTGTTCGGTGACGATCTCAGGAAGCTGCTGCCGGTCATCAACGAGGACGGCAGCGACTCGGCCATGTTCGACAACGCGCTAGAGTTTCTCGCGCTCTCCGGCCGCCCTCTCCCGCACGCCGTGATGATGATGATTCCCGAGCCGTGGGAAAATCACGAGAGCATGAGCGCGGAAAAACGGGCGTTCTACGAATACCATTCCTGCCTGCAGGAACCGTGGGACGGCCCCGCCTCCATCGCGTTCACCGACGGCGTGCGCATCGGCGCCTGCCTGGACCGCAACGGCCTGCGCCCTTCGCGTTACTACGTGACGAAGGACGGCCGTGTCATCATGGCCAGCGAGGTCGGCGTGCTCGACCTGCCGCCGGAAACGATCCTTCAGAAAGGCCGCCTGCAGCCGGGCCGGATGTTCCTGATTGATACCGAGCAAGGCCGCATCGTGGCGGACGAGGAGTTGAAAAACAAGGTGGCCACGGAGCATCCGTATCAGGTCTGGCTCGACCGGAACCACGTGCTGCTGGAAAATCTGCCCGAACCGCCGCACGTTCGCGAACCGGATCACCGGAGCGTGCTCCAGCGCCAGCAGGCGTTCGGCTACACGTTCGAGGACCTGCGGTTTATTCTCGGCCCCATGGCCAACGACAGCGTGCAGCCGCTCGGCTCGATGGGCACGGACACGCCGCTGGCGGTGCTCTCGAACAAGCCGCAACTGCTTTACAACTATTTCAAACAACTCTTCGCGCAGGTCACCAACCCGCCGATAGACCCCATCCGCGAGGCCATCATCACCTCCACGGAAACGATGATCGGCTCGGAGGGCAACCTGCTTGAGCCCACCCCCAAGAGTTGCCGCATGATCAAGCTGGAGCATCCCATCCTTACGAACGAGGATCTCGAAAAGCTCCGGCACGTGGACCGCGCCGGCTTCAAAGCGGTTACGCTGCCAATTTTGTTCCAGGCGGCGGAAGGCGCCCGGGGCTTGGAAAGCGCGCTCGACCAATTATTCGCTGCCACTGACAAGGCAATTGCCGGAGGCTCGAACATCATCATTCTTTCCGACCGCGGCCTCAGCGCCAAAAACGCGCCGATACCCGCGATGCTCGCCGTGGCGGGCCTGCATCATCATTTGATCCGGCAAGGCACGCGCACGCGCGCCGGGCTTGTGCTCGAATCGGGCGAACCGCGCGAAGTTCACCATTTTGCGCTGCTCATCGGCTACGGTTGCAGCGCCATCAATCCCTATCTCGCGTACGACTCGCTCGACGACATGATTCACGAGGGGTTGCTCGTGAACATGGATCACAAGACCGCGGTAAAAAAATACATCAAGGCGGTGGTTAAAGGCGTGGTGAAAACAATGGCCAAGATGGGCATCTCGACCATCCAGAGCTATCGGGGCGCGCAGATTTTCGAGGCCATCGGCCTGAACCACAACGTCATTGACCGGTACTTCACCTGGACGGTGTCGCGCATCGAGGGTGTCGGTCTGGACGTGCTGGCCGAAGAGGCGCTGGCCCGCCACCGCCAGGCGTTTCCCGATCGCCCGGTTGACAACGTGGCCCTGGACCCCGGCGGCCAGTATCAGTGGCGCGATGATGGTGAATTCCACCTGTTCAACCCTCAGTCCATTCACAAGCTGCAGCTCGCCTGCCGCCTCGGCAGTTACGAGCGGTTCAAGGAATACTCCGCGCTGATCAACAATCAGGCGCAAAACCTTTGCACGCTGCGCGGACTGCTCGAATTCAACTGGGCGGAAAAACCCGTGCCCATCGAGGAAGTCGAGCCGGTCGAGGAAATCGTGAAACGGTTCAAGACCGGCGCGATGAGCTACGGCTCGGTCAGCCAGGAAACGCACGAGACGCTCGCCATCGCCATGAACCGCCTCGGCGGCAAGAGCAACACCGGCGAGGGCGGCGAAGACCCGGAACGCTATACCTGGACGAACGAGCGCGGTGACTCGAAAAATAGCGCGATCAAGCAGGTCGCCTCGGGCCGCTTCGGCGTGACGAGCAATTACCTCATCAACGCGAAGGAACTTCAAATCAAGATGGCCCAAGGCGCGAAGCCGGGCGAAGGCGGCGAACTGCCGGGCCGCAAGGTTTATCCGTGGATCGCCAAAACGCGGCTCACCACGCCGGGCGTCGGCCTGATTTCGCCGCCGCCGCACCATGATATTTATTCCATCGAAGACCTCGCCCAGTTGATTCACGATCTCAAGAACGCGAACCGCAACGCGCGCGTGAGCGTGAAGCTGGTCGCGGAAGTCGGCGTGGGCACCGTCGCCGCCGGCGTCGCCAAGGCGCACGCGGACGTGGTGCTCATCAGCGGTTACGACGGCGGCACGGGCGCGTCGCCCCTCTCTTCCATCAAGCATTCGGGCATTCCTTGGGAACTCGGCCTGGCCGAGACCCACCAGACGCTCGTGCTCAACAATCTCCGCAGCCGGATTTACGTCGAGGCTGACGGCCAGCTCAAGACGGGCCGCGACGTGGCCATCGCCGCGTTGCTCGGGGCGGAGGAATTTGGTTTTGCCACCGCGCCGCTCGTGGCGCTGGGCTGTCTCATGATGCGCGTGTGCCATTTGAACACCTGTCCGGTGGGCGTGGCCACCCAGGACCCGCGTCTCCGCAAATTCTTTACCGGCAGCCCCGACCACGTGGTCAATTTCATGCGGTTCATTGCCACGGAATTGCGCGAGATCATGGCCCAACTCGGCTTTCGGACGATAAACGAAATGATCGGCCGCACGGACAAGCTGGCCCCGCGGAAGGCGATCGAGCATTGGAAGGCCAAGGGCCTCGACTTCACGAGCATTTTGCATCGGCCGGATGTCTGGCCGGAGGTCGTCCGCTACCGGCAGATTGACCAGGATCACGGCATTAAAAATTCGCTCGACGTGACGCGGTTGCTGGACATCTGCGAACCGGCCATCGAACGCAGCGAGCGTATTCACGCCGACCTGCCCATCCGCAATGTCCACCGCGTTGTTGGCACCATCGTTGGCAGCGAGATCACAAAGAAATGGGGCCCGAACGGCCTGCCGGAGGACACCATCCATCTCAAATTCACGGGCAGTGCGGGCCAGAGTTTCGGCGCGTTCATTCCCAAGGGCATGACGCTCGAACTCGAAGGCGACGCGAACGATTACCTCGGTAAGGGCCTTAGCGGCGGCAAAATCATCGTCTATCCGCCGGCAGGTTCGACTTTTGTCGCCGGGGAAAACATCGTCATCGGCAACGTGGCTTTCTACGGGGCCACGAGCGGCGAGGCGTTCGTGTGCGGCATGGCGGGCGAACGTTTCGGCGTGCGCAACAGCGGCGTGATTGCAGTCGTCGAGGCCATCGGCGATCATGGTTGCGAATACATGACCGGCGGACGCGTGATTATTCTGGGCCGGACCGGACGTAACTTCGCCGCGGGCATGAGCGGCGGCATTGCCTACGTGCTGGATGAAGCCGGCGATTTCCCGGCGCATTGCAACCAGGAAATGGTCGGTTTGGAAAAACTGAAGGACGCCGACGAGATCGAAATGATCTGGAAGTTGATTCAGCGGCACCAGGCTTACACGAAGAGCGACCGCGCGGCGAAGGTGCTGGCGGACTGGCGGAAACTCGTGCCGAAGTTCGTCAAGGTGATGCCGAAGGACTACCAGCGCGTGCTCGAATCCATGAAGAAGGTGAAGGAGCAGGGTCTGACCGGCGACCAGGCCATCATGGCCGCGTTCGAGGAAAACGTCCGCGACGTCGCGCGCGTCGGCGGAGGATGACGGGGGAAAGCCCGAAATCCGAATGACGAATGACGAATGAAATCCGAATATCAAATGCCGAATACCGGTGTGCCTATGGTTGGTTCTCACCCGAACGTTTGCTGTTTTCGGATTTCGGATTTCGGGCTTCTTTCGTCATTCGTCATTTGTCATTAGGGCTATTTACGTGACTCCACTGGCTACAACGAATAGAATTTCGCGTGATGTCCGAGGACTATCCGCGCACACTGCTGGAAATGGAGCAGCGTTTCAGCGACGAAGCGGCGTGCCGCGCTTA
>JBAVOO010000092.1:0-13660 GCA_049692125.1 Verrucomicrobiia bacterium | reverse complement strand
TTTCCACGACATGCCCGTGGAAAAGCCCCAAATCCTTACCCAATGTGTAACCTATGTCCATGCCCTCAAGTGTTACCCATGTCCTTGCCCCGTGCCGTGAGGTGGCGCGTTTAAATTCAAATACCCCCGCCCCAACCCTCGCCCCGCTCGGGCGGGGCGAGGGAATCGGTCGCATTGCACAAGTTGTACCCGTTGAACACGGGCTGGTTTCTTCCCCGTGCCTTTTCTGTTAATCTGCGGTTCGATGAGCGCGCCTGCTGAATCAACTTTTGCGTGGGAACCGCTGACGCCGCGCGGCGTGGCGGCTTTTGCGCACGCCCGGCTCAACCGCCTGCTGCTCGTGCAATTCGTCATCGCGTCGCTGGCGGCCGCGGCGGTGGTCTGGTTTCTTTCCGATGGCTGTTTCCCGACCGTGCGTGCTGCCATTCGAAATTTGCCGGTCGCCGGTGAAATACACGCGGGCCGGCTGGATTGGCCCGGCCACCCGCCGCAACTCCTCGCCGAAGGCCGGTTTCTTGCGTTTATCGTTGACCCGAATCACAGCGGCCAGATCCATTCGCCTGCCGACGTGCAAATCGAATTCGGCGCGCAAACCGTGCGCGTCTTTTCGTTGCTCGGTTACCAGGATTTTCCTTATCCGCCCGATCAAATCATCCTTTTCAACCGCACCGACCTGGAGCCGCTTTGGGGCGCGTGGGAGCCGGAACTGCTGGCCATCACGGTTTTGGCCGTTGTCGCCGGCCTGATGCTGGCGTGGGCGGCGCTGGCGACAGTTTATTTTCTGCCGGCGTGGCTCATCGGCTTTTTTGCGAACCGCGGTTTGGATTTCCGCGGCAGTTGGAAATTGGCGGGCGCGGCGTTGATGCCGGGCGCGTTGCTGCTGACCGCCGCCATTGTGCTTTATGATTTTGCCGTGCTCGATTTGATTCAATTTTGCTTCATCTTCGGCGCGCATTTCGCGCTGGGCTGGATCTATTTGTTTCTCAGCCAGCTTTTTTTGCCGCGAATTGATTCAACCCCGCCCCAAGGCAATCCGTTTGCGCCCGGCTGATCGGCAGCCACACTGCCGGCGAAATGATGAATTGAAGATTTTTCGCGAGAGCCGGAAGTAAAATCCCGGCTTTCTATTTAACAAAAAAGGGCTTGGCAATTTTCAGGAAAGGCGTAAAAACGGAAATGTTGTGCAAAAACTTTCAGGGGTAAAACCATGAAAACAAAAATGCTCCTTATTGCCGTAATGGCAAGTGCAGGCACTGTTCTCACAGCACCATCTGCAACAGCACAGCAAATTTTATATGGCCATGTGCCAGAGACTGTGGCGCGCTTGCATTTGCGGCCAATTGGTCGTCTGCCGGCCACGAATCGTCTACACTTGGCGATTGGATTGCCGTTCCGGAACAAGGAAGCGCTTACCAACCTGTTACAACAACTCTTTGACCCGAGAAGCGCCAATTACCGTCACTATCTTACACCGCAACAATTCACAGATGCCTTTGAACCTACGGAACAGGATTATCAGGCCGTCATCAATTTCGCTAAAACAAACGGCTTGGAGGTAGTCGGCACGTATGACAACCGCATCTTGCTGGATGTGTCGGGAAAAGTCTCGGACATCGAACGAGTTTTTCATGTTACATTGCGCACTTACCAGCATCCAACTGAGAACCGGGAGTTTTACGCACCTGATATTGAGCCATTTGTGGATTTGAACGTCCCTATGCTGGATGTTAGTGGACTTAACAATTATGCCAGGCCACACCCAATGTTACATAAGAATTCCATCACAGGAAACGCAACTCCTTTTTCCGGTTCCGCGTCTGGTGGTGGTTACATGGGCAATGATTTTAGGAACGCTTACATCCCAAGCGTCACGTTAAATGGAGCTGGGCAAATGGTCGGGCTGGTGGAATTTGACAGTTATTACAATAATGACATCACAACTTATGAAACAAAGGCAGGGCTGTCGAATGTCCCACTGGTAAACGTGTCGGTAGATGATTTCAATGTCGATGGAAGGCCCGATGGTGGTGATGAAGAGGTTTCTTTAGACATTGAGATGGTCATTTCGATGGCTCCGAATCTGGGAAGTGTAGTTGTATTTGAAGCTCCAAATCTTAGTGGTGTAGCCGAATGGAATGACATGCTTAACATAATGGCATCTGCCAGCTACAACCAAATTAAGCAATTTAGCTCTTCGTGGGGGAGCGGAATCGCCGGCCCCAATGCATCGGGCGATCAGATTCTCCAATATATGGCCGCGCACAATGGCCAGTCATTTTTCCAGGCGTCTGGTGACGACGATGCATATACGACCGGCGAAATAATACAATGGCCGTGCGATAGTCCGTGGGTCACAAGCGTCGGTGGAACCGCATTGACAATGAACGGAACGGGAGCGAGTTATGTTTCGGAGACCGTATGGAATCAGCCCGGTGGATGGGGTAGCGGCGGCGGTATCAGTCCCAATTATTCAATTCCCAGTTGGCAAGCAAATATCTCCGGTCTGCTGGTTAATGGTGGATCAGAGACAATGCGAAATCTGCCGGATGTTGCCTTGGTAGCGAGTAATATCTGGATTGTCTGTGAAAACGGTCAGACGGGGCCGGAAAACGGCACAAGTTTCGCCGCACCATTGTGGGCTGGCTTCACAGCATTGGCGAATCAAGCGGCAGCGGACGCTGGCCTGCCGTCCGTCGGCTTTATCAATCCATCCATCTACTTCATTGGCAGCGGGCCAAACTATACTTCATGCTTTCACGACATTACGACCGGCAACAATACTTGGAGCGGAAGTCTGTATGAATTCTACGCCGAAAGCGGTTACGATCTCTGCACGGGGTGGGGAACTCCAAACGGGATCAATCTAATTAATGCTCTCGCTTTTCCTCGCGTTATTGATTTGGTCGCCCAAAGTGATTTGGCATTTGGGAATGTGCAAGTGAACACGACCGCTTCGCGGGTGGTCACAATCGTTAATGGGGGCAATACGAACTTGGATATTTCCAGCATCAGTTATCCATCAGGATTTACCGGGAATTGGAGCGGCACCATTTTAGCAGGTAATCAAGTGGCTATACAGGTTACTTTTTCGCCGACAGCGCTCACATCATATGGTGGCACCATGACGGTCAATTCAGATGCCACAGTTGGTGTTAATACCCTTCCCATATCGGGAACTGGTGCTAGTCCTCCGCCCCCTTCGACAAATCAAATTCCTGTTAGTGCATTTGAAACTCTCCATTCATTTTCAGGTTCTGATGGCAATAATCCCCAAGCTCCATTGGTTCTGGGAAGCGACGGCTGTTTCTATGGGACAACTTTCGGCGGGGGGACCAGCGGTGTTGGCACCATCTTTCGCATAAACTCGGGCGGTTCATTTCTCAGTTTATATTCGTTTACCAACCAAAATAATGTTGTCGGGAATCGTCCTATGTCGGGATTGATTCAAGGCACCGATGGTAATTTTTATGGGACGACCAGCGACGGAGCCTGGGGAGCAGGCACCGTTTTCAATATTACATCGTATGGCTCCCTAACTCTTTTGGCAACGTTCTACGATACCAATGGTGCTTTTCCTTTTGGTGGTTTGGTGCAAGGTAGTGATGGAAATTTCTATGGGACAACAGAATCAGGAGGGGAAAACCCCGGAGCCGGCACTATTTTCCAGATGACGCCCACCGGCAATCTGACCATGCTTTATGCATTCAAGAACGGAACAGACGGTGGAGTTCCTTACGCTGGCTCGCTCGTAGCCAGTGGCGACTATTTTTATGGGATGACATTGCAAGGAGGGACAAATGGGTTTGGAACCATCTATAAGATTACGTCCAACGGCGCATTTACTAGCCTCCTTTCATTTAGTGGCACCAATGGTTCTTATCCACTTGGGGGTTTGATAGAAGGGAATGATGGCAACTTTTATGGAATGACATTCAGTGGAGGGACATGGGGCAATGGCACTGTTTTCCGAGTAACGCCAGGCGGCACTTTGACGAGCCTTTATTCGTTCACAGGGGGAAACGATGGATCTTTGCCCTACGGCGCATTAGTTCAGGCTACCGATGGAAACTTCTATGGAACCACGTCGGCAGGTGGGGCGAGCGGTAATGGTACGATTTTTCAAATAACGTCAAACGGCACATTTTTTACCCTTCACTCATTCCTAGGAGGAAACGAGGGAAGCAAGCCCGTTTCCGGGATGGTGCAAGGACAGGATGGTAATTTATATGGTACTACAAGTCGCGGTGGGACACAAAATGACGGTACAGTTTTTCTTCTTGTCATTCCCCCAGCGATTCAACCAATCGTGCAAAGTGGGAATACAATCTCGATTACTTGGAGTTCGGTTATTGGTCAAACATATCAGGTGCAATACACCTCGGATTTGACTTCCACCAACTGGATCAACCTGAGCAATTCCATCACCGCGAATAGCACTATAATGTCCATACCCGATCCCATAGGCACCAACCAGCAGCGATTCTACCGCATCGTTCTATTCCCAGAGGCTTGGTAGCTGTGATTTTCAACCAGCGGTTTTACCGGGCAATGATGCCGTAAACTGATTATCAGGGTTCCGTCGTGCGAATCCAGCGCACGTGCCGGAGGGCGGCGCGGTTGCGTTGCCAGAAGTCAACGCCATCGTGATGCACGCGAGCCACGAGGCCCATTCGCCTGGCCGAGGTGTTGAAAACGGAATGTTTGAGAAAGTGCCGCAAGAAATAAGCGTCGTCGTCGGCACGCACATCCAGCCACACCAGACAATAAGCCGGGTGACATAATGTTGCCTTGAAGAAATCCCGGTCTTGGGTGAAAAAGGTCACACCCTGCAACCGGTGCAAGAGTGGAATGATCTCAGCATCCTTGACTCCCCAACACGCTACCTCATGGCCGATGCGCCGAAAAGGAATGTGCCGTTCCTTTAATAGCGGCAATTGGTCTTCCGGGAAGTTTTCGTCCAGCAGGTTCAAGCGAGCGCGAGTTCGGATTTTTTCCGCACTGATCGCCGCGCGGCGGGACTGTTTCGTTCAAGCAACGCTTCTCGCGCGAGCCGGATGGCTTCCGCAACTGCCGACAAGGGGATGCGCCCACCCCAGCGCTTGTTGCAGATGAAATCCCACGATCGCCCCTCGGCCACGTCATCCAACACCTGCCAGACCATGATCCGCGTGCCTTTGAACGTGGGTTTGCCGTGGCAGATTTCCGGGTCGGCTACGATGTGCTCGCCCAATTCAACGCGTCCGTTCGTATGTTTGCCATTTTTCATTGTTTTAAATCATAACCGCAGCGCATAAAAATAACAAGCCTCCCAGCCAACGATTTTATCGGGCGATGACACCATGATTTCCGATCGAAATCAGGATTAAGATTACGAGTCGGGCAAAGAGCGACTTCGTTGACAGCCGGGGCAATGGCCTTTAGCCTGAGATGCACATGTCTCGATTACCGTTTGAACTGCTACTGGCCCTGCGCTATCTGCGGCCCAAACGGACTTTCGTTTCCATCATCACGCTCATCTCCATCGTCGGCGTCGCGCTGGGCGTCGCGGTGCTCATCATCGTTATCAGCGTCATGAGCGGGTTCGACCACGACCTGCGCGAAAAAATCCTTGGCTTTAATCCGCATCTCACCGCAGGACAGCAGGGCACCCCGATGAAAAATTATTCCCGGCTGGCCGGGGTGATCGCCCAAAACAAAAACGTCCGCAGTGTGGCCCCCTTTATTCTCGGCCCGGTCCTGGTGGAAACCCAGGGTGACAGCAATCGCCCGGCAATGCAGGACGCGCCCATTATGAGCGGCATTGATCCGCAGGCGGAAAATCAAATGGGAAATCTTTCGCACAGCATCATCGCCGGCAAGTTTGATTTAAGCGGACGCGGTGTGATCATTGGCTCGATCTTTGCCAACAACCTTCAATTGCAGGTCGGCGATCACCTTTCAATCTATTCCGCGCGCGAAATCAAAAAAATGAAGGAGGCCCGCGACCGCAAGGAGGATGAGGCGATTTTGCCTGACGATTACGAGGTGCGCGGAATCTTTGATGTTGGCTATTACGAGGACGATGCCCGTTACATCACCATCTCACTGGAAAACGCGCAGGATTTGTATGACCTCGAAGACTCGGTTCATGGACTGTATGTGACGCTGAACGATCCGTATCAAGCGGCGATGGTAAAGACGCAGTTGACGAACGCGCTGGGCGGTGATTTTTATGTCACCACCTGGATGGAACAAAATTCCACCATTCTCAATGCCCTTGTCGTTGAGAAAAACGTCATGTTTTACCTGCTGTTTTTCATCGTCCTCGTCGCCGCGCTGTGCATCCTCAGCGCGCAAATCACGTTCGTCGTCCAAAAAACACGCGAAATCGGGATGTTGAAAGCGCTCGGCGCGACGAATCTCCAAATCTCCGGGGTCTTTCTCAGTCAAAGCGCCATCATCGGGGTGCTCGGCGTGCTCGCGGGTTACGGTCTGGGCATTCTGGCGCTGACTTACCGGAACGGATTTCTGCACTTCATGAATCATTGGACCGGTTTTGAATTGTTCCCGGCTTCCATTTACGGCTTTGGCGAATTGCCGGCGATAATTGTCGCCCGCGACATCGTGCTGATTTGCGGCAGTTCGTTTGTCATCTGCATTCTCGGCGGCGTGCTGCCCGCCATCCGGGCTGGCCGGTTGAAACCCGTGGAGGCGTTGCGCTATGAATAGGAAACCGGGAAACATCCAACCTCCCCCAGTCTTCGCTGCGCTTCGCCTCGGCAAGACATCCAACATCGAACGCCGAATGATCCGGCTGACGATGCCGGATGGGATGTTGAGTGTTGGGCGTTCGATGTTCGATGTTCAGTTTCGTCCCGAAAGCAATCCGGGCGAATCGGTTGTTTCTTTCAATCCCACCGGAGGTATGCAATGAGCGAACCGCTTCTTTCCGCCCGCGCCCTCGCCAAGACCTACACCATGGGCAGACGCGCGCTCGAGGTGTTGCGCGGCGTCAATCTCGACGTGGCGCGCGGTGAATTTCTCGCGTTGCGCGGCGCTTCCGGCGCCGGCAAGAGCACGCTGCTGCATTTGATCGGCGGACTCGACACGCCGAATGCGGGCGAAATCCATTTTGCCGGCCAGAATCTCGCCACATTTTCCGAGGGTGAACTGACGTTTTTCCGCAACCATCGTGTCGGCTTCGTTTTTCAGGCGTATCATTTGTTGCCCGAACTCAATGCGCTCGAAAATGTCTGCCTGCCGGCGCGAATGGCCCGCACCTCCATCGCCCGGGCTGAAACCCGCGGGCGTGACTTGCTCGCCCGGGTCGGTCTTCAGAACCGCATGGAACACAAGCCCTACGAACTCTCCGGCGGCGAGCAGCAGCGGGTGGCCATCGCCCGGGCGCTCATCAACGAGCCGGAACTGCTCCTGGCCGACGAACCGACCGGCAATCTCGATTCATGCACCGGCGGTGAAATCATCGAGTTGCTCAAAAATCTCCACGCCGAAAAACAGACCACGCTGGTCATTGCCACGCACGACGCGAAGGTTGCGGCGCATGCGGAGCGGGTGGTGGAACTGGCGGACGGGCAGATTAACACGGGATAACGGAGTATTGGAGTGCTGGAGTGGTGGAACTCCGCTTGCAATACTCCAATACTCCATCACTCCAACGATCCATTCTTTCAATGAGCCAGAACTACTGGGAGGCGCGATATCAAACCGGGGACATGTCGTGGGAAAAGGGCGCGCCGTCGCCGGGACTGGTGGATTTTCTGGCGTCGCATCCGGAGTTGGGTGGTGGCGACGCCCCTGTCGCCTCGGCTTCAATCGTGAAATTGAGGCAGAAAACTCAAGCAACAGCGACGAGGGCGTCGCGGCCACCCTCGACGGTGTGTGTACCCGGTTGCGGCACGGGCCATGACGTTCGCGCCTGGGCGCAGGCGGGTTTCGATGCCTTCGGCTGTGACATCGCACCGAGTGCGATCCGGCTGGCCACGGAGAGGACCAAAGCCGCCGGGCTCACCGCTCAATTCCAGCTTGCCAATTTTTTGCGCGATGAACCGCCGTTTCAATTCGACTGGCTCTTCGAGCACACGCTCTTCTGTGCCATTCATCCCGGCGAACGCGACGATTATGTCCGCGCCGTGCGGCGCTGGCTCAAGCCGGACGGACAATACCTGGCGGTCAATTACATGATGGTCGAGAAAAGTGAAGGTCCGCCGTTCTGCACCACCCGGGAGGAGCAGTGGCAACGTTTCTCACCGCACTTCGAGTTGATGAAAGACTGGGTTCCCCGTTCCTATCCCAACCGCACCGGACGCGAGCGGATGTTTTGGTGGCGGGGTACGACACAAAAGCCCGTTGAAAAATAGTAGTATGGCGACTAGTTTGATTTAGTTATGCTTGAAGATCGTGATTACATGCGCCAGCCGGAGTACGGCCGACGCCTGTCGTTGACCGTGGCGCTCATCATTGTCAACGCGATGGTCTTTCTCTTCGAACTGTTGGTTTCAGGTCATTCACACAGTTTGTTCATCGAGGATCATTATTTTGCGTTGAGCGTGGAGGGGTTGAAAAACGGCTTCGTGTGGCAGTTGCTCACCTTTCAGTTCATGCATGCCGGCCTGTGGCATTTGGTGTTCAACTGCTGGGCAATTTACGTTTTCGGCCGTGCCATTGAAGAAACGCTTGGGTGGAAAAATTTTCTGATTCTGTATCTGAGCAGCGGGGTTGTCGGTGGAATTTGTCAGGTGCTGGTGGCGTTGCCTTGGCCTGATCTTTTCGGCGGGCCGGTCGTCGGTGCGTCGGCGGGTGGGTTTGGTCTGATCGCAGCATTTGCGGTTTTATTTCCGGAACGCGAACTGACGATGCTGCTGTTTTTCATTTTACCCATCCGGTTAAGCGCAAAAATGCTGCTGATGTTATCTGCGGTGCTCGCGCTGGCCGGCATCATTTTCCCCATTTCCCATATCGCCAACGCCGCGCATCTGGGCGGAATGTTGACGGGTGTGATCTTCATCCGCCAGTTCATCCAGGGCCGCGGGTTGCAATGGACATTCCCTTCGCGCCGCGCCGCGCCGCGCGAACTGGTCAGCACCCGCGCGGGCAAAAGCTCGTTCTGGCGTTCGGCGGCCAACCAACCGGACGAAGAGCTGTCCACCGATGAATTTGTGAAAAGCGAAGTGGACCCCATCCTCGACAAAATTTCCAAGCACGGAATTCAAAGTTTGACCGAACGCGAGCGGCAAATCCTCGAAAAAGCCCGCTCTCGAATGGCGAAACATTAGGAACGCCGGCCTCCGGCCCGGCGTGATCCGGTTGACCGTCGGGCCAACGCGCCGGATCGGAGATCGGCGCTCCCATTTCACGCCACTCAACTCCTTGGCGCGCTGGAGCGGAGCGAAAGCGGCTCGACTCTCGACTCTCGACGTTTTACCCTCGCGCCATGATCACGCGCTATTCCCGACCGGAAATGCGGGCCATCTGGACCGACGAAAACAAGCTCCGCGTCTGGCTCCAAATCGAACTCCTCACCAGCGAGGCGCTCGTCAAGCAAGGCGTCGTGCCCGGGGCCGACTTCGCCAAAATCAAAGCTGGCGCCGATAAATGGTCCGCTGACCTGCCCGGCCTCGTTGCCCGCCAGAAAGAACTGGAGAAAACGCTCAATCATGATGTCATCGCCTTCACCACTGCCGTCGCCGAAAAAATCAAAGACCCCGCCAGCCGCTGGTTCCATTTCGGCCTGACCAGCAGCGACGTGGGCGACACCACCTGCGCCGTGCAAATGGTTCAGAGCGCCGGCATTCTCATCGCTGATGTAAAGGCGTTGCGCAAAATCATCGCGCGGCGTGCGAGAGAAAATCAATTCATGCCCTGCATTGGCCGCAGCCACGGCGTCCACGCCGAGCCGACCACTTTTGGCCTCAAGCTCGCGCTCATGCATGACGAATTTGGCCGCGCGCTCGAACGCCTCGAACGCGCCCGTGAAGTCGCCGCCGTCGGCAAACTCAGCGGCGCCGTCGGTACCAGCGCGCACCTTTCACCTGACGTTGAGGCTTACGTATGCAAACAACTCGGCCTGCGTCCCGCGCCGATTGCCACCCAGGTCATCCAGCGCGACATCCATGCCGAATTTCAAACCACGCTTGCCCTCGTCGGCGCGAGCATCGAGCGTTGGGCCGTCGAATTCCGCCATCTCCAGCGCACCGAGGTGCTGGAAGCCGAGGAACCATTCACCAAAGGCCAGAAAGGCAGCAGCGCCATGCCGCACAAGCGCAATCCCATCACCTGGGAACGCCTCACCGGCCTCGCCCGCGTGCTCCGCGGCAACGCCATTGCCGCGCTGGAAAACGTCGCCCTCTGGCACGAGCGCGACATCAGCCACAGCAGCGTCGAGCGCATCATCTTTCCCGATTCCTGCACGCTGCTCGACTACATGTTCGGCCTGCTCACGCGCCTGATGGACGGGCTCAACGTTTATCCGGAGAACATGAAGAAAAACCTCGGCCTGAGCCTCGGCATGTGGAATTCGCAGACCGTTCTGCTGGCGCTCATCAAAAAAGGCCTGACGCGGGAAGCCGCCTACAAACTGGTCCAGGACGCGGCGATGAAAACCTGGGAAGTCAAACATGCCGGCCGCGAAGACGCCAATTTCGTCGAAGTTCTGAAAGCTGACCCCGCCGTGGCGAAACATTTCAAGAAAGGCGAACTGGAGAAGCTCTGCACGCTCGACTTCCATTTCAAGGAAGTAAAGAACCGGTTCAAGAAACTGGGGCTTTGATTTGAGACAGGATTAACAGGATGGACAGCCGCCATAAAAACAAAGCCATCACCGGCGCGGCGGTGTGGTTTGGTTCCATTCCCTTGGTGTTTATAGTTGGTGCCATTTGTAAAAAATTCAGTCATGAATCAGCGGCCAGTTCTGGTAAAATCACCGGGTTTATCTTCCTTTCATTTCTATTCGTTCAATATTTGGCTTTCTTCTGGGGCGGGAGTCATCTGGCCAAGGCCAAGGGTTATTCCAACGGCATGCTTGTCTTTGGGATATTCTGGCCGGCACAATTGATCATTTTTCCGTTGTTACTGTTTGCACTGCCGGACAAATGTACCTGTCCTTCAAATCAGGTGAGCAGGAAAAAACATAGTCACGATGAATCTCTAATTGCTCACATCGTTCGTTACCGGCGAAATGCTCTGGTGGCAAATGGGCTTGGTATAGCCGGTGTTTTGCTGGCGCTTGTATTGGTGTTTATTCCCCTCGGGTTATTTCAAAGTTGGGACAATGCCAAAGTTGCTGGCATCTTGGTATTTCTTCCCAGCTACGCCGCCATTATCTATGGTTGTTGGTGGTGGGTAAAAGCCAAGAACTGGCCTGACGCCGTTGTGTTTATTGGGCTTATGCCACTGGCTGTGCTCATGGTTCCGTATGTCCGTTTAATTTACCGTGTGACTCCATTGCTGCTTCCGGCAGGGATGGTGCTGATGCCGATTATTTTGCTTGGTATCATCGCCGTGTTGCCAGACAAGTCAGGAATGCCAAAACGCAAGCATTGGGACCGCGATTAGCAATTGAACAACCGGTTCAAGAAACTGGGGCTGTGATAAATTGGCGAACGTGGAACTGAAGGAACAACAACACGCGACGACACTCGCCCACGAACTGGGCGAGGTTCCTCACGTCTCCGATCTGCTGCGTCGTATTGCGCAAAGAAGCGGCGCGGGAGAACGCGTCGCCGACTGGCTGCTCAAGGTCGCCATCGGGCGCGGAGCGAGCCACTACCGGCGTGAATTCGATCCGGCATTACCACCTGACTTGCCTGCCATCAGCGACGAAGAAATCGGGGTCGCGCTCTGCCTCGGCGAGAACCCGTACGATCTGGATTCTCTGCGTGTGGCCGCGCAGTTCCTGAGTTCCCCGCGCATCAATATTGCGCGCCTCTGCCGCCTCGCAGTTCAGGAACGGTGCGAGCCGGTATTGCTTCATATCGCCGAGGTCGCCAAAAAATACGCGCCGAAACAAGAGCCGTGGGCTTCCCTGCGAAAACAGTTGCGTCCGCGCCACGTTCCGCGCTTGGATGCCTTGCCTCACTGGACGCGCCTTGTCAGTCACACCGGCATCACGCGTGAAGGCCCACCGCAAACCGACTGGTTGTGCCGCCATGAATAATCCCCGGCATATCCTTCAAACGCTTTCAATCCAGCCGCAAAAAAGCGCAAAGCACACAAAAATCTTTAACCACGGATGGACACAGATTAACACGGATGAAGAATAATTCTTGATGGGTTCGTCAACACGTTCACTTCACATCATATGCCAAAACTCGCCCCACCACCACTCGTTGCGCCCGAAACCTGGCGCGCATTGCTCGCCGCCGCCGCCGACTTCGCCGCGCTCGAACCGTGGGAATGCATGTATGACAGCGATGTCGTTGGCCTGATTGATCCCGCCACTGGCGAGACGCGCATTGCCGCCGTGCTCGGCAACGCCGGAGAAGTGTTTGCCGCCGTTTTCTACCGCCACGCCGCCGGGTTGCGCTGGATTCTCCAGATGCTCAACGACACGCCCGACCTCGAAGACTTCAACACCGCCGACGGCATTGATTGTCTCAAGCTTGAACTCGTTCCCAAACGCGAGTTGTGGAAGGAAGACTTGGCCATGCTCAAAGCCGCCGGATTCAAACCGTCCGGCAAAGGCAGTGTCTGGCCGCAATTCCGCTCCGCCGACCCCGGCTGGCTTCCCTGGCACATCAACCAAACCGAGGCTGGCCAGCTCCTCGCCGACCTTCCGCGCCTCACCGCCTTCTCTAGATTGTTCGAGCAATACCCGGGCATTTTCGACAATTGCGATCCTGGTGAAATCCCTTTTCTTCCCGCCGTCATGCCCGCCCGCCCGCTCACGCCCAAAGACCTTGACTGGCGGCCGCTCCTGCCGCCGCCCGTCAGCGGACTTGATTCCTTCCAGCCCGCCGCCGCCCAGCTCGAAAAACTCCGCGCCCTCAAACGCGCGCCCGGCACGGCTTGCGAATTTGATTCCAGCTTGTTGCCCGGCGGTTCAATTCTCGAAAACGGAAGGCCTTGCTTTGGCCGGTTCAGTTTGCTGGTGGAACAAAAACGCGGGTTGGTGCTTGTCATGGACGTGCAAAGCGGTGCGCTCACCCCCGGCGAAGCCGCCGGTCGCGGACTGGTTGAATCGCTGCTCAAGGCCGGCCAACTGCCGGATAAAATTATCATCGGCGGCTTGCGTCTCCGTCCCGTTCTCCAGCCGCTCTGCGACGCGCTGCAAATTCAACTCTGGCCCGCCTCATCCCTGCCCGCGCTCGAAGCCGCGTCGCGTCCCTCAGCCAGCACATGATGGCCCGGCACTAACCCACCCTCTCCGCCTCGAACGGGGAGAGGGCCGGGGCGAGGTGTCGATATTTTTTAACCGCGAACCGTCCCAAACACGCGAATTTTCACGAATCACTTATTCGCGATGGGCTGTTTTCCAAAGGCTTTGCACCAGGGAAAACAAATCTTTGATCGCGGGAACACTGTTGGACCGGGTAAACCGGGTAGTGTCACGATTTTTGTGTAAAAGATTTGAGAGGGTGTTGATCCCAGTAAATGTTCATACGGTCAAAGACGCTATAAAGGATGCGTTCACAACTGCCGCGGGTGGTGAAGGCACACATCGTCC
>JBAVOO010000091.1:0-29353 GCA_049692125.1 Verrucomicrobiia bacterium | reverse complement strand
CCGCCTCACGGGGAAAACTGTTTTATCGGTTGGCCCAGCAAGCCGTCCAAATATCGCCGAAACCCTTTGCCTTACTCACAAACCACAAGCGGTAGTGGTGGGTGGAGTCACGTGAATAGCCCTATTTCATAATGACCGTTATAGTTTAACTTTTCCGCACCGGGCAACAATTACAAAATTCGCCGCTGTCCGTAATCGTGTCCGCCCCCCCCCGTCCTCCATAGCCTTGGCGACGGAGGATGCCCTCTGGCTTCTGCTCTGTCGAAAGACTGACGCTGCGGGCAAGGACAAAAACAGCTTTTAATAAAAAAGCTGTTTGACGGGGCTGCTTTTTCGCTGTTGACCGCTCACACCAAGCCGGCGCAACGAGCCGCACCCTCACTCCGGCCTTGTGTTTCATGTTGTTTGTTGCAACAATGCCACTCGAACACATTTCCAAACACGATTCATGAGCTCCAAGACTGCCAAACCCAGGGAAACGCCGGAGAGCCGCTGGCTCTCCTACCGGCCCGAAATCAAAGTCCTTGATTGTACCATTCGCGACGGCGGATTGATGAACAACCATCACTTCGATGATAAGATTGTGAAGGTGGTCTATGACACCTGCGTTGCCGCGGGCATTGATTACATGGAACTCGGTTACAAGGCCTCGCGCAAAGGCATCAAGCAGGGCGAACACGGCTGCTGGAAATATTGCCAGGAGGACGACCTCCGCCGCATCGTCGGCGACAATCCGACCGACCTCAAACTCACCGTCATGGCCGACGCGGAACGTTGCGATTATCACGAGGACATCCTGCCGAAAAAGGATTCGGTCATCGACATGATCCGCGTGGCCACTTACATCAGCCAGATTCCCACCGCGCTGGACATGGTCAAGAACGCCCACGACAAGGGCTACGAAGTCACGGTCAATTTGATGGCCGCCTCGATCATCCCCGACCGCGAACTGGACGAGGGGCTGGAAATGCTCGCCAAATCCGAAGCCAAGGCCGTTTATCTGGTGGACAGTTTCGGGGCGTTTTACAGCGAGCAGATCCGTCTGCTGGTGAAGAAATATCTTTCGCACTGCAAGCCCGCCGGCCAGGAGGTGGGCGTGCACATGCACAACAACCTCCAACTGGCCTACGCGAACACCATCGAAGGCATCGTTGGGGGCGCCAATTTCCTCGACGCCACGATGGCCGGCCTGGGCCGCGGCGCGGGCAATTGTCCGATGGAACTGCTCATCAGTTTTCTCCACAACCCGAAATACGATCTTCGTCCCGTGCTGGGCTGCGTGCAAAACCACATTGAGCCGATGCGCGCCAAACTGCTGTGGGGCTATGACCTGCCCTACCTGTTGACCGGCATGCTCAACCAGCATCCGCGCACCGCCATCAAGTTCAAGGAAGCCGAATTCAAGGGCGAAAAGGGCGACATCCTGAAATTCCACGACATCGTCACGGATCAGGAATTGGAGTAGAGTGACGGGTGACGAGTGGCGGGCGGGGAGAAGCGAGGGTTGAAGATGGAGGATGCTGAGTCTTCGAAGACCCGATCCATTGGGATTTGATGTTTAACCGCGCGCCGTAACGCGCTTTACGCCGTCAAAGCCGCGTGGCGAATCTTTACGTGGCTAATTTCCATTGTCCCTGCGAGACGAAATCAGGCCGGCGATTTGTGGCCGGTTGACGCGCCCGCGCGAGTTTTTTTAAAACACCCAGGCCGAAGTGGACCGGTTTGTGGAAGTGGTGAAGGAAATCCAGAAATTCTTCGGGCAATGATTTGTGGCTGTTGCGCCGAGGCGGTGATGTAATTCAAGGTGTTGAATGAGCTTTCGCCTCATTGTGCAGGAGGAGATTGTCGGCGGGTTGGAATGATTATAGGCTTCTTTTTCCGAGGAGGCGTGGACTTCTTAAGTTCTGTAGCGGCGTTTGGAAGAACATATATTTGCTGTAGGATGTTTTCTACAATATCCATCACCTGATCCAACTGTTTAGCCGTCGGGCAATGTCCGCGATGCGAAGCTGCATTACCAACATCAAGCGCCGCTTCCAAAAACTCCCGCTGCTTCTTTGTAACGAACTCCTTTTCGAGCGCATCAAGTTTCTGGTCGAATCGGCCGACATCCGTGACTTTGTCAGTCATCACTATATCGAGCAATGTGCGTGCGCCCATTGTTGCCAAGCGCCGATTGTTTGCATGGAGTGCGGAATAAATCTCGGTGAGTAAGTCAGGCAAATCGAGTTCAATTGGGACGTTCATCACAAATTCGCCAATCCAACTTGGCTCGCGGCGAGAGATTGGTGGCGGATAATATTCTTTTTGCGGGGCATCTCCCTGTTGATCTTCGTATGAGGTGACGGAGCGCTCCAAGCTGATAAAATGACAACCCCTGCACTCAATCATCCGGTAGCATGTCTTCCTCCATTCGTTTCCTTCCTCATCATCCGAGACGGTCTTAACGTAAGTTTTTAAGACTTCATGGTCAGTTTTGCGTCCACAACCATTGCATGGCGCTTGGATGATTACGGTTTCGGCGGGCATATGTTATAACACGGAAATAATTGTCGAGGGTAAATCATATTTTTCCAACAACCTTTTTCGTTTCTTCTCGATTGATTTTCAACACTGGCTCAACTGGCGTAAGGCTATGAAGTGTTGAATTTGCAATTCCTTTCAAAGCCTTGAAACAAGCTTTTGGTTCGACCCTAGTGAGATTTAGTTGTTGAAATTCTTCTTTCGCCGCTTGAATTGATAACAGGCAGCCTTTTCTATCTTGGCCGGTAGCCTTGTCAACGAATTCAACCCAGCCATTAAAAACTACGGCGCTTAAAGCGTTACCTTTGTCGGCATCAAAAAATTCGTAAATCGTTCGCAAACAGATTTGGTATAGCATCTCATCGTAAAAACGTTCTAATTCACGGTCTGGAAGAGACAACCGGTTTCTGAAAAATTTGCCACTGGCTTTGACGTATTCGACTTCTTTGACATAAACCAGGTTTTCAGGATTTGGCAGCGGGTGGTCAATAATCAGAATTTTGG
Organism: Verrucomicrobiia bacterium; assembly: GCA_049692125.1. Taxonomy (GTDB): domain Bacteria; phylum Verrucomicrobiota; class Verrucomicrobiia; order Limisphaerales; family UBA11358; genus UBA11358. The sequence continues at coordinate 26,326 of JBAVOO010000091.1, read as the reverse complement.
ATTCTGGAACATATTTTAGGTCGCATTTTCGGCTTATATCACCCGGTAAAACTGAAAATCGTAGAATCAGATTAAAATAAGTTTCAACTGCATCCGGTCTCAAAAGTTTATAGCTTCTCTTCAAGTCAGCAACAGTCTCCCGATTTTTAATTTGTTCTTTTTTCCATTGGTCATCAGCAGCCAAATGTTCGGCGTTGCGTTTCTGGTTTACTGCTTCGACTTTCTCGGCTTTTTCAGCCCATTTCGCAACTGCTTGCTCGTTCTCAACGCGCCTAGAATTCCAATCCTTAATTGCCATGACATTTTTGTCATAGCGACGTTGATTTTCACTTTCGATTTTTTTTACATCGTCAGCCCAAGCCAAATAAGCACTTTCAAAACTTGAACCTGAAAATGAATCCGGTTTTGGTTCGGGCGAATATTCTAAATAAGTCGGCGGCGTAGGTTCTGGGTCGTTGAATTGTGGTTTGGCTGGACATTCAAATAATTTTGGTGACGCCGGAGCGGGAGCGGAAGATTGAATGTAAAAATGATCCCAATAATCTATTTCACTTTTTTGCTGCAGCGCTGCGTGAAGAATGTTTTGAATTTTTTCAAGGCCATACCTGTAATGCAAAGTCAGCCCACTAGCAACAGCCTGACTCATTACGCTTTCTAGTTTTCGTCCTGAAACGCTGTCCCTTTTTCCTGATTCCTTGTGGATGACGTGAATGAGGTAATTATCTTTTGAATCTTTGTTGCTATAAAATCGAAACGCATTTTGATCAACTCCATCAGAATCAAAATGTAATTCGGAACTGCTTAATGGACCGTATCCCAAATCTGATTCGTCTGGTGGCGCATCAAAATCAGAAATAAATCCATCCAAGTGTTCTCGTCCGTAGGCGGTGACAAGCGAAGGAAAATGATCACTGACCAAATCAAAAGCCGAGCCGTATCCAATTTTTGCCTGAATCCGAAGCATCTGATTGATTTGCTCAGCTGCAATATGTTTCTGAACGCGTCCTTCCTGTTGAAGTTCCGACAACGAACCCTCCAACCACTCGCGGTCAACTTCCGGGTCTTGAAAATCTTCGTCTTCGTATTCGTTTTGCATTTTAATTTGGTGTCTTCACGAAATGCATTTTCAAAAATCCGTGTTCATCCGTGTTCATCCGTGGTTAAAATCTTTTCCACCCGCTTTATGTCGTCCGGCACGTCCACGCCCGCGCTGTCAAAGTTATTTCACGGCGTAGCGTTTTTTGACTTCATCATGGGTGAGACGTGGTTTGCCTTCGTCGCGCACGCGAGCTTCGGTCAGGTCAAGATAATCGTTCAAGTCCTCCAGCTCCTCGCGCAGCGTACGCGCGTGTGTTTTCTGTTTCACAATTTGGAATTTGCGCCTCGTGAAAAGTTTGTCCAGAAAAAATCACATCGGCGGCCAGCCCCGTCAGGGGCGACATATTTGTAGAATCGCATCCCAAAACATTTTCAAGCTCCGTCAGGAGCGGCATATTCGGTCCGTTTACCAGGCTTTGACCGGTTTTGGATTTTCGATTTGAGCCTCGTTACCTCGGCTGCTACTAGTTCATTTCACGCGGCTATCTTCCATCTTCCATCCTCTATCCTCGTCCTCCCCACGTCTCCCAATGCACGTATTCGCGGTTGAACCGGGTGCGCGGCTCCTTTTCCTCACCGGGATGGCCGATGGCAATGCCGGCGATGGGGATGACCGAGGCGGGCAATTGAAGAATCTCCTTGAGCTTCCGGACACGGTCTTCCCGCGGGTGAATACCCAGCCAGCAGGCGCCCAAGCCCAGCGCATGGACGCACAGCAGCAGGTTCTCGATGGCCGCCGAGCAATCCTGCAACAGATAACTGAGCTGGCGATCGTGCGCCGCATCGAGATCGCCGCAGATCACGATGCCCAGCGGAGCCGTGGCCAGCATGCCGCCGTTGGGCAAGGCCGCCGCGATGGTTGACAGCGTTTCCTTTTTGCGGATGACCACAAAGCGCCACGGGTCTTTGGCTACCGCCGAGGGCGCCGCCATGGCCGCCTGTAGCAGTTGGGTGATGGCCGCCTCGTTGACTTCGCCGGGCGCATACACCCGGATGCTGCGCCGGCCAAGGATGAACTGGAGTTTGTCGTTTGGTGTCAGGCTCATAATTTTGAATTTTGCTTCGAGCATACTCCGCAGCATCAGCTTGAAAAGCTTTCCCGGAAAGAACACCCGGAGAGGCGAACTCTGCGAGTCCCAAATCAGAAGGCAGGGCGCGTGAGCACGATTCACGAAGCGAACAACTTAATTTGGGGCATCCATCTAGTGGCGGGCTTGGGAAGCCAAACTCCGCCCTCCGAATCAGTGGAAATGACAACCGCAAAATACCGCAAATTGGCTTCCCAAGCCCGCCGCAACGCGCTCCCTCATCCCGGCCCTCTCCCCAAGGAGAGGGAGAATCATCGTCAGTCTTACAAGATGATCAGCATCTGAGTTTGCCAAGCCACCGTTTGAAAACTCAAAACCGTCATCTGCCATTTCCTCTCCTGGGGGAGAGGATAAAAGGTGAGGGCGAGCGTAAACACAAATTCCTATTTCCCCCAAACCCATTCGCGGTCGAATGTTTAGGACGCGGTGGAATGCGTCCCCACCCCGGCGGCCTATTCAAAATCCATCTCGTAGCTGTAAACGTTGCCGCTGAGCTTGCTCTGGATTTTGTAGTTCGACTTGTTGATGACCGCCTGCATCGGCTTGTTCTCCGTGAGGACTTCGGCGGTGAACCCGCGGATGCCGTTGCGGCGGGCGATGCGCATCAAATGCTTCAAGAGGAAGGTGCCGATGCCGTGGTTCTGCCACTGGTCGCTCACCACGAACGCCACTTCCGCCAGGTTGGTCTTGGGGTCGAGATAATAGCTGCCCACCGCGATGATCTCCTCGCCATACGCCTCGGGCAGCGTGCCGACGATGGTCACGTCGTTGCGATGGTCAATATAAACGAAGTCCTGGATCTGCTGCCGCGACACGCGCTTGGAGTGGCTCATGAAGCGGTAATAAATCGTCGCCGCCGATAGCTTGTAGAACAGGTCGCGCATCCGCGGTTCATCGGTCGGATGAATCGGACGGAAGTTGAGTTGCGTGCCGTCATTGAGCAGATAGGTGGTGCGTAGTTCCTTGGGCCCGACAAGAATCTTGCCTTCCAGGTCGGCCATTTCGGCGGAAAGATATTTCGCCTCGATGGCGTCGCGCAGCAGGTCGGCGCGGAATTTCGGATGGGCGATGCTGATGAGCGCCAGGGCGCGTTCCTGAATGCTTTTGCCGTGCAGATAGGCCACGCCGTACTCGGTCACGACGTAATGCACGCCCGCGCGCGTCGTCACCACGCCGGCGCCCGGGCTGAGATACGTCATGATGCGCGAGATGGTGCCGCCCTTGGCGGTGGAAGGCAGCGCGATGATGGCCTTGCCGCCGCGCGATTTGGACGCGCCGCGATTGAAATCCACCTGGCCGCCGACGCCGGAGAAAAACTTGGAGCCGATCGAATCGGCGCACACCTGTCCCGTGAGGTCGATCTCCAGCGCGGTGTTGACCGCCACCATTTTGTTCTGCTGGCGGATGATGAACGGGTCGTTGACGTATTCCGTGGGATGAAACGAGAAGAGGGGATTGTTATCCACGTAATCGTAAATCTTCTTCGTGCCGAGGCAGAAGCTGGCCACAATCTTGCCGCGGTCGAGGGACTTGCGATTTCCGTTGATGGCCCCGCATTCAATCAGTTCAATGATGTTGTCCGTCACCATTTCGGTGTGAACGCCGAGGTCTTTCTTGTCCTTGAGGAAGCTAAACATCGCCTGCGGAATGCGGCCAATGCCGAACTCAATGGTGGAACCATCCTCGATGAGGGCGGCAATGTATTCGGCAATTTGCCGGGTCGTCTCGGTCGCTTCGGCCGGCGGCACCTCCAAAATCGGGGCCTCGGAAGGGACCAGCACGTCAATGTCATTGACGTGGATGAAACAATCGCCCAGCGTCCGCGGCATGTTCGGATTCACCTGCGCGATGACGAGCGAGGCGTTCTCGGCGGCGCTGCGGATGATGTCCACCGACACCCCGAAGCTGCACATGCCGTGCGCGTCCGGCGGCGTGACGTGAATGAGGGCCACGTCGAGCGGCAACTGGCCGCTGTTGAACAGGCGCGGAATATCGGAAAGGAACACCGGCGTGTAGTCCCCCAGCCCCTCCTGGATGATGTCGCGCACGTTTTCGGCGATGAAGAAGCTGTTCACGCGGAAGTATTGCGCCAATTCCTTGTGCGCATAAGGCGCGTCGCCGAAAGTGAGCAGATGGATAATTTCGGTGTCCGGCAGTTCGTAGGCGCGCTTGCTCAACGCGCTGACCAGCTCCAGCGGTTCGCCCGTGCCGGTGCCGATGAAAACGCGCTGGCCGGGCCGGATTTTTTTTACCGCCTCGGCTGCCGTGAGGACCTGCAACTTGTAAGTCTCCTGCCAGTTGGGATCGTAGGTGATGGTCTTACTCATGTGCTTTGCCCACGGTTGAAAGTGTCATGCGCGCATCGGCGACGTAAGCTTGAACGCCGACCGGGCCGACGATGAACGGGTTGATGTCCAGTTCCATAATCTCCGGATAATCCGTGACGAGCTGGCTGATGCGTTGCAGCGCACCGGCGAGGGCTTCCAGGTCCACGGGCGCCTGGCCGCGCGCGCCTTGCAACAGCGCATAGGAACGCGTGCCCTTTAACATTTGCATGGCCTCCTCCGCCGTGATCGGCGCGAGGTGGAAGGTCACGTCCTTCATGACTTCGACGAAGATGCCGCCCAGACCGAACATCAGCATCGGCCCGAATTGCGGGTCGCGGGTCATGCCCAGAATCACTTCGCGACCGCGTGCGCCCATTTTTTCCACATAAGCGCCGCGGAGATGCGCGTTGGGCGCGCGTTTCTGGATGCGCAGGATCATCAAATCGAAGGCGTCGCGCACCTGCTCGGCGTTGGCGAGGTTGATGCGGACGCCGCCGAAATCGGATTTGTGAATGATGTCGGGCGATGAAATCTTCAACACCACCGGGTAGCCGATGCGCTCGGCAATTTCCACGGCCTCGTCGCCGTTCTGGGCCAACTGGCCTCCGAGGACATTAAAATCGTAGGCGCGCAGGATTTCCTTCGCCTCGACTTCGCCAATCTGCGTGACGCCGGTGCGTTCCTGGGCGTTGATGATGCGGTCCACGCGCCGGCGATTGACGGGGAAGCGCGTGACCATGCGCGCCGGCCGGCGCTTCCAAGCCGAGTAATCGCACATTGCCCGGAGCGCGGTGACGGCGCGGTCGGGCGACGTATAATTCGGGATGCCCAAAGCCATCAACTTTTCCTTGGCGGCGGCGACTTCCGTGCCGCCCATGAACACCGCCAGCATCGGCTTTTTGCCCTGGTGCGCCGCGCCGAGTTTCTCCGCCAGCTCCAGCGGCTTGGTCATGTTCTGCGGCGTCACGACGACCACGATGGCGTCAATCGTTTCGTCATCCTGCATTACTTCGAATGCTTTCACATAGCGGTCGGGGTCGGCGTCACCGATGACGTCAATCGGATTGCCGAACGCTCCCGCCGCCGGCATGAAGGCGCGCAGTTTTGCGTCGCTTTCCCTGCTGGGCGAAACCATTTTCAGGCCCGACGACTCCGCGGCGTCCGCCGCCATGATGCCCGGGCCGCCGGCGTTGGTGATGATGGCCACGCGCTCGCCCTTTGGGAGCGGCTGCATGGCAAACGCCGTCGCATAATCGAACAACGCTTCAAAATTTTCCGCCCGAATGACACCCGCGCGCTTGAACGCCGCGCCGTAAGCCATGTCCGCGCCCGCCAGGCTGCCAGTGTGCGACGAGGCGGCTTTGGCGCCGGCCTGGGTGACGCCGACCTTCAGAATCACGACCGGCTTGATGGAAGCGGCCTGTTCCGCAATGCGCAGGAACTTGTCACCTTCCTTGATGCTTTCCAGATAACCGGCGATGACCCTGGTTTCCTTGTCTTCCGCGAGCGTCTGGATGAAATCCACTTCGTTGAGGTCCGCCTTGTTGCCGAAACTGATGACTTTGCCGAGACCGAGCTTCTGTTCCGCCGCCCAGTCGAGGATCGCCACGCAGAGCGCGCCGGACTGGGAGATGACGGAAATTTTTCCGGGCGGCGGGACGGACGGCGCGAACGTGGCGTTCATGTGATGGTCCGTGTTGAGCACGCCCAGGCAATTCGGCCCAACCATCCGCACGCCGCCGGCACGGCAAATTTCGACCAGCTCCTGTTCGGCCTTCGCGCCCGCGGCGCCGACTTCCTTGAACCCGGCCGTGATGACGATGACCGATTTTGCGCCCGCTTTGATCGAGCTCTGGAGGGCGTCTTTCACGTATTTGCCCCCCACCATGATGATGCTGAGGTCTATGGGATCCTTGTACTCGCCGAGGGATTTGTAACATTTAAGGCCGAGAATTTCATCCGCATCGAGATTGACGGGAACAATCGGCCCTTTGAAGCCGTTGTTGACGAGATTGGCCAGCACCGCGTAACCCACTTTGTCCGGGTTGCGGGAAGCGCCGATCACGGCGATGGCCTTGGGATATAAAAGCGTCTCAAGCATAAGTATTGACCGCGCAAAAAAAATAAAATCCGCCCTTTCCGGGCGCCCTGCTCACCAAACCTTGTTGAAGACTTTACCAATTTTGCAGGGTTTGGCCAGTGAACCGAAGGAGTTTCTTTCAACGGAATGGAATGGGGCAAAATCCGAAACCCGAAGCCCGAAAACCGAAAGAAATCCGAGGGCCGAAATCCGAAACAGCGGGTCGCCGGTGCGGCTGGGACAGCAGCGCTCCATTGACAAGATGTTGCTTTGGGCAACACGCCCGCATCAGGTTGGCCCTGCCGAAGGATTCGGATTTCGGTTTTCGGATTTATTTGGAGCCGGCATTGCATTGGAAATGTCGAGGAAACGGAAAACGACATTCCGGCGATGGATGCCGGCCCAACTCTTCGTTCCGCTCAGCGGGCGAGCAATTGGGCGCGGTATTCCGTGGGCGACTGGCCCAGCAGCTTTTTGAAGACCCGGTTGAAATGCGTGAGCGACTGGAACCCGACTTCAAACGCGATCTCGCTCACGCGCAGGTTGGGATTCAGCAGCAGGTTCTTCGCCTTCTCGATGCGGACGCGTGAAAGGTAGTCGGTGAAGTTGATGCCGGTGACCTTCTTGAACGTTTTGCAGAAGTAAAACGTGCTCATGTTGACCGCCTTGGCCGCCCGGGCGAGCGAAAGTTCCTCGGTGTGGTGTTCGTAAATGTATTCCTTGGCGCGCTTGATGATCGGCGGCTCGGCGTTCTTTTGCTGGATAAAAATCTGATTGCCCAGCATCGCCAGATGCTGCGCAAAAATCACCAACAGCCGGACGATGGATTCGTGCTGCCGGGCGGTCACCACCTTTGAGGAATAGTAGGCCTTCCGAAGCTCTTCGCGGTCCGCCTCCACGCCCCATTCCGCCACCCTCCGGGCGGCCCGGTCAAACTGGCGCCGGGTCGGTTTCCGGCTCAAAAGTTGTCCGGTTTGCAGAAAGCCGATGAGCCGGCCGCCCATCCGCACCGGCACGGCGATGTCGCGAAGTCCGGACTGGCAGGTAACGGTCTGCGGTTCATGGGCGGCTTTTTCGCAAAGCTGTTCCCACACCTGCAAACAGGCGGCGCACGCGCGGCTCTTTTGCGACACCAGCACGCAAAAGGGATTTTCGTTCCGCTTGCCGTGATGCGGCAACTGCCAGGTCTCCACCGGCTGCAACGACACCGGCAAACCCGTCAACACGTTGAACGCGCGCTCATACTCCTGATAAACCTTCGAATCCGAGATGGCTTTGATCAGGGCGCGGTTGTTATTGCCGCTGCTGTTGCCATTGCCGCTCATCGCGACGACTGAGGCCCTGGCTTTGGTGGAAGAAACTTTTTTCGCGGCGGCGGCGCCTGGCCTTGGTTGATGAAAGCATGGTGCAGCCAAACAACCCTGCAAGGCGTGGCGTGGTGTCGCTGGGGCCCCTTTCGCCTCCTTTACAATGGTTGTTTGCATGGAAACAAATTAAGCAAACCCCAAGCGTGCGTCAAGTGGAATGGCCCTGCTTTAATCGCACCCAATCCCCGTTCAACGCTCATGCCCGCAGGATGGCGCGAAACGATGGCGCGGAGCGGGACAAACAATGGAACCCAGGTGAAAGAAACGCCGATTCCTCGACCAAATTTTTGCATCACAACGTCACCGGATGACTGAAATGAACTGGCGCAAAATTTCAAAAATTGCGGTGTTCGCGGAAAGCGGAACGTGAAAAAACCGCTGAACTGTTCTTCGCCGGGCAAAGCACGGTGATAGTTTGCCAATTTTTGCAGAGTCATTGGCGCCGGATCACACGAAAATCTAATGGATGTCGGTGTGAATTTTAGGCCGGCCTTTGGACCGGTTGCGCGAGTCTCAAGTCATGAACGCCACCATCGTAAAAGATAATGGAACGCGCCCGACGGCTGTTCTTCCGGACGCCGCCGGCGGCCGGTGTTCCCGGATTCCGGAGCCTCGTCCGGAATTGACCGCCGGCGCGGTCGTGACGCATAATGCGGTGGCGATCAAGCTGGGGAACAGCACGGTCGCCGTGACCATGTCTGAAGGGCCTTCAACCGAACCCGGCATGACCGCGGGCAAACCGCTCAAAGTTTCCGTTGCCCAGGTCCTGATTTACGAACTGCGTGTGCGCGATGCCATGACCCGGCCTCCGGTGACCGCCGGACCGGGCGATTCGCTGCGCGCCATCCAGCATTTGATGAAAACCCACCGCATCTCGGGCGTGCCCATCCTCCAAAACGGCGTCCCGGTGGGGCTGGTCAGCATCGAAGACATCATCAACGCCCTCGACCAGGGCCACGTCAACGACCCGGCGGAGCGGTGGATGACGCGGAACATTGTCGCGTTGCGCGACCACTTTTCCCTTGTGCGCGCGGTGGCGGAGTTTGACCGGCATGGCTTCGGGCGTTTTCCCGTTTTGAACAGCAGCGGCGAACTCGTGGGGATCATCACCCGCGGCGACATCACCGCCTGTCTGATGCAACAACTGGAGAAACGCGCCGAGGAAGCCGCCGCCCGCGAGGCCGCATTGTTCTCCGGCCAGACGAGCGACCTGGAACAAACCAAATCGGTGGTCGTGCAGACGGAGGTGAAGTCGGGCGACTACGACAACGCGGGCAAGATTTCGCAGCGCATGCGACAGATTCTGCGGGCGCGCGGCGTGGACCCGAACATCCAGCGGCGCGCGGCGATCATCGCCTACGAGTCCGAAATGAACATCATCATCCATTCCATCGGCGGGGACCTTTCAGTTGCCATTTCGCCCGGGAAGGTGGTCATCGAGGCCGTGGACCGCGGGCCGGGAATCGAAAACGTGGAGCTGGCCATGCAGGAAGGCTGGTCCACCGCCGGGCCGCTGGCGCGCGAAATGGGTTTCGGCGCCGGCATGGGCCTGCCCAACATCAAAAAATGTTCCGACAAGTTTGAAATTCATTCCGAGATGAGCGTCGGCACGCGCCTGCATTGCGAAGTGCTGTTGAGCCAGGCGGCACCGCCGCCCAAGCCGGAAGAACCAATATGAAGAGCGAAAAAACAAGAAAATTGTCGTCCGTGCTGGCCGCAATGAAGGCCGAGCCGCTGACCAACCGGGCTGAGGCGGACCTCACGGGCTGCTATATCAGCGACCTGCTCAGCGACGTGCTGGCGCACGCCAGCCACGGCATGTTGTGGATCACCATCCAGACCCATCGCAATGTCATCTCCTGCGCCACCACCAAGGACATCGGCGCGGTGCTGTTTGTCTGCGGTCGCAAACCCGATCCGGGGGTCGTGGCCGAGGCGGACGCGGAAGGCATTGTTTTGTTGTCCACAAAACTGGCGGCCTACGAGGCGGCCGGAAAACTTTGGGAGGCAGGATTACGATGAACCTGAAAGTCATCAGCGAGACCGCGCGCATCGCGGCCATGGAAACCACCCACCCGAGCGGCGACCCGCGTTTTGAGGACCTCGACCGCACGATTGAAAGCTACAACCGCGAACCAACCTCGTTGATTCAGGTGTTGCACGCGGCGCAGCAGATGTTCGGTTATCTCAGCGCCGACGTGCTCCGCTACGTTGCCACCGCGTTGAAGCTGCCCATTTCGCACGTCTATGGTGTCGTCACCTTTTACCATTTTTTCACCCTGGTCCCGCGCGGCAAACACCAGATCATGGTCTGCCGCGGCACCGGCTGCCACGTGCGCGGTTCGGAAACCATCATCGCCGCGCTGGAGAAGGAACTGGGCATCAAGGAAGGCGAAACGACCAAGGACGGCCTGTTCAGCCTCACCACCGCCCGGTGCATCGGCGCCTGCGCGCTCGCCCCGGCGTTGTCGGTGGGCGACGACGTCTATGGCAAGTTGACGGCCGACAAAGTGCCGCAGCTTTGCAAGGTGGACCTGAAAAAATATGTTTGAAGAGCTGTCACAGCACATCCTGGACATAGCCATGAATTCGCTCTCCGCCAACGCCAAGCAGGTGCAAATCAGCATCCTGGAGAGCCGCAAACATGACTGGCTGGTCCTGCGGGTGCGCGATGATGGCCGGGGCATGGACGCGGCCACGCTGCAGCGCGTGCTCGCGAACCGCTGGAGCAGCAAGCCGCAGCGCCGCAAGCCCGTCGGGCTCGGCCTCGCCCTGCTGCAACAGACCTCCGAGATGTGCGGCGGACATTTTCATGTGCGGTCCGCCCCCGGCAAAGGCACGTCGGTCACCGCCTCGATGCGGCTCAGTCACATCGACCGGCCGCCGCTGGGCGACCTGAACGCGACGATCCTGGCGCTGTGTGCGACGGACAAAAAGATGGACGTGCAGTTGAACTACCGCTCCGACGAACAGAAGTTTTCCTTCGATTCCCGGGAGCCGGCCACGAAAGGATAACATTTATGAACCTGGAACAATTGAAACAACTCAAGGAAAAGGCCCAGAAACAAATCGCCCTGCGCGAAGGCAACAAAAAATACCGCGTCGTCGTCAGCATGGGCACCAGCGGCATCGCCTCCGGCGCCCGCGAAGTCATGAAAACCATGCTCGACGAAATCGAAAAGCGCGGCCTCGACGACGTGGAAGTCCATGTCACCGGCGAGCACGGGCTGGAGGACATCGAACCGGTCGTCCTTGTCGAGGAAGCCGGTGGCGAAAAGACCACCTATGCCAGGCTCGATACCGAGAAGGCGAAAAAAATCGTCGCCGAGCACCTGCAGAAGGGCCGGAAGGTGGACAATCTTGCCGTCGGCAAGCAAAAGAAGACGGAGTAACCAGCATGATTCGCTCTCACGTATTGGTTTGCGGCGGCGCCGGCTGCTTCAGTTCCGGTTGCCGCGCGGTTCAGGATGTCCTGGCGTCCGAATTGAAGAAACGTAACCTGGACAAGGAGATCCAGATCATCGTGACCGGCTGCATGGGGCCGTGCGACCTTGGCCCGGTCATCCTCGTCCATCCCGATGGCACCTTTTATCAGCGCGTCACGGCGCTAGACGTGCCGGAACTGGTGGAGGAACATTTCGTCAAGGGCCGGCCCTGCCAACGGCTGCTGCCCCGCGAGGAACTCGGCGACAACGTCATCACCACCCAGCGCGACTTCGCGTTCCTGGCCAAACAGACCAAGATCATCCTCGAAAACTGCGGCGTGATTGACGCCGAGAAAATCGAGGAATACGTCGCCCGCGACGGCTACGCCGCCCTCGGCAAAATCCTCACCGGGATGACGCCCGAACAGGTCATCGCCGAAATCAAGGCCAGTGGCCTGCGCGGTCGCGGCGGCGCGGGTTTCCCCACCGGCGTGAAGTGGGAGTTGATGGCCAAGGTGTCGGTTAAACCCAAGTATGTCATCTGTAACGCCGACGAGGGCGATCCGGGCGCGTTCATGAACCGCGCCGTCCTCGAAGGCGATCCCCACCGCGTCATGGAAGGCATGGCCGTCGGCGGTTACGCGATGGGCGCCAACCGCGGGTTCATCTACATCCGCGCCGAGTATCCGCTCGCCATCAAGCGCCTCCAGGTCGCCATCGAGCAGGCCTACAAAAACGGGCTGCTCGGCAAAAACCTTTTTGAGAAGGGATTCGATTTCGACCTCGAACTTCGCATCGGCGCCGGCGCGTTTGTGTGCGGCGAGGAAACCGCGCTCATGCGTTCCATCGAAGGCCGCCGCGGCCAGCCGATGCCGCGCCCGCCCTTCCCGGCCCAGCGCGGTCTTTGGGGCAAGCCCACCAACATCAACAACGTCGAAACCTGGGCCGCCATTCCGGCCATCATCCGCCGGGGCGCCACGTGGTATGCCAAATTCGGCACTGAAAAAACGAAGGGTACCAAGGTCTTCGCGCTCGCCGGCAAGATCAAGAACACCGGCCTGGCCGAAGTCCCGTTCGGCACGCCGTTGCGCGACATCATCTACGAAATCGGCGGCGGTGTCCCCAACGGCAAACAATTCAAGGCCGTCCAGACCGGCGGCCCCTCCGGCGGCGTCATCCCCGCACAACATCTCGACACCCCGGTCGAGTATGAGTCGCTGCAGAAGCTTGGCTCCATCATGGGTTCCGGCGGCTTGGTCGTCATGGACGAGGATTCCTGCATGGTGGACGTCGCCCGGTTCTTCCTGGAATTTTGCTGCGACGAATCCTGCGGCAAATGCCCGCCCTGCCGCGTCGGCACCAAGCAGATGCTGAATCTGCTGGAGAAAATCTGCCGCGGCGAAGGCGCGCTCGCCGACCTCGACCAGCTCGAGGACCTGTGCAATGTCGTCCGCGACGCCAGCCTCTGCGGCCTCGGCCAGAGCGCGCCGAACCCGGTGCTGACGACGTTGAAATATTTCCGTCACGAATACGAGCAGCACATCCGCGAACACCGTTGCGTGGCCGGTTTGTGCGGCAACCTGCAGCTTTCGCCGTGCGAAAACACCTGCCCGTTGAACATGAACATCCCCGGCTTCCTCCAGTTGTTGAAGGAGGACCGGATTGACGACGCGTTCGAACAGGTGGTGATGGACAACCCGCTGCCCTCGACAACGGGCCGCGTGTGTCAGCACCCGTGCGAGCTCCGCTGCCGGCGGGCCGGCGTGGATGCCTCCGTCAACATGCGCGAGACGCACCGGTACATCGGCGACGTGATGTACGAAAGCGGCGGCGCCAAACGGGTGTTGCAGCGCATCCTCAAACGCAAACAGGCCGCCACCGGCAAAAAAATCGCCGTGGTCGGCGCCGGTCCGGCGGGTTTGAGCGCGGCGTTCTATCTCGCTCTGCTCGGCCACAAGGTCACTGTGTACGACCGGGCGCCCAACGCCGGCGGCCTGCTCCGCTACGCGCTGCCAGAATATCGCCTGCCCAAAAAAATCGTGGACCAGGAAATTGCCTTCATCCGCAGCGCGGGCGTCCAGTTCAAGTTCAAGGCCGAACTCGGCAAAACGCTGCAACTCGACAAGCTCGCCAAGGACAACGACGCCGTCTTCCTCGCCCTCGGCACCTGGGAGGAACAGGCGCTCGGTGTTCCGGGCGACGACACCAAAGGTTTGCTGTCCTCGCTGTCGTTCCTCAACGAAACCGCGTTCGGCAAGAAACCGGCCATCGGTCCAAAGGTCGCCGTCATCGGCGGCGGCAACTCGGCGATTGACGCGGCGCGCACCGCCAAACGGCTGGGCGCCGACGTGACCATCGTCTATCGGCGGTCGCGCGGGGAAATGCCGGCCATTCCGGACGAAACCGGGCAGGCGCTCGAAGAGGGCGTTGAGCTTATCACCATGGCCGCGCCGTTGCGCGTCATCACCGGCAACAACGGCAAAATCACCGGCCTGGAAGTCGCCAAAACCGTTCCCGGCAAGTACGACGCCCGCGGACGCCGCACCCCGGTCGTGACCAAGGACACGTACGTGGTCCCCTGCGATACGATCATCAAGGCCATCGGCGAGAAACCCGAAGGCCAGTTGACCAGGGCGCTCGGTCTGGCCACGACCTCGTGGGGTTCGCTCAAGGTGGACCCGTGGACGCTGCAGACCAGCAACCCGAAGATTTATGCCGGCGGCGATTATGTCACCGGCGCCGCCAACGTCTCCACCACGATGGGGGCAGGCAAGAAGGCTGCGAAGACGATTGACCGGCAGTTGACCGGGCTGAACCGCTTCGAGGAGTTGTGGCCGAAGTTTGATTACGACCACACCATCCCGCCGCCGTCCCAGGGCGGGCCGCGCAACCCGGCGCGGCTCATTGCCCCCGCGCAGCGGCGCGGCAACGTGGAAGTGTCTCCCACCTTCACCGAATGGCAGGCCAGGGCAGAATGCTTCCGCTGTCTGCGTTGCGACATCAAAACCAGCGGCAACGGAGCAAAATCACATTGATGCGGAGTGGAACCATGACTGCGACCAAGAAAATTTCCCTCACCATCAACGGCAAGGTCTGCACCGGCAAACCGGGACAAACCATCCTGGAAATCGCCCGCGCCAACAAAATTGACATCCCGACGCTGTGCTATCTGAAGGGGCTGACCCCGTGGGGCGGCTGCCGGTTGTGCATCGTTGAAATCGAAGGCAGCCCCAAGGTGGTGCCATCCTGCACCACCCCGGCGGTGGGCGGCTCGAAGATCATCACCAACAGCCCGCGCCTGCAGGGCCTGCGCAAGGCCACGCTGGAGCTGCTGTTCAGCGAACGCAACCACTTCTGCCCGATGTGCCAGTACAACAAGGGCGACTGCGGTTTGCAGCACCAGGGCTACCTCCACGGCATCAACAATGTCCGATACCAGTACCTCTATCCCGCCATGCCGGTGGACCTCACGGCGAAGTATTTCGGGATCGACCACAATCGCTGCATCCTCTGCGGCCGCTGCGTGCGGACCTGCGACGAAATCGAAGGCGTGCACACGCTCGACGTTGCCTACCGCGGCATCCGCAACCGGATTGTCGTGGACATGTTGAAGAAATTCAGCGAGTCCGAGACCTGCACGTCCTGCGGCGCGTGCGTCGCCAACTGCCCGACCGGCGCGTTCTTCGACAAGGCGGCGGCCTTCCGGGGCCCGCTCGCGAGCTGCCAGCAGGTGCTGACGACCTGCACCGAATGCCCGCTCGGCTGCGGCCTCAAGGTGTTCGTCAAGGAAAACCGCATCGTGAACGTCTGGGGCGACCCTGATTCCCCCGTCAATCGCGGCCATCTCTGCGTGAAAGGCCGGTACGAAACGTGGGCCGAACCGCGCGAACGCATCACCCAACCGCTGCTCCGCGGCAAGGACGGCAAACTGAAGCCGGCCACTTGGGACAACGCCATCGCCGCCATCCGCAAGGCCGTCAAGGCCGCCAAAAAAACGGAGAAGGCGCTGCTCGTCGCCCCGCGGGTGACCAACGAAACCGCGCAGACCATCACGAAATTCACCGGCAAAATTGACCGGCTCGGCATGTACGTGACCGCCAACGAGGCGGCGCTCTGCAGCGACCCGTCTTTCAACGCCGACGCGATGCGAAAGCTGGAGGACGCGGACGCCATCATCATCATCGGTGCCCAGCCGTCCCGCGACCACGGCGTTGTAGCCGCCCGCATCCGCACTGCGGTCCGCAAACGCGAGGCGAAGCTGTTGATCTTCCACACCCGCAAGAGCGACCTGGACCAGTATGCCAACATCTGCGCCCACGAGGTCAGCCTGGAACACCAGTTCTGGGATGAGGTGGCGGCGGCGCTTGAAGGCGCGCAGCGGCCGGCCATCGTTTATGGCGCAAACGCCATGACGCTCATCGGCGTGACCGTGCTGGAACGGCTCATCAAAATTTTTGAAGGCCATCCGGGCCGCCGGGCACCCGCCCTCATCGGCCTGCCGGTCGGCGCCAACAGCCTTGCGCTGGCGGCCGCCGGCATCGAGGCCGTCGAAGACGTCGGCCCGTGGCTGGATGCCAAACCGCTGAAGTTCCTGCACATTGTCGCCAGCGACGCGCCCGACGGCGGCGCCGGGATGCTGGAGGAGAAATACGTGCCCGGGTTGCTGGACGAGATCCCGTGCGTGGTGGTGCAGGCCGGCTACCGCTCGGCGCTCACCGACAAGGCGGCGGTCGTGCTGCCCGCCACCATCTGGTGCGAAAAGTCCGGCACCATCACCAACCTGGAAGGACGCCGGTTGTCCCTGCGGCCCGTGCTGCCCGTCAGCGGCGAGGCGCGCGAAGACGCGGCAATTTTGGAGAGTGTGTTCGCATGAAGAAGCCCATCGGTAAAAAAGTGACGAAGAAAACCACCCGCCCGGCGGCCAGGCAGGCCGCCGCCGCGCCCGCCGCGCCCGCCAAGGTGCGCGTCGCCACCATGTGGCTGAGCGGCTGCTCGGGCTGCCACATGTCGTTCCTCGACCTCGACGAGCGCCTGGTGGACCTGGCGAAGCTGATTGACATCCTGTTCAGCCCCATCGTGGACACCAAGGTGAAGGACATGCCGCAGGTGGACGTCGGTATTGTCGAGGGCTGCGTGAACAACACCGACCAGGAACACGAATTGAAGATGCTGCGCGACCGCTGCAAGATTCTCATCGCGCTCGGCGACTGCGCCTGCACCGGCAACATCCCGGCCCTGCGCAACCAGTTCCCGTTGAAGGACTGCCTGGCGCGCGCCTACGAACAGGCTGAAAGCAACCGCATCAGTTGCATTCCCAACGATCCCCTCGTGCCGAAACTATACCCGAAGGCGCGGCCCCTGCAGGAGGTGGTGAAGGTGGACCTCCACATCCCCGGCTGCCCGCCGGATGCGGACACCATCTGGTACGCCCTGACGGAATTGCTGGCCGGCCGCACGCCGCAGTGGAATGAGAAGAATTTGAGGTACGACTGACATGACAACCAGGACCATCACCATCAACCCGGTGACCCGCATCGAGGGTCACGCAAAAATCACCATCCATCTCGACAGCCGGGGCGAGGTGGACGACGCGCGCTTCCACGTCGTGGAGTTTCGCGGTTTTGAAAAGTTTTGCGAAGGCCGGCATTTCACCGAGATGCCGCAAATCACCCCGCGCACCTGCGGCATCTGCCCTGTCAGCCATTTGCTCGCCAGCGCCAAGGCTTGCGACGCCATCGTCGGCCGCGAGATTCCGCCGACGGCCAAAATGCTCCGCGAACTGATGCACATGGGACAAATCATCCAGTCCCATGCGCTCAGCTTCTTCCATTTGAGCGCGCCCGACCTGCTGCTCGGGTTCGACGCCGACCCCGCCGTCCGCAACATCGTCGGCCTCATCCGGCAGCAGCCCGGCATCGCCATCAAGGGCGTGCGGCTGCGCAAGTTCGGCCAGGAACTCATCAAGCTCGTCGGTGGCCGCAAGATTCATGCGGACTTTTCGGTGCCCGGCGGCGTGAACAAGGCGCTCACCACTGCGCAACGCGACGAAATCCTCAAGGGCCTGCCCGAGGTGTTCGGCCACGCGAAATTCGCACTCGACCTGCTCAAGGGTTACCACAAGGGACACCTCGCGGAGGTCGAGGACTTCGCCAGCTTCGATTCCAACTACCTGGGCCTCGTCCAGCCCGACGGCGCGCTGGAGTTGTACGACGGCAACCTGCGCTTCTGCGACGCCGGCGGCAAAATTGTGCACGACCAGGTTCCACCGTCGAAATACCTCGACTACATCAGCGAGGCGGTCGAGCCGTGGTCGTACATGAAGTTCCCCTTCATCTCGGCGCTCGGTTATCCGCAGGGCATGTATCGCGTGGGGCCGCTCGCGCGCCTGAACGCCTGCAGCCGCATGGCCACGCCGCTGGCCGACGCTGAGTTGAAGGTCTGGCGCGCCAAACGCCGCGTGCAAACCAGTTCGTTTTACTATCATTGGGCGCGGCTCATCGAGATTTTGTACGGACTCGAACGCGCGCAGCAGTTGTTGGAAGACCCGGAAATCACCAGCACCGACATCCTGGTACCGAACCGGCCGACCTGCCGGGAAGGCGTGGGCGTAATTGAAGCGCCGCGCGGCACGTTGATTCATCATTACTGGGTGGACGCCGACGGCCGGGTGGAGAAGGCCAATCTGATTGTCGCCACCGGCCACAACAACCTGGCGATGAACCGCGGCGTGCAGGCCATTGCCCGGAAATACGTCAAGGCGAAGAAACTCAAGGAAGGCATGCTCAACCGCGTCGAGGCGGTCATCCGCTGCTACGACCCCTGCCTGAGCTGCGCCACCCACGCCGTCGGCCAGATGCCGATGCGCGTCGAACTGGTGGACGCCGGCGGGCAGGTGTTGCAAACCCTGCAGCGCGGTGCTACGAACTAGGGGGAATGGAGTGGTGGAGTATTGGAGTATTGGGTTTTCAACACTCCATCACTCCAGTACTCCACCACTCCGTTTTTTGTGAAAACCCTCATCATTGGCTACGGCAACCAGAGCCGCCGCGACGACGGCGTCGGCTGGTTCGTCCTCGAACAACTGGCCGCGCTGGACCTCCCCAACGTAGAGCTGGAAACCAGCCAGCAGCTTGAGGTCGAGGCCGCTGAGACCATCAGCCGTTTCGACGCCGTCATCTTCGTGGATGCCGCAATTCCCGAGGCGCCGGAGCCGGTCCAACGCACCGTCGTCACCCCCAACTTCCAAAGTCACGCCGTGGCTCATTACCTGGCGCCGGCGGATGTGGTGTCGTTGTGTAAGACGCTTTACAACCGGGAGCCGAAGGCCGTCCTCTTCAGCATCCGCGGCCGCGATTTCAACTTCGGCACCACCCTCTCGCTGGAAGTGGAGCAGGCCGCGCGTGATGTAGTGAAGCAAATCGGCGAAATCATCCGCCGCGGCGGGAATTTTTGACGCCGAGGCGCGAAACCATAAAGCGGTCCATTTCTACAAGAGGGAACGAAGGGAACAAAGAAATCGACCAACAATACAATTCGTGTAATAGCTATTTCAAAAATTGTCACTCAGGAGGAGCGGAATTGCAAAATTCGTTTGCACGAATGAACTCGCTTCGGCTGTCTGCCCGCGACCGGCCGGAGTTGCCTCCGGTTCCGTCAATTCGCGGACTGGGTTTTATTACTGCAATATGTGAGGTGGATTAACCGAGCTGCCGAGGCTGCAAGTGATCTGAGGAATGGCGCCCACGGTGTCCATAATGTAGGTGCCGCCCGCCGGACAACTGGGAATGCTGCCGCTGGAGTTTAGCTTGATATAGGGTGTCAGATCCGTAGTCAAACTGGGAGCCGGATCCCCCGTCTTTTTCCCTTTTTCCAGCGCCCATTCAGTGACGGCACCATCAATCTGATGCATGTTGTTGATGCAAGCATTGGCTTGTGATGTTGAGCGGACATACATAAAATTGGCAATGGCAATAGCCGCCAACAGGCCGATGATGGCCACGACAATCATGATTTCCACCAGCGTGAAGGCTCCCAAACGCGAGGCTTTAATTGTCTTTTTCGACCGCATAATGGCGTAAACGAGCATTGGCAATGCCAGAATCCAGTCTTTACTGGCCCTTTTTAAGGACGGGACGGGAGCAATTTTTAGAGCGGTGGCGGCTGATGGATGGTTTGTGGCCCCATTAATAATTCTCCACGGATCCTTGGACCAACCCGCAATCCGGGGCCTTTCATAATCGGCTTGTGAAAACAGTTCCCAGGCAAGAGCGGATTGGATCAGAAAAAAAACAGAATGTGGCTGACAATGGCGCGAAGAGGCGGAACGGAACTTGCATTTTCATGGCGTTTTTTATCCAGACCCGGGTTCAGTTGGACGGATTCCAAATGTATTTTCCAGCCGCATTAACGTAACCGGTTTTGTGGCCCACTTTCACGCGCGCCAGGCCGTCGGCAAAGGCCATCGCTTCATCGAACTGCGGGTTGATGACGATCTTGCCGCTCTTGTCAATGAACCCCCAGTGTCCGCCCGTGCGCACGCCCGCCAGCCCTTCGGAAAACCCGGCGGCGTCCTCAAACTGCGGATTGATGACGAACTTGCCGTCGGGGTCGATGTAACCCCATTTCTTGCCCGGACGTGCCGGCGCCAGTCCCTTCACAAACGAACGCACGTCGTCGAACTGCGGGCTGATGACCATTTTCCCGGTCTGGTCAATAAAGCCCCAGCGCCGCGCCACCCGGACCGCCGCCAGTTCTTCGGAAAACGAACCGGCTTTTTCAAACTGCTGGTTGATGACAATCTTGCCGGCGGGGTCGATGTAACCAAAGCGGCCACCGAGTTCGACGGCCGCCAGCCCCTCGGAAAAGTCGGCGGCGTCCTCGAACTGCGGATTGATGACGATCTTGCCGGTCTTGTCAATGAAGCCAAAACGGTGGTTGAGCTGGATTGAGGCGCGACCTTCGGTGAAGGTTCCGCCAGCGTCGAATTGCGGGTTGACGACATACTTGCCCTCGGGGTTGACATAGCCGCAGCGGCCGCCGACCACGACCGCCGCCAGCCCGTCGCTGAACGGGCCGGCCTTGTCGAACTGGGGATTCACGACCATCTTGCCCGAAACATTCACGTAGCCCCATTTGTCGAGTCGTACTTCGGCCAGCCCCGAAGCAAACGGTTCCGCCCGTTCAAATTGCGGGTTGATCACGAGGCTGCCGGACTTGTCCGCAAATCCCCAGCGGTCACCAACGACGACCGGGAAAAGTGTCGCGGCGCGTGCCTCAGCCAATGACAAGGCCAGCGCGGCAAAGACCGGCAGGATAAAAAGCCTGTTTTTTTTCATAACGTGGCAGGAATTCACTTTTTTTGGACGCGCCGCGGACACGGCGAATTTGTCGCCGGCCCGGTGGTTCATGTGGCGAGTATATTCCGGGACCAACGGGAGTCAACGGGTGAATCGCGAAGCCTTGACCAGCCCCAAGGCCGCTCCAAACCAACACGCAAGTCGTTGGGGCAGCATAAATCCGAAGGTCGAAATCCGAGATCCGAAAGAAGCCCGAAGCCCGAAATCCGAAGGCCCGCCAATCTCCCGAACAGTTATCGCGTTTCGGTCTTCGGTTTTCGGATTTCTTTCGGGGTTCGGCCTTCGGCCTTCGGGATTTGCCCCTGTAAATTCCCGGCCGGCGAATGAATAAACCCGAAAAACAGAAGTCGATTGAACAGGAGCCAATGGAGAGATTTCCTCGGACTTCTTGCGCGCCTTGCGCCCCTGAACGGTGTGTAGCGCAGACATTCCTGTCTGCGGGTTCAGGCGACTTTCCAGTCGCCAGTCCGTGCAGTTCAGCAGGAAACGCGGGACAAGAATGTCCCGCGAACCCGCAGACAGGAATGTCTGCGTTACAGGGTTCATGGACAGGAGAAGGAAAATCCAAAATCCCAACTCCCAAACCCAAGACCCCAAATCCGAGGGCTAAATTCCGTTGCAATGCGGCTTGCAGTTGAATCCGTGCTTCGCCGATAATTCCATTTTTCTGAAAGACGGCTGAACCGCCTGGAAGATCAAGAAACAAGAAAGTTGAGGGTTGAGTCTTGATGGTTGAGAAAATTCTGGTGCGAAGGCCCCTGTTTTCACAGGTGGTCCCCGTCTGCCTGCTGCTGGCGTGGTTTGCCGGCAGCGGATGTTCCATTCATCGCTATGCACTAAACAAGACGTCCGATGCCGTGGCCCAAAGCGGCGCCACTTATGCCAGTGATGATGACCCCGATCTCATCAAGGCCGCGGCGCCGTTCGGCCTGAAACTCACGGAGAGTCTGCTGGCAGAGAACCCGCGGCATCTGGGCCTGCTGACTTCGGCGGCCAGTGGATTTACCCAGTATGCCTATGCCTTTGTGCAGGAGGAGGCCGACGAGGTGGAACCGCAGGACTTCGCCGCCGCCGAGGCGATGCGGGCGCGGGCCCGGCGTCTCTATCTGCGCGCCCAAGGATACGGCTTGCGCGGTCTCGAAGTAAAACACCCCGGCTTCGGGAAGGCTTTGCTGGCCAATCCCAAGGCGACTGTCCGCACGGCCACAAAATCGGATGTGCCGCTGCTCTATTGGACGGCGGCCGCGTGGGCTTCGGCAATTTCCCTTTCCAAGGACAACCCCGAACTCGTCGGACAGATTCCGGCCATGGCAGCATTGATGGACCGTGCGCTGGAGCTGGACGAGAGTTACGGCAATGGCTCGATTCACACCTTCATGATTTCTTACGAGATGAGCCGGTCGGGCGCGGCCGGCGATCCGGCGGCGCGCGCCCGCAAACATTTCGAACGCGCCATGGCTCTGGCCAGGGGAACCGACGCCTCGCCGCTGGTCGCCCTGGCGGAGGCGGTGGCCGTTCAAAAACAGGACGTGAAGGAATTTGAATCGCTGCTGAACCGGGCATTGGCTGTCAATCCTGATGCCAATCCGGACCTCCGGCTGCGGAATACCGTGATGCAGCGCCGGGCGCGCTGGCTCCTGTCACGCCAATCAGAATTATTTTTGGTCGAATCAAAATGAACAATAGAATCCATCTCATAAACCGGAGTGCGCCCGTCCCGGGCGCAGCGACAACCGAGGACCGGAAGCCATCGGACCAATCTGAAGCGCTGGATTTGCGGACATTGCTGCGCCCGAGGACGGGCGCACTCCATCGTCGCCGGAGGTTGCCGCATATTTGTGAGATCGGTTCCAGACTTGTTCAATCCGCATCGGTCGCCCTGGTTTTGGGGTCCGTCATTTTTGCCAATCGCGTGGTGGGCGCCGAACCGGTGAAGGTGCGGATGGGGACGCTGGCCCCGAAAGGATCGTCCTACACCAAACATCTTCAAGCCATGGGCGAACAATGGCGCTCGGCGCCGGGCGGCGGGGTGCAGTTGACGATTTACCCCGACGGCACCATGGGCAGCGAGGCCGACATGGTGCGCCGCATGCGCCTGGGCCAGTTGCAGGCCGCGTTGGTGACGACCACGGGCCTCACGGAAATTGAGCCGGCGGTGGCCGGGCTTCAAACCATCCCGAAGGCCTTCCGCACACTGGAGGAGGTGGATTACATCGGCGAGAAATTGCAGCCGATGCTCGAAAAACGCCTGGAAGCAAAAGGCTTCGTCGTGCTCTTCTGGTCCGATACCGGCTTCGTCCGCTTCTTCTCCAAGCAACCCATGGTTTCGCCCGATGACCTCCGGAAGACCAAGCTGTTCATCTCAGCCAACCGTCCCGCCGAATTGGAGCTTTATCACTCGGTCGGCTGCGATGCCGTCCCGCTGGAAGTCGCCGACATTCTGCCCGGCCTCCAGACGGGATTGATTGATTGCTTGTGCCTGCCGCCAACGTTCGCCCTGGCCACGCAAGTTGACTCGGCCGCTCCGCACATGCTCGATATGAACTGGGCACCGCTGGTCGGCGCCGCCATCATCAATAAAAAAACCTGGGACAGCCTTTCGCCCGAGGCCCAGGAAGTCCTGCGCAAATCAGCCCGGGAAGCCGGCAAACTCATCAAGGCCGACGGCCGGCGCGAAAACGTGGAATCCATCGAGGCGATGCGCAAACGCGGACTGAAAATCCACACGTTGACGCCGGAACTCGACGCCGAATGGGATCGGACCGTCGAGCAGGCCTGGCCCAAAATCCGCGGGACGGTTGTTCCGGCTGACATCTATGATGAGGTCATGAGCCGGTTGAAAACATTCCGCGCCGCGCAAGAAGGAGCCGGGAAGTGACCAGCGAAACGTCCGTTGCAGTTTCCCAACTGGTCGAACCGGCCCGGGAGCCGGCCGGCCGCTTACGCTGGCTCCGGCAGGCCGAGAATTCTTTTCTCGCGCTGACCCTGGCTGCCCTGACGATTTTGCCCCTCACCGAAATCGTCGGACGCAAACTGTTCCACGGCGGCCTTAACGGCGCGCCGGCCCTGCAACAGCATCTGGTTTTGATCATCGGCCTGTTGGGCGGCATGGTTGCCGCGCGCGACCGCCGGCTGCTCAGCCTTTCGACGCTGACCAATTTCCTCACCGGCCGCTGGCAGACGTTCGCCCGCGTCTTCAGCAGCGCCTTTGCCGCGGGCATCACCGTTTTTCTCTGCCTGGCCGCCCTGCAACTGGTGCAGTCGGAAAAAGGGGGCGGCAAAATTCTGGCCTACGGAATTCCGCTGTGGACCGTTCAACTCATCATGCCGCTGGGCTTTGGCGTCATTGCGCTGCGCCTGCTGTGGCACGCGGCGGACCTCTGGCGCGGACGGCTGGTCGCGTTGCTGCTGGCCGGAAGCATGATTTGGATCGGGTTTCATCCGCCACTGTCACCCGCCCGGCTGGTGGTGCCCGGATTGGTGGCCCTCCTGGCGGCGGTCGTGCTCGGCGCGCCCATCTTTGTCATGCTCGGCGGCGCGGCCCTGATTTTGTTCTGGGGTGAAGACATACCCATCGCCTCGATTTCGCTGACGCACTATTCGATGGTGACCAACCCCACCCTGCCGACGCTCCCGCTGTTCACGCTGGCCGGCTATTTTCTCGCCGAAGGCGGCGCCTCCAAACGGCTGATCCGGGTTTTCCAGGCCTGGTTGGGGCAATTCCGCGGCGGCCCGGCCATTGTCACCGTCCTGGCGTGCGCGTTTTTCTCCTCCTTCACCGGCGCGTCGGGCGTGACCATTCTCGCGCTGGGCGGACTGCTCCTGCCGGTGCTGATGGGCGCGGGTTATTCCGAGCGTTCCACCCTGGGAATCCTCACCGGTTCGGGTGGCCTGGGGCTGCTGTTCCCGCCTTCGCTCCCGCTGATTCTTTTCGCCATCGTCGCCGGTTCCAACGCCACGGGCGCCGGTGTGACCATTGAAAAAATGTTTCTCGCCGGCTTTGGTCCCGGCGTGCTGCTGGTGGGCATGGCCATCTGGCTGGGCCTGCGCCTGGGACCAAAAGACACCGGCATCCGCCGCGGCTTCGACCGGGGCGAGGCGGGACGCGCGGTCTGGGCGGCCAGGTGGGAATTGCTCCTGCCCGTCGTCGCGCTGGTCGCGCTCTTTGGCGGATTCGCCACCCCGGTCGAAGCGGCGGCCGTCACTGCTTTTTATGCGTTTGTCGTCGAGACCTTTTTCTATCGCGACTTCAAGGGGCCGCGGGACGTTGCGCGCGTCATGGCTGAGTGTGGACTGCTGGTGGGCGGTGTGCTGCTCATTCTGGGCGTGGCCCTGGGATTCACCAATTACCTGATTGACGCCGAGGTTCCCAGCCGCGCGGTGGAATGGGTCACTGGGACGGTGCATTCGAAGTATGCCTTCCTCCTCGCGCTGAATGTGTGCCTGCTGGTGGTGGGCTGCGTGATGGACATGTATTCCGCGATTGTGGTGGTGGTGCCGATCATCGTGCCGCTGGGCATGGCCTACGGCATTGACCCGGTTCACCTGGGCATCATTTTCCTGGCCAACATGGAACTGGGGCTGTTGACCCCGACTGCCGGCATCAACATCTTTCTTTCGTCCTATCGTTTCAAAAAACCGGTCCTGCAAGTTTCGCGGGCCGTCCTCCCCATGCAATGCGTCCTCATCGTTGGCCTCCTGTTGATCACTTATTTCCCCGCCTTGACCACCTTCCTGCCCCACTGGCTGGGAAGATGACAATCGCGCTTTCGGAGGGGCGAGTTACACGAAACCCCATTTCAACCAGGGATAAACCTAGCGCGGCTGACGCCGCAACCACAGATTTTGGACTGCGGCGGGAAGTGAAGCGCCACGCCGCTTTTGGATGCAACTGGCTGCCTACGGAAAGCGGTGTCGCCGCTGCGCTCTGCCACCGCAGTCCAAATCTTTGTCGTCCGTGCGCGAAGTTGCAGGATTGTATTACGGATGTCCACATTGGATGTTGGATATTCGATATTCGATGTTTGATGTCCCGGCTCCCAAGGTGGTACAGGTGCCGCGCCTGTCCCTTTCGGCGCCCCCGCCGGAAGACTTGTCTTCAAATTGGAAGTTCGATGTTGAATGTTGAATGTTTTCTGCCGCGTGAGGCGAAGCGATTTACACGGACTCAAATCCCATCCAACGGACTTTTCACCCCAATCCCAGGCTTCTGCATCACATGCGTATAGATTTGCGTCGTCGTCACATCCTTGTGCCCCAGTAATTCCTGCACCGTGCGGATGTCATAGCCCGCCTCCAGCAAATGTGTGGCGAACGAATGCCGCAACGTGTGGCAGCTCGCCCGCTTGTCAATCCGCGCCACGGCCACCGCCGCCTTCATCACCCGTTGCACACTTGTCTCATTCAAATGATGCCGCCGCAAAATTCCTCCCTCTCCGCCTCGACCGGGGAGAGGGCCGGGGTGGGCACGGGGCAAGGACATGGGTAACACAATGAGGCAAGGACATAGGTTACACTTTTCGACCTTTGGTCGGATGCTTGTGGGCGTAGGCCGAAGGCCGGAGACCACAAGCATCCGATGCGCG
>JBAVOO010000090.1:0-117968 GCA_049692125.1 Verrucomicrobiia bacterium | reverse complement strand
CCCACAAGCATCCGACCAAAGGTCGAAAAGTGTAACCTATGTCCTTGCCTCATTGTGTTACCCATGTCCTTGCCCCGTGCCCACCCCGGCCCTCTCCCCCAACTCTGTTGGCGGAGAGGGAGAAAACATCGCTGTGGTACCAGATTGCGTCCTGTTCAGCTTGTGCTGGAAAATCAGGCCTTTTTTTCCTCTGTTGGCGGCGGCGGCGGATTTGGGTTCGGCGGCGGCGCGAGAACCAGCGGCACGGGATAACGCAGTTTCATCACGTCGTCCACGAGCACTTCAATGAAATAGGTGCCGGCGGTTTTGAATTCGACCTGGCTGAAGACCATGACGTTGGTCGAATGCAACCCCGGCTCGCGCAATTCAAATTTCATTTCGCCCTTGCGCAATACCGTCGTCTGGTCGGGCGCGATGAGCCGGACGTTTTCGGTGAACTGGCCGATGCCCGCCGTCCAGCGGTTGAACACGCACAGCCGGCCGGCCACGATGGGCAGTTGCGGCACGCGGAGAAAATTGACGACGCCGATGATGAAAAAATTTCCGTTGGCTTCCTGGCGGACCTCTTCGCACAGCAGCGAGGCTTGCAAATCGGGGAGAATTCGGGTGGCTTCCATATATTTGTTAAATAGTTAAAAAGTTAAATCAGTGACTGGTTGAATGGATAACTCGTCAATTGTGAATCGAAATCAAGCACTTGTTTAACGAATCTCTCATTTAACCGGTTGTATTCAATTCCGCTGCCCGCACGGTGTTCTGCATCAGCATCGCAATGGTCATCGGGCCGACCCCGCCGGGATTGGGCGTAATTTTGCCGGCGATCGGCTGCACACTGGCAAAATTCACATCGCCCACAAGCCGCGAACCGCCTTTGGCGTCCGGGTCGGCGACGCGGTTCACCCCCACGTCAATAACGACCGCGCCGGGCTTTACCATGTCGCCCTTCACAAATTCGGCGACGCCCATCGCGGCAATCAAAATGTCCGCGCGCCGGCAGTGCGCCGGAATGTCGCGTGTGCCGGAATGGCAAATCGTGACGGTCGCATTCGCGCCTTTGGCCTTCTGGCAGAGCATGGCGGCCAGCGGTTTGCCGACAATGTTGCCGCGGCCCAGAATCACCACTTCCGCGCCGTCGGTTTTCACATTCGAGCGCACGAGCAATTCGCGGATGCCCGCCGGCGTGCAGGGTTGAAAGCCGGTCGGGTTGCCGAGCATCAGTTTGCCGACGTTGACCGGATGAAAACCGTCCACGTCCTTCTGCGGCAAAACCGCCGGGTAAACGATTGATTCGCGAATTTGTTTCGGCAGCGGTGCCTGGACCAGAATCCCGTGCAGCCGCGAATCGGTGTTCAGCTTTTTCAGCAGCGCGAGCAATTCACTTTCGCCCGCGGTTGCGGGCAAAACGTGGGTTTCGGAAAAAATGCCGAGTTCGGCGCAGGTTTTCTCCTTGCGACCGACATAAACCCTGGACGCCGGATCTTCGCCAACACGAACGAACGCGAGGCCCGGTTGGACCCCGCGTTGGTTCAATTCAGCGACGCGCTGCGCCAATTCACGCTGGATTTGCGCGGCAATGGCACGGCCGTCAATGACGTTGTGACTGTCTGGGGCTTTGGTAGATGACGTGTGGGACGGCATTTGTGGAAATCACCTGGATGCTCTGGATGTTGATGAGCGGCGTGTCCTTCCAGCGCGCATCAAGTCCCTCCTCGCCCGTGACAATAATCCGCATACTGACGTAACGGCTCAGGTCGAGGCTCGGTGAAGTCGTGTAAAGATAATTAATATTAACGCCCGTCGCCGGGTCATACAATTCGTATTTGGTCGGTGCGACGGGGCTGACCACGCCGCGCACGACACCTTCATGGGACACCACGCGCACGGGCGGCGCCGTTGGTTCAGACGGGGCGGTTGCCATCGTTTGAGGTTCGGGAACCGGCGTCGGCGCGGGTGCAGGGGCCGGAGCCGGAGCTTCCTGTTTCAAATACATCGCGGCAACAAAGGCATAGCTGTTGCCGGGCGGATCAATTTGCATCCAATCGCCTTTGGCGGTGATTTCATTCACCGCCGTGCCCCGCTCGATGACGCCGAGAACGCTGTAATTTTCACCCGGGCCGGCGCGCAAATTCAATTTCTTTGGCAAAACGGTCTTGCTCGTGGCATCAATATACGAGGACTTGACCCAGGCATGTGTGCTCGAGGGAAGGGCGATTTTCGCCCATTGCGCGGGTTCATCGGCCTTGTGTTTATCCAAATTGATCTGGCCCAAAACCGTCACCGCGTCGCCCTTTTTCAAATGGGCAACGACTTCGCCCTTGAGGCCAGCCTGGCCGCGGGCATTAATGTTGACGGCCACTTCCGCCGGACCGGGAACAAGCGCAACCGTCGGTTCGGGTATGGCCTTGGCGGGCGCGGCGGCCTTGTGCTTCTTATGTTTGACGGGCGCCGCGCTTGGGGCCGGCTCCACCGCCGGCGCCGGGGTGCCGGGCGCAGGCGCGACCGCCGGAGACGGCGCGGGGATGGGAGGCAGTGTGTTTGTATTGTCCTGCGCGACCGCGCTCATCGCGAGCATCACGCCCAAGGTCAACCAGCAATTCATTTTCATATTTCCTGAAGTAAAGTTCTTATTTCTGTCTCTGTCAATGTCCGCCATCGGCCCGGTTTCAACTCGCCTAGTTTGATTTTGCCAATCTGCGTCCGCTGCAACCGGTTCACCGCCAGACCCTGCGATTCAAACAATCGCCGCACCTCGCGGTTTTTGCCTTCGCCCAGTTCCAACTCCACCACGCTCCGCGCGCGACCGGCTGAAACGAGCCGCGCCGCCAGCGCCCGGAGCTTTTCGCCCGCGTGCCACACACCGCGCGTAAACTGCCCGAGCATCGCCTTGTCCACCCGGCCTTCAACGGTGGCCACGTATTTTTTGCGGACGCCGTAGCGCGGATGGGTCAGGTGCAAGGCGAATTGTCCATCATTAGTCAGAAAAATCAACCCCTCACTGTCGAAATCCAATCGGCCCACGGAATGCAGATTTTGCCACTCTTTTGGCAATAAATCGTGGATGGCCGGACGTCCCAGCTCATCCCGTTGCGAACAAACACAGCCGGCCGGCTTGTGCAAAGCCACGTAAAGCTTGCGTTTGGCGCGAACCGGCCGGCCATCCACCGTCACTTCGTCATGGAGGGGATCAACTTTGGTTCCGAGCAGCCGCACCAACTGGCCGTTGACACTGACGCGCCCGGCCAGAATGATTTGTTCGCCCGCGCGGCGCGAAGCCACGCCGGCGTCGGCTAAGAACTTTTGTAAACGAACCACAGAGCGGAATGACGAATACCAAATGACGAATGGCGTTCCATTCGTCATTCGTTATTCGACATTTTTGCTACACGTTGGGTTTGGTTTTACGGAGGCCGGTGATGCGGTCGCCGTCCTTCCACTGGCCACGTTTCTTGAGGATTTCGGTGCGCTCGAAGCGCTTGAGGACATTGCGCTTGCCTCCCAAGGTGGACGCCGCGCGCAGACTGCGATGCTGTGACATAAATTATTTTTGGTTAAATTTTCAGCCGCCTAAACAAAAAGCGGACGGTTTGTATATCAGACCTGCGGGTTAATTGCCAATGGTTAATTTGGCAAGGCAGGTCTGCGGTGCTCCGCAGCCCCAATATCAGGGCGGCGCGGCAGCGACCGCCCTACCAACTCTTCACTGAATTCCAGCCCGGTTCAACTCTGCTCCGCCACGCGCACCACTTCGCCCCGCAGGGCATCCAGCGCCACCGGCTTGTACAGCACCGGCAACTCAACGGAATCAATGAATTTCTGGAACTGGGGGCGGGCATCCAGCCCGATGATGAAAACAAACCGCCGGGCCAGCAACGGATTCGTGCGTCCAACCGTGGCATACAACAGGTCGCCTTCAACGCCGGACATCTGGAGATCGCAAACCACGGCATCAAGGTGGTGCTGGAGGACGAACTTCAACGCCAGCGCGCCATCAGGCACAATCGTTGCCTCGTAGCCGTCACTTTCAAGGGATTCTTTTAGGGACCAAGCGAGTTGAATATCGTCGTCCACGATCAGGACGTGCCTTTTGCGAGGTGTGCCATTGTTGGTATCCATGACGACTGGCCTCGGCCTGATAATACACCGGAATGCGGACAAAGCAAGCTTTTTAAGCGCCTTTTATCCTGATCCAGGCCTCTCCGCCAAGGTTTCTCCAAACAAATTCGCAGGTCATTGAAGGGCGCGAGTCTGAAGTCCGAAACCCGAAAGAAATCCGAATTCCGAATCTGGAATGCCTGGTGCGAACAAGTCTGTCGTTCGGATTTAGGTCTTCGGGCTTCTTTCGGAACTCGGATTTCGGTCTTCAGTTTTTGGCTCCTGAGAGTAAGCGACACCTTACGTCGTCTTCTACAAGTTTCGACAAAGCACCGGTGAAACGGACCTCCCTGCCAACGCTTGCTCCCGTTCCAGCAACGTGGGATGCGAATAGTAAAATCCGCTGTAGCTGGGATGCGGCGTGAGATTGCTTAAATTCTTCTCGTTCAGCTTGCGCAGCGCGCCAATCAAGGATTGCGCCCCGCTCATCACCCGCGCGGCGAAGGCGTCGGCCTGATATTCGTAACGCCGCGACCACCAATGGATCAGCGGGGAAAACCAGAACGTGACCGTCCCCGCCAGCAGCCCAAACAACAGCAGCGCCGGCGCAACGTTTCCCGGTTCAAAACCGAACGCGCGGTAAAACCATGCCTGCCGGGCCAGAACAGAGACGAGATAAAAACCGGCGAGCGAGCCGGCCGCCGAGAAGGCCAGCATTTTCGGAATGTGCTTTTTTTTGAAGTGGCCGATTTCGTGCGCGAGCACCGCTTCCAGTTCCGGCCCGGTCAGTTGCTGAACCAGCGTGTCGAACAGCACAATTTTCCGAAACCGTCCGAAACCGGTGAAGAACGCGTTCGAATGCCGCGAACGTTTGCTGCCGTCCATCAACTGGATGCTTTGAGCGCGGAATTGGGTCCGCTTCGCCAGATCGAGCAGCCGTTCGCGCAGGTCGCCTTCCGGCAGCGGTGTGAATTTGTTGAACAGCGGCAGAATCAAAACCGGCGCGAGCACGCTCATGAGGAGTTGAAATGCCAGCACCGTGCCCCAAGCCCACAGCCACCACCATAGCCCCGTCCATTGGACAATCTTCAAGATGAGCGCCAGCAGCGGATAGCCGAGTGCCAACGCCAGCAACAGCCCTTTCAGCAGGTCCATCCACCAGATTTTTGGCGTCATGGTGTTGAACCCGAATTTCTCCTCCAACCGGAATTGTGAAAACCAGCTGAACGGCAGACCGGGCAGCGACATCGCCAGACCCACTGCAAACAAAAACGCCGCCATTGCCCACGCCGACTGGCCCAGCCCGTGGGAGAAAAGATGAAACGCCCACGGCAAAACACCGCTGAATAGAACGACCAGCAAGACTGCGGTGTTGCCGGTGCCTTCAATGTTTCCCAACCGGCCTTTGGCCAGCGTGTACGCGATGGATTTTTTATAAGTCGGCTCGTCAATGATCCCCTGGAAAGCCGACGGCATTTTATCGGCGTGCGCAAGCACATGGCGGCGGTTGAGCGAGGCGAGCCAGAGTTCCGCCGCCAGCCGGGCAGGAATCAGTCCCAACGTTAACCAGACAACGATGTTCACAAATTGCAATCCATCAGAATTGCGGCTGATTGGAAATGATTAATTTGGCTGCTACTCAATAAACCATCACCAGCACCCCCGCTTTTGTAGGAGTCGAGGTCACGAGACTCATTTCAATTTCGGATTGGCGATTGCGGATTGCGGATTTTTCAGAATGAGACTCCTCACGTCGTCTCCTACGGTAAAATGGGGCGTAGCGGCTTTCGGGAGAAAGCCGCCATCTGAATTCCCGCACAGTTTGCGGCGCTCTGCCGAGCCGCCGCTACGTCAGAATTTACCACTTCAATGCCGGCAAACGGCGGGCAACTTCCTCGGCGTTGGCGCGGCTGTTGAAGGCGCTGATGCGGAAATACCCCTCGCCTTTCGAGCCGAAACCGCTGCCGGGCGTGATGACGACGTTGGCTTCGCCGAGAATTTTGTCGAATGCCTGCCAGCTCGTGACGCCTTTCGGCGCTTTCACCCAGAGGTAAGGCGCGTTCACACCGCCGAAAACCTTCAGTCCGGCTTTTTTCGCCCCGGCGCGCAAAATTTTCGCGTTGCCGAGATAATGCCCGATGAGCGCCTGCACCTGCGCCCTGCCCTCGGGCGAATAAAGCGCCTCCGCCCCGCGCTGCACGATGTAACTCACGCCGTTGAACTTTGTCGTCATGCGCCGCAGCCAGAGCGGATGCAGCGGCTGGAACCCGCCGGATTTCGTTTGCGCGTTGAGCGACTTGGGCACCACGGTGAACGCGCAGCGGACGCCGGTGAATCCGCCGTTCTTCGAGCAACTGCGGAATTCGATGGCGCAGTTGCGCGCGCCGGGAATCTCGTAAATCGAATGCGGCAGATTGGAGTCGGTGATGTAAGCCTCGTAGGCCGCGTCGAATAAAATGACGGTCTTGTGTTCCAGCGCGTACTTCACCCACGCTTCGAGTTGCGGACGATTGGCTGCCGCGCCGGTCGGATTATTCGGCGAGCAAAGATAAACCACGTCCACGTGCCGCTTCGGCGGTTCGGGAATGAAACCGTTGCTTGGTTTGCACGGTAAATATACGAGTTTCGCGTAAGCCCCAGCTTCGTTGGCCTCGCCGGTGTGGCCGGCCATCACGTTCGTGTCCACGTAAACCGGATAAACGGGGTCGCTGACGGCGATTTTGTTCTTGTGGCCGAAGATGTCGAGGATGTTGCCCGTGTCGCATTTCGTGCCGTCGCTGACAAAAATCTCGTCGTCGGCCACGTCGCAGCCGTGGTCGCGAAAATCATTTTTGGCAATGGCGGCGCGCAGCCATTCATAGCCCTGCTCCGGACCGTAGCCTTTGAACGTCTCGCGCACAGCCATTTCATCCACGGCCCGGTGCATCGCAGCGATGGCGGCGGGCGGCAGCGGTTCGGTCACGTCGCCGATGCCGCAACGGATGAGGCGTTGGGCCGCCTCGGGGTTTGCGTCGCAAAATACCTTCACACGCCGGCCGATTTCAGGAAAAAGATAACCGGCCTTCAGCTTGAGATAATTGTCGTTAAGCAATGCCATAAAAACTGACGAATGCAAATTAGCCGACCGGCGGACGCTAATCAAGAATCGGTTCAACCTAACAGCCCGTTCAAAAATCTTTCTTTGTAGGAGACGAGGCCTGCCGGGTCGTAGCATTCGGCGCGAAGACCGGTGACGAGTCTCAAATTTCTTCGGGTTTTAAAAGACAAGTTAGAGACTCCTTACGTCGTCTCCTGCTTTTTTAACGAGCCGCCAACCGGTGGGGCGAGGCTCCTGACGAGCCGCCGTTGCTTCGTTATTTCGAGTCAAAGCCGGCTCGCGAGGACGCTCGCCCCACCACCACTTTCAACCCTCACGCCACTGCACCTGCTTTACCTGCGCGTGTTCGGGATGCTGCGGGTCGAGGCTGCGCAGTTCAAATTCCGCGCCGTCGCGGGCGAGCGTGGCCCGCACCCAGCCGCTCGGACGGCCTTCCTTGAAGACGTAACCCGTGGGCGGCAGATTGACGAGCTGCACGCCGCTCGGATGCTGCTCCACGTGCCAGTTGTGCGTGTGACCGAAGATGAACGCCTTCACCTGCCGATGCCACGCGAATAATTCCTCCAACGCCGCCGAATCCTTCAAACCCGTCGTGCCGCCGGGCGCCTGCAGGTTGTGATGGCAAACAACCAGGGCCGGTTTGTCCGGGCGCAAATCCAATTCGCGCGCCAGCCAGTCAAGCTGCGCGGAGCCGGCCTCGCCGGGCGCAGTGTCGGTGACCTCCAGTGAATCGAGCAAAAACCAGTTCGCACGGTCGCTGCTGAAAACCGTCGCCTGTTTTAGCGGAACGGCTTTTAATTTCACCGCATCGCGCGGAAATGTCTGCCAGAAATTTTCGCGCTCATCATGGTTGCCGAGTGAAAGATGAATTGTCGCCAGCGCGCGGACCGGTTCGATCAACTTTCCGAACGTCACGTAATCTTCCGGCCGGCCGGACTCAAACGCGAGGTCGCCGTTGACGATGACCGTGGCGGGCTGCACCGGCCATGCGGCGAGTTCGCGCACGGAAGCGGCGAGATTGTCCGCCATGTTGACATTGCTGTGTTTCAACGCGGCATCCGCCGCGATGTGCGTGTCGGAAAAAAAGGCGAACGTGTTTTTGTCCCGCGACTTGCCAAACAGTCCGGCCTGGCTTTTCGGAGGGACGAGTTCCACGAGTCCCATGCCAACACCGGCGAGCGCGGCGCGTTTCAGAAATTCGCGACGCGTAAGTTGCGGCAGCGTGACGGGCATGAGTTGAGCATAAATAAATTGTCCGCACCGTTCAATCGGCTTAATTTTGTGGTCATGCCAAAGGCAAAGCACTTCAAAGCGGCGGCATTTGTTCACAGCCAACTATTCGCCGGCAGCACCCAGCTTTGCCCAGCTTGAGACGCGCATCGCCGCGCTGACGGAGGAAAAAGTCCGGGGCGATACTTTTGAAGTTTTTGCCGAAGCCTATAAATCCGCGTCCGTGGATGGCGCAGCGATGCAGCCGGGCGAGCCAACCGCCGCTGCCAAAATCAGTTTGGGATGGACGAACGGGATAATGAGCGTTTGAATGTGTAACAATGAGCGAGCCAATTAATCAACCTGCGCCCCGCTATGTTGTTTGCAATTGTCAGCATTGCGACGGCCATATTGAATTTGATGCAAACAAATTTGCGGAGGAAAACAACCTCGTGCCGTGTCCGCACTGTGGCATGGAAACGAAAATCTTTATTCCAACCGCACAGACTGAAATCTTGACAGCACAACAACCATCGGCCATTGCCACCGCAAACGCCGGAAGACGCGAGGGGTTTTTTTGTGGTGATATTGCGATAGAAGAAACGATAATTTCGCGCGTCGAGCATTTGCCTTACGACTGCGGTGACGCTCGCCAGCGTCCGATTATGGAAACACCCGGCGATAAGCCGGTTAAAACCGATCAAGCTGCGAAAGATTCTGGAATTGTAATGGCGAAATGTCTTTGCCAAGGCTGCCGGAAACCTATCAAGTTTGACGAGACTAAGCTTACGGATGAAAATTGCGTTGTATCGTGTCCGCACTGTGGCTGGAAAACAACACTTTTCAAGCCAGTTATCTTCAAACCAACGAATCTGACAAACATTACCCTGGCGCCCGTTATCATTGACGCTGTCGGAAATCATAAAATGTATGTCCACCAGCTATGCGAAATGGGAGCTGTTGGATTGCAAATAGACCACGACCGCAAAGAAGTAACCGCTATCGAATATGCCTATATCCCAATGCTTGAATGCACCCGCATAGACAGAGTGAACCATTGTATGTTTGAAGTTCCAGAAGGGTTCTATTGTTGGTATATCAGACACGCAGAAATAAAATCGCGGTTTAACGAATGCAGGTGGTTTATGGTTGAAAATGGGCAAATGAAAATTTTAGGAGAGATGTCTAGTCTTGGTTGTCATGATTTGTTGTGGCATGTATTCCCCGACTGGAGCAATTATAAAGTCAATACTAAACGGGAAAAATGGTATAGAGGTTCACCATTAAAAGACGGCAGAGCAGGTGTAAGTGACGAGCCGCTTCCGGCGCATTTTGTCGCAGCGAACAAGAATACAATTGCGCCTATTTGCGAACTTAAAGTAAAACCTCCACCGAAAATGTTAAGCAACGTGGATTCCGAACAAAACGAAAAACCACAAGTGCTGACTGAAGGACAACTTAATAAATTATGGCGAAAATCTAACAAGTTGAAAGAAGCAATAAACAAGTCTAGGTCGCAATGGATGGATGAGGGTGAAAGAGTCACACTGACTAGCGCGCAGTGCGAGATTCCAATTGTCCAAGAATTAATTGCCTTGTTGGTTGAAATCGAAAAAGACGGCTTTATTACCGATCATGGTGCGCGCAGGTTGGCCAACTGGTTGGAACCAAAATTTGATTCTGAAATTCCCGCATTCTATTTTCTCTTGGACACATCAAGGCTGGTTTTGTCTAACGGAGAATTAACCACGAAGACGATTCCTGAAATGATGATAGCGTTGGAACTGCAAACCGCAATTGAACGAGTTTTGCCAAAGCATATTCGAGAGCCGATTGTTGCAAAGCGGCTTGAGGTTGAAGGTCAGTTGCGAAGCAACGCGCCAGTGAGCCAAGGTGTGTATGACTACATTCGATTACTTGGAGGAAAACCGTCACGGGACATAACAGCAGAAGCAGCATACAGGCTAAAAGAAGAACTATACCATCAGCCGACTGAAAAGCAGATTGAGTATATTCGCGCGCTCGGTGTTAATCCGCCGTCAGGCTTAACACGTTTTACAGCTATAGAATTGATTGATAAGTTACTACATTCGGTCAAAGCAACTGAAGGGCAGCTTCAATACATTCGTGATCTTGGCGGAAATCCATCGGCAGACCTCACTCATGCGGCGGCAGCCGAGACCATTAAACAACTGTTGGCAAGACAGCAGCCAACCCCTCGCCAGATGATGATTTTGCGATTTTGGAATAAAACTGATTTGATGCAGTCGTCAAAAGAGGATGTCACAACTTGGCTGGAGCAGTTTTACAGTGAAGACCCGCGCCGGAAAGCAGCATGGGAAGCTTTCAAGCTGGAAAATGGAGATGACGGCTCGCAGCGTGATCCGTCATGGGTGCCAATTGGGGTTGGCGAAAGTTATTTAAGCAAATGTGGCTCAAACCAACTCAAGCCTGAATAACCTGCTGCGAAAACGCGCGTTCTAGTTCTTGAGGAATTTGTGACCAGATTGGATCAGATGTTGGAACACGCATTATGCGACGTTCAGGGTCTTTGAGTTTAGCGGTTAGCTGCCAGTAATATTTGTCGAGCGCGTCTCCGTCATGCTGTCCCCAATAATTTACAAAGATTTGTTTACCTCTTTCAGCACTTGCTTCCGTTGACACAAGCGATCTGGCAATCATTTTGACCGCTTCATCTCGGCTGCACAAAAACCAAATCTTTTTAGTGCCCCGCGCAAAATGACAATTACCACTCCACATAGTTAAAAGGGTCATATCCCAAACAGCGTTCTTGATTCCATTTAGTGCTATTCCCCTGTCTTTGGCGCGTAATCGCTTCAGCATTCCACGCTTCCGTTTTGGGCTAAAATAAACGGCTGCAAAAAGAACAGCAGAGGCGCTCCAAACATAATCTTCGTGCAACCATTTAAAAAACCGTTCTAGTTTTGTTCTTTGGCTAACCGATTCCAATTCTAGCATCGCCAGTTTTAAGGCCAAAGCGTAGTTAATTGTCCACCACATCGGTAGTTCAGGCAGTTTTTCATTTTCATCCAATTCTGATTTATTTGTTAATTGCGGTTCTAATCGGTCGCTTCTGCCAAGCGCAATGTCTGCAAAATGTTGAGGCGCGATATTATCTGCCTTGCGAAATAATCGGAGTTCTTCGTTGGCGATACTAGCCTCTTCCAAAAGAGGCATACAAGGCTCGACCAAAGCGTTACAACACTGGAAGAAGGCTAATGCACCAGCAGCAATACGATAGGCATTTTCTGCCTCCTTTTTTTGGGGCACTCCTTCTCCGCGAGCAAGTGAAACAATGCGAGTGAAAATATTTCTATCAAGAATAAAATATGTATCAATGCCATATAAATCCTTTTGCTGGAGAAAACTGAAGCAGTCATAAACATTTATTCTCGCCGGTGGAAATGCCGAAGAAATAAGATCATCCTTTGCCAACATTTGCTGAATAGATTGCAAATCCTTTAATGGAATCGGCGTTGGATAAAGAGTAAGCTTCATGCTGGCTTCATTCCAATTTCTTCATACAGAATCTTGCGAACAGTGAACGCTCGGACAATTTTGCCAGTGCGCTTGAAGAACTGCGAGTTGGCAGCGAGTAAGGGATTGCCCGCTCTATCTGTCGTTGCGACTTTCTTGACCATGCCGGAAATTAAACAAACTTTGTTGCCCAGTCAACATGGCGACGTGGTCAAGTTGGAACGGGACGCGCGGTGCTGGGAAAGGGGTTCTGAATAGTTGCGCCATTCCAATTGTGTCCGCGCCCGCCCCAGCTCGGGCAGGGCTGGACAATCCGGCCCCGGCCCGGCATCAATGTGGCCGCAGGCCGGATGAGGGTAAATCAAGCCGGGTTCACGAACGCGGACAGGATGGCAAAACGGGTTGCCATTGCGTGGGAAATTTAAGAAACTGCACCTGCGAGATGAAAACCACCGAAGCTGAACGCAAATACGCCGCCAAACAAGGCATCGCCGAGGAAGAGTCACTGAAAAAGGGCATGGAAGCGAAGTCGAAAGAATTCGTGGAAAAAGGCGCGGAGGTTTACGCAAAGGCGTGATTTATGGCCGAGCGAAAACCCATCTCTGATAAAGAACGCGATGCGGTTTTAAGAGAAGCAGGTTATCGTTGTGCAGTGCCTACCTGCCATACGACTCTCGCCATTGACGTTCATCATATCGTGGAAGTTTACAAGGGGGGTGGGAATGAACCAAGCAATCTACTCGCGCTTTGTCCTACCTGCCATGCTCTTTACCATCGTGGTGTAATTACCCAAGAGTCCGTAAAACAATGGAAAGAAAGACTTGTTGCGCTGAATCGTGTCGTTGATGTGCAAGCTGAAGTAAGACTACGGCTTCAAGAAGCAATTAATCGGAAAGATTCTCCGGCACGAACCGGTGGGGAACAACGCGAAGGTTTTTCGCTTGCTGCCGCGGAATTTTACTGGCGCACCTGTGAGATTGGCTTCGTTTGGGATGGCGATAAGCGTTTTGTTGATACTGGTTACTGTTGTTTTGTTGCGCCGAAGATCGCACTAACAATTTCGGATGTTGTCGATTGGGCTACTGAAATCGGAGCGCAAAGAGGAGGTTTACCTGTAGTCCACACACGACGTGGTATGGCTTCTTTTACTATCTTGGATAAATTTGATGTTGGAAACCTCGTTGCTATCGAAATTGGAACGATTGATGATAGTTACACGAAAGAATTGTTAAACAAATATGACAAAGACATTGCTGAATTTTTCACCGAACCATTGCAGACCAACGTCCGATTTAGAAATGTGCCGTTTGTTGGAGAACGGGTTGGTATATTACATTCCGCTGACAACTCGCAGGATTATCGAATAGGACATGATTTTCAGTTCGATTCCGCAGATGTCGCCTTTTCAATGAAATTTGATAAGCCCCAAAGCGCTTTTCAATTCGTTTTGACTCCTGTTTCTAGCCATATTCAGCATCGCGGCGCTCCGGTTTTTACGGCGGAAGGTCGGCTAGTCGGTCTTGTCAAAGATTCAATTTTGCTCGAAGGCGAACGCGCATGGCGACCAGTCGTCAGCCCGGCATTTGTTTTGCAGAAATTTATACCAAAGAAGTAAGAAAAAGTTCGCCTGAAACGGGTCAGTCCTGATCTTTACGCCATTACAACTTGGACTGCGCCCGCCCCAGTTCCGGCAGGGCTGGCCAATCCGGCATCGGCCCGGCCTCGCTGTGGCCGTTGGCATTTTTAATCAATCCGTCGTCGCGGGTGGTAATCCGCACGGCTTTTCTGGCCGGTGTAGGAGCCAAGGTGACGAGGCTCAAATTAAAGAGGAGTTAGAGACTCCTTCTGCCTTCGCACGGCTTCGGCACGACAAGCACGTCGTCTCCTGCAATTCTCAAACCGCCTTCATCCGATTTTATCTTCGTTCCGAATTTAAGCAGCTCCGCAATGAGATCAGGATTCTTGGGGATTGATTCAATAAACCAGACAAAGTCTGTTTGCCTTTTTAAAAGCGCAGTTGAATTTGATTTGCCCAGATTTGTTTGATGCGTTGCGCGTCGCCGCTTGAAAGCGCGCCCAACCTGCGGCGCAACAAATTTTGTTCCAGGCAATCCAGACGCGACAGGCGGACAGTGGACGCGACGCGCAAACCTTCCGACTGCCAGTTTTGCAACAACACGTCGCTGGGAGAACGCGTTGCAGCCGAAGTCACTGCTGCAACCACCGCGTCACCGGCATCCAGCCAGAGCACGAGCACGGGACGGATTTTCGAGGCGCTGCCATCGGTGAACGGAATGTCCGCCAGCCAGATTTCACCGGGCGACGGCGTCATCGTATAACCCTTCGTCCTCGGGAGCGTAGCTGTTCAGAAAAGCACTGTGGTCGCGGATGGCCGTTGCGCGCTGCTGCATCCACGCGGCAAGTTCCGCAATATTTTCCGCCGGAAGTTGCTCGATGAGTTGTTCTATTTCTTCCACTTTACTCATGGCATTAATTTACGACGCTCCATTCGTAACGGCAAGTTTGAATATTTGTCGGCATAGCGGCTTTCGGCCGCAAGCCGGCAACCCGCAAAGCGGATGGAAATTTCCGGCGGTCTGCCGACCGCCGCTACAGATTCATAATCGCCGGGTCGGATTGCCTCCGCAACGGGTCCCTGAATAGTGCCTTGGTTTTTCTGAACTAAATTTCAGTTTCACCCTTTGCGCCTCTGCATCTCTGCGTCTTTGCGTTAATTTCATCTCCCCTACTGAATTGATACAGGCTGAAGCGTGAACTCCAACAAACGCGGACAGGTTTCCAGCCTGT
This sequence comes from Verrucomicrobiia bacterium, assembly GCA_049692125.1. Lineage (GTDB taxonomy): Bacteria > Verrucomicrobiota > Verrucomicrobiia > Limisphaerales > UBA11358 > UBA11358. The sequence continues at coordinate 103,264 of JBAVOO010000090.1, read as the reverse complement.
CTCTAAATTTTGCGAATGATCAGTTTGAGACAGGCAAGATGCCTGTCCTACAACAAAAACCCCGCGAGCGAGGCGGTCATGTAGGCGGCGAGCAGGCCACCGCACATCGCGCGGAAACCGATTTTGGCCATTTCGCTGCGGCGCTCCGGCGCGAGCGAGCCGATGCCGCCGACCTGAATCGCGATGCTGGAAAAATTCGCGAAGCCGCACAGCGCGTAGGTGGCAATCGTGAAGCTGCGCGGGTCGAGCGCGAGCTGTTTCGCATTGGCCGTGAGGTCGAGGTAGCCGACGAATTCATTCAGCACCACGCGCTCGCCGAGAATTTGCCCGACGCTCAAGCAGTCCTGCGCCGGCACGCCCATGAGCCACGCGAACGGCGCGTTCACCCAGCCGAAAATGTTCTGCAATGTCGCCGGATGCGCCGCGCCGAAATAATTTTGCGGCCACGTCACGATGTAATTCGCCAGCGCAATCATGGCGATGAACGCGATGAGCATGGCGATGACGTTCAGCGCGAGTTGGAAGCCGTCGCCTGCGCCGCGGCAGATGGCGTCAATGGAATTGGCCGTGGTGCGCGGCACGGTGGCGGGCGCGCTGGCGGCGGTTTCGCTTTTCTCGGTTTCCGGCAGGAGAATTTTCGCAATCATCAGCGCGGCGGGACAATTCAGCACGGACGCCGTGAGCAGATGTCCGGCGGTGTTCGGGTAGCCGGCGCGGATGCCCATGGCCGCATACACCGCCGCGACGCCGCCGGCGATGTGCGCCATGCCGCAGACCATGATGGTCATGAGTTCGCTGTGCGTCAGGCGCGGGACATAAGGCCGGATCATCAGCGGCGCCTCGGTCTGGCCCATGAAAATGTTCGCGGCGGCGGAAAGCGTTTCGCTGCCGCTGGTGCGCATGATCTTGCGCATCACCCACGCAAAGGCGTGGACGACCTTCTGCAAAATGCCCCAGTGATAGAGCAGCGACGAAATGCTCGCGACGATGATGATCGTGCCCATGACGAGAATGGCGAAAATGACGGAATTGCCCGGACCGAATTTTTCCGCGAGCAGATTTTCATCCGCGAGCGGGCCAAAGACGAATTTGCAGCCTTCGTTGGAAAATTGGATGAGCTTCTGGATGACTTTGCCGGCGAAATCAAAAAGCGCGCCGCCCCAGGGCGTTTTCAAAATCAGCAGGGCCAGCGTGAGTTGCAGTCCGACACCCCAGACGACCGTGCGCCAGGGAAACAGTCTGCGGTTGTAGGAAATCGCCCATGCGACCGCGATCATCGTGAACCAGCCGAGAAAGCTGATGAGTTTGAGGTCCATTTATTTTTTGCAAACTTGTTTACAGGCTTGTTTGTAGATGTGCGGATGCAGCACGCCTACGAACGGCAGGTTGCGATAACGCTCGGCAAAATCAAGCCCGTAACCGATGACAAAAAAATCGGGGATTTGAAAACCGACGTAATCCGCCTCGATGTCTTCCGTCCGGCGGCTGGGCTTGTCGAGCAGCACGCAAATCTTGATGCGGCGCGGTTTGAGCACGCGGATTTTCGGCAGCACGCGGCTCATGGTTTTGCCGGTGTCGAGTATGTCATCCACCAGCAGCACGTCGCGACCGCGCACATCCAGCCGCAACTCCTTCGTGAAAACCAGATCACCCGATTCTGTGCCTGCACCATAACTCGACACCCCCATGAAATCCAGACGCAACGGCAGTGAAAGGTGGCGGACCAAATCCGCCAGAAACATGACCGTGCCGTTGAGCAATGAAACCACGACCATTTCGTGTCCGCGAAAATCGCGCTCGATTTCGCGGGCCATCTGGCGGATGCGCCGGGCGATCTGCCCGTCAGTGATGAGGATGCGCTCCACTTCCTTGCGCCAGCGCGGCGGGACATTTCTCGCGGAAGTTTTGAGTTTGGCAGACACGGCGTTCAATTCAAATGTGTTTGGAATCGTGCTCGTCCTTGGCCGTGTAACCGCTGTCCTGACGCTTGAAATTCACCTCGTTCTTTTTGACGTAAGCGGCAAACACATCGTCGGCGCTCATGCCCAGCACCTGCGCGAGGCTGATGAGAAAATGAAAAAGATCAACAACCTCGACCCGCGCGTTCTGGTCGTCGAATTCCTGATACTTCGCCCACCATTTCCACGGCACGCTGTCGGTGAGTTCGGCGATTTCCTGCGTCATGGCGCGGCAATAATTCAAAATCCACCTGGTTTTTTCCTCCTCGCTCAGGCCCCCGGTCTTGACGCCGATGCGTTCGTTGAGGGCTTTTTGCATGCGGAACAATTCGCGGAATTGGTCGGGTTTTTCCATGCGCGAAGCATTCGTTGGCAGCAGGCGGGAAGCAAGCCGAAAACGTGAGGCATAAAACATAAAACAGGATTGTTCCAAACAAAGATGGAAGTTGCAGGCGCGACATAAATCCGAAAGCCGAAATCCGAGTTCCGAAAGAAGCCCGAAATCCGAAGGCCAGACCGTCTTCCGGGCGGTTGTCGGGCTTCGGGCTTCGGGCTTCGGGTTTTGCCCCAACAAGCTGGCAAGAAGCTCAAAGCATTGCTGAACGTGAACCTGTTTCCATCACACATCCCGCTTCACGTATCACTTGCCACTTGTCACCTGTCGCCTGACCGCCTATAAAAACTTCATGCCAACGCTTCTGACCCATGGCGGCCCGGTGATCTGGCTGATTATGCTCGCCGCGGCCATTGCCCTCGCCACCTTCATCGAGCGCGTGCTGTATTGCCACCGCTCGCAAATCAATTCCGCCGAATTCCTCAACGGCGTCCGCACCGTGCTCAAGCGCGACAACGTCGTCGAGTCCATTTCCATTTGCGACGCCACGCCCGGCCCGGTCGCGCGCATCGTCAAAACCGCCATCCTCAACCGCGATCGCGGACGCGACCGCGTGCGCGAGGCGGTCGAGGAAGCCGGCCTCACCGAAGTGCCGCGGCTCGAAGAGAAATTGGATCTGCTCGCCACCATCGCTCAAATCGCGCCGCTGCTGGGTTTGCTGGGCACCATCCTCGGTTTCATGGATACTTTCAAGCAATTGCAAGCCGACGGCCTTTACGCGCACATCAGCGGCGAACATTCGCTTGCCGATGGTATCTGGCATGCGCTCATCTGCGCGGCGGCGGGCATCGCCGTGGCCATCCCCGCGCACGCCGGCTACAATTATCTCGTCAGCCGGATCAACAAAATCGTCCTCGACATGGAACGCACCGCCGCCGAAATCGTCAACATTGTCACCGAGAACGGCAACGGCAAACCGTCATGAAATTTCCACGCAATTCCCGGCTGCTGCGCAGCCCGTTTGACCTGGCACCGTTCGCGGCGGTCTTTTTTCTGCTGGTGATTTTCCTGCTGCTCGGCGCGCTCCTGCCGGTGCAGGGATTGCGGGTGCAGCTTCAACCACCCGTTGCCGGCGATTTGCCGGGCATTGACAAGCCGACCGTGGCCGTGGCGGTTGACTCCGGCGGGCGGTTTTATTTTGCGAATCAAATTGTCAGCGAGGCGCAATTGAATTCCAGCTTGAGCAACGCGGTGAAAAATTCCCGCGCGCCACTCACGCTCGTCATCCACGCCGACAAAACCGTGACGGAAGACCAGTTGATTCATCTGGCGTTGCTCGCGCGCGATGCCGGCATCCAAAACGCGCTGCTCGCGACGTTGCCGCGCCCCGTCACCATGCCCGCCGAACCATGAACGCCGCTTCCGCCGGACCGCATCCGACCGGACTTGCGGGGACGACCGAGACCACACCGGAGCTGGAACCGCAACGCAAAAGCCATTGGACGCGCAAGCGGTGGTTGACGCTTGTCGCGCTTGTTTTCGCCGCGCATGTCGCATTGCTTTTCGTATTTGGCGGGCGAAAACAAATTGTTCCGCGCCCGGTGAAAAATGTTCCGACGCTCAAGCTCGCGGATGATTCCAGCGAATGGCTGGCGCTGAACGACCCCACGCTCTTTGCGCTGCCACATCAGAAAGATTTTGCGTCCGCCCTCTGGCTGCAAACGGCCGCTTTGAAACAACCATCGTTCCGTTGGACCGCGCCGACGAACTGGCTGTCATTGTCCGTGGATGAGCTGGGGCTGGCGTTTAATCAATTCATGCAGACCAATCATTTCGCGGGCTTTGAACTTCAATTAAAACCGCCGCTTAAACTCAGCGCGCCCGGGTTGCCGGTTGAACCTGCGCTCGCGCAAAATTCCACGTTGCGCGTCGAAGGCGAACTGGCCCAACGACAGTTGCCTTCACCAATCAACCTGACGAACTGGCCGTATGCGGACGTGATTGCGCCAAGCAAAGTGCAGGTGCTCGTGGACGCGGCGGGCAACGTCGTTTCAACCGTTTTGCTCCCTCCCGACAGCGGTTTTACCGCCGCCGATCAGTATGAAAAAGCCGACCAGCGCGCGCTCGAACTTGCCCGCGCCGTGCGCTTCACCCCGTTATCGCACTTGACCGTTGGCCGGATGATTTTCAACTGGCACACTGTACCGCCACCTGCGACGAACGCGCCGGTCATTCCATAACATGAGCATTCCCACGCTGATTGTGATTTATGTGGCCTTGCTGCTCGGCGCGCTGTGTGGTCTGGGAATCTATTCCGAAATGCGCCGCCGCCGCTTCGGCCCGACGCACACGGAGGACCGGATTTTTCGCTGCCAGAATTGCGGTTACGTTTACACCGATGATGCGGACGTGGACCGTTCGCGTTGCTCGCAATGCGGCAAACTAAACGAGCCGATTGTGTTTTAACAAAAAGCGGAGTGATGGAGTTTGGGAGTAATGGAGTAATGGGAAGGACACAAAAGCGGCAGTCTTATTTCAACACTCCATCAATCCAACACTCCATTACCCCAATTTTTCAGTTCCCCGTCTTCAGTTCCACCACGTCGTGCGGGGCGGCTTCGCGCATGCCGGCGGGGCTGACACGGATGTAACGCGCCTTGTCATGGAGTTGCGTGAGGTTTGCCGCGCCGAGATAACCCATGCCGGACTGGATGCCGCCGATGAGTTGCGCCAGCACGCGGTCCACTGAGCCGCACGCTTCCTTGAGCGCCTCGACGCCTTCGGGCGCAACTTTCTGCGTCGGGTTCGCCGGCTGGCCGTAACGCGCCGCCGAGCCGGCCTTCATCGCCGCGAAACTGCCCATGCCCCGATATTGCTTGTAAAGTTTGCCGCCGATTTCCATGACGTCGCCGGGCGCTTCGTTGCAACCGGCAAAAATGCCGCCGCAAATCACCGCTTGTGAAAGCGTCAGTGCCTTCACAATGTCGCCGGATTTCACAATCCCGCCGTCGGCCAGAATGGAAACTTTTTTCTTCGCCGCCGCGCGCGAACAAACGTAAAGCGCCGTCATCTGCGGTATGCCAACCCCGGCGACGATGCGCGTGGTGCAAATCGAGCCCGGCCCCTGCCCCACTTTGATGGCGTTCGCACCGCATTCAGCGAGATACTCGACGCCCGCCGCGCCCGTGACGTTGCCGGCGATGATGGGCAATTTGGGAAACGCGCCGCGCAACACGCGGACGGTGTCGCCCACGCCCTGGCTGTGGCCATGCGCGGTGGAAACGGCCACGACATCCACGCCGCGTTCCACAAGCGCGCCGACGTGGTTCAGAATCCGTTCGCGGTCGAGTTCGCCAAAGGCGTTGCGCGTGGCCGAGACCGCCGCGCCACAAATGAGATGAAAGCGCGCGTCGCGCGCCGGTTTGAACTGCGCGTTGCGCTCCTGGGTGATGCGCTCGATGTCGCTCATCGTGAACAGGCCGCGCAGGTTGTCCTTGTCATCCACGACGAGCAGTTTGTGGATGCCGGGACGCTCGTTGAAAAATTTGTCGGCGCGGGCAATCGGGTCCTTGCCGAGTTCCTTCTGGCGGATGGTATGAACCTGCGCGCGCGGCGTCAGCACCTCGGCGACTTTGCGTCTGGCATAACGCGGCTTGACCACGTGGCCGGAAAGCAAACCGACGAGTTTGCCCTTTTCATCCACGACCGGAAATGTGCCGAACGCGAACTTGCGTTCCTCAATCATTTTCAGCACATCACCGATGAGTTGGTCCGGCATGACCTGGATCGGTTCCTGAATCAGCCCGTGAACGTGATTTTTGACGCGGCTGACCTCGGAAAGCTGCTGGCGCTCCGGCATGTTGTAATGGATGAGGCCGAGGCCGCCGTTCGCCGCCATGGCAATGGCCATGCGCGATTCGGTCACGGTGTCCATGTCGGACGAAATGACGGGGATGTTGAGGCGCAGATTTTCCGCGAGTTGCGTGTCGAGCTGCGTGTCGCGCGGAAGAATTTCCGAAAAAAGCGTCGCCAGCGTGACGTCGTCAAAGGTCAGGGCGAGCTTGTTGTTCGCGGGGAAAAATTGATCCGCAGCCTGATAAAACCGGGCGTCGAGGGATTCGGATTGTCGCATCGCTGCCATGTCGGATAATGCAGGCGGGCGGGCGGGTTTGGCAAGACGATTTCTGGATTCAGGACTGCGGCTTGGTCGGCGGCAGGGCCCGCACGGCAAGCCGCTTCGAAAGGTCGGATCCAACCGCCTTTCCGCTGAGGAGATCGTTGATCACGTCAATCAATTGACCGGGCGTGCAACTCGATTTTAGCAAGGCTCTTTCCGCGCCGATTGCCGCCGCCTCCTGCGCCAGTCTGGTCATGTGGGCATTGGAGAGGATGATCACCGGGGTTTCCTTCAGGGCGGGAGTGTTACGAATGTATTTAAGGACATCAACGCCGCTGAATTTGGGCATCATCAGGTCCAGCACGACAACGTCGGGCTTCAGCGCGGATAGCATCTTCACGGCCACCAAACCATCTTCCGCCACCTCGACGCTGAATCCTTCGCGCAAAAGCTTCGCGCGATACACCTGGACCACCACCGGGTCGTCCTCAACAAAAAAAATAGTTTTCATGTCCGAATTCGTCCGCCGCCGAACCCTTCCCCCTGAAGCGTTCACAACGCTAAATCGGTCACTCACGGTTGGAAAGAAAAAAGTGGTTGTTGCGGTCAGTTGGGCGCATCCGGATACTGCCACCGATCCGTAGCGGCAGGCATCCCTGCCGCCCGGGCCACAAAACCGAACCCCGTCATGACCTCGCTTCCACATCAGACCCCCCGGCTGGAAGCCCGGCGATACGGCAGCCAAGGATGGCTGCTGCTGCGGTGGGAGTGTCCGGCTTGCGCCCCGGTCAGTTTTTGGGCTGGTGGGGATGCTGATGCCGCAAAATGTGCGGACGCTCCAGGCCGTGCTCCAGCATCAACTTTTCGTCGTTGAGCAATTCAAACATCGGCCCGTCTGCCACCACCGAACCGCGGTCGAGCACAATCGCCCGCGAGCACAGCTCCACCACCAGTTCCAAATCATGCGTCGCGATCAACTTGGTTGCCGGAATCTGCCGCAACAGCGCCTTGAACTCACGGCGTCCGCGGGGATCGAGATCGCTCGTCGGTTCGTCCAAAATTAAAATTGCCGGCTCGCACGCCAGCACACCCGCCAGACAGGCGCGGCGTTTCTCGCCGTGGCTCAAGTGGTGGGTGGCGCGGCGCCCAAAATCAGCCAGTCCGGCTTGTACCAACGCCTTTTGGACGCGGGCGGCGACTTCAGCGTCGCCGAGACCGAGTTGCTGCGGGCCAAACGCGACGTCTTCCTGAACTGTCGGGCAAAACAACTGGTCATCCGGGTCTTGAAACACCAAGCCAACCTGGCGGCGGATCGTTTCAAGATTTTTCGGGGCAACCGGTTCACCAAGGATTTTTACCGTGCCGCCGCCGGCCAATTTTTCCGGCAGAATGCCATTCAAGTGCAGCAACAGCGTGGATTTGCCGGAGCCGTTCGGGCCGAGCAACGCGACACATTCGCCCGGCGCGATGCGGAAGCTCACGCCGCGCAACGCCTCCGTGCCGTCGTGGTAACGGTATTTCAGATTCGTAATTTCGATGGCAGCGTTCACTTCCAGCCTCGCGCGCACATGGCGTCATAAATGCGTTCGGCGCGTTCCGAAGCGCGGATGAACAACTGCCCGACCACCGTGGCGAGAGTGTTCCAATGGAACCGCCGTCCGCGCGTGAACGTGCGGCTGGCCCGCGCCCGGCGCATCCGCTCGGCCTCGTCCGCCAGCACGAACAGGTAACGGTGCATGAGCGCAATCGTGGTGATGAGCAAGGCCGGAACGCGGATGGATTTCAGTACCCGCAAAATCTGGCTGAATGGTGTGGTGTTTGAAACCAATATGACCGTCAGCAGGCACAAAATGCTTTTTACCGCCACCGTCAGCCAGTTGTCCCGGCCCGTCGGTTGAAAGGCGTTGACCAGCACCACGCCCAGCACGAACGGCGACAGCACCAGCAGCCGCCGGAATAAAAAGAACAGCGGCAATTGGCTCAACCCTGCCGTCAAAACCAGCAACACCGCCACGCCGATGAACCAGGCCCGCCATTGAATCGGCGCCAGCACAGTAGCCACAATGATGACAAGCGCAACGCCGAGCTTCAGCGCAGCCGGCAACCGATGTACCGGGCTGTCGGGCCGGCCGTGATGATGGTTGACCAAATGAACGCTCACAGGTCCTTCGGTTTGGGTACCAGCCAGCGCCCCATCAGCAACGCCAGCACGAACACAATCAGTGAACCGGCCGCGCCCGCCATCGCCGTTGCGCCCAACGCCCAATGAATGCCGGGCACCAGATAATTCGGGGCCGGCGCGGGCAATAACGGCGCCATTTTATGGCTAAAACCGAACTTATCCGCCACCGAATCCAATCCATCCGGCCACGAACACGCAAACGGCGCCACAAAAACCGCAACGCCCAGCGTGACCAGCAAACCGTAGCGCACCAACTCGCCGAGACGTTGCGGTTGGTCTGTCAACGTCGTTTCGGTGATCAAGTCAGGCCGGGCGCGATATACCGCCAGGAACACCAGCGCACTGATCAAGCCTTCGCCAACGCCGATAAACATATGCACGGTGGCCATGGCCGGAAACGCGACCGACCACGGAATGGTGCCCGACCACGCCAGTTGGCCGGCGCAACAGATGGCCGCCAGCACCGTCGCACACCACGCGGCAAAGGCAATCGCCGTCACCCGCCCGCGAATCCCGGTCAACCAATGGCAGACCATCCGGTAAATCATGTAGCCAATCACGGAATTCAGAATGGCCATGTTGAAAACGTTGGCGCCCAACGCCATGACGCCGCCGTCTTGGAATAAAAAACACTGCACGATGAGCACCGTCGTCACCACCACCACCGCCGCGCTGGGTCCGAGCAGGGCCGCCACCAGCGTGCCACCGACCAGATGGCCGGAAGTTCCGCCCGCCACCGGAAAATTCACCATCTGCGCCGCGAACAGGAACGCCGCAGCCAGGCCGAGCAACGGCACGCGGCGCGGCGGCAGTTCGCGCCGCACCTGCCGCAGGGCGAACCCGACGCCCACGGCGGAAATCACCGCCGTGACCGCCGCGGTTTTGCCATCAATGAAACCGTCCGGAATGTGCACGATTGAATTTTCGGTCTTTGCCGCCGCCGCGCAACTTAAATCTTCACACGAATTTTAGTTTTCGTAACACCTATTTTGCCGGGCGCAGCCGGGTTGACGCGGTAAATTACTTTGTTACCGTCTTGCCTGTCGCATGAAAAAAGAAACTGTGAGCCGTTTTAGCGTGTCCCTGCCGCCGTCGCTCTTGCGGCAACTGGATGAAATGTCGGGCGAGAAAGGCTACGACAACCGGTCGCTGGCCATCGCCGACATGATCCGCAATCATCTCGTCGAGCATCGTCAGAAATTCGGCACCGAAGACATCGCGGGCACCATCACGCTGGTCTATGACCATCACAAACAACACGTGCAGGAAACACTGACTGACATCCAGCACGATCATCACGACGTGATTCTCTCAACCGTACATGTGCATCTTGACCACCACAATTGCCTCGAAGTGTTGCTGGTTCGCGGCAAGGCGGGGGTGATCCGCAAAATCGCCGATGAACTCATCACCGCCAAGGGCGTGAAACACGGCAAGCTTACCGTGACCACGACCGGCAAGGATTTGCCGTCGTAAACATACAGTAGGACAGGCGTCGCGCCTGTCTCCAACTTTGAATTTCGGTTTTAGGAAAAATGCTTCGCGGAGTGGATGTGCTGCGCTAGGCTAACACGAACCTTGACCCTTGGGTCATCCTATGTTCCTATTCGGCTGGTGTTTGAACGAAACTCCTACAGAAGGCGCATTCTGGCTGCGAGTGGCGAAGACGTCGCTACGCATGTGATTGGTATTGCGCTGCACGGGTTTGGATGGTGGGCGTTAACAGGACGGAATTACACCGGCGCCCCGTCAGATGGAGTATGGTTTGTGAAAGCATGGGACACATTCCTCCGCCGGAACGTTGAGCGTAAAGATCAATCCTTGATAGCGTTGATGAGTAAGGGATTCGCCGAGGTTGCGGATGAGTTTAAGCGGTTGGTCGATTTTGAAAACGTTGATCCTATTGATCTCCCTTCTTGCTCCATCGCGTTGTTGAGATTTAACGGTCATTTTTGCGAGTATTTTGTGCTAGGAGATTGCAGCATAGTTGTCGCTCCGAACCAGGCAGCTAGTACGGTCGTGACCGACCGACGCGTATCAGTATTTGATCAGGCGGTGGTCAACGAGATGACCGTGTATTTAAAAGACAGCAACTATAACTACCAAGATGCTTTGCAGGCAGTCTTCCCAAGTCTCCAAGCAAACCGGCGTAAGAAAAACAAGCAGGATGGTTACTGGATACTCGAATTCGATCCCGCCGCGCTAACACATGCCATCTTAGGACAAGTTCCAGTTGATAGTGCTGGCGCGACGCTTCTGATGACTGATGGATTCGCACAAGCGTGGGACACTTTTCGGTTAGAAGATTCCCCCAAGACCCTCCTTAAGCGGGTGCAACGAACCGGTTTGCGGTCGGTGTATGCCGAATTGCTTGCTGCAGTTGAACGTGATCCTAATTGCAGGCATTTCCCGCGCCTAAAACCTCTTGATGATGCCGCAGCCGTGTTGGTGGCGTTTGAATTCTGATTTCTCGTCCCTTCAAAGGGGGACTTCTCGAAAACTGGAGAGGTCAGTCTGGATAGCCGTTCGGGTGCTTTTTATGCCAGGCCCAGGCGGTGGCCACAATGTCTTCGAGCTTCGGGAATTTCGGTTTCCAGCCCAGTTCGCGAATGGCTTTTTCGGCGGATGCCACCAGCCTCGGCGGGTCACCAGGACGGCGCGGTTTTTCCACCGTGGGGATTTTTTTGCCGGTGACTTTTTCGCAGGCCGAGATGACCTGCCGGACGGAATAGCCGTCGCCGTTGCCCAGATTGTAAAAACCGGTCCTGCCCGGCTGCAATCCGAGCATGTGCGCCTGCGCGAGATCAACGTTGTGGATGTAATCGCGGATGCACGTGCCATCCGGCGTCGGATAATCCGTGCCGTAAATCTCGCACTGCGGCTTCTGATCGAGCGCGACCATGAGCACGTTGGGAATGAGGTGCGTCTCGATGCGATGATGCTCGCCAAATTTTTCGCTCGCGCCCGCGGCGTTGAAATAGCGGAACGCGATGAAGTCCAGCTTGTAAATCTGCTGATACCACATCAGGACTTTCTCGAACATCAGCTTGGCTTCGCCGTAGGGATTGATCGGACGCTGCGGCAAATCCTCGGTCATCGGCACGCGGTCGGGCGGACCGTAGGTCGCGCAGGTGGAACTGAAGACGAATTTCTTCACGCCGCATTCGACGGCGGCGTCGGCGAATTTGAGCGCGTTGACGACGTTGTTGTGAAAATACTTTTTCGGGTTGGTCATGGATTCGCCGACAAGCGCACTGGCAGCGAAGTGCATGATGGCGTCGGGCCTGGCAGATTTGACGGCGTTGAGGATGTCGCCGGGTTGCTCCGGCTTGCCGAAAATAAATCTCGCGCGCGCATCCACCGCCGAGCGATGGCCTTCGGTGAGATTATCGTAAACCGTGACCGCATGGCCGGCGTTGAGCAGTTCTTCCGTGCAGATGGAGCCGATGTAACCCGCGCCGCCGGTGACAAAGACGTTCATGCGTTAACTATGAAAGGAGCCTGCCACAGTGCAAAGTTCAAAATGGCGGAAATAAATTTGCGGGCACCGGGAAAGCGTGCGGACGGTTTCGACACGGGTAATCAACCATCTCCCGTCAATCTTTTGCAACGTGAATTTCATCTGCTGCACGAACGGGTTGTGTTCGCCGGAAACGTTCGCTTCGACGGTGAGATCCGCCACGGCGGATTGCTTGTCCGGCGCAACGGTTATGTTTATGTCGGGGAATTTGACCTGCACCCCGCCAGCCCTCGAACGGGCCATCAAAGCGGCCTGCATGATTTCATCACGATCCATGAGGCTGTTACGGGCGAGTTCGGGCAATTCGACGGCCAGCTCGACATTGGTGGAGAAGAATCCAGCCACACTTCGCGCGGCCGCCAGTCGCGCCAGGTCGCTTTCGCCGGACGAGACGGAAGCGGTGTGGGCCAGTTCCACGAGGCGCTGGCGGATGACTTTTTCCGGGCTGGGAAACAGCGCCGCCCACAACCAGACGCCCAGCGCCACCAGTGCGGCAAACATCACGATGCGGAAAACGACTTTCATAAAGAGACCTCTGCAAAACTGGAGCGCCGAGCACCGCCTCGGCATGACGTGATTAATTTTCCATGGTGCCGAGACGGTGCTCGGCGCTCCGATTGCCGATTGTGCGAGATATGCAGAGGTCTCATAAGATGGCTTTGCCAACAATCTGGCTGCGCTGCGCCCGGCCAAACGTGTGTTCTTCCCACGACATGGAGCGATTGTCGCCAACAACGAAATATTCGCCCGGGCCGAGTTCCTTGGGCGGCAGATTCCAGTCGCAGGCATATTTCTCATAAGGTTCATCGAGCACCTCACCGTTGATCAGGACATGGCCGTCCACAAAAGCGACGGTTTCACCCGGCAGGCCGACGATGCGTTTCAGCAACATGGCGTGTGGCGTTTTCAGCCAGTTGGCGACCTGATGAATGCCGGCAGGGGTGTTGGTGTCCGTGCGGGAAAACCGGATACCCACCACGTCGCCCCGTTGTGGCTCGTGCCACAGATAAGCGAACCGGTTCACGAAATGCGCCGAATGGTCCGGGTACGTCGGCAACATGCTGATGCCTTCAATACGAATGTGCAACAGGATGAATTTGAAAACAATGAAGCAGGTGACAATCAAAACGGCAACGCGCACCAGCGTTGCCTTGGGATTGCGTCCAATCGCCGCGATGCGCACCCAGCGGGGCAATCGCGGCTGCCTCCAGCCGGCATTTGATTGTCCGGCCTGGTCTTGCGCCATCATGTCCTGAAGTTTCGCGCATCCTGCCGGCGGCGCAAGCGCAGATTGTGGTGTCACCACCTACAGCAGGTGCGTTTAGTTGTTACCGCCGTCGTGTTATCTCCCTCTCCGCCAACGAAGTTGGGGGAGAGGGCCGGCCCCTGCCCTCTCCCCGCCAAGCGGGGCGAGGGAGTTGTTTTCTTTTTTGTGCGTGGGGCGTGAACTTCCATCAACGGTCCTTGCCACCAAACAAAAAGGGTTCGAGCGGCAGGGGTTGATCGTGATTCAGAAATTCTTCGCAGACCCGAAAGAAGTCTGATTTCATGGTGACACGGCGAATTTGATGCAGGAATTGTCCGTCTGGTTCAACGCCCACACCGAGATAATTCATGTATTTTTTCATTTTCGCCACCTGCGCCGATTCGCACACGTCCGGTGAACAAGCCGCTTCGTGGAGCGCGCGCACGTATTCCAGCACCTCAAATCCGTGGGGGATGAAAACGGCTTCGCCGCGCTGATACTCCCGGATTTGTCGGAACAGCCAGGGATTGCGGATGGCCCCGCGTCCGATCATCAGCCCGCGCGCGCCGGTGATTTTCAGAATCTCGGCCGCATTCCGCGCGGAATGCACATTGCCATTGGCCAGCACTGGGCAGGGCATTTCCGCGACGGCCCGCGCGATGACGTCGTAATGCACCGTCCCGTGATACATCTCACGCACTGTGCGGCCGTGGACGACCAGCAGATCCAACGAGTGCTTCGCAAAAACCGGCAATAGTTCATCGAAAACCTCGGGCGAATCGAATCCGATGCGGGTTTTGACCGTGAATTTGATTTTCACCGCGTCCCGCAACGCGCCGAGAATGGCATCCACCCGCCGCGGTTCACGCAGCAATCCACCGCCGGCGCATTTGCGGTAAACCACCGGCGCCGGACAACCGAGATTCAGGTCCACCGCCGCAATCGGATACTGCTGCAACCCGCGCGCCGTGCGCACGAGCGACGGAATATCGTTGCCGATCATCTGGGCAATGACCGGTTTGCCCGTCGGGTTTTCGGTGATGGATTTAAGAATGCATTTTTGCAGGGTGGAAGTGGCGTGGACCCGGAAATATTCCGTGACATAAACGTCCGCACCGCCGTAAACCGCCATCAATTTCCAGAACGGCAAATCCGTCACCTCCTGCATCGGCGCCAGCGCCAGCACCGGCGCCGGATTGGTAAACAGCGCTTCAAATTGTTGGTGATGATCCACAATGCAAATTACCTGAATTGCGGACGTTGCCGCAATCTTTCCCGGGTTTCGGGCGATAATGGCGCCTGCCGGTAACCCGGCCCGCTCAACGGCTCGGCGCTGTGGGAACGTTTCGCGCGCTCCAGCCAGTGGCAGTCGAGCGGCTCGTCCAGCAGGTCGGGCCGGTTTGCTGCCACGGTGGTTTCCTCCTTCAAGCCCGACGGATGGCCCACGCCCGCGAAGAATCCGCCCAGCAGCAACGCCGCCCGGGCCATGGTGCTGCGCGTGAACGTGGCCAGCGCGCACGGACGCTGCGGGTCAAGCCGCCGGAACAAACCGGCAAACAACGGTACCGTCCACATCGCGGGATTTTTCTTTGGTGAATACGGGTCGAACAAAATAGCGTGAGGCGGTGACAGTTCATTTTGGGTGGGGCGAGCGTCCGCGCGAGCCGAAACCAACCACGCCGGGAAATCGCCGGGTTCCAACGTCCATTCGACCTGAAGCAAATCATCGCTGAATTTCACGGAATGATTTTTTACAAGTTCGGCCAGCGCGGATTCGTATCCGGCGACATAACCCAGTTCCGCGCCGTGTTCGAGCGCGAACGCCGCTGCGGCGCTGGTGTGATCGAAGCTGATGAGACGGAGTTGTTTTGGAGCGCGGCTCTCTTGAGCCGCAGCATTTGAACTTGTCAAACTTTCACGAACGAGCCGGATGACCGTGAGCGCGTTGGCCGCCGCGCCCAGCCCGACATCCCAAATCACAAATTCACTGCCGGCTTCCCGAATGCGCTCCGGCAGGCGCAGTTGCCGGACGTACAGCGCCTCGGCTTCCGCCGCCGGGCCGATGCCGGGATGAAACGTCTCGTCTTCGGCCAGCGAACGGACGGAACATACGCCGTTGCGCAGGCGGACAAGACGGTAGCTGGTTTGCACGGCAGAATCTTGCAGGACTGGCAGCGAACGAAAAGAAAAACCGGCAACCCGCTGGTGCGGATTGCCGGTGAGAATATTGTGCCGTTTAGAGTTGCGCCATCGCCTTGTCCATCGCGGCGAAAAGCTGGCCCATCGTGGCTTCGGTTTCATCACCCATGTTCGAGACACGGAAGGTGGTGCCCTTGATTTTTCCGTAGCCGCCGTCAATGAGGAAGCCCTGGTCCTTCACCAGCTTTTGCAGCTTGGGCACGTCCACGGGAGCGCGGCCACCGGGCTTCGCGCCATTGCTCACACAAGTCAACGTGAGCGACTCGAAGCCTTTGTCCGGGAACAGCGTGAAGCCGTGCTTGGCCGCCCAGTCGCGGGTCATCTGGTTCGTCTTGCGATGACGCGCGTAACGCGCCTCCAGACCCTCGGCAAAAATGTCTTCGAGCTTCGACGCCAGCGCATAAACGTGGCCGATGCTCGGCGTGCTCGGCGTCATGCTTAACTCGGCGTTCTTCTGGAATTCGACAAAGTCGAAATAATAACCGCGGTCTTTGGCGGTTGCTGCCTTCGCCAGCGCCGCCTTCGAGCAGGTGAAAATCGCCGTGCCGGGCGGCAGGGCGAACGCCTTTTGCGTGCCGGCCAGCATCACGTCAATGCCCATCGCGTCAAACTCCAGTTTGACCGCCGTCAGCGAACTGACGGTGTCCACGATGAACATCACGTCGGGATACTTCTTCTTGAGCGCGGCGATTTCGGCGACCGGACTCATCACGCCGGTCGAAGTTTCGTTGTGAATCACCGTCAGCGCGTCGAACTGGCCGGTGGCAAGTTTTTTATCCACGGCCTCGGCGCGGATCGGCGACCCCCACGGCACCTGCAACGCCTCGGCGTCCTTGCCGCAACGCTTCGACACGTCGAACCATTTGTCCGAGAACGCGCCGTTCATGCAGTTCAGGACTTTTTTGGAAACCAGATTGCGGATCGCGCCTTCCATCACGCCCCAGGCGGACGAGGTGGAGATGTAAACCTGCTGCTTCGTGTAAAGCAGTTGCTGGAGTTGCGGCTGGATTTTCGCGTAAAGGTCTTTGAACCCCTGGCCGCGATGACCGATCATCGGCGAGCGAAACGCCTTGAACGTTTTTTCGCTCACTTCGATCGGCCCCGGTATGTGTAGTTTAACGTGTGCCATAAATTGTTCGTGAAATTTTTCACAAGGTTGAGTGGTTGGCAAGCCATGTTTTGCCAAACCCAACGCATTATTTGTGTCCGTCGCCCAGGCGCCGCATTTTTATTTCATATACCCGTTGGCGCGAAACCATTCGACGGCGTCGGTGAGCGCTCGTTTCGGGGGCGTTTGCGGCAGGCCAAGGTCGCGAATCGCCTTGGCCGGATTGAACCACATTTTGTATCTGGCCATGCGCACGCCCGCCAGCGGCGCCCGGGGCGGTTTGCCCGTGAAAAAGGAAATCTTTTCGTTCACGTGCGCCGCAGCCAATGCGACCCGATACGGAATTTTTATTTTCGGCGCGGGAACGCCGGTGATTTCTTCCAGCGCAGCCAATGTCTCCTGCATCGTCCAATTGCCTTGCGCATTGCCCAAAATATAGCGTTCGCCAATCTCCCCCCTTTCCGCCGCGAGAATGTGCCCGGCGGCCACGTCGCGGACGTGAACCCAATTCAATCCGGTGTCGAGATATGCCGGCAATTTGCGGTTCAAAAAATCCACAATCACCTGGCCGGTCGGCGTCGGCTTCACATCGCGCGGGCCGATGGGCGCGGTGGGATTGACGATGATGATGGGCAGCCCGTTATGCACCAGCTTCACGGCCAGACATTCAGCCTGCCATTTTGAGCATTTGTAGTGATTCGTCAGTTGCTCGTTGGAAATCGCGTCCAGTTCCGTTGACGGCACGAGCCGGCCATCCACGGTTTTGGGCAGACCGACGCAGCCAACGGTGCTGGTATAGACAATGCGCTGGCAGCCGGCTTTGCCCGCGGCCTCAAGCACATTGCGCGTGCCTTCGATGTTCACCGCATACATCGGTTTGTAATCGCGCAACCACAAATAATAACTCGCCGCGACATGAAAACAACAATCGCAACCTTCCATCTCCCGTTCCAGCAATTTGCGGTCGAGCACGTCGCCGGTCACGCGCTCGAACTCGACCCCGGCCAGCCCGCGCTTGTCGCTGTCCGGCCGCAGCAGCGCCTTCACGCGATGCCCCCGCGCCACCAGCTCGTGAACGAGGTTCGAGCCGATGAAGCCGGAAGCGCCGGTGACAAAAGCTTTCATAATGCCGGGAAAAGGCGGATTTGATTTTGGGACAATGAGCCGGCGCTTTCCATAAAAATTTTGCGCTGGCGGGGGAAACATTGGAAAATCCGAAGGCCGAATGTCGAAACCCGAAAGAAATCCGAATTCTGAAGCCCGAATCCGAACATTGTGTGTGCAGATCTTATTCGTATTTCGGGCTTCGGGCTTCTTTCGGAATTCGAGTTTCGGGTTTCGGATTTCAAGCAGAGGAGCCCCGCCCCGCCTTCACACATAGCCCCTTGACTTGCCGCTACCGCCCGGGAAAACTGTGCCCGTTGTATGCCGTTCAAAAGCAGTGCCAGAAAAAAATTGAGTCGCGCCAGTCAGCGCGACCTTGACGCCAAAATCGAATTCATGGAGGGGCTGGTCCGCCGCGATCCCGATTACGTGGACGCGCTGCAATTGTTGGGCGACCACTACACGCAACGCGGTCGCTACGCCGAGGGCCTCAAGGTGGATGAACATCTCGCGCGACTTGAACCGCGCAGCCCGCTGGTGTTTTACAATCTCGCGTGCAGTTGCTCGCTCACCGAACAATTCGACCGCGCCGCCCTCGCGCTGGAAAAGGCGTTGCAACTCGGCTACCGCGACTTCCGCTGGCTGGCCAGGGACCCCGACCTCCGCAAGCTGCGCCAGCAACCCGTTTACCGCGACATCGAGGCAAAAATCCGCCGGATGAAAGTCAAGGTTGGTTGAAACGCCAATGAAAAGTTAAATGAGTGATCGGTTAAATCAGTGACGCGCCGGAATCCTATTTAACTTATTTAACCCGTTACTAATTCAACTGATTCCAAAAAATGAACGTCACCGTCCGCGGCCGCACGCAACCTTGCCGCACCGTCGCCTTCGACCGCGCGCGCAACGCCGTCCTGCTCATCGAACAACGGCTGCTCCCGCATGAGTTCAAAATCGTCGCCACGAAAAACTTCCACGATACCGCTGGAGCCATCCGGGACATGATTGTGCGCGGCGCGCCAGCCATCGCCGCCACCGCCGCTTACGGCCTGGCACAGGGCGCACTCGCCTTTCGCGGGCGCGACCTGCAAAAATTTTTCCGGCACATCGAAATCGTTTGCCAGACACTCAAGGCCGCGCGCCCCACGGCGGTGGATCCGGTCAACGCGATGAACGGCGTTCGCGCCGCGATGCGCGCCGGCCGGACCGTGGCCGAGCAGCAATCGCTCGCGCTCGCCGCCGCCGAGGAATTTGCCAGTGAAGACGTCCGGCATTGCGAGGAAATCGGGCGGCACGGCGTCAAGTTGATTCGCAACGGCATGAAGATTTTGACCCATTGCAACGCCGGCTGGCTGGCGTGCGTGGACATCGGCACCGCCACTGCGCCGATGTATGCCGCGCAGGCGCAGGGCAAAAAGTTCCACGTTTTTTGCGACGAAACGCGGCCGCGTTCGCAAGGCGCAACGTTGACCGCGTGGGAACTCGCGCAGCAAGGAATTTCGCATCAAGTCATCGCTGACAACGCCGCCGGCCATTTGATGCAGCGCGGTGAAATTGACCTGGTCATCGTCGGCAGCGACCGCACGCTGGGCCGCACCGGCGAGGTCGCGAATAAAATCGGCACCTATACCAAGGCGGTTTTGGCGAAACGGCACGGCATTCCATTTTACGTGGCGATTCCGCTTTCGACGATTGACTGGAATTTGAACCGCGGCTTCGACATCCCGATTGAGGAACGGCACGAAAGCGAAGTCCTCGGCGCATGGGGCACAATAACAAATCCGCAATCCGCAATCCGCAATCCGCAATTGAATCGACGGATTTACGTTCGCGTGGCCAATCCTACGAGTGGTGCGCAGAACCCGGGATTTGACGTGACCCCGCCGGATTTGATCACGGGCATCATCACGCCGGCGGGAATTTTCAAGCCGGGGGAGCTTTGGCCGCAACGGCGCAAGTTGGGTTTTGCCGATTGAACTTGCTCCGCATGCGAATCGAATTTAGTGTTGAATACTCGTGTGGCGGGGTAGCCAAGTGGTAAGGCAGGGCTCTGCAAAAGCCTCATTCGTCGGTTCGATTCCGACCTCCGCCTCCATCCTGAACCGCTTGAGCGGCAAGGGTTTTGTGGCGTAGGAGTCCGCAACGGACACCAAAACGGACACCAGTTTATCTACTCCGTTAGAATTCAGCGTAACCGGCGCTAACCCGCCGACTACTCGCTAACTCTGCGGAACCGGCTTCAGTTATCCTTGCGATTGCGTGAAATTATGAAAACACGTTATCGCTTAATTCGTCGTGGTATCCGGGGCAATAAGTTTTATTGCGTGGACACCAGCACCGGCAAGCGCACCAGTCTCGGCACGGCCAATGAGGACGATGCCAAGCAGGTTGTCGCGGCCAAGAACAACTCCGAACGCCAGCCCGTTCTTAACCTGCAAATCGCCAAGGCGTATCTGGCCGGTTCGGACAAGGGCATGACCACGCGGACATGGCAGAACGCCATTGAGTCGTTGATTGGCACCAAGCAGGGTGCGAATCAGCATCGCTGGAAAACTGCCGCCAAGGACAAGGCGCTGGCCATGTTGCTGCCGCAGGTCATCATCGAAAGCAAGGGCGAAGCGATTCTGAAAGTCCTGCAAATGGGAACCGTCTCGACGAATGTTTATCTCCGGCGGTTGCACAACTTCTGTGTGGACATGAACTGGCTGCCGTGGCCGCTGGTGCCGAAACGCCAGTGGCCCGCCGTCGAATTCAAGGAGAAGCGCGGCATCACGCTGGCGGAACATCTGGCCATCGTCGCCCGCGAGAACAATCCCGAACGCAAGGCGTTCTATAAACTGGCGTGGCATTTGGGCGCATCGCAATCCGATCTGGCGGGCTTGAACGCCGAGGACGTTGATTGGGAACACCACGTCATCAGTTACGCACGCCAGAAGACCGGCTCGATTGCCATCATGCGCTTTGATGACGACATGGCTGAAATCCTGCGCGACCTGCCGGGCAACGGCCCGTTGTTTCCGTATCTGCGAACTGTCCGCTCTGGCGACCGCGCCACGGAGTTCAAACAACGCTGCGATGGACTTGGCATCAAAGGCGTCTCGTTGCACAGCTACCGCTACGCTTGGGCGGAAAGGGCAAAAACGGCGGGCTATCCCGAACGCTATGCCCAGGTGAATCTTGGTCACAATAGCCGGGCGATGACGCGGGCGTATTCCCGTAAAGCCCCGGTGGAAATGCCGTCGTTAAGCGAATACGAGAAGCAACAGAAGGCTATTATTGGAAGCCACAACCCCGAACCAGCGCCGCAAAACGTCGCGGCATAAGGAGGACATCATGCAACCTTGGCAAATTAAAGCACTCGAACTGGAAGCGTCGGAATTGAAACACCTGGACGGATTCGTTCACGACCATGCGCTCTATTTTCTCATCGGAGCCATCTATCTTTTGCTGGCTCTTTTGGTGTGGGTATTGTGCGGCGCATTGCGACCAAAGAGAGGAAAACCCATGTCCCACGTCCAGCCAGTCATTTTTATTGAACTGCCGGGAACCCCACCGCCGCCAGCCGAACCCCTATTTGATCCATTCCCGCCGATGCGGGAACCGGACTATTATGACCACGACGATTACCCGCTGGACTGACAGCCGTTCATGGCCTGTAACCGCGCGATTGCTTTTTCGGAACTTCCGGGAAAATCAAGTGTGGCTTGATTTTCGTCTCCGTAGTTTCAGCCATGTGGCTTTGCGCCGGTGTCTGGACGGGTTGCTGGCGCAGCTCATTGGATTCAACCGTCTGCTTGATCGTTTCAGTTTGCGCTTGCGCCTGACTTTGGTTTTGCCGCTGGCGCAGCGCGCGGAATTCTCTGGCGCGTTTGCTGTTGGTCATGGTGAGCGCCGCCCGCATTCCCCAACGCCGTTCAATCAGGCGGTAGAACGGATCATGTTTGCGGTAATGCGCCATCAGCGCATCCACCACCGAGGGGCGATCCCCGCTGCGCGTGATGTTCTCGCGCAACTGCTCCTTGTCCGTGGTGAAAATGTGAATCCCCTTTTTGCCGCGCGAAATGGTGACATACCATTGCTGCTGATTTGTCGCGGCCTTCGCCGCCGAATCGGAAAACAAAACGTGTTCCACCGACTTGCCTTGTGACGCATAGGACGTAATGGCGTAGCCCCGGACGAACTGCCGAAAGTTTTTGCCCAAGACCCGGCCATCCGCGAGCGCAATGCGGCCGTCCGGCTCGACGGCCTCGACCGTGACCAGTTCGCCATTGACCAGCTTGCGGTTTTCCACGCTGCGGCCATTGGCCTTGAGTTGCAGCTTGTCGCCAGCGGCCAAAGCCAGTTCCTTGCACTGGCAGGCCGTCAGTTTGTCCAGTTGCTTGAATGAAATGGGAACGATGCGTTTATCAGTTTCCACCAGCAAATGCGTGTCCGTAATCAATTTCAACCGCGCCGATTCACCGGCCTTGAACCCGCGCACGTCACGATTGAACACCAGCACGGTGTTGGCATCATAAGAGCGGACATCGCGCTTTTGCGCGTCCGTCAAATCCACCGGCTGAAAAGCCGCGACCGTGGTTTCCGCTTCGCTAATCAATTTGTCCCGTTTGAGCGCGGCGCGAATCGCGTCGTTGACCTGGTGAATCTCATTCCAGCTTTGCGAGACGACCACGGTGGATTGATGATCTTTCACCAGTTCCAGATAACGCGCCGTCAGCTTTTCATGCTTGTCGGCCAGTGTGCAGGATTCAATCGCTTTCAATTTGTCCAGCCGTTCAAACGATTCGGTGAATTTGCCGTCACGCGCTGCCTCGACGGCCTGCCGGTATTCCTTGATATGCTTGCGTTCCTCGATGGACTTGGCCAGCGCCGGATTCTGGCGGCGGATGTTGGTCAATTCCACCGGCTGGACGCCCGAATGTTTTTCAATCGCCCGCAGCGCATCGCCCGCCTCAACCGCTCCATGCTGGCGCGTGTCCCCCGACAAAATCAGCCGCGCGTTGCGTTCAGAAACCAGCCGGAGCAATTCCAACATCGGCTTGCCGCCAATCTGCCCGGCCTCATCCACAATCACCACCGCCCCCTCTTTGAGTTCTTTCTTTTGCAGGAAGCTGGCGACCGTCAGCGGCGACGGAAAGCCGTCCCGCTCCATGTCCAGCACTTGCTGGCGTTGCGGCGCGAGGACGACCACGCCGCGCCCACCCTCGCGGATTTGCCCGACCAGCTCGCGCAACACGAAACTTTTGCCCGTGCCAGCCCCGCCGCGAAAAACCGAAACCCGGTTGCGATTGGAAACCAGTTTGCTCAATGCTTCGCGTTGCTCCTCATCCAACGTGGGATTGAACGGCTTTGGTTGCCAGACCAGCGGATAACATTCGCCAACACCCTCTCTGACCGTCTGGACAATCTCCCATTCACGTTGAAGATGTTCGCGCGTGGAAACCTTGCCGGGATGCTCGTCAAAATGCAGGTAGCCGCGCTTTTGCGTGACGGCCTGAATGTCCGCCAGTGAAACATCCTGCCCTCGGGCGCGTTCCAGCGCGTGCCGCCACAGTTCATGCTCATGGACGATGGAACGGCGTTCAAACAAATGCTGCTCCGCCCATGTAACCGCCTGCTCGCAAATCTTCTCGCTGGCGACGGGCGCAACGGACGGCTTCGCCGTCAGCCCGTCCAGTGAAGCCTTTTCGCCCGCCGTCATCTGACCATCCCACAGCGTTTGCAGTTTTTCCAAACCGATGTCCCGGATTTTCCGTGGCCGGTCCTTGTGCGCGATGTTTTCCCGAATCGCGGCCAAGTTGTCGCCCACCTTTTCCGGTTCACGCGCCAGCAATTCCTTGGTTTTCCGGTCAATCTCCCGGTGCCGCTTGGAAAACTTGTCAATCAGTTCCGGCGTGACGCCCTTGATTTCAAAATCGCCGCGCGGCCTGTTTTCAATCTGATAACCGCACTTCACCAGTTCGCGCGTGAGTTCATGGTAATAAACATTCTCGACAAACTTTTGCACCGCGAACATTTCATGGTTTTGCAACGCCTTCCATTGCTTTTCCACCGCGTCAAACGTGGCGTTGAACACGATACAATGCGAATGCAAATGCGGATCTAAAGCGCGGGAAGTGTCATGCCGGAACATCGCGGCCACAAGGTTGCCCGTAGGCCGGTCAGTGCATTCATCGTTTTTTCGCACCCGCGTTGCCGCGAAGGTTTGCAACTGGTGCATCGCCACCGTCACGGCCTGCTCATGCGCCTCGATAATTCGCGCATCGTTGCCGACCAGTGCGGCAATGGAAACCGATTTGGGCGGGGAGAAAGTGAAATCGTAAAACACCCGGCGATTGGCGGCTTGCTTTTCTTCGCCATCAATCCCCTTTTCAATCCGGGTGGTTTTTTGCCGGAGCGTCAGCCGTTCGCCGGTTTGCGGGTGAAGATTATCGCAGAGCCGGACAAATTCATCGGTGGTCGTCACGCCGGACAAGCCCAAATCCGCCGCGCCCTTGCCGATCCATTGGCCGGAGACAGTCTGCCCTTCGGCATAATAATCGCCGACCGCCAGGTGTTCCTTGAAATACTTTTTGGCGTCAACCGGGTTGTATTGGGCTTTCGGTGCAAGCATGGCCGACAGCGTAAATCAAAACACATTTTTTGCGTTAGCGGGTAGTGGGCGAGTTGGTTGCGGTTAAGCCGAATAGTTTCATTTCCTCATTGGCCGGGCATGACCATTCTGTTTTCTGGCTTTGCGGGCGTTTTTCCTCTGCCAATGCTGGCTCAAAGCCGCCGTTGCCAGGGACAGCCATTCCTCATCGTCCAACCGTTCCAGAACCCTTGCCCGCGCATAGTATTTATCGCTGTTGGGCATCGGATCGCCCAACGGCTTGAGGAATCCACGCGCGGCCAGCACCGGAATGTCATGCGGCTTGAAACCGAGATAGGCGGCAGTTTGCGCCGTATTCAAACGCGCGGGTGGCCGGTTCAGATTCAAGATCGCCTTGAGTTCGTTGTTGAGCACATAAACGGCACTGGCTCGCTTGTCGGCGTCGTCTCTGCTTTTATTCGGCTTGGCGCGAATTTCTTTTTCCATCCGGCCAGCGAGGTTGTTTGGCGCTTCATTGCTCATACGTCACCTATGGTTTATTTATGTTTGCAGCGGACATTCTAGCGGAAATTCCGGCTCCGCTTGTGCAGCCCATTGCACAACTCGAATTTTTCCAACGGCTCCCACTTTGGCAGAATTTTGCGGCGACCCAGTGCGGAAAACACACAGGATGAAACCGCCACTTTTCCACAATGATTTTTTTGGCTGTCATTTTTCATGGCCGTCATTTTCAAAAATCTGGCGGCGCAATGTATTTTCCGACTGACATTCCGGCAAAACTTCCGGCTCCGTTTGGCGGAATTTGGCCGCGCCCGGTTCCAGCCTCTCCCCAAAAACCATCGGCCAGACTGCCGCCATTTTTCGAATTTATTTTTCATGCGTCATCTCCGATTCATTCAAGTTTTCGGCTGACATTTTCGTGGAACAACCGGCTCCGCTCCTGCAAGCTTTGCAAAGACGAACGTCACCACTGACAGCATTTTCTCAAATTGCCGAAGCAGCGTTGTTCGTTTTCCGAACAACGTGAAAAAACTTTTTTGACCTGGATTCCCGGCAGAATTCAACCACCGCTTGCCCCATCCTTTCCCGTAACCCATCGGCAAGCCTGCCTGAATTTTTGAATTCAGAATCGCTCTGAATTGCCATCCACAATACGCGGCAACGGCGTTTAGACTGTCCGGCTTTCCTGCGGCTCTCGGAAACCGGACAGACTAAACGCCGCGTGATTCAAACCTATCCGGTGACGCACTCAATGGCCGTTTCAAAAACCGCGCTCCACTGCTCATCCGTTTCGTTTCGCTCCGGTTTCCGAAACGTCCATTCAGTGCTGACGGTAATCAATGCCGGTTGCAGGTTGAATTTTCATCACCAATTCCCGTTCAGAAATCACCATCGGTTTGAAACGTATGCCGGTTCAATCCTTCCAAACGTGATTCAAAAACCATCAGTTCAGTTGCATCCGACCGAAATTCTTCATGGTGGTAATCCATTTGGAACATTGTGATTCAACGCTAATCGCCCGGTTTTTAATCAATGGATTAGCCTCCTATTTGTCGGCTTAAAAGGTGGACGCCCCACCCCTACGAATAATCGTAGGTTTTCGGCTATGCGCCGTGTGAAATAGAAAATTGCGTTGAAATGCGTTGATGAATTCAACGCCATTCAACACATTTCAACGTCACGGTTCAACACCGTTCAACAGGTTTCAACCCGGCGATTCAACGCCTTTCAACAGGTAAAAACGCTATCGCTCTTAACTCGCCCACTTTCCTGCTTAACTCCCCCACTACTCCCTAACGCAATCTTCATTGGCTGGCCTAAAATGGCGGCGAATGGATTCGGAAACCAAAAATAAACGGCGTGGCGGCGGACGCGCTTATCGCAGCCGCCTTGAGCCGTTCGCGGAGTTCATCCGCGAACAGCGCCAACAGCGCCGGACGTGGCAGGAAATCGCCGCCCGGCTTCGCACCGAAAAGGATTGCGTCATCACGTTTCAGGGATTGCACCAGTTTTACCGGCGCTACCTGAAACGTCAGGCGCGGTCTCATTGGGAAAGCAAAGCGGCAACGGCACAGCCGGCCACGGTGAATCCATCAGCACCAACACCACAAACAACAACAACCGAAACAGACAATCCATATCGGTTCAACAACCTCGATATATGAAAACAACGAAACATCGCCTGATACTGCCCATGCAGGCCAAAGGAAACATGGGCAAAAGCATCGAAGCCGCCGCCCGCGCGTGCTGGCTGAACCAACGTGGCATCCCGTGGCAGGGATTTGATCTGGATGGTGACAACCGCACCTTGTCCCGGTTGTTTCCCGGCCAGGTGAAGCTGACGCCATTGAGCGGTCAGGCCGAAGACTTGGACGAACTCATTTTGATTCTGCGAAAGACGACCGCCCAACCCGTCACCCTGATTGACCCACGGGCGCATCTGGATGGCCAGTTGATGAAGGCGCTTGCAGCCACGCATTTCTTTGACATTGCCAGCGCGCAAAACATCGGCATCACGCTCATGGTGTTTCCCTTCGATGATCTGGATGTGATGACCAACCTTGCTGCCGTCTGCCAGTTCTGCGGCAGGCAGGTGGATTATGTCATTGTCCGTAATCCGGCGCGGGCATCCAAAACCAGAATGTTTGACAACAGCCCATTGGAAAAGGAATTGCTCGACTGCGGCGCAGTGACCATCACGGTGCCGGTGCTGTCGGAATTTGTAAAGCTCCGGCTCGCCAAGCTGGAGGCCGACCAGCAGCGCGGCATCCCGTTTAATGAAGCCATCGGCAACGACTCGCTCGGCCTCGACATCATGGCGCGGGGCGTGTTGCAAGACTGGCTGGCGACCCTGTTCAATCAATACGACCAGATTGCCGCCAAGCTGTTGCCCGCCGTCGAAGCGGCCACCATCAAACCCAAAACCGCGCCGCCCATTGGCGAACCGCTGTCCACCAAGCGCGGCGCGAAGGTGAATCTCACAAATTGAAAGGAGGCGTTATGGCCGAATCAGACTTGTTTGAAGAAATGCTCGCCGCCTATCCCGCTGAAAAGCGGGAGTTGGCGCGGGCGGTTTATTATCGCTTCGCAGACGGCGACAGCACGCAGTTTTTCAGCCAGCTTTTTCTCGTGCTGGACGTGTATGCCCATTATGCCGAACGCATCCCTGCCCGGATGATTTCGGCCAACGCAGATTCGCTGGCGACCCTTCAGGAACTGCGCGAGGAAGTTAGTTTGCTTGCCAAAACGATTGAAACCCGCGATGCCAACATCACGAACCATGCCGAAAAGACGGATGCGCTTTGCCGCGCAACCCAGGAAAAATGCGATGAAACCATTGCGGCCATTGAATTGACCGTGAAGAATCTTGGCGCACAGGTGGACACCAAGGCCATCGTGCAGGGCGTTCAAAACTCGATTCAATCCGGCATCAACCAGAAAATCATCGCGCCATTCGTGCAGCACACCAACGATCTGGCTTGGAAAGTCATGCCAACGCTGGAGAAAATTCAGGATGCCGCCGACGAAGCCAAGTCCGAATGGACAAAACGGATTTGGAAGACCGCATGGACCACCAGCATCTTGTGGGGCGTTTTTGCCGTAGTCATCCTTACCTGTCTCATCAGCCTGAAATTTGCTGATTATTACGACCACAAGATGGCGGTGCAGATTACCAACATGGCGGAGGTGATGAAATTCAATCAGGCGGCGTTTCAAAAACTGGCGGTTGCCCAAGCGCCTATCCAAGTGCTGCCAACGCAAAATGATGGCTTTGACAGTCCGCCGGGTTTTGTGCTGGTGATGGAAGGTGCTTACGCCGCTGATCTGCGTCAGATCAACGGGCAAAACAATGGCTGTATTTTCTTTCGCAGCAGTGTCCCGGAAAAACAAATCCGGCACTTGCAGCAGGACAGCGAAAATCAGGCGCAAGCGACCAACAACCCTGCAAAATAGTTTGCCGCATCATTTCCCCACGCGAATCCAAAATTCAATGGCATGGCGCTAGTCGGCGCGTTCGCCGACAGAATCATATTGGGCTGTTTTCCGCGCCATGAAAACTAATCTTGACGGGATTTTTCAATGCGCAGCAATTTGGGAACGGATACGCCGAGTGATTTTGCCAGACGCATGATAATTTCGCGCCCTGATAATTTTCCAGTTCGTTCCCAATAACCCAATGTCGTCTGTGGCACGCCCACCAGCTTGGCTAGTTCTTGCTGCGTCAATTTCCGCTCTTTGCGGAGATGATACAGCCATGCTCCGTAAGCATCGCGGCGAGCTTTTGGTTTACGACCCATTCAGTTTGCATATTAGAAGCAGAGAAAAAAGATGTTGCCTTTTAACAATGTATTGTTAAAATATGCGCCATACGTTTCCTAACGGACACCTTAGAAATGTGTGAAATGAATCGGGCGGCAAACGCAGCCAGCCGTGAATCGGGAAAATCCACGGACGGGAAAATTATACCCCAACTGTTTCTTGAAATTGTCCGGCCAGTCGTTGTCAGAGTTCGCCCGATGGTCTTAAAGCTCGTCAACCAAATCACGGACGCGAACACCAAGAGCCTTGGCAATTCGCAAAAGTGCGTGCAAGCTAATCCACTGCTCTCCGCGTTCGACTTTGCCGATATAAACCGGATGCAAGCTGGCCTTTTCCGCCAGTTTTTCTTGGCTCATGCCGAAATGCTTCCGGCGATTCCGAATGGTGTCACCCAAGATTTTCAGTTGTCGCGGACGCGGCATAGCTTTTTAGCAAAGCATGAGTGCGCGAAAACTAGAACACCCAACATGGGTTTATTTTAATCTTGCATGGTTTTGGGAAAGAGCATAGAAATGAATTGCGATTCAGAAAAATGATTTTGTTGGTTTGGCGGGAACTCCGTCGGTTTATGAGAGACAAGACAAGAATTCTGGTGGTGGACAACCAAGTGGCCGTGGTAACGATGATGCGATTTCTGCTGACACGAGCCGGTTGCGAAACGCAAGGGGCTTTGGATGCCAAGACGACCTTGCGACTGGCTCAAACGCAGGTGTTCGACTTAATCACCCTTGACGTTGAAATGTCCAGCAGCAGTGGATTTGACCTGTTCATGGATTTGAAGCAAATCCCCCGACTGGCGGAAACACCAATTGTTTTTGTGGCAGGAAATGCCAGCATTGAAAATCAGCAGCGCGGCCTTGACCTTGGCGCGGCGGATTTCATTGAGAAGCCCTTTGACACGCAAGATTTCCTTTCCCGCATTCTTTCACTGGTAGAAGAAACCGCGACGGCATGACAATTTCATCCCAACAACTTGATTTTGCACCGCGCCTATTTCAAAAGCTCGTAAGGTTCACGGCCCAGCCCCTTGGCAATGCGGACCAGGCTGGACAGCGAAAGATTGTATTTGCCGCGTTCGACGCCGCTGATGAATGTCCAGTGCATGTCCGCCCGCTCGGCGAGCGATTCCTGCGACAAGGCCATTTTCTTTCGATACGCGCGCACGTTCTTTGCCACTCGCTTGCGATACTGGTTGTCCATGCTCGCCAAGTCTGGAAGAAAAAAGCCCCGACAAACATAGACGTTACAACTATCGTGTTTAATACTAGACAGCCGCCGCGAACTTTGGCAAAATCGGGTCTGTTGTTTCCCAAATGTCACAGAAAAAAATCTGGACGGAATGGGGAAACATGCGGCAGGATATTTTCGGGCAAAATGAACGCGGGGCATCCAACTGCGGGCGCGAACGGGAGGGACAACTTCCAAAAGGCAACCTATGAAAACTGTAAATCACATTAAATTGGACTTCCAGTTATTCCAGCTAATCATTCCGGCAATGCTCCTCTTTTTCGCGGGAGGAACGGTTCATGCCGTGTCTCCCGGCTTGCCGGGTGACGGCTCATTCGGCCCCACCAATTCGCCGCTGGATTCGTGGTCATTCCAGGACAACACCAACTGGACGAGCGATTTGGGCTACGCGCCAATTTCATTTACCAATCTCAGCTTCTCTCATCTAGGCAACGGCGATTCGCTCGTGGTGGATACAAACATCCCGGCTTGGTTGCAATACAACGTCTATGAAAGTGACGGCACAACCAATCTGACCGTTGATGTTGGCAGCGTGACCTTCTGGTTTGCGGCAGACTGGTCCAGCACCAATGACGCCAACGGCGGGCTGGGTCCGCAGGAATATGGGCGGCTGCTCGAAGTCGGCGGCTACACGCCCGATTCGAGTTACGGCTGGTGGAGCATCTATGTGGATGATGCCGGAGCGAACCTCTATTTTTCGGCGCAGACCAACGACGGTTCGGGAAACACCTACACCCTTTCCGCGCCGATTGATTGGACGACCAATTATTTCCATTTTGTTGCGTTGACCTATTCCAGCACCAATGTTTCGCTTTATCTGGACGGACAACTGGCGACAAACGATCCGGGCGGTTTGAGCGTCTGGCCGGGGAATGATGTTCTTGCCAACGGCTTTTACATCGGCAGCGACAGCAACGGTGTCTTGCAGGCGCACGGTCTGTTCAACACAGTGGCGACTTACAATTATCCGTTGGCTTCCAACGACGTTCAAACCATCTTTAACTGGAACTACACCTATTACGAGATCAGTCCGTGGAACACGGCGATGGAAAACATCGTTTCCGCGCCGACGTCCGCGCCCAATGGCGCAGTGCCGGACGTAATCATCGGGCCGGGTTATCTGCAACAGGTTGGTTCGGGGACGGGCATCACCAGTTCAAATGTCTGGATTACGAATGTCGTGGCCACGGCAACCGGGAGCGGCACGAACAATATGGTCCTGACCTTTACCATTCAGGGCGGCACGAACGGCGTCCCGTATGATGTTTTTGCAAACTCAGTGCTGTCGTTTGGCACCAATGGCATCCCTTGGGCCTGGATGGGACAGGGGTATCAAGGTAACACCTATCAACTCACGAATCTGCCGAATACGGCCTGTTTCCTGATTTTGGGGACGCCGCAAGATTCGACTCAAGACGGTTTGACGGATGCCTACAAACTGCTGGTCGCAAAGCTCAATCCCGATGTTTATTCCACCGATGGCACGGGCATGGCGGACGGCTGGGAAATCCTTTATTTTGGGCACATCGGCATTGATCCCAACGCAGACCCTGATGGCGACGGCCTGAGTAATTATCAGGAATTTCTGATGCGCTCGGCGGGTTACAGCCCCGTGCAATGGAATTCGTTCACCAACAGCGTCGTTGGCGACGGTTATCAAGACTACAGCGGGGATGGACTGGCCAATCTCATGGAGGCGTTCTTTGGCGGCAACATGATGACAAATAATCCCGGTTGGAAACTGGACGTGGATGGTGATGGATTACCGGATTTATACGAAACGATGGCTGGCTCAGGCGCTTTAGGGCTGCCCACCTACAGCAAGAATCCGGTTCCGTAATCAGACGTCAACAACCCATTTTATGAAATTTATGAAAAACGCGAAGCGGTTTTCGGTGGCACTCATAATCCTGTGGACGGCCTTGGAGAGTTGCCCGGCTCAGACAGGGAATTCTGCTACCAGTGGCGGCCCGGATTCCGCCTCGGACCAGCAAGTTCAAGCCATAGACCTCGTGAACAAGCGGGGGCAACAAAAGGTGGACCTGTTCACCGGCAGTTTCGGTTATTCGATTCCCATCGCGTGCGCGCCGGCGCGGAACGGTTCGGAGCCGTCATTGGCTTTGGCTTATTCCTCCAAAGGACAGAACGGCTGGTGCGGCATGGGCTGGAATCTGGACATCGGCGACATTGAGCGCAACACACGGAATGGGTTTCCCATCGCGTATTCGACCGCCACGCCCCCGGCTCCGTTGACTCAATATGACGACAGCAAAGGGTTCATGCTGAATCTGCTCGGCAAGGGATACAAATTGTTTTCGGTGGCCACCAATGGAACGCTCGTCGAATACCGGGCCGAGGTGGACACCGAGTTTCTGCGCTGCTTCCTGGACACCGTCAACAACAACTGGACGGTTTATGACAAGAGCGGCAATGCCTATTACTTCGGGGAGGTCGCCGGTTCCCGGGTGGTCAACCCCAAGTCAAACTGGGGGACTACTTACAGCGCCACATTCCACTGGGCACTGGACCAGATCGTCACGGCCTCCGGGGACTGGACAACGATTGCCTATACCAACTACACCAGTCCCAACACCGGCCTGCCGGAGAGAACCATCTATCCCACCCAAATCACCTACAACGGCCACACCAATTACAATGGCTATTCAGCCAATGTTGCGGGGCCGGACAAAATCATCTTTCAAACCGAGCTTCGGACCAACGACTGGCGTTTTTCCTATGGCTGGGGATTCCGCACCGAGCAGGCCCGGCGGTTGACCAACATCCTGTGTCAGGCTGGATCGCAGAGCGTCTGGAGCTACAACTTAAAGTATGGAATATCCCCGGCGACCTCCCGTTCCCTGCTGACGAATGTGGTCCTTTACGGTTTCGATGTGAATAATAATGCCACCGCATTTTTGACCAACGCGTTCGCCTATCAGGGAAACCCCAACGGCGTATCGTTTGGCCCCACCATCATGTGGACCAACCTGGTTTTGAACACGCCCGGCACCAGTTCGGGTTCTTATGAGCCGGAGGTGTCGGAAGTTAATGATGAGGGTGGATTTAGTTATACGGTTGCCGATCTGGTGGACATGGACGGGGATGGCTTGCCGGATCGGGTGAGTTATGACAACTCAACTTCACCTTGCC
The DNA here is from genome assembly GCA_049692125.1 of Verrucomicrobiia bacterium. GTDB lineage: Bacteria > Verrucomicrobiota > Verrucomicrobiia > Limisphaerales > UBA11358 > UBA11358. The sequence goes on along the minus strand of JBAVOO010000090.1, from coordinate 70,189 downwards.
GGTATCTGGTGCAAAAAAATCTGGGTATGCAGGGCGGCAGCGGCTCGTTCGGCTCGCGCTATGCCTTTGGTCCCACCTCCACCGGTAGCGGCTCGGACTCCAGTTCCAATCCCTTTCCCGACGGCAGCGGCTATGACCAATTAAACACTCCCTACGGGCGCATCCGGGACATCAACGGGGATGGTTTGCCCGACCGGGTGATGGATTATTGGGCAGCCCTCGATTCAGTAGTCAATAACACCCTGCCTTATACGCCTTATACCAATTATGAAGTCCAGTTGAATACCGGGCAGGGATTTTCCGGGGTGACCAACTGGCCGGTGTCAACCGGACCGCTGGCGATGACCGACGTCAATTCAACCTATTATTTTTGCGTGGAATCCGGTGGACCGAACGTGGGTTTGTTCGACATCAATGGCGATGGACTGCCCGACCGGGTGATGGCGGGCTGGTATACCCAAGGGGCGATGACCAATCTCATGGTGCAGTTCAACACGGGAACCAATTTTACCCAGCCCATGATCTTTGGCCCCTATCACAGTCTCAACTGGAACAATTATCCGGGTGGCCAAACAAGTTATAATCCACCCTATTACTGGGCGGGCATTGAAACTCCGGATTCCCACATGATTGACATCAATGGCGATGGTTTGCCGGATCACGTCATGTGGCCGATGAATCCTACCAACGGATTTGCCGGACAGGAACTGCCTCATCCAGCCTCTTACTTTGCCTTGGAATACAACGATGGCTATTCCTTTGAATCCACCAATACCTCTACGGCCGTTCCGGGAGCCTTCGACGTCTGGCCGGGGGTCGTCGCCCAGGCGAATAATGGCCTGGTTACCTATGGCACGACCACCTTTTATTCTGATGCCATCTGGGATTTGCCGTTTGTGGGTTTGTATGATCTTAACGGCGACGGATTGCCGGATCGGGTCGTGCTGGATCAAACCTCCTTGAACACCTCAACCACAAGGTGGTTCGTTTATTTGAACAACGGCCACGGCTTTAACACCACGCCCATTGTCCTGACCAACATCGAGAATCAAGGCCATTATAGCCTGAGCACGGATGCTCCTTGGTGGAGTCCGCAAGGTTCCGTGGACGGCTACGGCATCGTAACCACTTTAATGGATATAAACGGCGACGGGTTGCTGGACCGGGTGATGGCGGTATATTTTAGTTCCACCCCTACAGCTAATTATTTTCTGGTTCAGTTGAACCAAGGGCCGTTCCCGGATTTGCTGACCAACATCAATAACGGCATCGGGGGCAATATCGGCGTCTCATACAACCCATCCACCGCCTACGACAACCGTGTGGATACCACCAACCCCAATTCCGTCAGCCACATGCCGTTTCCGCAGTATGTGACGGCGGCGAAGACTGAATCCGACGGTGTCAATCCGCCGCAAACGACGACCTACGGCTATGGGGGCGGCTTCTATGACGGGGTCCGGCGCGAGTTTCACGGTTTTGCCGTGGTCACCAACACCGATCCCACCCTGCGCACGACGGTGACTTATTTCCATACGGGCGGCGGCAGAAACTATTCGGCTTTGGGCGAATATCAGGACACCAATTCAACCACCGGCGCGGGCAATTTCGCCAAGGCGGGAATGGCCTACCGGATTGAGAGTTATGGCAATGACAACGAACTTTACCAGGTCCAGGTCAATCAGGTGGACCAAACCAGTTTGGGGAACGCCCGTTATTTTCCGTTCACGCCGTTGACCTTTGACTGCGAATATCCTGGAAACGGCACGCCCAAAGTCACGGCCACGCAGTTTGCCTACGACATGACCAGCGGCAATTTGACAAATAAAATTGCATACGGCCAAGTGAATAATTTCAACCCCACCAATGTTGGTAGTTTTTCATTCCAGGATGCCGATGGCACCGATACCCGATGTTACAACACTCACTACGCGACCATCAGCGGCAACAGTTATATTCTCGACCACCCGGCCACGGTCAATCTCACTGACACAAACAACAATGTCATTCAGGAAACGGATTATTCCTACAATTCGCAGAGTGGCACAATCGCGACCAAACTAGGCCGAATTTCCGCCGGTTACTACGCCACCAATAGTTATGGCAATTACACAACGTATGGACTGGTCGGCCTGACCACGGACCCGGTCGGTGTTCAGATGACAATTACTTACGACTCAACCTATAACACTTATCCAGCGACGACAACAATCGGAAGCTTGACCACCACGACCAGTTACGACGCGCGTTCAGGCCAGCTTACGGTCTCCACTGACCCGGCTGGCGTCACAGTCAGCAACAGTTTCGACGCTTTCAGCCGTCCGACCGAGGTTGACAAGATTCCAGTTGGCGGCGGTTCGGTTGTCTGGATGAAAAAAATCAGCTACCCTGCCGTCTTGTCACCGATTGTCTCCGGCCTGGCGACCAATTACATGGATGTGCTGGTCAACGACGGCGTGGGCGGTGTGGAAGGCCGAACCTACGTTGACGGCTTTGGCCGGCCGGTTCAAACACGCATCCAAGGCGAGAACGGAAATTTCCGGGTGGTTTCAACCGCCTACGACCCTCGCGGTGAAGCCTTCCTGACGACTTGGCCAGTTTTTGGAAGTTCAGCCAGTTTCAGCAAACCGACCACGGGCCAGACGGCTACATGGATTGGATACGATGCCGCAGGCCGCGTGGCTACCAACTGTCCGGTAAGCGTCACTTTCGATTCCAACGGCGCTTTCAGCAGCGAAGCGAATCTTTCTGGAGACGGGACTTCTTCTCCTTTAGCGGCTGCCACTTGGAGCTACGTGAATAATGGCTCCGACCCGTGGTGGATTGTCTGCACCGATGAAGACGGCAAAGTCCGGCGCTATGGGTTGGATGCCTTTGGCCGCACCAACCAGATTCAAGAGGTGGACGGCAGCAGCACCTACACCACGACCCTAAAATATGACCTTGCCGGCAACCTGACCAATATCGTCAACAATAATGGGGAAAACATCTATTACGCGTATAACGATGCGGGCGGTTTGGTGGCAATGGCCGATCCTTATCTGGGCCAATGGACTTACCTGCGCGATTACGCGGGCCGGCTTCGCGTGCAGACCGACGCGCGCGGCGACGTCGTCTCCAATTCCTACATCAACCCGTCCGGGAACCAGGACCCGCTGGGCCGCCTGCAAGTGCAGACGGTGTTCAGCCTCAATTACTCCAACCATGTTCTCGTTCCGGTTTTCACCAATACTTACACTTACGACAGCAGCGATAATGGCAATTATACCGTCTATAAGGGGTTGCTGTATAAAATCACCGACAGCGAGGGCAGTGAGACAAACGGTTACGACACCCGTGGCCGATTGATCACGACCACGCGCCACCTGAATATCAACAATCAAAATTACACCACGAGTTATACTTACAATGACGGGGACAAAGTTACGTCAATTGCTTATCCGAACTCCGGGCCGACCATCACCAATTCCTACTTTACCGGCGGAAGCATCAACCAGGTCTCCCGCAGCGGCGGAAATAATTACTATACGGTGAGTGCCACCGGCTATGATGAGTTCGGGCATGTGACCAATTTCGTGTATGGGAACACTTTGACAACCACGCGCGGCTATTATTCCGTGTCCAAACGCCTGCAAAGCATCTCCACCGGTTCGGGTGGTTCGGTGTTCAACCGCACCTATCAATACACGGCGGGAGACGACATCGCTTTCATCAACGGCACCGGCGTCACCAACGTAAGCGTTGCGTATGACAATCTACACCGCATCAAGACTTTTACCGGATTGACCGGCAGTTACAGTTACGATTCAGTCGGGAACATCACCAATAACGTCGAGGGTGGCGGGTCCGTTTACAGTTATGCCAATCCGCGCAAACAGGCGGTCAGGACCGCCTTTGGCTACACCAATCTCTACGACCTGTGCGGCAACATGATTGTGCGGCACGGCGGGCTGACCAACTCGCAGGCGATGGTCTATGATGCGGAGAATCGGTTGAAGATATTTTCCCAGGCCGGAAAGGTGGTGGTGGAATACGGTTATGCGGCTGATGGTGCGCGGCTCTGGAAACGCACGGACCAGAGCGCGACCAACGTCCAGGTCTGGATTGGGAACACCTACGAGGAAAAAGGCGGCAAGATATTGTTCCATGTGTTTGCCGGCGGCCAGCAGGTTTGCACGTTTGAAACGAACTCGGCGCTCTATGGCGGGAGTGATTCGACCAAGGTGGGGGATTACTATCACGAGGATAATCTGAATTCTTCCAGCGCGTTGAGCAGTTCCTCAGGCAGTCAAACTGAAGTGAATGCCTATTATCCATTTGGGCGGACGCTGACCGCCAGCCCGCAGGCAAGCTTCCAGGTTTCGCGGCGGTTCACCGGGCAGGTTCTGGATGCGGAAAGTGGACTTTATTATTACAACGCCCGGTATTACGACCCTGAACTGGGTAGGTTCATTCAGCCGGATGACATCATTCCCGATTTCAGTAATCCCCAAAGCTACAATCGTTACAGTTATGTTCTCAATAACCCACTCCGTTACACAGACCCCAGCGGGCATGAAGCGGGCTATACATACGATGCCACAGGAATGCACTCGGGACTTGATAGTCCCGAAGCTGCTGCAAGAATGGAATGGACAGCCAACAAAGTCGTTCTCCCTGCGGTGAACGCAGCATTTTGGGCGATGGACAAAATGGATGAGGGGATGTATAGCATGAGGAGTTCGCCAAATCCGTTTACGCGAGCAGCAGGCGCAGGGTTGTGGGGAGCATCCTGGGTTTACGGTGGCGGGGAAACGAGAGGCGTTAGAGAAACCATGAAGCTGGCAGAGGCAATGGAAGAGGCAGAAAAAGGAATAACTGTATTAGGGCATTACTCCGACGACTATATAGGTTTGGCTAAAAAGCTTAAAGCCAATTACTTTAATATAAAGCCTGAAGTGTGGGCCAAAATGTCTGAAGCTGAACAGTGGGCTGCCAATCAAAAATTTTTAGACGAAGCGATTGCCCGTGGCGATGACATAATTTTAGCCACTCCTTTTCAAAAGGCAAAAAAAGGCAGTGCATTTGAACGCGAACTCAAATATTTACAAAAGAAAGGATACAAACCAAGTGCGGACGGTAAAAAAATGATTCGACCACATTCTAAGAAAAAGAAACAATGAATATTTTAATTCCGTTGAAACAAGAACTGATCGAGCAACAGCCCTGGCTCTTTCAGGAGCTAAATTTTAAAATTGTCGAAGATACCTATGCATCGAAAGACTTCGGCAATTCATTCGTGACGCTTGAGTCTTCATCGTTGCGAGTTAAATTTATTCGCGATAGGGGGCAAATCTTCATAGAAGTTGCTTCGCCTTTTGATCCGGATAATTGGTGGAATATTAATGATATATGTGAGTTTATTTTGCATAAAAAAATCCGGCCTGAATTCGATTTGCAGGCAGTCGCTACTTTGCTCAGAAATAATCTTCCAGCCTTAACAGATTATCTTGGGCCCAAATTGAACGAGACAAGGCGCAAGCTGAAAAGGCGAATTAAGCAAAGAGAACATGAAATTTTAAAAAGAGCTCGTGAAGATAACAATTGAACTTGACACGCCAACCATGGTACGCGTGATGTCATGTTCAACACGGAGAATGCACTTACATGCAACACGTTCTGCTGGCGACTTGGCAGGCGTCTTTGAATTTGATGAGGACACCAGCTATTTCTATCTCTACAACACCTCAGGCGATGCCGGCCAAAAGGTGCTAGGGGCGATTCACATAATGAGTGGAACCCCGGACTTCGATGCGGAAGACATTACAATCCGTTGGGATCACAATGAAACCGTAGTTGGGCTGTTCATTCGCTCAAAACTTTGGGCAGTGTTCGACAGCAAGACAGGGATGAAACACGGTGGGAATTATCAGGCACAAGCTCAACCAAACATTCCGTTAGAAATTTCCAGCAGCGCGTGGGTGGATTGATTACGAAGAGCCGATTTTGAGGCAACGTTAGAGCAAATAGAATTTGAAACCAACACAGTTACGACGCCAGCGGTCTTTTTATGAGCCGGTGATCTAGCGCATGGCGTCATGGAAGGACAGACCGAGCACTTGGACATGGAAGTCAATGGCGTTGCCAGGAAATCGAGTCGCGCGCTGTCACTGCGGGCAATTATATGGCGGCGGCGAAAAACTCAAGGTATTGCTCGCCCTGTTGCCCTCTGCGCTCCACCTTGACTTTTTCGCCGCCGCCAAGCCCTCGCGTTTAGGAACAGCGCGCGGGGAAGTGACGCTGCTTTTGTCACTGGACAAATGAAAATTTTGGGCTATTTGATTTGATTATGGACAGCGAGCCAGATGCTATTTTGACCGGCAGGTTGAGCGAAGCGGATTCAATTTCAATTCCGAAAGCCGCCCGCAGGCTTGGTCTCGACGCCTATACACTTTGCACGCTCATTCAACGCGAGCGTGTGCAGGGCGGGCTTTCCCCGTCGGGCGAATTTGTCATTGCCAACGAGGAATTGAACCGGCTATTGAAAAAGGATTAACGGTATGGACGAGCGCGAAGGAAATCCATTACACGAAGTGCCAGGGAGCGATGCGCGACTGACGGACAAACAACTGGCCGCCTACAACGCCGCTTTCCAGACGATTGAGGGTGATCTTGCAACCATGAGGCCCGTGCGCGAGGCGTTGAGCCGGTTGGAACACGTCCAATGGGAACGCCCCGTGCCAAAGGCTTTTGCCACCAACACCACGCCGGAAGGCAAATGGAACGCGCACGCGCTGCTGCTCAAACTTTTCCGAACTGAAATTTTGCTTTGCCGCAAGGCGGACGGTGACGAATGGGCGGTTATTCAACGGTTGGAGGCTTCTCCCTACACGCAAGCCCACGGTGACACCGAGATTTTGCTGAAAGGAAATGGTCCCCGCGAGGTGGCGACCGAATACATGGGGCAAATGCGGCACACGCTGCGGTTCATGGCGCGTAACGCGGAAGTCAAAGCGCAGAAAATCGTATGGGAGCAATTTCCCGACGACCATCCGGGCAAGGTGATTCGCGCCCTTTCAGAGCGATGCGACAGCGTTGCCGAAGGCACGGAAGTGATTAAACAAGCGCAAACGCAGTCCGTGCGCCAGTCGCGCGGCATCGGCATTTGAAGTATGGATCAGGAACGCGAAAAATTTCTGAATTTAAGGGAGAAGCCGGCGCGTGTGACCGTGGAAGAAGCGGCGTGGATTTTGCGATGCGCCACGCATGACATTCCGATTTTGGTTTCCAACGGATTGCTCAAACCGTTAGGGCATCCGGCGGATAATGCCACGAAGTTTTTTGCTTACGACACCCTTCAAGAACTGAAGCATGACATAAAATGGCTGGCCCGTGTCACCGACGCGGTAAGTGAACATTGGAAATTTAAGAACGCCCGTAAATCAGAGAACGCGGAACAATTTTCTTCGCCAGGCGAATCAGACCGAACTGGCAAATCCGCGATGCAACGCGCATGAATGTTCTCATCTTGCGGACACCAACGGACACCAAAACGGACACCAAAAGAGTTAAAAACGGTATGGTTGGATTACGCCGAATTAGCTTGAATAGCCAATGAAATCAGCTATATTTGGGTTGCAAACGCGGGGATAAATGGCCGATTCCGACCCTCGCCTCGTTGCAGTTCACAACTTTATTTTCCTTCCACAGATGATATGGAAGATAAAGCCGTTCGTTTAGAGCGATTTTAAGCATGATTTTACTTGTTGATCCATTAACCTGTCGTCATTTGAATTCTTCTACGGAAGCATTTTTAGAACTTGCCGAAAAGTCGAACCTCAACAACCCAAGCCTGTTTAAATAACAGTAGTTTGTTTTTTGTTTAGCCTGCTTTCAAATTAAGACACTGCCCCTGCGCGGTTGTCCTTTGCTTCTCCCAAATCTTCCGGTAGATTTACCGATTGTTTGATTCGAAGAATTCTGAATCGTGAGCAAAGAATTTATCAGGATCGGCGGCGCGCGTGAGCACAATCTCAAAAATCTCACGCTGAACATCCCGCGCGACCGGCTGGTGGTCATCACCGGCCTCAGCGGCAGCGGCAAGTCGTCGCTCGCGTTCGACACGATTTACGCCGAGGGCCAGCGCAAATACGTCGAAAGCCTCTCCGCCTACGCCCGCCAGTTCCTCGACCAGATGCAAAAGCCGGAGGTCGATTTCATCGAAGGCCTTTCGCCGGCCATTGCCATCGAACAGCGCAGCTCCGGCTCCAGCCCGCGCTCCATCATCGCCACCACCACCGAGATTTACGATTACCTCCGCCTCCTCTACGCGCACATCGGCAAGCCGCACTGCCCGGACACCGGCGTGCCCATCGTCTCCCAGACCACCAGCGACATCGTGGACAAAATCCTCGCGCTGCCGCCCAAAACCCGGGTGATGCTGCTCGCGCCGGTCGTGCGCCGGCAAAAAGGCGAGTTCCGCGACGTGATCGAACGCCTCGCCCGCGAGGGCTTCGTGCGCGCCCGCGTGGACGGCGAATTCGTCGAACTCGCCGCCGACACGCGCGTCAAGCTCGACAAAAAGAAATTTCACACCATCGAAGCGGTCGTGGACCGGCTGGTGATGGACAACAAAATCCGCGTGCGGCTCGGCGATTCGGTCGAAACCGCGTTGCGCTGGGGCGAAGGCGTCATGTTCACGCTGCACCAAACACCAGAAGGCAGGGCGGGCAGTCCTCTGCCCGCCGCCCACCCAAAAACCAATGACGGCGCGCAGGGGACTGCGCGCCCTACCAACGACGAATGGACCGAAACGCTTCATTCCAACAAAATGTGCAGCCCGGCCACCGGCAAAAGTTACGATCCGCCCACACCGAAGCATTTTTCGTTCAATGCCCCGGCGGGCGCCTGCCCGGTCTGCCACGGCCTCGGCCAGAAAATGATTTTCGACGAGAGCCTCGTGGTGCCCGATCCGGAAAAGTCGCTTGAGGACGGCGCGGTCCAGCCCTGGCGGCGGGCCGGCAAGCGGATGAACATTTATTACAAGGCGATGCTGCGGTCGGTCGCGGCGCATTTCAACGTCAGCCTGGAAACGCCCTGGAAAAATCTGCCGGACGATTTCAAAAAAGTTTTGCTGCACGGCTCGGGCGAAGCCGAGGTTGATTTTAATTTCTGGCGCGCGGGCAGCCAGCACACCATCAGCCGTCCGTTCGAGGGCGTCCTGCCGAACCTGGAGCGGCTGTTCACCGAAAGCGAAAGTGAATTCGTCCGCAACCGCATCAAGCCTTACATGAGCCCGCAGTTCTGCGACGTTTGCAAAGGCCGACGCTTGAAGCCTGAAATTTTAGCCGTGACGCTTGGTGGAGATGACGCGAGTATCAAGTTTCAAGTTTCAAGTGTTCAGCCCGCCAGACTGAAAACTGAAAACTTGAAACTGAAAACTTCCCAAATCCCCGGCCTTTCCATCATGGACGTCTGCGCGTTGTCGGTGGAAAAGGCCGACGAATTTTTTGCCGGTCTCAAGCTCACGGAATTTGAGGAAAAAATCGCGCATGAGGTCATCAAGGAAATCCGCGCCCGGCTTGGTTTTTTGAAAAACGTCGGCCTTGGCTATCTCACGCTCGACCGCGAGAGCAGCACGTTGAGCGGCGGCGAGGCCCAGCGCATCCGGCTGGCCACCCAGATCGGCGCGGGGCTGGTCGGCGTGCTTTACATTCTGGACGAGCCGAGCATCGGCCTGCACCAGCGCGACAACCACCGCCTGCTGGAGACGCTCAAGGGCCTGCGCGACCTCGGCAACACCGTGCTCGTCGTCGAGCATGACGCGGACACGATTCGCAATGCGGATTACGTCGTTGACCTTGGCCCCGGCGCGGGCGTTCACGGCGGCGAACTCGTGGCGGCGGGCACATTGCCGGAAATTCTGGCGAACAAAAATTCGCTCACCGCGCAGTATCTGCGCGGCGAACTGGCGATTCCCATCCCGAAAAAGCGCCTGGCGCCGTCCGAAGACCGCGGCTGGCTCGAGGTGCTCGGTGCGAAGGAAAACAACCTGCGCAACATTGACGCGCGCATTCCGCTCGGCACGTTCACGTGCGTCACCGGCGTGAGCGGTTCGGGCAAGAGCACGCTGGTGGATGACATTTTGCGCCGGGCGCTGTTCCGCAAATTTTACGGCTCCAGGGAAACACCTGGCGCGCACCGCGCGTTGAAGGGTTTTGAAGCGATTGACAAGGTCATCGTGATTGACCAGTCGCCGATTGGCCGCACGCCCCGCTCGAACCCGGCCACCTACACCGGCATGTTCAATCACATCCGCGATCTGTTCGCGAAACTGCCGGCGGCCAAGATCCGCGGCTACGCCCCGGGCCGGTTCAGCTTCAACGTCAAGGGCGGCCGCTGCGAAAAATGCGAGGGCGATGGCCTGCTCAAGATCGAAATGAATTTTCTGCCGCCGGTTTATGTGACGTGCGAGGTGTGCGGCGGCCGGCGCTACAATCGCGAGACGCTCGAAATCACCTACAAGGGCAAAAACATCGCCGACGTGCTCGCGATGACGGTGGACGAGGCGGTGACTTTTTTCCGCGTGGTGCCGCAGATTTACGATCCGCTGCTGACGCTCGCCGAGGTCGGCCTCGGTTACATCGGCCTGGGACAGGCGGCGACGACGTTGAGCGGCGGCGAGGCGCAGCGCGTGAAGCTGGCGGCGGAATTGAGCCGCAAGGCCACCGGGCGCACGTTTTACATCCTGGACGAGCCGACGACCGGCCTGCATTTCCACGACGTGGCCAAGCTGCTGGAAGTGCTGTTCAAATTGCGCAACACGGGCAACACCCTCGTCGTCATCGAGCACAACCTCGACGTGATCAAAACGGCGGATTGGATTATTGACCTCGGCCCGGAGGGCGGGGATGCTGGCGGGCGCATCGTCGCGCAAGGGCCGCCGGAAGCCGTGGCCCGCTGCGCCGAAAGTTTCACCGGGCAGTATTTGAGTCGCATTCTGTAGTTGTTGATGAATCAGCCTTTATGAAAATCGCTTTGTTCGGTCTCGCCGGCATAAAAACCGGCAAACATAACCTCAAGGACCCGCGCCTCGACGAGGTGGACAAACTGGTCGAGGCCCAGAAGAAAACCCAGGCGCAGGTGGACGTGGTGGGCGAGGACCAGTTGATTGACGCCGACGCCATCCTGGTGTCGGTCGAGGGCCGGGCGGATTTGATTTTGAAGGACCTGGAATTTGTGGAGACGCGCCTGGGCCGCGAGCCGCAGGAAGCCGAGCGTCAGGCGCTGGGAAAAATCAAGGCGCTGCTCGAGCAGGAAAAATTCGTTTTCAATTCCGGTCTAGCGCCGGCCGACCTGCAAGCCGTCGCCGCACACAATTTTTTCACCGCCAAGCCGATCGTGGTGGCCGAACCGCCGGACTTGGAAAATCCCGACGCCCTGCTGCTGCGGGCATTTCGCGAGGGCGGCTACATCTGCTTTCTAACGGTTGGCGGCAAGGAAAACCGCGCCTGGCCGATTCGGAAGGGCCTGACGGCCTGGGAAGCCGGCGGCACCATTCACACGGACATCCAGAAGGGCTTCATCCGCGCGGAAATCATCAGCTTCGCGGATTTCATCGAGGCGGGCGGCGAAACGCAGGCCAAGCGCGCCAACAAAATGCGGCTGGAGACGAAGCCCTACGTCATGCAGGACTACGACCTGACGAACTTCCGGTTCAACAAATAAGCGCGATGCCTGCCGGAAAAGGCGGCTGGCAATGGGAACGGACACCACTTTCATTTCAGCCCGCATTTGATTGGAAGGATTCGACCGGGGCGGAGGGCACGATAAACATTTCGGGTTGCGGCTTTGGCCATGGTGCAACTTGGCCGTTCTTTCAAACGCCGAAGCAATGACTTGTTGCGCCGACAGGCTTCAAGCAATTCCATGCCAGCCAGTCGGATATGGCACTTAAGCTGCTTTTAATCAAGGTTGGTGGTTTACTTATGAAAACAACCAATCATCACGGTCGGAAGGTTGTCGGTCTGATGGGTATTGGCCCGAATGGCTCGAACGAGAAACAAGCCGGAACGGGGCGGCGCCAATCACACGACGGACTGGAACAACGAGTTGCCGAATTGGAACAACAGGTCGCCGGGCTTGCGGCGAAAAATGCCGAACTGGTCCGCGCCAACAAGGAACAGGCTGATGCCCGCAGGCAGTTGCGGGCGCTGATCGACAACCTGCCGGATTGCGTTTACATCAAGGACACCGCCGGCCGCAAGACCCTGGCCAACCCGGCCGACTTGAAATCCCTCCGCTGCCAAACCGAAGCCGAGGCCATCGGCAAGAACGATTTCGATCTCTTTCCGAAGGACATCGCGGACAAGTTCTGGGCGGACGACCAGAAAGTGATTGCGGGCCAGCCGGTCATCAACCGGGAGGAATATTTCTTTGATGAGGCCGGCCGGAAACGCTGGCTGTTGACCAGCAAACTGCCGCTGCGTGACCAGGACGGAAAGGTCGTCGGTCTGATCGGCATCGGCCGGGACATCACCCTGCAGAAACAGGCGGAGGAGGCGCTGCGCCAGTCGCACAGCGAATTGGAACAGCGGGTCGCCGAGCGCACCACCGAGCTGTCGAAGGAACGGCTCCTGTTGCGGGCGTTGATCGACAACCTGCCGGATTGCATCTATGCCAAGGACACCGCCGGCCGCAAGACCCTGGCCAACCCGGCCGACTTGAAAAATCTCCGCTGCAAAACTGAAGCCGAGGCCATCGGCAAAAGCGATTTCGATTTCTTTCCGAAGGACATCGCGGAAAAGTTCTGGGCCGACGACCAGAAGGTGATTGCGGGCAAGCCGGTCATCAACCGGGAGGAATATCTCTTTGACGAAGCCGGCCGGAAACGCTGGCTGTTGACCAGCAAACTGCCGCTGCGTGACCAGGACGGAAAGATCGTCGGCCTGATCGGCATCGGCCGGGACATCACCAAGCTGAAAAAGGCGGAAGAAGCGTTGGCCCGGGAACGTCTCCTGCTGCGGGCGCTGATCGACAACCTGCCGGATTGCATCTATGCCAAGGACACCGCCGGCCGCAAGACCCTGGCCAACCCGGCCGACCTGAAAAATCTCCGTTGCCAAACCGAAGCCGAGGCCATTGGCAAAAGCGATTTCGATCTCTTTCCGAAGGACATCGCGGACAAGTTCTGGGCCGACGACCTGAAGGTGATTGCGGGCCAGCCGGTCATCAACCGGGAGGAATATCTCTTTGACGAAGCCGGCCGGAAATACTGGCTGTTGACCAGCAAACTGCCGCTGCGTGACCAAGACGGAAAGGTCGTCGGCCTGATCGGCATCGGCCGGAACATCACCCTGCAGAAACAGGCGGAGGAGGCGCTGCGCGCAAGCGAGGAAAAATTGCGGCAATCCGCCGCCCAACTCGAACGCAGCAACCGCGAGTTGCAGGACTTTGCCTACGTCGCCTCCCACGACCTCCAGGAACCCCTCCGCAAAGTCGTCGTCTTCGGCGAGCGGCTCAAGGAAAAGAACGCCGGGAAGTTTGAACCCGAATCGCTGGATTATCTGGACCGGATGCAGAAGGCGACGGGGCGGATGCAGACCCTGATCAACGACCTGCTGGGTTTTTCGCGCGTCACCACCAAGGCCCAGCCATTTACACCCATCAATCTGGCGGAAGTGGCCGCGGGCGTGGTGGAGGATCTGGAAGGCCGGATCGAACTGGTCAAGGGACGGGTTGAACTGGGAGCCCTGCCGGTCATTGAGGCCGAGCCGTTGCAAATGCGTCAGTTGCTGCAAAACCTGATTGGCAACGCGCTCAAGTTCCGGCGTCCCGAAGCGCCGCCCGTGGTGAAAGTCGAGGCGCAAATCATTCCCGACCCTGACACGCCCGAAAAGAAACTGTGCCGGCTGACGGTGAGCGACAACTGCATCGGCTTTGAGGAGAAATATGTGGATCGCATCTTCAATGTATTCCAGCGGTTGCACACCCGGAATGAATACGAAGGGACGGGGATGGGGCTGGCCATAGTGAAGAAGATTGCGTTGTATCACGGGGGGGACATCACTGCGAAGAGCAAACCGGGTGAAGGTTCCACCTTTATTTTGACGGTGCCGGTGACTCATCCCCAAAAAGCGCCGGACGAAATAAAAAACAAGGAAGACCAAACGCCGTAAATGGCTTTCTCACAAACCGGGTGGTCCGGCGGAATTCATCGAAGCCGGCGGCGAAACCCAGGCCAAGCGCGCCGGCAAAATGCGGCTGAAGACGAAGCCATACGTCATGCAGGACCACGACCTGACTCGCTTCCGGTTCAACAAATAACCGCCCGATCCAGTTGGAAGCGGGCATTAAATTAATTTTGACAAGCGCTCCGGGAATGACAGCATCGGGCCCATGAAAACCTTCGCTACGGTATTGTTGCTGGCAGCTCTAACCCTTTCCCTTCCCGTTAACGCGGCCCCGGCGTCACCGGAATCGGTGGAGCAACTCTTGAAACTCATGCAGGTGGACAAGCTCATGAATGCGACCTTCGACCAGATGAACGGCGTGATGAAAACCGCCATGCAGCAGGTGACGAAAGGAAAACCCCTGAGCGCAGACGAGCAGGCCATCGTGGACAAGCAGCAGCAAAAAACGATCGCCATCATCAAGGAGGAAATGAGCTGGGACAAATTGAAGGACGACTATGTCAGGATTTACCAGGGGACATTTTCGCAGGAGGAGATTGACGGCCTCCTCGCGTTTTACAAATCGCCGGCCGGCCAGGCTTACGTCAGCAAACAACCCGAATTGATGAAACACTCCATGCTGATCATGCAGCAGCGCATGGGGCCGATGATGCAGCGAATCCAGGCCATGGCCGAGGAAACAGCGCGGGAGTTGCAACAGGCCAAAGCCCAAACAAACAGTCCGGCGAAATAGTTCCCCGTTCATTTCCCGCTTTTGTCGCTGCGCCACGTCGTTTAGATTCGGGCGCATGGCGTTTCGCTGGCAATGGCTTTTGATTTTGCTCGCGCTGTCAACGGGCGATGAACGGAGTTTTGCCGCCGGTGCGCGGGAAGATCGCGCCTATGCCGCCGCCATCAGCGCGTTTCAGGACGGGATGTGGGGCCGCGCGGAAACGGAGTTCGCGCAGTTCGTCCAGAAATATCCAAAATCCGACCGCACGGCCGAGGCGCTGTTGCTGCAAGCGGAGGCGGAATTCAAGCAGGGGAAACTCCCGCAAGCCATCGCGCTGCTCACGGCGCGCCAGGCCGGGGCCGGGGACCTCGCCGACCAATACGTTTATTGGATTGGCGAAGCGCAGTTTCAAAACGGGGATTTTTCCGCGGCGGCGAAAACATTCGTTTCGTTGACGCGCGATTTTCCCGAATCATCACTGCGGCTCAGGGTTGTGGTGGAGGCGGCGGCGGCGCTGGCGCAGACCAACAAGTGGCCGCAGGTTGTGTCGTTGCTGGAGGAGACGAACAGCGTGTTCCAGCGCGCGGCGCAAATGGATCCGGCGAACGAACTGGTTTCGCGCGGACAATTGCTGCTGGCGCAGGCAAAATTCGCACAAAACAATTTTACCGGCGCGGCGGCGGTTTTGGGATCGCTGAACGCGCAAACCCTCCGGCCGGAACTGGACTGGCAGCGGGCGTATTTGCTCTACCAGGTCCGGCTGGCGGCGGGTGACACCAACGCGGCGCTGGCCGCCACGACCAACCTGGTCCAGATCGCGCAGTCCGAAAAGAACGACGGATTGCGCGCCGAAAGCGTGGCGATGCGCGCGCACGTGCTGGAGCAACTGGGACAAAAGTCCGGGGCCATCGCCGCTTATCAGGAAATTCTCAAGCTGGACGCGCCGCGGGAGCGGCACCGGCAGGCGATTTTGAAAATGGCGGAACTGGCCATCGCGCTGGACCGGTTTTCCGATGCCGAGGATTCGCTCCAGAAATTCCTGGCCCAATTCCCCGCTTCGGCGGCGACGGACGTGGCGTTGCTGACGCTCGGCGAATTGCACTTGAAGGATTACGCCGCGTCCCGTTTCGCGGGAGCAGCGACGAACCATTTGCAGGAGGCACAGGCGCGTTTTGACCAGTTTCTGGGCGCGTTCGCGAACAGTCCGCTCGCCGGCAGGGGGTATTTGGACCGCGGCTGGTGTTTGTGGCTCGCGGTGAAAATCCCTGAAAGTTTCGAGGCTTTCAAAGCCGCCGCGCAGAAATTGCCGCCGTCGGAAGACCTGGCCGTGGCGCGGTTCAAAATGGGCGACGCGCTGTTTGCGCTGACAAATTACGCGGGCGCGCTGGAAAATTATCGCGCGGTGATTGATGATTTTACGAATTTTCCAACAGTGGTTCAGGCGCTCGGGGATCGGACGCTTTACCAAAGTTTGCGCGCGAATCTGGAATTGAAGGATGTGGCCGGCGCCAGCAACGCGATGGCGCGGATTTTGAAGCTTTATCCGGCGAGCGCTCTGGCCGATCACAGCCTGTTGCTGGTGGGCGAAGATTTGACGGATTCGCGCCAGCCGGCAGCGGCCCGGGCGCTGTTGGGAAAATTCCAGGAGCAGTTTTCAAATTCCCCGTTGCAACCGCAGGTGGAACTGGCCATTGCGCGCACCTACGAGCAGGAACAGAATTGGCCGGCGGCCATTGGCAAATACACCGACTGGTTGAACGATTTTTCGACCAACGCGCTCCGGCCGCAGGCGGATTACGCGCTCGCGCTGGCGGATTTTCAGGTCGGGAACGAGACCAACGCTTTTGTGCGTTTCACGAATTTTGTCGCACAGTTCCCGACGAACGACCTCGCGCCCCTGGCGCTATGGTGGGTGGCGGATCACTTTTTCCGCGCCGGTGATTTTGTGAATGCGGAAAAAAATTTTCAGTTGTTCTTCCAAAATTTTCCGACGAACGACCTCGTGTATCAGGCGCGGATGATGGCCGGTCGCGCAGCGGTGGGCCGGCTCGGTTACACGGACGCGATCCGCTATTTCACCAGCCTGACCAGCGACACGAATTGTCCGCCGGACTTGGACGCGAAGGCGTTGTTCGCCTACGGCAGCGCGCTGATGCAGGGCGGAGCGACGGATACGAACAGTCCATCGGCAAATTTTGAACTCGCCACGAACGTTTTCGGCCGGATATGCCAGTTATATCCGACCAATGAACTGGGCGCCCTCGCGTGGGGTGAAATCGGCGACTGCGCTTTGCAACTTGCCGCCTACGACGCGGCGACGAACGCCTACGCGCAAGTCATCGCCTCGCCGTTCGCGAACATTTCCGCGCGCAGCCAGGCGCAAATCGGTCTGGGCATCGCGCTGGAAAAAAAGGCGGTGCTGGCCACCGGCAGCGACCAAACCGGCTTGCTCCAGCTCGCCTTGGACAATTATCTCGCCGTCTTTGACACCAGGTTTGGTGAAAACGATCCGTTCTGGGTAAAAAAAGCCGGCTTGCAGGCATTGCCATTGATGGAGTTGCCGGCTCTGTCGGGGGTGGCCGACCCGGGCAAGTTTATCGATAATTTGGAAACGCTGTTCCCGCAAGCCAGGGATTCGCTCGAAAAGAAACGGGCCGCCTTGCCGCCGGCGAAAAATTGACGCGCCGTTTGACCCATGCGCCGGGCAAGCTTGACTTCAGATAAGAAGACGGTGGCGGAAATCTCTGATCCAAACACGGTCTGGTGGCAGAAAATCCTTTGAGGTTTGTGCGGACACGATCAACCCGCGCGGGCCTGACAATGCCGTTCCGTGGGATGCGGAACGGCTTTTTGTTTCACCCGGCAAAGTCAGCCGTCAAATCCAATTTTTCCGCACCATCCACGATTTGATGACCTGCGTGAGGCCAACGTAGCAAAGCAGGGTTGCCAGCAAAATCGGCCAGAATTGCCACGGGAGCGGCACGAAGCCCAGCGGTCCGGCCAGGGGCGAATAAGGCAGGATCGCGCCGATGAGCATGATGAGGATCGTGGTCATCGTGAGTTGCCAGCTCGCGCGTGATTGGATGAACGGAATCAGGTTCGTGCGGATGACGTGGATGATGAGTGTCTGCGTCATGATGGATTCAACGAACCAGCCGGTGTTGAAGAGCGCGGCGGCGTGGGCGTGGTTTGCGGCGGCGTCGCCAAAGCGCGCAACCAATTCCGGCGTCAGCCCCACATGATTGCAATTGAAGAAAAACCACATCACGGAAAAAGTGGTGTAATCAAAAATAGAGCTGATGGGACCGATGAAAATAATAAACTTGGCGATTTCCCCGATGTTCCAGGGGCGCGGTTTGGCGATATACTGCGCGCCGACGTTGTCCGTTGGAATCGGCACCTGCGAAAAATCGTAAAGCAGATTGTTGGTCAGGATTTGAAGCGGTTGCATCGGCAGAAAAGGAAACAATGCGCTCGCGCCGACCCAACTGAACATGTTGCCGAAATTGGAACTCGCGCCCATGCGGATGTATTTGATGATATTCGCGAACACCTTGCGGCCTTCGAGCACGCCTTCTTCGAGCACCATCAAACTTTTTTCCAAAAGGATCATGTCGGCGGATTCCTTGGCGATGTCCACGGCAGTGTCCACGGAAATGCCCACGTCGGCGGCGCGCAACGCCGGTGCGTCGTTAATGCCATCGCCCATGAAACCGACGACATGGCCCTTTTTCTGAAGCGCCTGCACGACGCGCTTTTTATGCGACGGCGAAAGCCGTGCGTAAACATCCGTGCAATCAATCACTTCGGCCAGTTGCTCGTCCGACATTTTTTCCACATCACTGCCGAGGATGATTTTTTCGGCGTTGATGCCGACTTCCGTGCAGACTTTCCGCGTAACCAAATCATTGTCGCCAGTCAGAACTTTCACCGTCACCCCGTGCTGACACAGCGCAGCAATGGCTGTTTTGGCCGTGTCCTTCGGCGGATCAAGAAACGCGAGATAGCCGGTGAGAACCAGATTTTCCTCGTCTGCTTTTGAATAAGCCATCTGCGCGCCAACTTTTTTATTCGCCACGGCCAGCACGCGAAAACCGTCGTTGCTCAAATCGTTGACTTGTTCAATCAAATTTCCGACGAGAATCGGTTCCATCGGAAAAATCTCGCCTTCGCTTTCGAAGTGCGTGCATCTGGCGAAGACCGCCTCCGGCGCGCCTTTGGTCAACAATTGCCGCTCGCTATCCGGACCTTCGACGGCCACCGACATCATGCGCCGCGAAAAATCGAACGGAATTTCGTCCACTTTGGTGTATTTATCTATCGCGAGTTCCTTGTGCAGTTCCGTGTATTTCAACACGGCGCGGTCGAGAACATTTTTCAGTCCGGTTTGAAAATGACTGATCAAATAAGCGTCGTGCAAAACCTCTTCGCTTTCATTTTTGAAGACGTCGCAATGCAGTTCCAGGATGACGTGGTCAATGGTCAACGTGCCCGTTTTGTCCGTGCACAGCACGTTCATCGCGCCGAAGTTCTGGATGGAATTGAGCCGCTTGACAATGACCTTCTTTTTCGACATCGCCAGCGCGCCTTTGGACAAACAAACCGAGACGATCATCGGCAGCATTTCCGGCGTCAACCCGACGGCCACGGCGAGCGCACACAGAAAAGTGTCCTTGCCCCAGCTGTGTTTGGTGATCCCGTTGATGAAAAACACCATCGGGGACATCACCACCATGAAACCAATCATCAGCCAGGTGAATTTTTTCACACCCTTGTCAAATGCCGTTTCGACTTGCTGGCTGGCAAGGCTGCTCGCCATTTTGCCGAAATACGTTTGCGCGCCGGTGGCGACAACGACCGCCGTGGCCGAGCCGCTTTCCACGCTCGTGCCGAGAAAGCAGAGGTTCGTGTGCTCGATGGACGAGACGTTCGTGCGCGGGTCGCGCGCGTCGGTTTTTTCGACGGGCAGGGACTCGCCGGTCAACGTGGCCTGGATGATGAATAAATCTTTGGCCGCGATCAGCCGCACATCGCCGGGAATCATGTCGCCGGCTGATAATTTCACCACATCACCGGGAACAAGTTCCTTGAGCGGAATTTCCTTCGGCTCGCCATCGCGCAATGCCGTTGCGGTGACTTTAATCATCGCCTTGAGTTTGGCCGCTGCGTTGTCGGCCTTCGTTTCCTGAATGAGCCGCAACGACAGCGCGAGCAGCACCATCGCCAACATCACGGAACCACTGACATAGTCGCTCGCGTCTCCTGCTGTCGCGAAAGCGAAGATGGCAAGGATCGTCAGCAAAATTACCAGTGGATTGCGCGAGGCAATCCAGAGCCGCCGCAGCCAGCCGTGTTGTTTTTCCTGCGCGACCTCGTTGGGGCCGTATTTTTCCAGCCGCGCCAGCGCTTCCTCTTCGCTCAAGCCCGACAGGGACGTGCCCAACCGTTGCAACACGGCGGAGACTTCCTCCACCGCGGCATCGTGGACGAAATCAGGCACCTTTTGATTGTTCGAATTATTGAGACCCGCCATAAATCAATTCATCACGGTCTTTGCGCAACTCCGGGAAAATACCGCAACCCAAATTGGTTTGGCCAGCTTTGGCTTTGTAAAATTTTTGAAAACGGATTTTCGCGGGCTTGACGCTGTGCGCGAACGAGCCTAACTTTCCATTCATTCGGGGAGCCAACCGGCCGTCCGCAGGGACGACGAAGGCTGAGAGTTCGGCGCGGAACGCCGAAGACCCGTGGAACCTGATCCAGGTAATGCTGGCGTAGGAAGGCACTGCGTGCCCGGTCACCTTTCTTCAAAAAGCATTTTTCTGAATCAAAAACGTCCTACGGCCAAACCGACTTTGGACTTTGGACTTTGGACTCAAGACTGAAAATTATGATCGCAACCAAAGATTCGTTCGAACCCGCACGGGTAGCACAGGCGCCTCGCCTGTCCGACGGCGCGCCTCGCGCCGTCGAATCTTCCCCTCATAGTTCCGAGCAATTGCCCGACAGCAAGCGCGTTTACGTCCCGGGCCGGCTGTATCCCGCCGTCCGCGTGCCCATGCGCGAAATCGAACTCGCACCGACCAAGTCTTACACCGGCGCCATCGAGCAAAATGAGCCGGTGCGGGTCTATGATTGCTCCGGTCCCTGGGGCGATCCCGGTTTCAAAGGCGCGGTGGAGGCGGGCCTGCCCGCGTTGCGCCGCGACTGGATATTGAAACGTGGTGATGTCGAAGAATCTGACGTCCACAGTCCAAGGTCCAAAGTCCAAAGTCCAAAGTCCACAATCGGTCGCAAATCGTTGCGCGCCAAACCCGGCAAGGTTGTCACCCAGCTCGCCTACGCCCGTGCCGGCATCATCACCCCGGAGATGGAATTCATCGCCATCCGCGAAAACCTGAAAATTGCGGATTGCGGATTGCGGATTGCGGATTTGTCAAAAGATAGTGTTCGCAACGATTTGTCGAAGCAACATGCCGGCAGTGCTTCACTGAAAACTGAAAACTTGAAACTTGAAACTCCCAGCGTTTTTAAGCGCTTCCCTCAACGCATCCCAGCCGAGATAACGCCGGAGTTTGTCAGAAGTGAGATAGCGGCGGGTAGGGCCATCATTCCTTCAAACATCAACCATCCTGAATCCGAACCGATGATCATCGGGCGCAATTTCCTCGTGAAAATCAACGCCAACATCGGCAACAGCGCCGTTGCGTCGTCCATTGAGGAGGAAGTCGAGAAAATGCGCTGGGCCACCAAGTGGGGCGCGGACACGGTCATGGACCTGAGTACCGGCAAGAACATCCACGCCACGCGCGAATGGATTCTCCGCAACTCGCCCGTGCCCATCGGCACCGTGCCCATTTACCAGGCGCTTGAAAAAGTCGGCGGCAAGGCCGAAGAACTGACCTGGGAAATTTACCGCGACACCCTCATCGAACAGTGCGAGCAAGGCGTGGATTATTTCACTGTTCATGCCGGTGTGTTACTGCGTTTCATCCCCATGACGGCGCGCCGCATGACCGGCATCGTCTCCCGCGGCGGTTCCATCCTCGCCAAATGGTGCCTCGCGCATCATCAGGAAAATTTCACCTACACCCACTGGGACGAAATCTGCGACATCATGGCCGCCTACGACGTGGCGTTCAGCATCGGCGACGGCCTGCGGCCCGGCTCGATTGCCGACGCCAATGACGAGGCGCAATTTGCCGAACTCGAGGTGCAGGGCGAACTCACCACGCGCGCCTGGGCCAAAGGCGTGCAGGTGATGAACGAAGGCCCGGGCCACGTGCCGATGCATCTGATCGAGGAAAACATGCACAAACAGCTCGAGTGGTGCCACGAAGCGCCGTTTTACACGCTCGGGCCGCTCACCACCGACATCGCACCCGGCTACGACCACATCACGAGCGGCATTGGCGCGGCGATGATCGGCTGGTACGGCTGCGCGATGCTGTGCTACGTCACGCCCAAGGAACACCTCGGCCTGCCGGACAAGAAAGATGTGAAGGACGGCGTCATCGCCTACAAGATTGCCGCGCACGCCGCCGACCTGGCCAAGGGCCATCCCGGCGCGCAATACCGCGACAACGCGTTGAGCAAAGCGCGGTTCGAGTTCCGCTGGGAAGACCAGTTCAACCTGAGCCTCGACCCCGTCACCGCGCGCGAGTTCCACGACGAAACCCTCCCGCAGGAAGGCGCCAAGACCGCGCACTTCTGCTCCATGTGCGGCCCGCATTTCTGTTCGATGAAAATCACCGAAGACGTGCGCAAATACGCCGCCGAACAAGGCATCGCCGAGGAAGAGGCGTTGAAAAAGGGGATGGAAGAAAAGTCCAAAGAGTTCACAGAAAAGGGCAGCGAGCTTTACGCGAAGGCTTGAGCCGCGTGGCGCAGTTCTTCGATGAACACGACGAGCGGCTTCTCGGCGATGCGGCTCGCGCGATAGCCGGCGGCGATGCACAATGGCTTCGGCGCGACCGACAACGCCTTCAACCGGACGCGCTCCGGGATGAGCCGGGCCGTGCTGGTTGTGACGATGGCGATGCCCAGCCCTGATTCCACCGCCGCCATCAAGCTGCTCACGCCGTCGTATTCACCGGCAATTGCGGGGCGCTGCCGGTGCTCGCGCAACCAGCCGGTGACGATCTCCCAATACTCCGGGTAGTCGCGCTGGCAGAAAACCAGCAACGGCTCGCGCGCCACTTCCGCTGGCGTTACCCGCGAGCGCCGGGCCAGGGTATGCTTGTGGTTGACCGCCAGTTGCCAGGACACACGAGCCAGCGGCGTCCATTTCAAACCATGACCATCGCGCTCCAGACCGACCGTCAGCGCGACGTCGAGCGTGTCGTTTTCCAGTCCGGCGAGCATTTCCCTGGTTGAAAGATCAAACAACTCCACGCGCGCGGTCGGATGCTTTTGCGCGAAATTTTCGACAGCGATGGATAACAGGCCGCTCGCAAGCGATGGCGCGTAGCCGACGCGCAACCGCACGCCCTGGCCGGCGGCGCGGACACGTTCCAACATCTGGTCGGCGCGTTGAAAAAGTTCGCGGGCTTCGTGCAGCAAGGTCTCGCCGGCGGGCGTCAAGCGGATGGAATGGGCCTGACGCTCCAGCAGGCACTGGCCGATTTCATCTTCGAGCGCCTTGATTTGCCGGCTCAACGCGGGCTGTGTCAGAAACATTTTCTGTGCGGCGCGGCTGATGTTGCCCGTCTCGGCCACGGCCACGAAGTAACGCAGTTGTCGGAGTTCCATGTCCGGCAGTATAACCCAAAAGCAGGCTCAGGCCAAGAATTCAGCATTAGCCATAATTACAAAAAGTATCTATTCTGTTCATATGAAAACGACGGTAACCGAACTGAACGTCCGACGGGCGAACGAACGCGGCCACGCTAACCACGGCTGGCTGAATTCATATCACACATTTTCCTTTGCCGATTATTATGATCCGGCGCACATGGGCTTTCGCTCGCTGCGCGTCATTAACGATGACCGCGTCGCTCCCGGCATGGGCTTTGGCACGCATCCGCATCGCGACATGGAAATCTTCAGCTATGTGCTGGAAGGAGCGTTGCAGCACAAGGACAACATGGGCAACGGCAGCGTGCTCAAGCCAGGGCAGATTCAACTCATGAGCGCTGGTCGTGGCGTGACGCACAGTGAATTCAACCCCAGCCCCGCCGAGCCGTTGCATTTTCTGCAAATCTGGATTCAACCCCGCGAACGCGGCCTCGCGCCGAGTTACACCGAGTGGCATCCCACATCGAGACAAAGTGCCGCGCCGAAAGTGCTCGTCATTTCGCCGGACGGCCGGGATGGATCAGCAACGATTCACCAGGACGCGGAGATTTATCGCATTCGCCTCCAGCCCGGCCAGAGCGTCACGCACGAACTCAAGCCAAGGCGCGGGGCGTGGCTGCAAATCGCCGAAGGCGCGCTGTTGCTCAACGGTGTCGCGCTGGCCACCGGCGACGGCGCGAGCACCGAGGAATCCGGCACACTCACGCTGGCCGCGACCAAACCCACCGAGGCGCTGCTATTCGACCTTGCCTGAACCACAATCAAACCAACAGCCAACCAACCAAACAAACGAGATAACTATGAGCCAATACCACAAACTCTACACGCCGGCCGATACCGCCATCGTGTTCATTGACCAGCAGCCGCAGATGACCTTCGGCGTGGCCAGCGCCGACCGCGCGACTCTAATCAACAACACCACGCTCCTCGCGCGCGTCGCGAAGGAATTCAACGTGCCCGCCGTGCTCACCGCCGTTGAGACGGAGAGCTTCAGCGGCTACATCTGGCCGCAGTTGCTGGATATATTTCCCGGCCAGCCCGTCGTCGAACGCAGTTCCATGAACTCATGGGACGATCCCGGTTTTCGCAAAGCCGTCGAAGCCACGGGCCGCAAGAACATCCTCATGACCGGACTGTGGACGGAAGTTTGCATCACCTGGCCGACCATCGAAATGCTTGGCGCGGGCTACAACGTCTATGTCGTCGAGGATTGTTGTGGCGCGACCTCGCCGGCGGCTCAGGAAGCCGCGCTTTCGCGCATGGTGCAGGCCGGTGCGGTGCGCTTGACCACGATCGCAGCTTTGCTCGAATGGCAGCGTGACTGGAAGAACCGGGAGCATTACGACGCGCTGATGGGACTGCTCAAAAAACAAGCCGGCGCCTACGGTGTCGGCGTCGAGTATGCCTACACGATGGTCCACCACGCCCCGCAGTCGGCGCAAAAGCCGCAGGTTATTCCCAAGAAATCCCATTAACCATTGAAACTTCCTGCGCGAACTATGAAAACCAAACCGCTCCTCATTGGCTTGGCGGGCGCGTTTCTGCTCGCCAATGCGTTTGCCGCCGACACCGGCAGCGCGCCAAAGGAAAATGTATTCGCGACCAAACCGCTGGGCATCCAATGGTCCGTCAAGATGGTTGGCCCGTTCATGGAAGCGGCTGATTTGCAAATCATCTGTCTGTTCAAACATAAGGCGTCCGGTGACACGTATCAGGGCGCGGCGAAGGAAACGGACGACCAGCTCGGCGGCCTGCTTTCAGCATTGCGTAATCGCAGCGAGTTCGTCGGCGAACTTGGCGAGACCATTCTGTTCACGCCGCCCAAGGGTTCAATTCCCGCAAGGCGTTTCATGGTGATTGGACTCGGCGACGAAAAGGATTTGTCGCTGGACACACTCCGAACCATCGGACGCATCGCCGCGCGCGAAGCTGTCCGACTCAAAGCGAAACACGTCGCATGGGCGCCGGTGATTCGTGACGAGGGGAATTCAGTGATTGACGTTGGTGAAGGCGACCGCGCCTTCGCCGAGCAAATGCTTTCAGCCTACGACACGGAGAAACGATTGCAGGCGCAGGGCCTGGCCCCGAAGTTCAGCATCGAATCCTTCGTGATTGAAGCCGGTCCGACTTATTTCGACAGCGCGGTAAAACAAGTCGGGGAAGGCATTGACTCCATCACCGCCGAGTTGCGCCAACGCGATGCCACTCCTTACGCCACCACTAACAAATGAGCGATGCGCCGTGCTTTTCTCATTTTGTTATCACCCATTTTGCCGGCAGCGGTTCTGGCTGATGAAATAACCGGCACCGGGGAAATTCCTTCTCCACCGCCCGCTTACCAGATGTTGCGCTTCGACGAAAATTATTCCTGCCTGGCCAATCCGGCGAACCGCACCGACTGGTTTGACCCGATCAAGTATATTCCGCTGCGCGCCAATGATCCGTCCTGGTATCTGACTTTCGGTGGCGAGTTGCGCGAGCGGTTTGAGGGAAATTACGATCCCAATTTCGGGATTGGCGGTGTAGGTTCTGATTCCTATCTGCTTCAGCGCATCACGCTGCTCACCGACGTGCATCTCGGCGAGCGCGTGCGCTTTTTTGCGGAAGGCGTTTCCGGTTTGATGGAAGGCGAGTCGCAGCCCGCGCCGCCGGTGCAGCAGGACCCGATTGATTTGCAATTTGCCTTTGTTGACGTCGTTCCCTATTTGACGGACGACGAACGGCTCACGCTGCGCGCCGGCCGTTTCGGAATGAGTTTCGGCGCGGGGCGGCTGGTGGCGACACGGGCGGCGGCGAACATCCTCTTTCGCTTCGATGGTTTTGAAGCGATTTACACGCGGCCACTTTGGCAAGCCACCGCCTTCCTCACGCAACCCGCCGTGGATTCGGGAGGATTCAACGGCGAGAATCATTCAACCACCTTTTGGGGACTTTATGTCACGCACTGGTTTGACGCGCCACATACACTCGGTCTGGACCTCTATTATTTCGGCATTCATCGTGAACAAGGCGCTTACGCTTCCGGAACCGGCGACGAACACCGGCACTCGCTGGGCGCCCGCGAGTTCGGCGAGTGGAACGGCTGGGACTGGAACGCGGAGCAAGTCCTGCAAGTGGGAGCCTTCGGAAACGAATCCATCCTCGCGTGGACCGCAGCGCTGGATTCCGGATACACGTGGGATGCCATGTGGCGGCCAAGGCTCGGTTTGAAAGCGGGCGTGGTCAGCGGCGACCATGACCCGAACGATGGGCGTTTGGAAACTTTCGACGCGCTCTATTTCAAATCCGGTTACTTCAACGACGCCAGCCTGATTCGCCCGCAAAACATCATTGGCGTCCACCCAAACTTCGCAGTAAAGCCATCGCGAACCGTGTCGGTGGACGGCGGAGCAGATTGGTTTTGGCGCTATTCACGAAATGACGCCGTCTATGCCGTGCCTGGATTCATTGGGGTTCCCGCGCTGAAAACCACTTCAAGCTTTGTCGGCACCGCTGTTGACGTGAATCTGACGTGGCAGATTCAGCGGCACGTCAGTCTTCAGGCATCCTACGTCCACTTTCTTACCGGAAGCTATATTCACCAGGCGGGCGGTCACGACGTGGATTACGTCTCCACAACCCTAAGTTTTCTATTCTAACTCAATCCAGCAAATCCATGAACGAACCCATCCATGTCGCCGTCGTCCGCCGCGTGAAACCTGGTTGCGAAGCGGCATTCGAGCGGGCCTTGCACGATTTCGTGCAGCGTTCTCTCAAGCTGCCGGGCCAGACTGGCGTTCACATCATCCGTCCCGCGCCGGCCAGCGATTCCCGCGAATACGGCATCATCCGCGGATTTGCCAGCCATGAGGCACTCACGGCTTTTCGCACCTCACCTGAATACCTGGAGTGGAATCAATTCGCGCTGGAGTTGACGGAGGGCAGCGGACGGGCCGAGGAACTTTGCGGTCTGGAAAGCTGGTTCACCTTGCCCGGCCAACCGTTGCGGCCATTGCCGCAATGGAAAATGGCTTTGATCACTTACATCGCGGTTGACGTGGTCACGACGCTGCTGTTTTGGCTCATCGGACCGGCGATTCAAACTTGGCCGTTTCTTATCCGCAATTCCGCTTTCAATGTCCTGGTCGTCGCCTGTTTGACGTGGCTGGCGATGCCGTTGTTGACGCGCGTTTTCCACCGTTGGTTGCAACCAAAATAAATGATTAAACGTTATGAATACTCCTGATCTACTTCTTTACAACGGACGCGTTACAACGCTCGATCCGAAATATCCCGAGGCAAATAACATCGCCATCAAAGACGGTCGCATCGTTGGCGTGGACGATGCCGAGGAATACCAACCAGGCCCGACCACCAAGGTCATTGACCTCAAAGGCCGCCGCGTCATTCCCGGCTTGAACGACTCGCACCTCCACGTCATTCGCGGCGGATTGAATTACAACATGGAGCTCCGCTGGGACGGCGTGCCGTCGCTGGCCGACGCATTGCGGATGCTCAAGGAGCAGGCGCAACGCACGCCGCCCGGCCAATGGGTGCGCGTCGTTGGCGGCTGGAGCGAATTTCAATTTGCCGAACGCCGGATGCCGACGTTGGAGGAAATCAACGCCGCCGCGCCGGACACGCCGGTTTTCATCCTGCATCTTTATTGCCGCGCACTGCTGAACGAGGCGGCTTTGCGTGCGTGCGGTTACACCAAAGACACGCCCAATCCGCCCGGCGGCGAAATTCAGCGCGATCACGCCGGCAATCCCACCGGCCTGCTCATCGCGCGTCCGAACGCCACGATTCTTTACGCCACGCTTGCCAAAGGGCCGAAACTGCCGCCCGAACATCAATTGAATTCAACGCGCCATTTCATGCGCGAGCTGAACCGGCTCGGCCTGACAAGCATCATTGACGCCGGCGGCGGTTTTCAGAATTACCCGGAGGATTACGCGATCATTCACGAACTCCACAAGCGAGGCGAAATGACGCTGCGCATCGCCTACAATCTTTTCACGCAAAAGCCGAAACAGGAAAAGGAAGACTTCGCCCGCTGGATCAAGATGACCGGGCCGGGCAAAGGCGACGATTTCTTCCGCTGCAACGGCGCGGGCGAGATGCTCGTTTTTTCAGCGGCGGACTTTGAAGATTTTCTCGAACCGCGCCCAGACCTTCCGGCGTCGCTTGAAGGCGAATTGAAAGAAGTCGTCTCGCTGCTCGCCGCCAACAAGTGGCCGTTCCGGCTTCACGCAACTTACGATGAAAGCATCACGCGATTCCTGAATGTGTTTGAGGAAGTGAACCGCGATGTGCCGTTCAAAGGGCTGAATTGGTTTTTCGACCACTGCGAAACCGTCTCGGACCGGAATTTGGAACGAATCAAAGGGTTGGGCGGCGGTATCGCTATCCAGCATCGGATGGCGTATCAGGGCGAATACTTCCTGGAGCGCTACGGCAAGAAAGCCGCCGAGCGAACGCCTCCAGTGCGAAAAATGTTGGAGCTTGGCATTCCCGTCGGCGCGGGCACCGATGCGACTCGCGTCGCGAGCTACAACCCGTGGGTTTCGCTGTATTGGCTCGTCACCGGCAAAACGGTCGGAGGTGTCTCGATGTATCCCGACAACAACCGGCTTTCGCGCGAAGAAGCGCTGCGGCTTTACACGCAAGGCAGCAGTTGGTTTTCCAATGAGAGCGGCAAGAAGGGCGCGCTCGCTGTCGGCCAACTCGCCGACTTGGCCGTGCTGACCGACGACTATCTTTCCGTGCCGGAGGAAAAAATCAAAAGCATCGAATCCGTGCTCACCATCGTTGGCGGCAAAGTCGTTCACGCGACGGATGAATTCGCTCCGCACGCGCCGCCGCCGATTCCGGTGTTGCCCGAATGGTCACCGGTGAAGGTGTTCGGCGGTTACGGCGCGCCATTGGATGTCCGCAAAGCCACTCGTGCCGGTGTGCCTATTCAACAACATCAACACAGTGCGGAATGTCATCAGCACGGCTGCCGCCACGCCTGGCTACAACTCTTCACGGCTGCCGAAGCCGCGGGCAATCGTTACGCTGATTTCTTCGGCTTGGGTTGCGACTGCTTTGCGTTTTGACGCACGGTGATTGGAATTTTTTGCGCCTCCGCGTCCTGGCGTTGAGCCGAGTCAGCGGCCATCAGAGACAATCAGCGGTTGAACCGAGATTTGATTGAGTGGACGGACGGCTTGCGTTAATAATTTTGACCGAGTTCACCGAGAACTTTAACGCAAGTTTAATTTGAAACATTTTGCCCAAGTTGAGTGCGAGCCGCACCTGCCACCACGTCAGTTGCCCATGCACATGGCGTATGGTTCGCCAGCAATTTTATGAAAGCCATTCAAGTTTATCATCTCATCAAGCCGAAAGACCCCTCCTGGCGGCCCTAAAACCTCATGAAGATCCCGAACGCGGATTATCTAGAGCGCACCGGGAGCGAGAATTTCATCGCGCGGCTCTGGTGGCTTTACGGGCAGGTTTGAAGCCGATTAACAAGTTTTCCAAAGCAGGTGGCGATGTTCACGATTCAAACGCGCATGACTCCAGCGAACAATGGCGCGAGGTTACTCATTGCTTGTCCGCGCGACAATGTTTGATTGAGTGCGAGGACGGTTTGGTTTATCCAGATTTGACCGAGTTAATCGTGATCGCTTGGATAAAAAAGAGACCTATATGAAAGGCGCAGAAATGAGAAAACAGTTGTCCCCAAAACAACGCGAAGAACTGCTCAAGGCATTGAAAGCCCGTTTTGAGAAAAACCTGAACCGGCATAAAGGTCTGGATTGGGCCAAGGTGCAGTCCAGACTGGAAGCCAAGGCTGAAAAGTTATGGTCGCTCAGTGAAATGGAACGCACCGGCGGGGAACCGGATGTGGTGGGTCAGGATAAAAAGACGGGCGAATACATCTTTTTTGATTGTTCGGCGCAAAGTCCCAAGGGCCGCACCAGCCTGTGTTACGACCGCGAAGCGCTGGACTCCCGGAAGGAATTTAAACCAGAAAACACCGCCATGGATATGGCCGCGGCCATCGGCATCGAGCTTTTGACGGAAGAACAATATCTGGAGTTCCAGAAGCTGGGAGAGTTCGATACGAAGTCGTCGAGTTGGATTGCAACACCGGCGGACATGAGAAAACTCGGCGGCGCGCTCTATTATGAACGCCGCTACGGCCGCGTCTTCGCGGGTCATAACGGCGCGCAGTCTTACTACAGCGGCCGGGGGTTTCGCGGTTCGCTCAGGGTCTGAAGTGCGAAGCCGCACAGGCCAGTGCGAGCCGCACGGGCCGCTGTGATCTCGCGACCTCTCGGAAATCCATGAAACCCAGCCGCCTGGTTTGCCGCCTCACGGCGCGGGTTCCGCCAGCAATTTCTGGACGACGGTTTCGACGTGGTCCGGTTGCAGGCCGATAATGCGGACGATCCCTTTGCGGTCAATGACGGCGTAGGTCGGATAATAATGCACGGCCCACGCTTTCTCGGTTTTCAATTCGGGATCGCGGGCGGCGGGGTATTCGATGCCATGTTCCTGGGCGTTGGCGGCAAAGATTTCCTGTCCGTTCTTGCTGGTGCAGACACCGATGATGACCAGTCCTTTATCCTTGTATTTTTTGAGGAGTTCGTTGTTGTGGGGAATGGCCCTCATGCAGGGGCCGCACCAGGTGGCGTATAAATCCACGACGATGACTTTGCCCTTGATGTCGGCGGTGGTGATGCCGCCATTGATCCAATCGCTGACGTGGAAGGCGGGCATGAGTTTGCCTTCGAGGGCGGCGTGGCTGGCGCGTTGCTCCGGTTTGTCGTCCCAAGTCCAACTATCGGGAAATTCACCGGCGGAAACGGGCAGCATGCCCCAGAAGAGTGAACCAAAGGCGATAAGAAGCAGTTTCTTCGTGCTCATGCTGCACGGATTATCACAACCAGCGTTGGCTGACAATATTGAATCTCTCTGCCGGGCGGAGGAATTGAAGTCAATCGGAATCCAGATTGCCTAACATAATTCAACAAACTCCCCGTGTGAGCAACCTCCGCGACTTTTTCCACGAACTCTTTCGATTTGGCTTCCATGCCTTTCTTTTGTTGGGCACTTTCGAGCAATCTCGCAACAGGTGTAGCAAGATTGCGTGCGACAGACGCGTCCAAGTGATGTAAACTCGCTCCAACATTTAACTGAAAGAAAGGATTCAATTATGCAAAAGCGCAAACTTGGAAACAGCAAATTAGAGGTCTCGGCAGTCGGGCTGGGCTGCATGGGAATGAGCTTTTCCTACGGTCCACCCAAAGACGAAAAGGAGATGACGTCGCTGCTTCGGGCAGCCGTGGAACGCGGCGTCACGTTCTTCGACACCGCCGAGGTTTATGGCCCGTTCACAAACGAGAAACTCGTCGGCGAGGCGCTCGCGCCGTTCCGCGGCAAAGTGGTGATTGCAACGAAGTTCGGGTTCGACCTCAGTGGCAGTGATACGCGGCCCGGTGCGGCAGGTCTGAACAGCCGGCCGGAGCACATCAAGCAGGCCGTCGAAGGCTCGCTCAAGCGGCTCAAGGTCGAAACGATTGATTTGCTCTATCAGCATCGGGTTGACCCGAATGTGCCCATCGAAGACGTGGCGGGTGCGGTGAAGGAACTGATTCAAGCCGGCAAGGTGAAGCACTTCGGCCTCTCGGAAGCCGGCGTGAAAACCATCCGTCGCGCCCATGCCGTTCAGCCGCTCACGGCCCTTCAGAGTGAATACTCGCTGTGGACGAGAACCCCGGAGAAGGAAGTGATACCGACCCTCGAAGAACTCGGAATCGGCTTGGTTCCCTACAGCCCGCTGGGCAAGGGTTTTCTCACGGGCAAAATTGACGAAAACGCGAAGTTTGACAGTTCCGATTTCCGCAGCACTCTGCCGCGTTTCACGCCGGAGGCGCTCAAGGCGAATCAGGCATTGATTGATCTGCTCGGCACAATTGGAAAACGGAAGAAGGCGACGCCGGCACAAATCGCGCTGGCATGGCTGCTGGCCCGGAAGCCGTGGATTGTTCCCATCCCCGGCACCACGAAGCTGCATCGCCTGGACGAGAACATCGGGGCAGTTGCCGTCGAACTGACGCCGGATGACCTGCGTGACATCGAAAGCGCCGCCGCGAAGATCACGGTGCATGGCGCGCGGTATCCGGAAAAGCTGGAGCGGTTGACCGGGCGCTGAGCGATCGGCAACAATACAAGTTAAAACCGCAGATGGACGCAGATGAACGCGGATTTTTCAAACACAGATTGCACAGATTGTCACAAATTCAATCCGTGTTAATTGGTGTAATCCATGTCAAGTGACTTTATATCTGCGTCCATCTGAGTTCATCTGCGGTCAAAAAAAAGAGAGAGAGGAATCGAATATGGAAATCAAAAGAAATGGCTCACAGCCATCGAACCAAGGGCCGTCCGACTGGTTTACCGGCACGGTGCGCATTGACTCGCCGTTTAAGGGAAGCGATCCGGCGCGGGTTACCGGCGCAATCGTCACGTTTGAGCCGGGCGCCCGCACCGCGTGGCACACGCACCCGCTGGGTCAGACCTTGATCGTTACCGCTGGCTGCGGGCGCGTGCAACGTTGGGGCGGCCCAATCGAAGAAATCCGGCCGGGGGACATCGTCTGGTTCCCGCCGGGCGAGAAACATTGGCACGGCGCTGCACCAACCACGGCCATGACGCACATCGCGATTCAGGAACAGCTCGATGGCAAAGCCGTTGACTGGATGGAAAAAGTCAGCGATGAACAATACCAAGCTTGATCGCGAGTCATCATAAATGGCAGGAAGTTTGAGCGGAGGAGCACCTCCGCCCTGCCGTTGATTTGAATTGGCAGGGCAGAGCTGCCGCTCCATTCTCATGTTTCACCGCGTCTAATTTCCAAATATGGCGCTTGACATGCAACTATTTGGTTGCATATTATCCGGCAGATGGATGCGGTGTTCAAAGCGTTGGCGGACCCGAGCCGTCGAAAGTTGCTGGACCGGTTGCACCGGAGCAACGGGCGGACGCTGACGGAATTGTGCGGACAGATCGACATGACACGGCAGGCGGTCACCAAGCATCTGGTGCTGCTGGAAGCGGCGAACCTGGTGGCCGTGGTCTGGCGCGGGCGTGAGAAGCTGCATTATCTGAATCCGGTGCCGTTGCACGAGATCTACGAGCGCTGGATTGGCAAATACGAACGCCATCGCCTTCAGGCGTTGAGCGATTTGAAAAAAGGTCTCGAACAAAACCAACCAAACAAGAAAGGATGACGTTATGGAAAAGCCAAAGTTAGTGTATTCAACCTTCATTCGCACCACGTCAAAGAAATTGTGGGATGCGATCACCCGGCCGGAATTCACCCACCAGTATTGGGGCGGGTTTGCGAACGTTTCAGATTGGAGGAAAGGTTCGGAATGGCAGCATCTCAATCCGGAGAAGGAGGTCTGGATCACCGGCAAGGTGCTGGAATGCAATCCACCCAAGCGACTGGTGTTGAGCTGGGCCGATCCGGATCGGCCCGCCGACCAGTCGCGCGTCACGTTTGAGATTGAAGCGATTGAAGACATGACCTGCCTCAAGGTGACGCACGACAAATTGAAGGCGGGTTCGAAAATGTTGCGTGGAGTTTCCTGGGGCTGGCCGCGCGTGCTTTCCAGTATGAAAACGTTCCTCGAAACCGGCACGGGCCTCAATATCTTTTGCAAACATTGACCGGTCGCGGAGACGTATCGCTGGAAACAAACGCTCAAACAACAAACAGAAACATGAAAAATGAACAATTTGTTTATGTGACTTGCATCCGCACGACGCCGGAGAAATTGTGGCAGGCGTTGACGCAGCCGGAATTCACGCAGCGTTACTGGTTGCAGACCAAACAGGAATCGGACTGGAAACCGGGCGCATCGTGGCGCATGGTGAATCCCGAGGGCAAGGCCATCAACAGCGGCGAAATCATCGAGATTGACCCGCCGAAGAAAATGGTTTTCACGTGGCGCAAAGAAACAAATCCCGAGATCAAGGCCGAAGGTTATTCGCGCGTGACGTATTCGCTGGAGCCGCAGGGCGCGTCGGTCAAGCTGACCATTCTGCACGAGATGGACAAATCCGGCTCGAAGCTGCTGCAATCCGTTTCAAACGGCTGGCCGCTGGTGCTCGCGAGTTTGAAGAGCCTGATTGAAACTGGCGAACCACTGGAAGAAACCCGCCGTTGGGTGGCTTGCGAGGCAGGCCAAAGAACAAAGGCTTGAAATTTTATGAAACTGCGGGAAGTTGGGGTTTGTGAAATAAAGTAACTTTATGAACTATCAACTTCTCGGCAAATCCGGTTTGCGCGTCTCCGAATTGTGCCTCGGCACGATGACCTTTGGCGAAGAATGGGGCTGGGGCGCAAACAAGGACGAATCCAAGGCAATCTTTGACGCTTATGTCAAAGCGGGCGGCAATTTTCTCGACACCGCCGACGGCTACACCGCCGGCACGAGCGAAAAATTCGTAGGCGAATTCATTCGCGGCCACCGCGACCAGTTTGTCGTCGCCACCAAGTTTTCCTTCAATCAACGGCCCGGCGATCCCAACGCGGGCGGCAACCATCGCAAAAACATGGCGCAGGCGCTCGAAGGCAGCTTGAAACGGCTTGGCACGGACCGCATTGACCTTTACTGGATGCACGCGTGGGATGAGCTGACGCCGGTCGAGGAAGTCATGCGCGCCTTCGACGATTTTGTCCGCGCAGGCAAGGTGCTGTACATCGGCATATCCGACGCGCCGGCGTGGTGGGTGGCGCGCGCCAACACGCTGGCCGAACTGCGCGGTTGGACGCAATTCGTCGGACTGCAAATCGAATACAATCTCATCGAGCGCACGCCGGAGCGCGAATTGCTGCCGATGGCCGAGGCGCTGGGGCTCACCGTCACGCCGTGGTCGCCGCTCGCGAGCGGGTGGCTCACGGGAAAATACGCGGGCAAATCGAAGGAGGAAAAACGTCTCGACAAGACGCCGCAATTCGCGCGGCGCACCGAACGCAACGAGGCCATCGCCCGGGCGGTGGTCAAAGTCGCGAAGGCCGCCGGAAAATCCCCCGCACAGGTCGCGCTCAACTGGCTGCGGGCGCGGCGCAAAACGATTCCGATCATCGGCGCACGGAAGCTTTCGCAATTGGAAGACAATTTGAACTGCGTCAAATGGTCGTTGAACGCGAAGCAACTCGCGCAACTGGACGAGGTCAGCACGATTGAGCCCGGTTTTCCGAGGGATTTCCTGGATCGTCCCTTCGTGCGCGACTATTTGCACGGCGGCATGTTTGACCGCATCAAACGTTGAACTGTCCAGTGAAAATCAACGAAGGCGTCCGCAAATACGCCGCGGAGGAGGGAATGGCTGAGGAACAGGCACTGTAAGCCGGGATGGAACGAAAAGCTCGCGAATTTGTGAAAAAGGGAGCAGAGCTTTGTGCGAAGGCGTGACGCACCGCCTGAAAACAACAACATCATGAACTACACGAAGACCATTGCCATTTCCGAACTTCCGGAAGGAACGCAAAAGGCCGTGACGGTCGCGGGGCAGGATGTCGCCCTGTTTCATCACGGAGGAAAAATCACCGCTCTCTGTGGCACGTGCCCCCACGAGGGCGGCCCGCTGGCCGAAGGAAACGTCGAGCGCGGAGCCGACGGTGCGTTGCGCGTCGTGTGTCCGTGGCACGGCTGGAAATTCGACATTGTAACCGGTAACATGCCCCTGGAACTCGGGGTGCGGCAGGCGGTGCATGAGGTAAAGATTCAGCATGACTTTATCTTCGTGTCGGAAAGGTAAACAAGTTCTTGTCGTCGCATGAATGCAGCTTCCCAAGACCTTCCGCACCATCTCGGCGAACTGCGCCAACGGATGCTGCATCCCACCGACTACGAGCTGGCGGTGAATTATTTCCTGGAAGAATTCGCCGGCGACATGAAGTTTCTGGACGCTTCCGAACCGGATGACGCACCGCATTTGCTCGCGGTGCTGGCGCACGTGGCTTCGAAGGCGCTGGGCCGGAGGGTGGCGTTCGATGAAGCGAAACTGTTTTTGTTGCGCGAGCATCGGTTTTATCACGGCAACGCGGCGGTCGCCGGGCGCGTGTTGCTGTTCTTCTATTTCCAGGAAGCGGACACGGGTATCGCGGTGTTGATTCCCGGAACCCGCGGAGCGATGGAAGTCGCGCGTTTCCGGTTGACGGCGGGTTTGGCTGATCCGCGGAAAAATTGAACCGGCTTGCCGGCATCACATCGGCCAAAATCCCCGTGTGACTCCTGTCAGTTACGCAAATGCTGTAACGTTCCTGCTTTGCCGCTCGTCAAGAATGGCGTGAAACGAGTTTGGACGATTGCTGTGCAGGTGTTGTTGCTGCTGCTGGCGCTGGCGGTGGTGGAGGCATGTGCAGGGAATTACGATCCGCTGGCGGTGGACCCGGCGTTCCACCCGGCGCACGTGGACCTGACCGTTCATGACGCGGCGCGTAATCGGGACATTCCGGTGCGCGTTTATCTGCCCGCGAACACCGCGCCGGAACCAGTGGTTTTGTTCAGTCACGGATTGGGCGGTTCGCGGGCAGGCAGCGTTTTTCTTGGCGAGCACTGGGCGGCGCGCGGTTATGTGGCGGTGTTTCTCCAGCATCCGGGCAGCGACGATTCGGTGTGGAAGGACGAACCTGTGCGGGAACGGATGCGGGCAATGAACCAAGCGGCTTCGCTGGACAATTTTCTGTTGCGGGTGCAGGACGTTCCTGCCGTGCTGAACCAGTTCGAAATCTGGAACGCAGCCAAAACCAATCAGCTCGCCGGCCGGCTGGACCTGAAAAAGGTCGGGATGTCCGGCCATTCGTTTGGCGCGGTGACGACGGAGGCGGTGAGTGGCGAAACCCTGCCGGTTGGCGGTCAACCATTCACCGACCCGCGCATCCGGGCGGCTATCGCGTTCAGTCCAAGCAGCCCGAAGACCGGCGGCGCGGAAAAGGCCTTTGGCTCGGTGAAGATTCCCTGGATGCTGATGACCGGCACCAAGGACGTCGCGCCCATTGGCGACACGGACGTGGCGTCGCGCCTGGCCGTGTATCCGGCGCTCCACGGCGCGCCGAAATATGAGGTGGTGCTTTACAATGCGGAGCATTCCGCCTTCACCGACCGGCCGTTGCCGGGCGACCGCGAGCCGCGCAACCCGAATCATCATCGCGTGATCCTTGCGCTGTCCACGGCATTCTGGGATGCGTATCTGCGCGGCGATGCCGGGGCGCTCGCGTGGCTGAATGGCCCCGGTCCGCGTTCGGTCATGGAGCCGGACGACCGGTGGCAGTTTTCCGCCCATTGATGAATGGCAACCCGCGTTTCTGAAACCGCTTTTTTGTCCCAAAAGATTGTTGCCGATAGTTGTTGCTATTGCGGCAGAATCAGCGATATTTCATCCGTCTGTTAGATAGCTTAACGATTGCATGGCATGGTAAATCTTCAGGTGAACTTCAGTTCAGTGATGATTTGAAATCCGATTAACGGGAACAGTCTGACAAGAGCAAGGTTAGTCTCACAGTTAAACATCACATGAGTAATAAATTGTTTGTAGGGAATCTTTCCTTCGACACCAC
Source organism: Verrucomicrobiia bacterium (assembly GCA_049692125.1). Taxonomy (GTDB): domain Bacteria; phylum Verrucomicrobiota; class Verrucomicrobiia; order Limisphaerales; family UBA11358; genus UBA11358. Next base: position 31,905 of record JBAVOO010000090.1, on the reverse strand, counting down.
TGAAAACGACTTGCAGGACGCCTTCGCGGCGCACGGCACGGTCGTGGAAACCAACCTGATGATGGACCGGACCACCGGTCGTCCCCGTGGTTTTGGTTTCATCACCATGAACTCGCCGGAAGAGGCGCAGAAAGCCATTGCTGCGCTCAACGGCTCGCAACTGGGCGGTCGCGCCCTTACGGTCAACATCGCCAAGCCGCGCGAAGAGCGTCCGGCGGGTGGCGGTGGCGGTCGTCGTGAATACGGCGGCAGCGGTGGCGGTCGCAATCGCTACTAATAGCGCTTGAGATTTCACGGCGGGGCCCGGGTAAAACCAGACCCCGCCTTTTTTTGCAAATTATTTCAGTCCCGTGACCTCGGCATCGAAGGTCATCAGCGGCCTTCCGCTTTCAGCGACAATCTTCGACCCCTCAAACCTGATTTTCCTGGCGTAATAAATCTTCATTCCGGCTTTGGCTGAAATGTTTACATTCGAAAGCGTCACGTTGGTAATGGGTGCTTCCGGCAAACCCCGGATCGTGCCGGCGGTTGTACAATCGGTCGCGGTCACGTTGCGGATGATGATGTTCTGGTTGAAGGGCGTCCGGTCGGTGACGGGTTCGGGCTGCTCGGTTGCCGGGTCTTTGGGCGCATTCCGTTCTGGATAATAATCAATGATGTAAACCGGGTTCTTCACGGCCGTCATCTGGAGGTTTTCATACGTGCAATTCTGCAGCAAACCGCCATTCCCGCGCGTCGTCTTGATGCGGATGCCGGCGTCGGTCTGGCTGAAAGTGCAATCGCTCACCGTCAAGTTCTCAATCCCGCCGGCGGTGCCTGAGCCGACCGAACATCCATGCCCGTGCATGAACGTGCAATTTTTGACCGTGAAATTTTTGCTCCCCGGAGTGCGGCTGCCACCCGGCTTGATGGCAATGTTGTCATCCCCGACATCAATCGTACAGTCGGCGATGAGGTAATTCCATCCGGAAGGGTCAATGCCGTCGGTGTTGGGGGCATCCGCCGGCGACTTGATGGTGATGCCCTGGATCGTCACGTCCATGCAATTCTGGGGCACCAGATGGAACATCGGCGAGTTGCTCAGGGTGACGCCATGGACGCGCACCCGGGTGCAGTTCGACAGCTTGATCATGAATGGCCGGTGCGCCATGGATCTGCTCGCCCGAAAGGCCGTCCACCAGGCATTGCCCTGGCCGTCAATCGTTCCCTCTCCGCTGATTTCGAGGTCATGGGCGCCACTGGCGGTGATGCTGTCCTGGTATCTCCCATTGGCACCCGGGTAATGCGTCAGTTCGTCGCTGATTAAAATAAATGCGTCCCTGGCGAGATGCAGATTGATGCTGCTGGCGAGCGTGAAGGGCTTGGTCAGAAATTTCCCGGCCGGAACCAGCACCGTGCCCCCTCCGGCGGCGGAAGCCGTATCAATTGTTTTCTGAATGGCGGCGGTGTTCATCGTCTGGCCATTGCCGACCGCGCCGTAGTCGGTGACGTTGAAGGTCGCGTTGGGAATCACCGGCAACGGTATGCCTTGCGCCGGGACACCGAAGGCACACGCGAGGACGAAGCCGGCAATCACTGTGGTGACACAAGTTTTGGAAAGACTCGTGAAAGAATTCATTTCGCAAGGATAACGCCGCTCTGGGAAGCGTCAAGGTTTCAGCGCGGTTCACCAGGGCATGCTATGGCCGCGACACAAACGGATTGTCTTTGATGTAAAACCGCAAATGCCGCTTCGCCCAATGCCGCGCGTAATCCACACCCACGCGCGGGCGCTTCACAATCACCACCGGTCCGGCTTTCGGTGACGCGGCGATGTAAAAATCGTCACTGAGCAGGTCGTGCGCGTTCAGGCGCCGGTCAATGTGCAGCGCGCGGCAGAGCAGGCCGGGACCGCAGGTCCGGCCCCTGACATGGCGCACCGGCTCGATGGCGCGCAACAACACGGCGGACGCATGACCTTCGCGCTCCGTCACCACGTTCATGCAATGGTACATCCCGTAGATGAAATAGACGTAGGCGTGGCCCGGCGGACCGAACATGACCTTGGTCCGCCCGGTCAGCCCCCGGGCCGAATGCGCCGCGAGATCGTGCGGGCCGAGATACGCCTCCACCTCCACAATCCGGCCGACGCGCTCCCCGTGGACCAGATATTTGCCCAGCAATTCCCTCGCGACCGCAATCGTATCCCGGTCGTAAAATGAGCGCGGCAACTTTCGCATGGCGGCACTATACCAGAAACCAGGCAAAGAAAAATCTGTAGTGGGTCGGTTTGGTGGGGCGAGCGTACCCGCGAGCCGTAAACCGAAGAAAAATGTCCTCATTTCGACTCGCCGGTGGTCTCGCCCCACCAGTCGCTGTGAAACGGAAGTTTACACGACGGCCAAGAGGCGGTTTGCGACAGCGGACGGATTGTTCTTGGGGAGAGACTTTGGCGGAGCGCCCGGTTAAATTCGCGCGAATGAGTTCGCGACGGGTCATTGTGGTCGGCGGCGGTGCGGCGGGGTTCTTTGCCGCCATCACCTGCGCCGAGGCCGCGCCCGATGCCGAAGTTGTGCTGTTGGAACGCGGACCGCAGTTCCTCTCCAAAGTCCGCATTTCCGGCGGCGGGCGCTGCAATGTCACCCATGCCTGCTTCGATGCGCGTGAATTGGCCGCCTGCTATCCGCGCGGCGGGCGGGCGTTGCTGGCGCCCTTCAAAAACTTTCAAGCGGGTGACACGGTGGCATGGTTTGAATCGCGCGGCGTAAAGCTGAAAACCGAGGCCGACGGCCGCATGTTCCCCGTCAGCGATTCGTCGCAAACCATCATGGATTGCCTGATGAATTCCGCGAAAGCGGCGGGGGTGAAGTTGCGGTTGAATTGCGGCGTCGAACGCGTGGCGAGGCGTGCGGGTGGATTTGAGGTGACCATCGCAAACAAGGCATCAACTCTCTCTCCTCCGCTGGAGGAGAGGGGCGGGGCGAGGAGGCCGATTCAAATCAATGAACGAACCCCTCGCCCCGGCCCTCTCCTCGCCGTGCGGGGCGAGGGAGAAATAATGGCGGACGAGAAAATCACCTGCGACCGTCTGTTGCTGGCCACGGGTGGATGCCGCGCGGTGGTGGCGGGGCAACTGGCGGTGTCGCTCGGGCACACGCTGGAAGCGCCCGTGCCATCACTGTTCACGTTTCAAATCGAATCACCTTGGCTGCGGTCGCTGGCGGGCATTTCCGTCGGGTCGGTCGAGGTGTCCGTGCCGTCGGCAAAACTGCGCGAGCGCGGACCGTTGCTCGTGACGCACTGGGGCTTGAGCGGCCCGGCGATTTTGCGCCTGTCGGCGTGGGGCGCGCGGGCGTTGCACGGATTCAATTACCAGTTCCGGCTGCAGGTCAACTGGCTGCCACAGCTTCACGCGGAGGCGATTGCCGCCGAACTTAAATCGCGCCAGGCCGCGCAACCCGCGCGTCTCGTCGTCAACGTGCCGGTGACGCCGTTGCCGTTGCGCTTGTGGGAACAGCTTGTCCTGGCCGCCGGAATCGCGCGCGACACGCGCTGGGCCGCGCTCTCGCGGGCCGCACAACACCGGCTTGTCCAGCAATTGATCCGCACGGAATTTTCGGTGACAGGCAAGAGCCTGAACCAGGACGAATTCGTGACGTGCGGTGGCGTGCGTTTGGGCGAGGTAAATTTCAAGACGATGGAGAGCAAGGTCTGTCCGGGACTGTTTTTCGCGGGCGAACTGCTGGACATTGACGGCATCACCGGTGGATTCAATTTCCAAGCCGCATGGACGACAGGCTGGCTGGCCGGCCGGGCGATGGCGGCGAAGTGATTCACGCTTTCCCCAGAATCATCCGTGTTCATCCGCCCGTCCTCCGCAGTAGCTCTGCTACGGAGGGTGGATGTTCATCCGTGGTTTCAACAGATGTTTTCCGCTTGTTCCGGCTTGGTCGAATCGCTAGAAAAACGCGCATGAAGCTTAAAGTTATCATTCCTTTGCTGGCTTTGACGTTTGCCCTGTTCGCGGCGGAAACCAACAATCTCAAACCGGCAACGTCCGCCGGCGACGCGCAAATCAAACGCGGCCAGTATCTGGTCGAGCGCGTGGGGATGTGCGGGGAATGCCATTCGCCGCGGAACGACAAGGGGGAATACGACCGCTCGCAATGGCTGCAGGGCGAGTTGATTGATTATAAGCCGACACGCCCCATGCCTTTTGCCGCCATCGCCCCGCCGATTGCCGGCCTGCCGACTTTCGCCCAAGATGAGGCGGCGGTGAAATTTCTGGAAACCGGCACCAATGCCATGGGCAAAACAGCCCTGCCGCCCATGCCGCAATTCCGTCTCAATCACGACGACGCCGTGGCCGTGGTGGCCTATCTGCGTTCATTGAAGCGCTAGTCGCGAAGTGAACCGATGGCCTTGCCCGTTCGATAGGAACTGCGGGGGTGCTGGCGACGCGGTGATTGGGTCAAAAAGATAGTTGCCGATAGTTGTCGCTATTGCGGCCGGACCTGTCATGCTGGGCTTGTCTGTTAGATAGCTTGTCTCTTTCAAGGCATGGTGAATCTTCAAGTGAACCTGGTTCAGTGATGATTTTAAACCCGGCGTTCGGGAACAGTCTGTGGAAAGTACCGGTTTGTCGGACAGTAAAACATCACATGAGCAATAAATTATTTGTCGGGAATCTTTCCTTTGACACCACCGAAAACGACCTGAACGACGCGTTTGCCGCGCACGGCACGGTCATGGAAACCAACCTGTTGATGGACCGGGAAACCGGCCGTCCGCGCGGATTTGGTTTCATCACCATGAACTCCGCCGAGGAGGCGCAAAAGGCCATCAGCGCGCTGAATGGCTCGCAACTGGGCGGTCGCGCCCTCACGGTCAACGTGGCCAAGCCGCGCGAAGAGCGTCCGGCTGGCGGCGGCGGGCGTCGTGAATACGGCGGCAGCGGCGGCGGTCGTGGCCGCTACTAACCAACCGCAAGGTTTTCACGGCGGGGTTCGGGTGAACCGGACCCCGTCTTTTTTGATTTCGTTCCCATTGCCGATTTGTCGCCATGAAAGAACAACACATTGAAGTGGAAGGTTGCGTCACCACCGTACTGCCTGGCACGATGTTTCGGGTTGAACTGGCCAACAAACACCTCGTGCTCGCCACCATCTGCGGCAAGATGCGCAAACGCTGGGTGCGCTTGACCGTCGGCGACCGCGTGAAGATGGAAATGTCGCCCTACGATTTGGACAAAGCGCGTATCACCTGGCGGTTGAAATAGGAAACGTGGGCGGAACGAATCACCCGCCACGTTGCGCCGCTGGCGGCGTTAGGCGTGCGCGGGGGCGTCAGTGATACCAAGATTTCTGGATTTCTTCGAGCGTCATCAGGTGGGCGGTTTTCAGGAGACGGCAAAAATCCTTCTTGCTGACGTGGTGACGGGTTCCTGCGCGGGTGGTGAGGCTCTTGACGGACTTGTATTCCACTTCCAGGCGCTCCAGATGCAGGATGCGAAGATATTCGTCACCGCGTTTCCAGACCTGATCTTGTTGCAGCTTCACGGTCATCACTATACGAACCGCGTGCGGGCACTGGCCACACGATTATGGTGGAAGGAATGATCAGAATTTCCACCCGACCAGCCCATTGCCGCCCGACCCGTAGCGCCAGATGGTATCCGGCAGTGTCCCTACGTGGATGACCGTCTGGCTTGCAAGGACATCCGCGCGGCGTCCGGAAGTCTCCGCGCGGTGTCCGGGAAGCCCCGTCGTCATAATCGAACCGCGGTGCGGGTAATCCAATCTGAATCATTAGATCATGCATTTTTCTCAAACCCCAGCTGCGTTCTTCCATTAAATTTAAGTCAGCAAACGCAGCAGCAATCCTCGGATTCCTGCTCAATGGTGGGGTAGCGTATTTGCGGATTTTTTCTAGAGAAATTGGAGCGAGAGGAAGCCCGGGGCTTCTGATGACGATTTTCTCGTCAAAGATTTTAACCATTACACGAGCTCCTCCTCGATAATCTCGGTGTGCCAGCGCGTTCATAATCGCTTCGCGTATCTGACCCATGGGCCGTACTTCTACAACGTTGTTGCACTCCTCGCCCGGGCTCTTTATACCCCGGCAGAAATTCTCGATTTCTATGTGCGAGAAGAAAAACAATTCTTCGAGAGATGGCGGCCAAGCAATCGCTGGCGATTGGACGATTTTCTTCTCAAGTAATCATGAACACCAGTTTTCAAAACACGTTCGAGACCATGGAAGCCGGCGAACTCCGGCGTTATCTGGAATTCCTGCTGTGGCATTACAAAGTGGCGGACGCCTTTTGGTGCATTTATGCCACCGAACGCTTCGGCCAGGGCGTCGCCGAGAAATTGAATGAGCAGGTCTGGGGTCGCGTGGGCGGCATGGCGGCCAAGGAACTGGTGGCGCGATTCCAGATTCAGGAGAAAGGCCTGAAAGGATTCGTGCGCGCGCTCAGGCTGTATCCCTGGACGATTTTGATTGGGTACCAAATCCAGGAATCGGAGCACGAAGTGTTGCTGACGGTCCCGTCCTGTCCCAGCCAGGAGGCGCGGTTGAAACGCGGATTGGGGGAATATGCGTGCAAGGAAATGCACCGCTTGGAATTTGAAAGTTTTGCCCGGGCCATTGACGACCGGATTCGCGTGTTCTGTGTCTTCGCCCCGCCGGACCCGCACCCCAAAGATGCCTTCTGCCAATGGCGGTTCGTTCTGGAGGGATAAACCGATTGCATTGGCGGGGACGCCGGTTTTGGTGACGGGATTGAACCTGGCGGAGCAGATTCGTGCCCTTGCGTGAAATTCGCGTCCCGCCTCCGGCCGGTTCTCAACCGTAGTAATCCGGCACGAAGTTTTGTTTGGTGATCGGAGGACGAACATATCCTTTGTCAGTCGGGCGTTGGGGCAATTGGATCGGTTTCGGGGTCAGGTCCTTGTAGTGTATGTGTTCGAGCAGGTGTCGAATGCAGTTGAGCCGGGCGCGTTTCTTGTTGTCCGCATTGACCACGTACCAGGGAGATTGCTTGATGTCGGTGTAGGCCATCATTTCATCTTTGGCCCGTGAATAATCCTGCCAGCGCCGGCGCGATTCGAGGTCCATCGGACTGAGCTTCCAGCGTTTGGTGGGATCGTGAATGCGGGACTGGAACCGCCGTTCCTGTTCTTCGTTGCTCACGGAGAACCAGTATTTGATCAGGATGATCCCCGACCGGATCAGCATGCACTCGAACTCCGGGCAGGAGTGGAGAAACTCCTGATATTCGGCCCCGGTGCAAAAGCCCATCACCCGCTCCACCCCGGCCCGGTTGTACCAACTGCGGTCAAACAACACCATCTCCCCCGCCGCGGGCAGGTGGGGAACATAGCGTTGAAAGTACCATTGCGTTTTCTCCTTTTCGGTGGGGGTCCCCAAAGCGACGACGCGGCAGATGCGCGGGTTCATCCGCTGGCTGATCCGTTTGATGGTGCCGCCTTTGCCGGCGGCGTCGCGTCCCTCGAAAATAACCACGACTTTAAGGTTCTTGTGCTTGATCCATTCCTGCAGCTTGACCAGCTCAATTTGCAGCCGCTTCAATTTCTTTCGGTAGAGCTTGTTTTTGATTTTGTGCGGTTTTTCACCGGGCGCGGTGACCGGCCCGCCGTCCCCGGCGTGGCTTGACGGTTTCGCGCTCGTGTCTTTTTTCCTTGTCATGGCGCCTTTTCCAAAACCGGTGCTGGTTTCAACCCAGCCGGCACCGCATCAACTTTTTTTGAATTTCCACGCCGAATCGAGCATCTCCTGATTGTAAGGTTCGGGGACCACGCCCGAGGCCGCGTAAAGATAAAGTGCGCCCTTGTAGATCTGGCCGGCCAGACTCGTCAAATAGGAGAGCACGAACATGGCCACCAGCCAGAGCAGGCCGGCGATGGCAAGGAGCCAGAAATTTTTCAACAGGATGGAGACCACCAGCGCGCCGAAGAGAAAAACCATTGAGACGAGCAGCATCAGCCCGCTGACCATGCCCAGGCCGACGTAACCAATCAGCGCTTCGCCCCAGGTGCGTTTCAGGATGCCGGCGGATTTCTTGAGCAGAGCCACCGGATTGGCATTTTGCTCCTCGCACACGATGATTGGGATTACAAAGACCGCCGCGATGCTCCACGCGATGCCGATAAAGCGCGCGATGAGCCGGCCCACGAAGCTCAGCCGCTCCTCCAGTTGCCGGATGATCAGGCCCACCAGTCCGGCAAACAAAGCCCACATCAAAACCGACTTCCACTTCGTGCCGGCAAACTTCAAGCCGCGGGCGATGGACACCGGCTGTCCGCCCAGGGCGGCCAGGATTTCGTGGTAGAAAGCGACGTTAAAGAACGTGGCGAAAAACATCGAAACAAAATAGAGAAACGCCAGATAAACCATCGCGCCCGGCGTGAGGCCGACCCGGGAGTTGTTTCCGGCGGCGGCGTCCGGCGATTGGGTGAACAGCGAATGGCTGATCGCCTGCCAGTGTTGGGCCGAGGCATAGGAATAACCTGTGGGCCGCAGCACCACTGGCGCGAGGAAGAACAGGAGGATCATCATGGTCAGGAAAAAAATGAGGATGGGGAAAACCAGCAACCGTTTGTTCCTGGCGATGATGAAAAGGGAACTCTTGAACAACCGCCAGCTCCGTTGAAACCTGCTCATTATGTTCATGGCATCTCCTGCGTAAGAATGAATGTTATTGGTTCACGTTTGTTTGGTTGCGAACAGCTTGAATCACCCGGATACGAAACCCGCAAAAGTTGTAGCACCGGCCCGGACATTGTCAGCAACAATTTCCATAATACCAAAACACCGGGCGCATCTCAATTTTTGGACAAAGCTGGAAAAATCTCATTAGCACCGGGCTTCAGCCCGGTGATGATTGCCGAAGACCGTCGGGGAGCCGTTTCAACGGCTTTCGCGCGCAAGGGAAACCCGTTGAAACGGGTTTTATCCCTGTGATGACTGGATTCACCCGGCTGAAGCCGGGTGCTAATGAAAGGCGCTCAAAAATTGAGATGCGCCCCAAAACACCCTCTTGGCTCACCCGCCGTTGGCGTGACCATGACAAGGAGAAGACTTCAATGTTTCACTTCGCAACAGGAACTGGGGCGCAGCCTGACTTTTGGTTCCACGGCAGCTTCGCCAGCAGCAGACCCATGCCGCACCAGTCGGTGACGCCGGCAAAAACGAGTCCCGCGCCCACAAACGCCGAAAGTCCGAAAAATCCGCCGTGCACAAACCAGCCGAGCAATACCCCGGTCAGCACCAGCGAGCCGGCGGCAATGCGCACCTGGCGTTCGAGACTGATGACCCTGGCGGCGCCGCGGGTCACCGGCAGTCCGGCCTCAATCCACGCCTGCGTGCCGCCTTCGACGATGATGCCTTGGTCGAATCCTTCCCGGGCGAACTGTTCCGCCGCCTTGGTGGCGCGTCCGCCCGAACGGCAAAGGAGATAAACCGGCTGGCCTTTGGGCAATTGGCCCGCGTCGAACAGCGCCTTCGGCGAAAGTTGGCCGAGCGGCACATTGCGCGCCTGCGGGACATGCACCTCCGAGTATTCCACGGGCGTGCGGACATCCAGCAATGGCGGACCGGGTTGGGCGGCCAGAAGTTTTTGGAGTTCAGCCGGAGCGATGGTTTTCATATCCGTGGCTGCAATATATCATTTTTGCGCGGCAAGTGAAGTTGGATTGGCAGGACGGACCGCTGAGACAATCACGGCGTGAGCGAAGTGCTTTATCTGCGCGACCCGGATGGCAACGGCGTGGAGCTTTGTTGGGATCGTCCGCAGGAACAATGGCCGCGCACGTCCGACGGCGGCCTGGCGATGTTCACACGCGCACTGGACTTGAATGCGTGGCGGAAAGATCAACCCCGTTGACGGGAATCGTCTCGTCCAACAGGCAGCGCACAACGTCTGCGGCGGTGTAGGTGTCGCAACCCGGCTTGAGAAACCGTGCCACTTGCGCGACGTCGTCGCCGGCGGTCATCAACGCCAATTCCTGTTCCATTTCGGAGCGCACCTGGTTGAGGCCGATGTTGGCGAGGAGTCCATTGCAAAGGCATTTACGGCCTTGTGTGTCTGCGAGCGCCCCACCTTTTTTAACATAATCATCCACCGGCTCGGCCGGGCAACGGTAGCCCAGTGTCCCGTCCGGTTTGCGATAAAGATGCCGGAGATAACCCAGGTCGCAGATGCGCGTCCGGGCCGCATATTGATCGGCTTCTGAAAGCGTGCCGGGCATCCGAACCACCTTGAACGGAAAACCGGTGGGCGAGGCAATCGGGTCGGTGAAAACGCGCGCGGTGCCGGCGCGGCTCATTTGCAGGGCCTGCTGTTTGAGTTCGGGGCGCAGGCCGGATTCATTGCAAAACGCAAATGCCGTCCCCACTTGAATGCCGGATGCGCCGAGACGCAAGGCCTCGGCCAGCCGGCCCGGCCGCCCATACGACCCGGCCAGCCAGAAGGGCCGGCCCAGCTCGCGGATTTTTTCGAGGTCAACGACATCGCGCGGGCCATAGATCGGTTCGCCGATGGCGTTGAGTTGCAGCGGGCCGCGCGGCGGGGCGTTGTGTCCGCCGGCGGTGTCGCCTTCGATGACGAAGCCGTCCACGTGTCCGCTGGCCTTTTTGGCCAAAGCCATGGCGAGGGTCACTGAGGCGACAATGCCGAGGAATTGCGGACGTTTCACAGCCGGCAGCCGGCCGTTGCAGAAGGCGCGCGGGTCAAACGTGGAAAGGAATTCCTCGCCGGGCAACGCGCCGATGACGTCAATTTTCAGTTGAGCCGGTTCGCCTGCCGCCAGACGATCCAGCGCGCCGGGAATGGCGCGCGGTATGCCGGCGCCCATGAGCACGTAATCCACATTGGCGAGCATCGCGCCGTAAAGCGAGGGCAGGGTGGGCAACTGGATTTTTTCGAGAAAATTAATTCCGACCAATCCGCCGTGGCCCTCCTTGGCCAGAAACACTTCCACGAAATTGGCCATGACCGTCAATTCGACGAGCGCCGGGCCGGGGCGGAGCGTTGGCATGGGAGCGATTTTGAATGGCGTGGCCGGAGATTTTCCGCCGGGAACGAAGTTTTGCGCCAGCACGCGCGCGGCAACTCCGGGAATCGGAAACTGTTGCACAGCCCGGCGCAGGTGACCCTGGGGATCGCCCATCTGAAGGGCGCGCGAGAAAACGATGGCCAGTCCCGTTCCGGAAACAACGCCCAGTTGTCCCAATTTGGAAACGGTGCGCGCCAAAGTCCAGCCGGACACGGCTACGCCCATCCCGCCCTGAATAATCTTCGGCTGTGACATAATATAAACCGCACCACCAGCGCTTCGCTCCACAAGGAGAAAAGCTCACGACAGAAAAGTCCGGAATCACCGGAAGGGTGTCCCTTGAAACACCCTGGCGGGAATCCGTCGGAAACCGACGCTCGGAAGATTATAGCCTGTTTACCGGTGAATAGGAAGCGCTCTTTTTTGAAAAATTTGCGTCTGCTTTGAGTGGGTGCGCCCAGCGCGACAATCCTGTTTTTTACCTGACCCGGTAGTAACAGCATTCCGGGAAGTTTGATGTGCGTGGGCGGGTTCTGAAAAGTCTGCGGCAAATCTTTGAACCGGAAAATCCCGTCGGTGTGGCTTGCGGAGTGCCGGTTGTGTCACGCTTTGCGGTCGAAGAATGGATTTTTGCCGGTCACGCTCAAGGGAATGCCGAGCGCCTGTTTGACCGTCGGCCTGAACATTCCCAAATCCAGACACGCCCGGCCGATGGAATACATGATACGGTTGTCAATGTGGAATCGACCGGCCACTTCCGCCGCCGACAGGGTGGCGATGCCGAGATCAATCGAGTTGAAGGTGCAGATCCCGCCGGCCAGCTCCAGCGCTTCACAGGTCGGCTTGCCGCAGAACCCGCAGTTCAAGCCGGCGGTGTTGGGTTCCACGCCGATGACCACCAGCGCAGGTGAGTTCTCGATGTTGCCGGCGTCGCGCGCGAAGCTGGGCCGGCTTTCCTTGGTGGCAATCTCGCGCATCCTGGCGATGACTTTTTGCTTCGTCGGCTCATCGTCAATCGCGGCGGTCTTGATGTTGTCGATGCCGCGGGTCTTGGGCGCCGTCCGCGCTGCGGCGGCCATCAGCGCGGCGACCTGCAACGCCGCCGATTTTTCCAGTTCGGCCGAAATTTTCATGGCATAAAGAATACGAACCGTGTCGCAGGGAAACAAATCAAAAGCTCGGGCGGAAAATCCAGCGTCAAGCCCATCCTCCGCGTCCATCCTTCACTCTGCTTCGGAGGACAGGCTGGAGCTACGGAGGGCAGGCGCCGAACATCGAACAATTTATCGCCGGTCAGAGCCCGGCCAGATGTGAGGTTTGTGCAGCTCGCCCCTCCGATAAAATAATCGCCGCTTGCGACGGCGGGGGGAATGCCTAGATTAACCGTGTGGCTGCCGATGCCAAACTTTTAACGTTCAACCCGGCACGCGAAATTTCCGCTGCCAATGCGCGCGGCCCCGCCGCAAATCCGCCGCCGCCGGTTTTACCGGTGGATTTGCCGGCGTCGCACAGCGCCCTCTCGTTGCTGGGAGTGGATTACATTCATTTGAAGACGGCGGACGGTGGCGACCTGTATCTCACACGGCTCGGGCTGCCGTTCTGGAAAAGCCTGCTGCCGGAGAACTGGTATGCGCGCGAGTGGTTTGAGGCCAAGCGCGAGCGGCTGGAGGGCACGAGCACGGTTTATAAAGTGCCGACGCGCCCGGTGGACGGCAACCGGGTGTTGAATCTGGTCGTCAAATGGTCGCGCGTGGGCGAAATGGTCCCGTTCGATACCCTCACGGTCAACAAGTTCATTCAGGCGGAATTCAACAGTCCGTTCGAGGAATTTTCGCTGCTCATGGAATTGCGCCGGGGTGAGGTCGGCCCGGCGGCCATTCGCATCCGCACGCAACGTCCGCTGGCGATCTACGTGCCGAGCGAACGCTTGCAACTCTGGCAGACGGGCCGGTCCGAGGACAAAATCCGCGCGAAGGTGACGCGGCATCCGGGGGTGGAGATTGACATTCTGCGGCAATACGTCCTGCTGTTCGACTGGATCAAGGGCTTGGACGCGGTGGAGACGGCGGAAAAATTCGGGCTGGAAGGCCGGGTGCAGGCGGAATTTCTGGACCGGGTCACCAGCCTGGCCACGCATGAGTTGTGGCAGAAAGGCTGCCGGGTGGTGGATATGAAACCGGCGCACATCATTCTGCGCCCGCAGCCGGACCGGACGTTGTTGCGCGACCACAACGACCAGTTTGCCTACGCGCTGGTGGACTACGAACTGCTCGAACGGACCCCCGAACACGAGCAGGCGGTGCGCAGCGCCAACCGGCAGCTTTACCTCAAACACATGGCCCGCCGGTTCGACACGAATGCCGCCAACCCATTGCCGGCGCATCTTCGCGCCACGAATGTCCTGGACGTGGATTACGTTTTCGGACGCGCGGAAAGCACCGGCGGCTTCCTCTGGGTGGTGGGCAAGGATCCCGACCTGTTTAATTATTTTCTGCCGGAACGCTGGCGCCGCACGCCGAAGAAGAAATTGTCCGCCCATAACCAGACCTTTTACACGCGTACCAAGGACAACATCCACCTGGTGTGGAAAATTTCGCGCATGGGCGACGCGCCGTGGTCGAGGAATCCCGAGGCCCACCGGGAGGAGGTGCGGGCCTATGGCTTCAACAGCCCGTTCGAGGAATTTGCCTTTGCGCTCGAAATGGGCCGCCTGGGGGTGCAAACAATTTATCCGCGGGCCATTTACATGACCGGCCGCCAGCGCGGCTCCGCCCGCCCGGTGTCCGACGAGCGGCATTACGCCGCGTTGGCGGATTTCCGCACCCCCGACGGCGACCCGGTCGTTCGCAAGGAACGCGACTACATCACCATCTGGGGTTTTTGGAACGGCCCGGACGAAGTGCTGGCGGCGCAGGACGGAAAATTTTACCAGGCGGTCAACGTCAAGCGCGCTTTCGCCAGTCGGCTGATTTCCGAGCAAACGATGACCGAGCTGACGCAGATGATGGGGTGCCGGCTGGCGGATTGCGGTTTTGATGATCTCAACCTCCGGCCGCATCATTTGCTGATTTCCTTCGACCCCGCGCAAAAGCTGGTGCTGGACACCCGAGGCAAACCGGAAGTGCGGCTTTGCAATTTCGAACTTATCCGCCGCAGACCATGATCTTCGGTGAAGCTGCTGGTAAGAGACTTTGGCGGGCCCCCCCCGCCGCTTTCGCGCGAATGAATTCGTGACGGAACTTCATTTGTTTCACGGGTCGCGAACCGGTTAACCCGAACTCCGAAGTTGACTTTCTGTGTTACCGGAGTGCGTCCGTCCCGGCCGCAGCCAGGTGGGGTGGGCGGGCGGTTGGGAAATGTTCCGTGGCTTGAATGAAACCGGTTGCTGCGCCCGAGGACGGGTGCACTCCGGCCTGGCCTCGTCCGACCCGCCACCTCCGGCAACTTCGGAGTTCGGGATTAAATGAGCCAGGTTGACGGGGTATTTACAAACTGGAACCGGTTTACTTCGTTCGACCGCACCAGGTGCAGATATAGAGGCCCCGCGAATCCAGAACGAAAGTGGATTTGACCGAAGGGGAGTTACAGCAACTGCAGGTGGCCTTGTAAACTCTAAGTATGGGAGGCACGCACAAAATCTCCCGATCACAAAAGGCGCAAACGATCCGATCCTCCTTGATCAGGAAATCCATGTCATCCTTCAGCGAGCATTTGCAGGCCAGATTCGCCAGACTTCCACGTAACGAATCGGCCAGGCCACTGTTAATGATTTCTCGTGGCAACGGATTTGCCTGTCGGATGGCGGTATTGTCTACCATAAACTTCATGGAAACTGCGACTTTAACTCCGCCGCGCTACAGTAATCACTGCCCTCAATCTGAAACAACTTCCAAACCGATCGTGTTACAATAGTGCTGCCAATGTTTCATTTCTCAGCGACCAGATTTTCTGGAAGCATGACATTTTAAATTTTTTCCAAGAGCAAAACCTTCTTCAAACCTTTTGCCCGTGGCGGATGCGTGCAGTGTAGATATTCAAGACACTTTTGTCAATAAATCATTACAGATTGTGAACAACTTGCCTAAATTGTGAATAACTTTCCTGATGGTGAATTTGTACGGCCTGATTTTTGGAGATTGGTGAATATCCCGTCTGTCCGTTAACAACCCCGGGCATTTTGTGAGTATTTAATGGCCAATTGTGAACATGAATTGGTTGTAAGTATGGCGACCTACCCCGATAACAGAGACGTGAAAATAAGAGGCAGTGTGCCTTGGATTAAACAGCACGCGTGCAAACGAAAAGCCGCATAAAAGCAGCTTTAGTGTTTTTAGTGTTTTTTGTGGATGGGATGAACACGGCATTACAAAATAAAGAGGAAGAGATGGCCAATGTTGGCTGGGCCAAGGGTGGCGCACGATACATGCCCCGGTTCGACCAGGACGGTCAAGACGGGTTGGGCAACGGTTTCGCATCGGCCAAAGTCGAGGAGATCTGTTGCGGTGAGGAATTAAAGCCTTTCTGGCTGGAGGACGGCCGTTTTGGCGCGGTGTGCCGAAAGTGCGGCCAGCAGTTCACGGACAGTACCCAGACCCGATATGGCGGTTCCCCGTGGATTGGTGTGGATCTGGACGGGACACTGGCCCGCGACCTTGGCAGCACGCGAGGGGATCAAATTGGCAGCCCCATTGAGCCCATGCTGATGCGGGTTAAGCGGTGGATTGCCGAAGGGCATACCGTAAAGATTTTCACCGCCCGCGCTTCCTCACCCCGGCAGGTGGCGGCGATAAAAGAATGGCTCGTCAGTTGTGGGTTGCCGGAATTGGAAGTGACCAACGTAAAAGACCTGCACATGATCGAACTGTGGGACGATCGTTGCGTGCAAGTAACGACCAACCTGGGCGAACCCATCAGCACCAAAGTGAAGCTGAGGCATCGGCAGCCGGCGAGGATGGCCCGGGAGGGAGATCCCTTGGGATTCTTCAGCCGCCTTCGGGTTTTACTATTGACTTTTTAGACCATGCAAAAATTGCAACCCCATTCATTTCTTCGCGCCGGAATCTGGCGGGTAGCCAGGATTCAAGCGGTGCCCCGCAGTCAATCAGAAGGACCAACAAAAAACCAATTGAGATTATGAAAAATTACTCATTCACAAAACTCACAACGTTGCTGCTCATCGCGTTGGCTCAGGCGGCGGTCGCCCAAAACTACGATTTCACGTTCACCGGCGGCGGTGGCATGGATGCCACGGGGACGATCACCATCTCAGGCGGAGTCGCTCAGATCGGCTCAATCTATGTTACAGGGGTCCCACTCGAAGCAGACCCAAGCACGTTGATCACCGCGGCAGGGTCCTTGGTTCCGGATCCCGGGAGTCCGAACACCTTGACGCTCATAAATCATGATGGCGACAATATAATTTTTGACAATGTCGTTAACCTTTCGAGTGATCCCATTCTAAATGGCAATGGATTGGGTTTTGCGTCCGGCCCATACCAAGATTCGGTTCATTATAATACGCTTATTAATCTGTGGGGTAATTCGCCAGGTTCATACAGTTTGTTCGTTGGAGAAGCGCAGTTGGACTCGAATGGAGATGTGATCGGAGATGCTCAATACGTTTACAATATAGATTCTGGTTCTTTGACTCTCACGCCCGTCCCCGAGCCCACGACGGCTGGCTGTTTTCTGCTGGGCCTGGGTGCCTTGGCTTGTTGCCAGCGTTTCACCAAAAACCGGCGTTCCTGATAACCAGCGTAACATTCAAAATATAACAACATCCATTTACCGACACAGGAATCTGGCGTGCAACCAGGATTCAAGCAGGACCCCCGCAAAAAAACCAATCAGAAAAACAAAACCCGAATCAGAAACGTTTATGAAAATTGGAATGCTTGCAATCATGGCCGCGTTGCTGGCGGGCGCCGCTTTCAGCCGCGCGGATAATATCACGAATATAAACATCTGGGATTATAACAGCTCTGTTCTGACTTGTTCCTATGGCCCTCTTGTAACAGTCAGCCCTGGTAACTACCAGTATGGTATTGATGGGACGCAGGTCGCATGGGCAGCGGGGAGCATGGAAGGCACCATCTATACGGATGGGACAGGGACAGACCCAACGCTGCAACTCGACGAGCAAATTAATAATGATACCGGGTACACCTGGAACGACTACGAGGTCACGATTACGATGAGCCAGCCGTTTTCATTTTCCAATGTCGGCGTGACCAATGGTGGTTGGACATACAATATCACCGCGCCAGTCCAAGTTGGCAGCGACTGGATTGGGTACATAGAATATGATGCCGGCAATGTGGTTCCAAATGGGGGCACGCTGGATTTTAGTCTTTCAGTAAGCTTCACTGGAACTGCGAGTTTTGAGGAAGATCTGATGCCCTCCACGGTCCCCGAGCCCGGCACATTCGCACTCATGGTATGTGGGCTGACAGGTCTGTTGGTCATGCAGCGGCGTTCTGCCATGAAATCAGCCGGATAACCCCAAAAAATCAGCCATAAATTATGCGTATGTCAACCAATACCATCAGTCCGCTGACACTCTTTTGGCGCGTAATTTACGTGCTGGCACTCTTTTCAGTCTTTATCGCCGGAATCCTGGCGCGTAACCAGGATTCAAAAAAGGCCCCCGCAAGGAAATCAATCAGAAACGTCCGCGGATTCAAACCCTGATGCAGGCAGCAACCCCAAAAAATCAGCCAAAAATTATGCGTATGCCAATGAACACAATCAGTCCGCTGACACTCTTTTGGCGCGTAATTTACGTGCTGGCACTCTTTTCAGTTTTTATCGCCGGAATCCTGGCGCGTAATCAGGATTCAAGCAGGCCCCCGCAAAAAACCAACTGAAAAAAGGTTAACCACAGCGACAAAAACAGAAGGGGAACGTGAGAATACAAAAATTACAACTGGCAATCATGGCGGTCGGTTTGGCCGGTGCGATGAGCGCGAGCGCCACAACCGTTACATTTGATAGTGTAAACCCCTCCCAAACGGTAAATCTCACCGATCCTTGGATCTCAAGTGGAGTATATGCCGGAATATACAATCTGACCGTGGATGGAGTGGCGACCCCCTCGTTCTGCATTGATGTAGCTGACGAAAATAACGGGAATACGTTCACCGACTACTATTATAGCGACCTTGCGTCTGCTCCGCTGGCTCCCGCCGGCCCCATGGGCGCTGCTGCCGCAACCGATATCGAGAAACTATGGGCAGCATACTATCCTGTCGCCTCCGTGGATAGCCTGTATGCCGCGGCGCTACAGGTGGCCATATGGGAGGACATAGCCGCGAATGCCACAACTCCATACAGCATCACCGTGAGTGGCAATGATCCGGTCACAGCCGAAGCCGCCACTATGTTAAGCAGCCTCAGCAGCCTCACGGCTGAGGCAGATCTGGTGGGTTTGGTGGGTCCCAATGGCCCCAGTGGTGAACAGAGTTATGTTGTGGCCGTTCCCGAGCCCACGACGGTTGGTTGTTTCCTCTTCGGCTTGGGCGCCTTGGCTTGTTCACGGCGCTTTGCCAAAAACGAATCAAAAAGGTAAAGAACAAAAACAAACAGAAAAGGTAAAATATGAAATTTAAAAACTTGGGATTGGTGTTGGTGGCTGGTTTGGCGTTTGCAGGAACAGCCGGTGCGCAGAGTACTCCGTCCGGCTTGGGCTTTGTCCCACTTACAATCGCTTCTTATTCTTCCTCGACGCTCTCAATTGCGGCAAATAATCTTGTGAACGCACAACCTTTCGGAGTATTTGCAGGCACCGTGCCACACCTTTCCGATGCCCAGGGCGATTCCGTGGTGATCAGCGGTATCAGTTCATTACCTGAAACCGTCGACATTCCGGATTTTTTCCAATTTGGACCGTCGCCAGCCAACAACCAGTATGAGTTCACGCTGACCAGCATTGCTGAGACCAGTACTGGAGTTTTTCAAGGCGCGGGAACACTGGTAGACAGCACGGATGCCTACACTTTTACGGATAGCACGTTCACGTTGGCTTTCGCGGGCGAATCCAATTACAATGTGACATTTGATACGGAGGCGACGCCCGTTCCCGAACCCACGACGGCCGGCTGTTTTCTGCTGGGTTTGGGTGCCTTGGTTTGTTTCCAACGTGTTACCAAAAACAGGCGTTCCTGATTCAGCGTAACATTCAGATCTGAAAGCGGCACACAGCGCAAAAAAATCTGAAAGCAAACCTCATTAAACTCACCTGCGTTCTGGCCCTGTTGAGCGCGGAGGCCATGGCGCAAGCGCAAAGCTATACGACCGTGGATGACCCGCTCGGCGTCAATGGAACTGCAACCATTGCCTTTGGCATTTCCGGCAACAACATCGTGGGAAGCTACACCGCCAGCTCTGGTAATACTTATGGTTTTCTCTACAATGGCAGCACTTACACGACCTTGAATGACCCGCTCGGCGTCTATGGAACCTATGCCTATGGCATTGACGGCAACAACATCGTGGGAACCTATACCGACGGCTCTTATAATAATAATGGTTTTCTCTACAATGGCAGCACATATACGACCTTGAATGACCCGCTCGGCGTCTATGGAACTGTTGCCTATGGCATTTCCGGCAACAACATCGTGGGAACCTATACCACCAGTACTGCGGGGTATGGTTTTCTCTACAATGGCAGCACATATACGACCTTGAGTGACCCACTCGGCGTCAATGGAACCGCTGCCTATGGCATTGACGGCAACAACATCGTGGGAAGCTATACCACCAGCTCTTATAATACTTATGGTTTTCTCTACAATGGCAGCACTTATACGACCTTGAGTGACCCGCTCGCCGTTCATGGAACCGTTGCCTGGGGCATTTCCGGCAACAACATCGTGGGATACTATTACGACAGCTCTTATATTGCTCATGGTTTTCTCTACAATGGCAGCACTTATACGACCTTGAATGACCCGCTCGGCGTCCAGGGAACCGCTGCCTATGGCATTGACGGCAACAACATCGTGGGAAGTTATACCAGCTCTGATTATAATAATGGTTTCATCGTGTCAGTCCCC
This sequence comes from Verrucomicrobiia bacterium, assembly GCA_049692125.1. Taxonomy (GTDB): domain Bacteria; phylum Verrucomicrobiota; class Verrucomicrobiia; order Limisphaerales; family UBA11358; genus UBA11358. The sequence continues at coordinate 11,792 of JBAVOO010000090.1, read as the reverse complement.
GAACCGTCCACGCTGGCGTTGGCCGGCTTGGGCGGTTTGAGCCTGCTGCTGTTCCGCCGCCGAAAAAGCTGAAACTGAAATCTGATTTCATTTGGGGAATGGATGCGGGATTCGTTCCGCATCCATTTTTTGATTTCACCATCCGGTTTTGAAACGACTTCAATCGCGGTCGAAACCGGTTTATTCCGGTTCGAACAGGCTCCCCGCCCACATCACCGTAATCTCTCTGTCGTAAGCGGCAATCCCCTGACGTCACCACAGTCTCCCCGGTGCCGGAATCACCGACGCGTGCCAGGTTTTTTCTCCCCGGCAGGGGCGTCCTGGTTTGTTCCTGGCGCTTGAGCTAGGACAGATGCAGCTGATTCCCGGCACTTGCAGCATCATCGGTGTGCCATGAATTTTTCAGGGTATATTCCGGGTAATCACCTTGGACCGAGCTTTTAGTTCACGGATCAAGGTGGTAGCGGCGGTTCATGTAGAGTTCATCCGCCACCTGAAAAATGGCCTCGGCGTTTTTCTCCAGTTCCAAATCTTCCGGCGTGGGCTGCGGCGTCAGTTCCAAATTCACGACGTGCGGGTTGCCGGCATAAAATTCGACCGCTTTTTGCAGTCCCAGCACCACCATCCGGTCATGGGCGAACATCCCAATGTCGCGGTTGTGATTCAGCAAGGCATGGAAGGTGTCCGGCGGGTCGTGCAAAAGGTCGCGTCCCAGAAACAGGCTTTCGTAGGGGCGGCCAATCAGGCCGAGAATCGTCGGCGGCAGGTCCAGCGAGCAGCCAAGCGCGTGGAGGCGTTGCGGTTGGGGCGCGACCGCCGGGCCGAGGATCACGAGCGGGATTTCGTAGGAAAAAATCGGGATGTCCTGGCTGCCATAAACCCGCGCGCCATGATCGGCCACGACGACAAAAACGGTGTTCGTCCAAAATGCCTCCTGTTTCGCGGCCTTGAAAAACTGGCCGAGACACCAGTCGGTGTATTTGACAACGTTGTCGCGCGTGCCATTCGGGTTTTCGGGAATGCGGCCTTTGGGATAGGTGTAGGGTTTGTGATTCGACACGGACAGGAGGGTGGCGAAGAACGGTTTGTTGGTCTGGCTCAAGGCGCGGAATTGCCGGATGGTGCCTGCGTATAAATCCTCGTCGCTCACGCCCCAGACGGTCACGAAGGCCGGGTTGGGAAAATCTTTTTCGTCCACAATACGGTCGAAGCCGTTGGCGACCAGGAACGGTTTCATGTTGTCGAACATGGCGTGTCCGCCGTAGAGGAACATCGTGTTGTAGCCGTCGCGCTTGAGCACGCGCGCAATGGTCTCGACGTTTTCAGACCGGTCACGATGCACAATCGCATCGCCGGGCAGCGGCGGGAACGACGACAGCGCGCCTTCCATGCCGCGCACGGTGCGGTTGCCGGAGGCGTAGATGTTGTCGAACAACCAGCCTTCCTGCGTGGCGAGCCGGTCCATTTCCGGCGTCAGTGTGTTCGTGCGGCCGAGGCAGCCCCAGAATTCTGAGCCGAGACTTTCTTCGAGCAAAATCACGACGTTCAGGCGCGGGCGATGGGAATCGCCGGAAATTTTTCGTTCGATGCTGAAATTGTCGCCGACAAAAGTCGCATTGGTCGAGGCCAGCAGGCGATGGGCGCGGGCGTAGGCTTCGTCCCGCGGCAGGGTTTTGTAAAATGTGGGATAATCGAGATTGCGCGTCCACGCGGCGGCGAAAAAGGAGAGCGCGCCGTCGTTGGCGATTTCATTGAGTGTGCGGTCTTCGCTGACGTGCGGCGGGTTCAAAGAGATCGTTCGGGTCAGGCCAAAAAACAAAATCAGCGCGCCCGCGAACCAGAGAAACCGCGTCCCCATCCAGACCGGTTTGGTCCACATCGTTTTGAACAAACGTCCGGCAACCCACATCCACGCCGCGCCGATGAACAGGCAGCCGGCAACCACCGCCGGGACGGGATAGGCGTCCCAGATGTTGATGAACACCTCGCGCGGGTAAATCAGATAATCCACCGCGACCGGGTTGAAGCGCGATTTGAATTCCGCGAAGAAATAAAATTCCGCCGCGAGCAAAAACACCTGCACGGCCCAAAGCAGCGTCATGAAAAGCCGGAACCCGAGGCGGTGGATGTGTGACGCGAACGGGCGGTTGCCGATGATGAAGCACCAGAACAGCGGCGGCAGCATGAACCACAGCGCGGCGATGACGTCGCGGTAAAAGCCGGCAATAAACGCAAGCAGCACGTTCCACTGCGCGGTGCCAGGCGCGGCGAATTTAAGCAGCAGCACGGTGCGCAAAATGGTGAAGGCGGCCAGCAGTGACGCAAAACAGAACACGAGGAAGCCATAACGCGAGTGCGGCTTTTTCTGAAAACGCGATGCCGGATTTTGGTTCATGAATTTGAAATACTGACAGGCGGAGGTTAAAGACGTTCAGTCGTTTGTCCAAGCTTGGATTCCTTGCCGGTTCCGGCTGGGCGTTGATGATGGCCACGGATGAACATGAATTGTTTTAACGCAACTCCGTTGACACGCGAGCGGGAGGCGCAAAGCCGCGAAGGATTCAACCACGGCTGAACGCTGGCAGTGAAATCTGTATTGTCCGCCTCACGATTCCTGAATTCGCGGTCGGTTGGAGTTCAAGCTTCAGCTTATTGTGATGCAAAAGGTGGGGCGCGGCAAAAAGGCGCGAAAAAAACTTCAGGGGTTGGACTGCATTTGTCCAACCCCCTCCGTTAAACTTGCCCCAAAAATGTGAACAACTATGGCTTGTCACACGGAGAAAAGAGCGTTACGAACAGTTCCAGTTCAGACACTCCGGGCGATCATGTGAAGTTTTACGCGCATACTGCGGACGGATCCCCTCTCCGCCTCGAACGGGGAGAGGGTCAGGGTGAGGTGTCGAACTGTTCCCCATGCTGCGCGCCGCAGGCCCGGCTTACTGATCGAGGTAAAAACGGGTGGCAGCCGCTGGCGGAACATCTTCGCAACGTCGCCAACCTGGCGAAACAATTCGCCGTCCCGCTCGGCCTCCCCGCCGAAGCTGAACTGGCCGGGCTGTTGCATGATTTGGGAAAATCGGACTTCCGAACATTATGAAATCATATCCCGTCCAACTTGAAATCTCCGGGCCGACCGCGATGTGGACGCGGCCAGACACGGGTGATGCACCGGTCAGCTATCCGGCACCTACGTTTCAAGCTGCGAAGCAGATATTCGAGTCAATCCTTTGGCTTCGCTCCGCCGAAGTTATTCCCACGAAGGTTGAAATCTGCCGGCCTCTCGTTTTCCACCGCTATTTCACAAACTACGGTGGGCCGTTGCGGGAAGGCGGCGGCAAAGGAGATGACAGTCACCAGCTAATCGCCACAGTGCTCATCAATGTTCACTACCGACTGTTCGCGAAAGTCGTGCCATACGATCCGCGACCGGAAACGCTTTCATCGAAAGCTCGTTTTTGGAAAGATGCTGGGATGAATGGTGCGCATGCCTACAGGGAGATGTTCGAACTGCGATTGCGCCGCGGGCAGCTTTACCATGTTCCCTTCCTCGGATGGAAGGAGTTTACCCCGACGCTTGTGAAACCAGTTGCGGACGAGCCGGAACCCACCCCAAGACCGGAAGAATCAGTTGATGGCATCTCGATTCCATCAATGCTGTTTCGCACATTCGAGCGCGGGCAGTTCACGCGATACAACCCCGAGTTTAAGACCAAAAACGTAATCATCAAAAAGGGAGTGTTGGAATATGCTGAATGAAGCCCACGAACTCTGGCAGGCTTTAGTCCGCTGCAAAATACCGTTTGAGGATTATGTCCCGGGTTTTGACCGCTGCAAAGACGACGCTGGCGTTCGAGTATTCCTGTGCGCAGATGGGAGGATCGAAAAACTGGAGATGGTTCCGGCTGATAAGATGGTAAACATCCGCGTCTGCAATCTGAGCGGTGCAGGAATCACGTTGCCCGTCTTTAATTTTGACCCCCTTCACAAGTTGGGCACGAATGAGTCAAAGGCGTTGGACAGAGAATTCAAGCGCGTGAAAGAGCGAGAGGGAGATTCGGCTAACTTTCGTCAGCTTCTTGAAAGCGTAACGCGACAGATTGCTTGGAAGGAAAACAAGGTCAAGGATCTCGATAAAGCATTCAAGATCGTCTCCCATCGGATATCGCTAATCGTTGAGGGCAATTCAGACCACAATGGCGATGGCTGGCGTGCGCTCTTGAAAACGGTTCGCTCCCTGAAAGCCAAGACCTTTTTAACCAATCTGTCAGCGGAAGTGAGAAATCATATTCTGGCGAACAAATCAGATTCGTCTCACCCAATTTGGCTGAAAGTTCTGAAGGGCGGATCGGTGCCGGTGCAATTTGAGTCATTCTCCGAAACCGGATTTCAAGCTCCAGTTTACAGCAAAGAAGCTCACGAATGGCTACGCGCCCTATGGCTGGGCGCGAGTTTGCGAGGCAGGAGCGATGAGATTGAGAATAGCAAGCCTTCCGATAAATCGAAGAAAGCAAAGCAGAAGCAAGGGAATGCGCACGTGACAAAACTACCACCCGTATGGGGACACTCGATGGACTGGGACTTACCGTTCAAGCCGATGCCGTTAAGTGTACTCGGGAAGGTTTCCCTTTTTAGCAAGGACAACGAAGTCAGGCCGACATCAGGACGGTACGGGATCGGTGGTACAGAAAGTTTCCGTGGAGGCGGTAGCGATATTCGAGTGAAACTGATGGGGGCGCTGGACTGGCTTTTGGATGATTCACGCCGCAATGCCACATGGACTTTTCGGCAGCTCGCTGGCGGAAAGAAGGGCGGCAAGAAACAACCAAAGTTCTTTCTGCTTCTAGCTTACCCCAGCCAGCTCTCAGAAACCCCGCCGCGTTTGGCCTGCCTTTTCAGCGGGGATGCTTTTTCAGAAGCCAGCCGGGCAGAACTCCGCTTCGAATCTGTCTCGCAGAGCGTCGTGACTGCTTTGGACGGCATTCTGAAGATCGCGCCTACCGCACAGGTTAACGTCTTTGCCATTCACAAGCCCGACCCTGGTCGTGCGCAGGTCTTCTTCAGCGAAGTCATGGCTGCGGCGCAATTGCGGGGCTTGGCTGCCGCATGGCAGCGTGATGCGCGGCAACATCCGCCCATCGAGATTATGCAATTTCCACCGTTGGGGAAGGAGGAGTGGCAGAGACGGAAGAAGGAGAAAATCACGACAAATCCTGATCCTTACGAACCTGCGATACCGTTCCCATACGAGGTAGTGGAATGCCTGAACACGATTTGGCAAAAGTGCTCCAACCCTGCTGAAACCAGGACAGACGAAGCTCAGGACGCGGGTCTCAGCGATGCGTTCGAATTGCTGCGGAGCATCGGCCCCCAAGCAGATGTTTACTATCTCGCGCGCCTGCTGGAACTGGCCGTTCGACGCGCCACCCCCTTGCTTTTGGCCGTTGGTCAAGCTTCCCATCAGAGCGGATATCGTGTGTTCGCGCCGCCGCAGGCATCCGCAAAATGTGCGTCCCATTCACTCCGCTGGCCGTGCATTTTCGGCCTGCTTCTCACCCGACTCAAATACAACCTCGAAACCTATATGAAAGAACCAGCCTATCTCATTGGAAGAATGTTGTCCTTGGTGGACAGCCTGCACTCTTACTATGCCAAACGCGTCAGCGGCAAAGACCAGTTGCCCCAATTATTGGGGAACTCGTTGATGGCTGTCGCACTGGAGCAGCCGCAACGGGCTTTTGAACTGCTCGGCCAGCGAATCTTGCCCTACCAAGCCTGGGCCTACTCTTTCCAACGGGGGAAGGATACGTTTCCAGAGCCAGACAAGCGGGCCGACGCTGAAGCCGTCGGCAAGATTCTCGGTGCTCTCGGTAAGATCGCCGCAGAATTAGCTGAACAAACCATTCCAGCGGAGAATCTGGCAAATCTTCCCGTCCGCGACGGACACGAGAAGCACCCACCAGCCAAGCATTTGCTGGATGCCGCCCCACACGCTTGGGAGGGAGTGAGATCATCGGCAGCTAAATCTCAAATGCTACTCGGCTATCTTGCCCGGTCGCCAAAGAAAACATCCGATGGGAAATCCGGCGGGGCTGACGCCCTTCCGGCTTTCGACACCGGCACAGTCTCTGCGCCTTGAGCCACAACAAATCCTTAAACTCTTAACATCCAAAAATTATGAGCAACACAATCAAACGAGCCTCTGGACTTCTCATCATCGAAGTCGTCAATTCCAACCCTAACGGCGATCCTGATCGCGACAGCGACCCTCGCCAACGCCCGGACAAACTGGGCGAAATCTCCCCTGTCTCTTACAAGCGCAAGCTCCGCGACATTGTGGACAACAAGGTCAGCCCTGTTTGGGCGGAACTAAAACAAGCGGTCGCCAAAAAGGTCGGGATAAAAGACGGCGAGTTGAAGGACGGTGATTTCGGTATACTCGAAAAGCGTGGCCGCGTGCGCGAAGACATCGAGCAGGAGGTTTACGATGGGAAGTTCAATCGGAAGTATTGGGACGCGCGTGTGTTCGGGAATACTTTCCTCGAAAATGTGGAAACCATCAAAGAGCGATTGAAGAAAAAGAACGAAAAAATGGCCGAGAAAGATCTGAAAGAGAAAGCTCAGGAAAACCTGAAAAAATTTCGCGCTAACATAAAAGCCGGGGTGGTTCAGTTTGGCATGGGCATCTCGATAAAGCCGATCAATATCCGCCGGCACAGTGAGACTAACAAACCAGGCGTTGAAGAAGGCACTGAGCAGGGCTTCGCACCGCTTGGTTGTCGCTATGTTACCTATGGCGTTTATGCCATGCCGTTCTTCGTCAATCCACACTCTGCCAACCTCACGGATTGCCGCGTTGAAGATATCGAACTGCTCCTCCAACTGATTCCCGCGGCTTATCCTTTGAACCCGTCCAAGGCGCGGCCGATGGTTCGCGTTGGCATGGCGCACTACATCGAACACACATCGCTTCTCGGATCGTTTCCCGATTTTGATGTATTGCGGAAGTTAACACCTGTAGCCTCATACCCGGAAAACCCGGACGCTCAGGAACGGCTGGTGCCGAATGGGGCAAAAACCGAGTGGGACAAAGAGGCGGCGAAGGAATTCCTCAAAGATTACAGGTTCGCCCGTTACCGCGAACTCGTTTCCGGCTTGGAACTCAGTTCTGATAATGCGAAGTGAAGGCTCTGGCCCATAGCGCCCGGCGCGGTGTTCCTGTCCAATACTACGACGATCACGTTCGCGGTGTTGCGACGGCGGGCATCGCGCATGCGACGCGGATCAAATCTCATTCGCCGAGATGGGGTGATGCGCTCTGCCGCTCTGTCCGACTGGCCACAGAATTCCATGATTTGGGAAAGCTTGACCCCGCAAATCAGGAAGTCTTGGCGAAAAAGGACAGCGGCGAGGCGTTACCAGTGAAGCATTGGGACACTGGCGTCGGCTGGTTGATGCGAGAAGGAGATCAGCACGACTTGGCCGCAGCCATAGCTGTTTATTCCCATCACACCGGACTCCCAAGCTTCACAGTGGAAGCAGAAAGACAGAATCAGGCGTTCCGCCTTGAGGTGCCTCGTGGTGCTGGCGGGCCAGCGACTTTCGACTTCAACGAAACTCATCTTGAAAAGTTCCTCCAACAGCACCGGACGGAAACCGCGCCGCTCGCACTTCCGCCGGTTTCGACTGTGGTTCAGCCGTCCACAAATTATTCGGCACTGTTTCACCGAATGGTTCTTTCCTGCCTGGTGGATGCAGACCATAGCGACACGGCCCGACATGAATCCGGTGAAGTCGTTTCCGAAGGGCTACCACTAAGAGCGGGAGACCGGTTGAAGGCTTTGCAGCGATATGTCGGAAAGCTGGCCAAGGGGAAGAGCGACGACCGAACGCGGATTCGTGAACTGGTATTCCATGAAGCTCTACGCGCACCCGTAACCCCGTCTATGCTGGCGTGCGACAGTCCGGTAGGAACCGGCAAAACAACGGCTGTCATGGCGCATTTGCTGAAGGTCGCCGTCGAAAAGAAACTCCGGCGCATCTTCGTTGTCCTGCCTTACACGAATATCATCAACCAGTCCGTGAAAACATATCGTTGCGCACTCACGTTACGTAACGAGAAGTCGGATGGCATTGTCGCCGCTCATCATCATCGGGCTGAGTTTGATCACTTGGAAGCGCGTCAATATGCATTCCTGTGGCACGCGCCTATCGTGGTGACAACGGCAGTGCAGTTCTTTGAGACGCTCGCTGCCGCGAGAACCGCCGGTTTGCGCAAGCTTCATCAACTGCCCGGTTCAGCCATCTTCATTGACGAGTCGCACGCTGCCTTGCCTGCCAAGCTTTGGCCGCAAGCTTGGCTCTGGCTGAGAGAACTAACCGAGGAATGGGGCTGCCATTGCGTTCTGGCTTCCGGTTCGCTCTACGAATTTTGGAAGTTGCCGGAGTTTGTTTCTCCACCGGCAGAACTGCCGCCACTTCTGCCCGACTCATGCCGACAGCATGCAGGGCAGGCGGAGTCGGAACGTGTCACTTACCAGCCAATGGCGGAACCATTGGTATTGGCGCGCATCCCGGAGATCATCGAGAAGATGGATGGCCCGCGCTTGATGATCGTGAACACCGTGCAGTCTGCGGCAGTCATCGCTGATCATCTGGCTTCCAAGCTTGGTCGCTCCCGTTGCGAGCATATCTCCACTGCGCTGACGCCATGTGACCGCGAAGCCACTTACCGCCGAATCCAGGCGCGCCTTGAAGACGAAGACGACAACGATTGGATTCTCGTCGCAACTTCCTGCGTGGAAGCCGGCGTTGACTTTGATTTTGCCAGCGGCCTTCGAGAGCGCGCCGGACTGGTCAACTTGCTCCAAGCGAGCGGTCGGGTGAATCGGAAGGCACGGGTAAAGCACGCCTTGGTGTATGACTTCGTTCTCGCTCCCGACCCTCTGCTGACCATCCATCCCGGCTTTGCCGATGCAGCGACTGTGCTTGAAGAACTGTTCGCGCAGCGAAAGGTTGCTCCAGAGTTCTGTCTTGATGCTTTAAGGAAAGAAATGCAACGGCTTGATCCAACCGAGCCAATCGCCAACCTTAAGAAACATGAAGCGGGAAGGGATTTTCCAGAGGTGCAAAAACTCTTCCGCGTCATTGAGGGCGATACGATCACGGTAGTCGTTGACAAGAAACTACGTGAGCGAGTCGAAGCGTTCGAGCGGGTCGGCTTTCGGGAGTTACAATCCGGCAGCGTTCAAATGTGGCGGAAAAAAGGGAGCAAGTTGGCGGTATTCGAGTTCCCGCAATTGCCGGGGCTTTATTGCTGGACGTTGGGCTACGATACCTTCCTCGGATACATGGCTGGAGTCTTGCCTCTCTTGAAGGCCGGTCAGTCAGGCTTTGAAATCCTGTGAACGAAATCGAAAATCCAAAATCGCAGATTGCAGATTCGCCGGGGCGGGAGATGTTGCCGCTCTCCCTGCTCAACGATTTCCTCTACTGCCCGCGCCGGGCGGCGTTGAAAGTTGTGGAAGGCTGGCGGGAGGCGAATGAGCACACCGTGCTCGGCGATATTGTGCATGAGCACGCCGACTTGCCCGGTTACGAAGTTGCCAAAGGGATAAAGCTTCTTCGCGCGTTGCCGGTGTTCTCCGAGCGGCTTGGACTCTCGGGCAAATGTGACATCGTCGAGCAGCACAGCGACGATTCGCTTTGTCCCGTCGAATATAAGAAAGGCAAGCGCCGCCAGTTCGAGAACGATGACGCGCAGCTTTGCGCGCAGGCGTTGTGTCTGGAAGAAATGTTCAAACTTCCCGTTGAACGCGGCGCGGTGTTTCACGCCGAGAGCAAACGCCGTCGCGAAGTCGAGTTCACGCCCGCGCTCCGTCAGAGCACACTAGCCGCCATTGCCGAACTGCACGCACTGTTAAACCCTCAACCATCAACATTCAACTCTCAACTGCCTCCGGCAATTTACAAACCGGCTTGCGAGGAGTGCTCGCTCTTCAAGATTTGCTTGCCGCGCGTCACCAGCCAGCCGGCGTCGCTCCGCCGCGCCGCGGCACAGCTTTTTGAAACTTGACCCTCAACGCTCAACTCTCAACCCTCAACCAACTTGGACCTCCAACAAAACACACTTTATCTCACGACACCCGGCAGTTACGTGGCTCGCGATCATCTGACACTTCAGGTTGAAGTTCCTGTTTATCCGCCCGACTTGCCGCCGGAAGAGCGCAACCGGCAATCGGCAACCGACACCCGGAAATTATCCATCCCGATCCACCATTTGGAGTCGGTCTGCGTCTTCGGCGCTTCCAGCATCAGTCCGCCCGCGATGGACCTTTGCTGGGAGCATGGTGTCGCCATCAATTTCCTGTCCGATAACGGCTACTTGCAGGCCCGGGTCACCGGCGTGGCCGACACCAGCGTCACCTTGCGCCGCGCCCAATTCCGCGTTGCGGACGACCCGGTTCGCGCCGCCGCCATTGCCCGCCAGATTGTCGCGGGCAAAATCCAAAATTCCAGGAATAGTCTTTTACGTGGCGGGCGCGAAACGGATGACACTGCCGAACAAAGGCAACTTACGGACGCCGCCGACGCTCTGGCGCGACAGCTTTCCGATCTGGCGAAAACCAATCCGCCGCTTGACCAGTTGCGCGGTGTCGAGGGCATGGCCGCGCAGACGTATTTCTCCGTGTTCGGACTGCTGCTCAAACAACAACGCGATGATTTCGCTTTCACCACCCGCAGCCGCCGTCCGCCGCGTGACCGCATCAACTGCATGGTTTCATTTCTCTACGCGCTGGTGCGGCACGATTGCATCGCCGCGCTGACCAGCATCGGCCTCGACCCTTTCGTCGGCTTTCTCCATGCCGACCGTCCCAATCGCCCGTCGCTCGCCCTCGACCTGATGGAGGAATTTCGCCCGTGGCTGGCCGACCGTCTCGCCGTCACGCTGATCAACCGGCAGCAAATCCAGCCCGACCATTTCGTGTTGCGTGAAGGCGGGGCCGTGGAATTCACCGATACCGGGCGCAAACTCGTCATCAAAGCCTACCAGGAGCGCAAGCAGGAGAGCTTGAATCATCCTTTGCTCGACCAGAACTTGCTCATTGCACAGTTGCCCTTCGTGCAGGCGCGCATTTTAGCCCGACATTTGCGCGCCGATTTGCCGGAATATCTGCCGCTGGTTCCCAAGTAACCCCCGACTATGTTAATCTTGGTAACATACGATGTTTCCACCGTCGAAAAAGCGGGGCTGCGCCGCCTGCGCCGGGTTGCCCGAGCGTGTGAAGACTACGGCACGCGCGTCCAGAAATCCGTCTTTGAATGTCAGGTCGGTCAAAAAGAATGGGTGTCTTTGCGCGACCGGTTGTTGCGTGAAATAAAAACGGACGAAGACTCGCTCCGCTTTTACTTTCTCGATGAAAATGCCGTCCAACGCACGGAACACCACGGCGCAGAGAAACCGGTTGATCTGACCGAACCGCTCATCCTATGAACCGGCTTCCGCGAACCCCAAGTGCCGACTTAACCCTGCCACGTTCGCGGCTGGCAGAAACCTCGCGGCTGACGGATACTTTCAATCGTTCTTTGAAAATCAAAACAGCGCAAGCGCGCAAAAACTCGTGCCATTCGCGGGAATGGGATATTAAGGCTTTGCGGCTTGGCCAGTTGGGCAGGTCGCGGTCGCCCCGGTCACGTGACCGGGGCGCGGATTGAAACTTCCTGGGCCACGGCGTTTTTGATGATACAATAATGTCGCCCCGGTCACGTGACCGGGGCGCGGATTGAAACCAGGT
>JBAVOO010000089.1:0-11871 GCA_049692125.1 Verrucomicrobiia bacterium | reverse complement strand
CGCCTCACGGGGAAAACTGTTTTATCGGTTGGCCCAGCAAGCCGTCCAAATATCGCCGAAACCCTTTGCCTTACTCACAAACCACAAGCGGTAGTGGTGGGTGGAGTCACGTGAATAGCCCTATTTGTCATTCGGATTTTGCATGCCGGGCGACAAAGTTGCATACTGATTTCTGACAAGCATGGGCAAGCCCACAGGATTCATCGAGTATCTGCGCGAACTGCCGGCGGACCGTCTGCCGGCCGCGCGCATCGCGGACTGGAAGGAATTTCACCTGCACCTGTCGGAGGCCGCTCTGCGCAAACAGGGCGCGCGCTGCATGGACTGCGGCACGCCCTTCTGCCACACCGGCGAGCTCCTCAGCGGCATGGCCAGCGGCTGCCCCATCCACAACCTCATCCCGGAATGGAACGACCTCATCTATCGCGGCCTGTGGAAGGAGGCGCTCGAACGGCTCCACAAGACGAACAATTTCCCCGAATTCACCGGCCGCGTCTGCCCCGCGCCGTGCGAAGGTTCGTGCGTGCTCGGCATCAATGCCCCGCCCGTCACCATCAAAAACATCGAGTGCGCCCTCATTGATCGCGGCTGGGACGAAGGCTGGGTCACCGCCGAACCGCCGAAGCAGCGCACGGGCAAAAAGGTGGCCGTCGTCGGCTCCGGGCCGGCAGGCCTCTGCGCCGCCGCGCAACTGAACAAAGCCGGCCACACCGTCACCGTTTTCGAGCGCGCTGACCGCCCCGGCGGGCTGCTCATGTACGGCATCCCCAACATGAAGCTCGACAAGGAACAGGTCGTCTTGCGCCGCATCCGGCAGCTCGAGGCCGAGGGCATCCGGTTTGTCTGTAATACCGACGTGGGCGGAAATTATCCGGCGGAAAAACTGCTCAAGGAATTCGACGCCGTCATTCTCGCGACCGGCGCCACCAAGCCGCGCGATTTGCCAGTGGAAGGCCGCCAGCTCAAGGGCGTTCACTTCGCGATGGAATTTCTCACCGCGAACACAAAGAGCCTTCTCGACGGAAAAAAGAACGGCAGTTTCATTTCCGCCACCGGCAAGGACGTCGTTGTCATCGGCGGCGGCGACACCGGGACGGACTGCGTAGGCACTTCGATGCGTCACGCCTGCCGGAGCCTGGTGCAGGTTGAGATTTTGCCCAAACCGCCGGAAGAGCGCGCCGCGGACAATCCATGGCCCGAATGGCCGAAGATTTATCTCATGGACTACGGCCAGGTGGAAGCCGCCGCGAAATTCGGGTCCGACCCGCGCATCTATCTCACCACCGCCACCAAGTTTGAAGGCGATGCGAACGGCCAGGTGAAGGCCGTCCACACCGTGCAGGTGAAATGGGAGAAAAACGACAAGGGCCAGTACATCCCGAAGAACGTGCCCGGGACGGAAAAGGTTCTGCCCGCGCAACTGGTCCTGCTGGCGATGGGATTTCTCGGGCCGGAACCGCCGTTGCTCGACGCGCTAAAACTCGAGCGCGACCCGCGCACGAACGTGAAGGCCGAATTCGGGAAATACTCGACGAACCTCAAGGGCGTGTTTGCCTGCGGCGACTGCCGTCGCGGCCAGAGCCTCGTCGTGTGGGCGTTCAACGAGGGCAGGGGCGCCGCGAGGGAGTGCGACCGCTATTTAATGGGCCACACAGACTTGCCGTAGCCGCTTCAAATCGTCCTCGTCCTCCTCCCTCGTTCTCGCTCGTCGCGCCATCTGCTTTGTCTGACATTGGATGTTGGATGTTGAATGTTTCCCACCACATAAGGCTGAAGACTCAAGGCTGAAACAAAAAACTTTGGCATTTGGCGTTTAGCCTTTGGCCTTTACTTTTCGCCTTTTACGCGGCCCACCGCGTGAGACGAAGTCTTTTACGCGGCCTTTCTCCTCCCCAATTCCACCCCTCACCGGGCGCAATCCACCCCTCAAATCACGCAATGTGTCCCTTATTCATAACTTTTTAGCCCGTTTCTGTTAAATAACACCCTGACGAAATTGGTCGGTTACCTGGTGCGAAATTTGAAAACTAAACAGAAAAAAATTATGAAAAAATCATGGATGATGTTTTTAGTCGGTACCCTGCTGGCGGCCGGCAGCCTGGCCATGTCGGCACGCGCACAGAATAACGTTTACGCCGTTGAGTTCAACACGGGCGACAACGGTTTCGGCATCATTAATCTGATGAACGGCGACTTCACCGAAATTTCCGATCTGGGCTCGACGCTTTACAACGACATTGCCTATGCCCCAGATGGAACATTGTACGGCCTCGCAAATAATGGCGCATCCTTGGTGACATTTGATCCAACGAGCGGGGCCGTCACTCCGGTAGCATCAATGGACGTGCCCGGCCTTGAATCCATTGCTTTCGACCCGAGCGACGGGGTGTTGTTCGGGGCGGCCCAGAATGGCCTTTACACGATTGATCCCACCACCGGGGCGTCAACCTTTATCGGGAGTTTTGGCGACCCTTACAACCTCAACCTCGCGCAGAACATCCGTTTTGACTCCGATGGCAATCTGTATTTGAGCAATACCGGCGACAACACGGACATTTACCAGGTCAACACCGACACTGGCGCTGCGACCTTTGAAGGGGAGGTCGAAGGGTATTCGGACCTGGTCCTCGAGAATGGAAGTCAATACATGTACGGGGTGAGCATTCCCTCAATCAATGGAGCTGACGCGGCGCCGGTGTTGGTTTCCTTCAACCTGAGCAGCTTTGTTAATGGCGGAACCAACGCGGATGGCAGCATCAATCAGATCTCGGTCACCATGGTGGGTTCCGGCGCCGATTTCCCGGTCAATTTCAATTTCTCGGGTAATGTCCCCAACCCGCTCCCGGTGAATATTCCCGACGCCTGCGAGGTTTCAATTGTCTCCCAACCGGATGGGACCATGGCCATTACCCTGTTGGGAAGCACCAACCAGACTTACGTGATCGAGGCTTCATTCGACATGCATAACTGGACGCCACTTAGTACGAATTTGACCGATTCAACCGGGCTTTTCACGTTCGTTGACTCAGATGCGACGAATTATCCCGGCCGTTTTTATCGCGGTTTTGCACCTGCACAGGCACCGTAGTCACAAATCAACAAAACCGGTTTTAATATGAATGGTTCTTCCACCCAGGACATGACGCAACGGCATGCCGGCGGTGTCGAGATCGACGATGCTCCCGGTCGGAGCCCGCCGCCTCAAGTCAAACCGACGCGCTCCCTGCACATCCTTTGCATTGATGACGACCTGCGGGTCCGGGAACTCATGAATAGTTGTCTCACGCACTACAAGCATCGAGTGATGCTTGCCTCCGGCGGAAAACAAGGGTTGGAATTATTTCGCACCGCCACGCTGGAAAACCAGCCTTACGAAGTGGTCATCACCGATTTCGGCATGCCGGATATTGATGGCCGCCGGGTGGCCCGGACGATCAAGGCGGAGTCCCCCAACACGCCCATCATCATGATGACGGGCTGGGGTGCGATGATGAAGGCAGAGGGAGAAACAGAACCGGCAGCAGATGTCGTGGTCAACAAACCGCCGCACATGGCGGAACTGAACGACTTGCTGCTGCGGATGGCCGCGCCGGCCGCGTCTTGCACTTAAATCCCCGGCTCGTGGCTCGTCACTTCGCCCCGATTCGATATTG
Source organism: Verrucomicrobiia bacterium (assembly GCA_049692125.1). Classification (GTDB taxonomy): domain Bacteria; phylum Verrucomicrobiota; class Verrucomicrobiia; order Limisphaerales; family UBA11358; genus UBA11358. The sequence goes on along the minus strand of JBAVOO010000089.1, from coordinate 8,218 downwards.
AATGTTGAGTGTTGAATGTTCAGTTTTCCCCTTTCTTCATTCATCCTTCAGCCTTTATCCTTTCTTCCGACGCCCCCTATCTCGCCGGATTCTTGCGCCGTGAAGATGAAAAACTGGACGCGGCCCACGCCTATAAAGGGGTCTTTGCGTTCTCTTGCGGTTATTCCCTGTGGTTGCGGCGTAAGCCGCGCTGGGTTAATCCGTGTCAATCCGTGGTTGAAAAAAACGAACGTGTTTGACCAAGGCAACCAGAAGCAGGGCGAACACCTCCGGGTTCACACAACCATCAGCGCCAGCCCAGGGCGTAACTGGAAACGCGGGCGGCCTCGTCAAGCTGTTGAAGATAACCCTTCACCCGGTCCGCCGGAATGGAGTCGGCAAAGGTGCGGTATTCCGCTTCCAGGACAAGCTTGCGGCCGGAGACGGTCAGTTGACGTTGAAAGAAAAACGCGGGGTCGGAAATCGTTTTGTTCCGTTTGTCCGTCGGCCAGACTCTCGGCAGGATCACCTCGGCGCGGAATACCCGGTGTTCGGGAAATTCCAAAGCCAGCGGCATCGACCGGTCCTTGTCCCTTGGTTTCTGATACAGGAGACTGGTGATCGTGTGCGGGGAAAATTCGCACCAGAACCGCTTGTCGTTGGCAGACTGCGTCCATATTTTTTCAACGGTGTAAAACTCGGTCATCTCAATCCGGTTTTGCTGTTCGTCATCGGAGAACTGGATGGGCTGCGCAGTTTTTATCTGCGGATAGTACCGGGAATAAAAATCCTGGTAGCTCTTCTGGATTTTATCCCGGCCGGTGGTGGCAAACTGTTCCCGCAAGGCGTCCGCATCGCTGCCGGTGGCCACGGTCACGGCTTTTAGATCAGCGGGTTCATCCCGGCCGCGCAATTCAAAGTATTCACTCACGCTGGTCAGACTCCGGTCGGCGCCGGTGTTGGGAATGACAGTCAGGCCGGTGGTTTTCGGGCTGATGATCAGACCGCGCTCGTAATCGGGCAGGCAATGGGCGGACAGCGGCCCGCGCTGGTAATTGATCGTCGGATCGAACCAGTAGAGCTGGTCGCCCAGGCGCACCGCCGCAATGACATGATCGAAAGCCAGCGGCGACGGCTGCCATTGATCGAGGGTGCGGCGTTCGGTGGTGTTGACCAGCACCGGCCAGGCTTCGATGCCCAACGACCGCAGGGCGGTGACCAGCAGAAACGACTTGTCTTTGCAGTCGCCGAATCGCCGGTTGTAAACCGTGGAGGCGTCCGAGGGTTTGTGGGACTTTACGCCCATTTCAATTCCGAAATAACGCACTTCATCCTGGACAAAGCGCAGGACGGCCAGGACCCGTTCCTCCGGGCTGGCAATGCGCCGCCACGCATCGAGTCTTTGTGAAAACTCCGGCGACGGGACAGAGCTGTTTTGGAAAAGCGTCAGCGCCCATTGGTTGACTTCGTCCCAGGTTTGGAACTCACTCAACTGCACCCACGGCTGGCATTCATACCAGACCGGAAGGGAATCTTCCAAAGACAGCGCCGGAACCCGGCTCGAATCCCATCTGTATTCGGTGACGCCCTTGCCTTGAATGATCACCGGTTGCGCGCTGGTTCCGTGATTTTTTACAAAGAGCCGCTTTTTCGCCGGCCAGAGCAGCCGGGTTCGAAGGCGTCCAATCGGCTCCTCGGATTGAAGCCGAATGGAGCGCGCGAATCGGCCGCCAAACACCGGGTTGTCCCCCTGGACGGTGAAGGCGTAATCAATGACATCGCCCACGCGGACATCCTCCAGCACCAGAATCGCGGAATACTGGCCATTGAGTTCATGTTGCTCCCAATCGCGCTCCTGCTGGATGATTTTGATCTTGTCCCGGTTGAGTTGGTTGAGAAAATTCGTGCCGCGCCAGATCCGCACCCAGTGCAGTTGCAGCGATTCATAGCCGGGGTCAAAATCAAGGGAGATTTGCGCGCCGTTCTGCACGCCGGCATAACTGCAAATCTGTTTTACCCGATGGCAGAAGGTCGCACTTTCGGGAGCGTTGATTTCCGTTTCAACCAACAGCCAGCGTTCGTTTTCACCGGCCGACACCGGGTCGTTCTGCAACGCGCGCTCGAAGAAATTGGGTTTCACCCAGTCTCCGGGCGGAGCCACGGTGACTTTGGATTCGGGAATGGAAGTATCCGCCGCCAGGGCCGTGAAGGACAGAAAAAATCCCAGCCAAAACATCCACCGGCCAAAATAAATTGGGAATCTGCTTCGCATGGTCCGCCCGGGGAGCATGACAAAAATAAAACCGCTGACAACCCGATTTTCCGACCGGGAAATTATAACCAACAACATCAATATGTTTCAGCGCTTAAATGATTGGATTGAAACCTGAGAACGACCCGGTAAAACAAAAGGAGATTGCCGACGTTGCCACCGCCATAGAAGCTGCGAAGAAATCGGAGCTATGATTTCCTCGCACCGTCTGCCCGGCGCAACCAAGAACGCTGGCTTGAAAACAATCTCCACCACTTGAAGGAATTCAGTGAGAACCGCCTCAATCAGCGGAGTTTCTCGGCGACTTCACCGCGGATGACGATTTTTTTGCCCCGGATCCCTTGGCAGCCCTGGCATCGACTTTTTTCTCCAGCGAGTCGAAGTCTTTGCGCAAAGCCTGGTCTTCCTTCTGCAAATCCAGGAATTCCTTGCGCAAGCCGGCCAGACCTTCCGTGGTCTTTCGGAAATTCTCGATGTTCTGGATCGCACTGGCAGCAGCGCGTTGTTCCGGGCTCGTCCTGCGGGCCAGCGCAAATTTCTCAAGAGCCGGCAAAGCGACCGGGTCCGCCAGCGCGCCCAGAGCGTTGATGGCCCCCAGCCGAACCCTCTCCTTCCGGTGGTTCACATAGCCGAGAAGGAATTCGCGCACCGCGGTCTTGTCCTTTTCATCGCGGTCCAGGTAAGCCAGCGCACTCAATCCCTGGACAAATCCGTTGCTGGTGTAGTCCGCCTCGTGCTGCCTGAGGTTGTCGCGCAGCGGATCGATGGAGGAAGGATCATCCTGCGCTCTCAGTCCCCGGATGGCGGCCTCGGCCAGCCCGTTGCGATACGAGGTGGAATTCAGATACTGCAGCAACAGCGCGCGCGTGTCCCGTCCGGCATAGGTCCCCAAATCCTGGATGGCCAGGACCTGGATGTCCGGATTCTTTTCCACGGCGAGCATCCCGCGCTCCGCATCGCTGCTTCGCGTCCCGTAAAACCCGCCGATTCCGGCATAGACCCGGCGGCGCACGCGGGCGTCGGGCTGTTGGGTGGATGCGAGCAGCGCATCGAAGGCGTCATCGGTGTGAATGTCCCTCAACGCCTGCGCCGCCTCCAGGCGCACGCCGTAAAAGGTGTCGTGGTTCAGCGCGCCCTTGAGCTTTTCCACCGTCTCCTTGTCCTTTCTTGTGGCCAGCGTTTCGATGGCGAGCAGCCGGTCGACGACGTCGGTTTGATCCTCCAGTTGCGCGTAAAGCATCGGGGTGGGAGGGAGGAAATGGATCTTCGCCAGCACCGCATACTCGGGGTCGATGCGCACCGCCGTGGGCGCCTCCTCGAGCGCAAAGTAAAAGTCCTCGGATTTTTCCTTCACGATGATCGGCTTGTCCACAGTGGTTGATTTTGTTTTGAAACGGATGGAAAGCGGTAAATTGAAGAGAAAGATGTCGTCGCTGATTCTTTGCGTTTGACGCACGGAAACTTTGGCCAGCTTGCTGCGCGCGTCCCAACTGTAGCTTACGTCCAGGTCGGGACAGCCGCCGTGATAGACCCATTGGTCGAAGAACTGATCGTAGGAACGGCCGGAAAGCTCTTCGATCACCGCGTTCAGATCCTCGGTGACGACCGATCCAAACTGGTGCCGTTCCAGGTAGGTCCGGATACAGCGGCGGTACAGGTCCTTGCCCAGTTGCGCGCGCAGCATGTGGAGCACCCAACTGCCCTTTTGGTAGGCGAAAACGTTGAACAGCTCCATGGGGTTGTCGTACTTGCGGTCCACAATCGGCCGCGACGAGTTGGTCATGGACAGGATTTGCTGCGCGTCGCGATACAGGCCGTAGAGCATGGAATCCCGGCCGTTCCGGTGCTCGTCGTACAGCAGCGCGTAATAGGTGGCAAACCCTTCATTCAACCAGATGTGGCTCCAGTCTTTGCAGGTGACCAGGTCGCCGAACCATTGGTGGGCCATTTCATGCGCGACAAGGCTCTGGCTGGAACGGATGTTTTCCGTGTTGGTGGTGAAGAGCGTGTAATCCGTGAGCGTGGTGAGCGTCGTGTTCTCCATGCCACCTGCGACGAAATCGTTGACCGCCACCTGGTAATACTTGGCCCAGGGAAAGGGCAGGCCAATTTCATCCTCGTAAAAGGCCATGATGTCTTTGGTGTCGCAGAATGAATTGGTGGCTTCATCGATCTCGGACGGGGGCGTGTAAAACGCCAGCGGTACGTCCCGGTGCCTGTCTTCCACCTTTTTGAAATAGCCCGCCACCAGCGACAGCAGATAATTGGCATGCGGTTTGTCCTGAAGCCATCTCACGGCGACGAGGCCGGTCTTGGGGTCTTTCTCCTCGGAAACCAGCCGTCCGTTGGACAGCACGGTCATGCCTGCGGGCACGCGGCAGGTGATTTCGGAGGTGAACTTCTCATTGGGCGAATCCAGGCAGGGATACCAATGCCGGGCCTCGACCGACTCGCCTTGCGTGAACAAATGCGTGTCCCCGGCTTTGTAGCCCATTTCCGGCGTCCGGAAATACATTCCCTCCGTCGGCTCCGCGCGATGCTCAATCTTGACCCAGGCCTCCTTGTCCGCAGGAACCGGTTGGGCGAAGGTGACGATGATTTTCTCGTCCGTGACCTGGTAATCCAGGATCGCTTCGCTGGAGGTCACGGAGCTCACCGTCAGGTCAACGGCGTCCAGGCTCAATTCCTCCAGCGGTTTCGCGATCGGTTTGAAGGTGATCGTGGTTTTCCCGGCGACCGTGCGATTGGTGAAATCGGGAGTGACATCCAGCGCCACGTGCAGGATGTTGATTTGGCGGCTCGGGGCGTATTTCCGGTAATCGGAGGCGTCGGGCGCTGTCAGGAACGCGGCCGATTTCCGGCACTGGATTTCATCCGCGGACTCTTCGGCCGGCGCCAGGCCGGCGACGCGGCAGAGCACCCACACGGCGAGCAGGACGCGAGCAGTATTCATGACGTGCTTTTACCACGTTGACCACAAAGCGAAAGGGAAAAGTGCGATGCCAGACCCTGAAGCGCGTCTCCAAAGCGCGGTTGCAGAATTTCTTGCGCCGTGAGGATGAAAAACTGGAAGCGGCCCAAGTGTGGCGAATCATCACCGTCCCCCTGTCCATCGAAGCCTCGGCGAAGTTGGATGGATGAAAAGTGCCGCGACGTGGAATTCTGAATCCACCACGTAACATTTTGCGATTGCCTAAACTCCGCCGAGAACTACGATGCCGTCAAATCCGCTTGGGCTGGGGAACGAAATTTATGGAAAGATTCGGGAACAGTGCGCTTCATTTTTTAGGTTTTGTTTCTGCTGCTGGCTGGGAGAATGTGGCGGAAATCTTCGGCAAATTCGGCGGCGCAGACCATTTTAGCCTCACAGACAGCGCTCCATCCATCACCGAATACGACCTTTTGGCTGAAAAATCCAACTGACGATGACGACAAAACCGTTTAAAATGAACGGGTTATACCAAATCCAATCTTTCGGCAGAAAAAAAGTCAAAATATTTATTGACGTATGGTATCAATTGATACCATCTTACTCAAGTGAAGCGGCAAACCATACGACTTTCAGGAGCAGGTAATGGCGCAACAGGAAATTCCAGCGCAATGGCGAAAAGAAGTTTGTGCCATCCTCGCCACAGCGGCAACCGGAAGTAAAATTCGATGGACGGGCGATGCGTTAGCGCGATATGAAGCAAGTGCGTCAGCAGTGAAAATGCGCGCCGGGGACAACAATCCCGTATGGCAAAATGAGATTTATCAACCAATTAGTGATTACCTGTCTGGCCGGCAACCCACCGGCTGCCCCGTCACCATGGACTTCCCCCCGGGGCACACCTACGAGTTTCTCTTTCCATACCGGGGTGAGACCTTCTACGGCAAAATCCTTTTATTCAAGGATCGCCAGCGGGTTTTGTTCCTTTCCGCCCACTTGCCGGATTTTGACAAACTTTCCTGCGAGTAATTGAGGCATATATTCTTACATGAAAACCAATATGAAAACCAAGACCGAGGAATTTGAAATATTGATTCCGAATTTGGACGGCACGGATATAGCGGAGCGGGTCAAGGTGCCGGTCACTCTGGAGTGGGACGAAGAAGTGAAACAATGGCTGCTCACGCCGGAGGCGCACCAGATAATAGAGGACACCAAGGCCCGCCGCATCGGCTTGCTGCTGCCCGCGCAATTGAAGGAATTGCGCGACCGCTATGACTACACCCAAAAGGAAATGGGTGAACTGTTTCAAGTTGGCGAGAAAAGCTGGACCCGTTGGGAATCCGGCCGGCACCGCCCCAGTCGCAGCATCAATCTCCTGATTCGCGCCCTTTACGAAGGACAAATCTCGATCAACTATCTGCTCAAACGGGCTGGCAAGGTCGTGGAGGACCATCGGCAGCGCGGCCGACCGCTCGCCGTCTGGCGGAATGGCGAAGTCGTTTGGATGCCCGTGGAAACTGCTGACGCCCTGCGTGAAACGCCGCCCGCCTACCAAACCAAAAAGAAAAAACGCTAAAAACTAAAGATTTTGAGTTTTCCACTCTGCGCACTCTGCGTTCTTGGCGGTTAATTGACGCGAGTTTTTTCCAATTGCCAAACCACATTTTCGTTCTACGATGCTGTGGAATCCGCTTGGTCTGGGGAACGAAATTTATGGAAAAATTCGGGAACAGTGCGCTTCAATTTTCCTCGTCGCGTCGTGGTGAAACGAAAACGGACCTGTCCACCATAGCTTCAGCGACGGTGGAAGCCGATACCTGCCGGGAAAAGTGAAGCCAGCACCTCATGTGGCTGTCGAACAAAAACCGCAAGCCACTGGCGCAGGGCGGAAGGTGGCGGAATCAGAAAACCTGGAAAATGTTTCCGCGGAACAAAAAGGTTTCGTTATTACCCTGCAAAATACGGACGTTGGATTCGGACAAAAAACAGCGGGAGCGCAGCGGCGTGCGGCTGAACTTTTCATCCCCAAAATTTGCGTTCGCGCTAATCCCAATTTTTGGGGTTGGCCAAAACTTTTCAAACCAGATCGTAAATGGAATGGTCCGATTGATAGCGAAGGATTCACGAAGATGGACAGAAACGGAGTGCGAATGCGACTTGGGACTCAGATGTCTACGCGCAGACCTCCAGCTATCGTGTGGTTGTTGCCCACGACAACAAAAGCACTGGCACCAGGTTTTAACACTTCCTGCATTCCGACGAAGACTTGTTTCATGTCGTGGAAGTATTTGTAGAGCAGAGGTGGTAGATTTCGCCTTCTGAAACCAGCGTCTGTCTTATGGTTGAGGTGATAAATTTTGGAGATTAAATCGGCTGCTGATTTCGGCAAACCGTGGTGTCCCGAAGAAAACTCGCGCCAGAAAGATTTCTTCGCTTTGTCGGTAATCTCTCGATTTCCGATCATGTCTTGGTCACGTTCTCGGTGTTCGTCCCGTGGCAAAAGCCCAAGGAAGCAAAGGCTCAACCGGTCAGTATCTAAATATGGCAGTGCGGTTGCATATGGCGGAGAAGTTATCACCGCGTCAACTTTGCCCTTCCACTTGGCCCAATGTTGTGACAAACGTTTGCTGTCGCCCTCCACAATTTCAGAACGAACGATTGCCGGTTGTCCCTCCTGCCGCAGAAACGCGAGAACCAAGCGAACAGAACGACCGAGTTCTTCCAAGAACTCTTTGACCGGGTCAATTTCATCCACCGCCTTCAATTCTCGTCGGACTCGCAAATCATCAAGCTTTTGCCATGAAACCCTGCGCAAAATATTACTCAAGCAAAGCAACATGAAATTTCGGATTGCTCCATGCGTGCGCAAATCCACGCAAGTCGCTATTTCACCGTCTTGATAAAACGCGCTAGAGCATTTTCTATTTAGATAGACGTATTTGGTAAAGCCTGCTATTCTCTTTTTATGAAAAGGGAATTATGCGTCCTTTGAGTCAGGATTTGCGACATCGAATCATCGCCGCGCGGGAGCGCGG
>JBAVOO010000088.1:0-76145 GCA_049692125.1 Verrucomicrobiia bacterium | reverse complement strand
TCCGCCTCACGGGGAAAACTGTTTTATCGGTTGGCCCAGCAAGCCGTCCAAATATCGCCGAAACCCTTTGCCTTACTCACAAACCACAAGCGGTAGTGGTGGGTGGAGTCACGTGAATAGCCCTATTCTCTATTAAGACCGGCGGCAAATCCGCTTTGCGCCGAAACCCGCTTCTGGAATAATTCCGCGCGTGTCCGCACCATTTCGACCAAACGATTCACAACGATTCGAATCCGCACTGCGCCGTTTCGACGGGGAAAATTCACGCGATCCAAACACCAGGGTCATTAACGGCGCCTCCCAGCCGCGTGAATGGTTTTATGCCCAACGGCTCACGAAATGGGTTTTGCAGCTATGCCCCGACGCTTCCGAGGAACTTCGCCTCGCCGCGCGCTGCCAGCACCTTTGCCGCTGGGAAATCCCGCGCCAATCCCATCCGATGACCCGCGCCGGATATTTGCAATGGCGGGCGACGCTCAAAAAGTTTCACGCCCAAAAAGCCGGCGACATTTTGCGCGAAGCCGGCTACCCGGAAGACGTGATTCGCCGGGTGCAGGATTTGAACCTCAAGAAACATTTTCCCGACGACTCCGAAGCCCGGGTGCTCGAAGACGCGCTTTGCCTTGTTTTCCTCGAATTCCAGTTTGCCGATCTCGCGGCGAAAACTGCCGCGGACAAGACCATCAATGCCCTGCAAAAATCCTGGCAGAAAATGACCGACGCCGCGCGGGCTGAGGCGCTGAAGCTGAATTACGGCGAACGTGAAAAAGCCTTGCTGGAGCGCGCACTCAACCGTTAATCAAAACCCATGCCGCAACCGCCCAATGTGCCCCCAAATTTAATCCCGCTCTGCGTGGACCTGGACGGCACGCTCATCAAGACCGATTTGCTTTGGGAATCGCTGGCGCGGCTGTTGCGGCGAAATCCGTTCCAGCTCCTGCCCGTTTTGTTTTGGTGGACGCGGGGCCGGGCTTTCTTGAAACGGCAGCTCGTCCGGCGCGTCACGATTGATCCTGCCGCCCTGCCCTATCATGAACCGTTCCTTGCCTTTTTGCGGGAACAAAAGGCCACCGGCCGGAAATTGGTTCTCGTCACCGCCTCCGACCGCGACATGGCCCTGCCCGTTGCCAATCATGTCGGGGTCTTTGACGAGGTGTTGGGCAGCGACGGCAAAACCAATCTGCGCGGCGCCAACAAACTGAAGGCCCTCGTCGAAAAATTCGGCGAACGCGGTTTTGACTACGCCGGCAATTCACCCGCCGATCTTGCCGTCTGGCGCGGCGCGCACGAAGCCATCGTCGTCAATGCCAGCGCTGCCGTTTTGAAACGGGCCGCCGAATGCGCCAAGCCCGGCCCGACGTTTACTCAGGATTATTCGCCGTTCGCCACGTTGAAAAGCTTTCTCAACGAACTCCTGGTTCGCAGCGGTTATCTCCTGGCCATCGGCGCCGGACTTTTGTTGACCGCCGCGTTTCCGAAAATCGGCATCGCCGGGTGCGCCTGGATTGCACCGGCCCTGATGATAGCCGCCGCTCATGGCAAACGCGGCGGCGATGCCTTCCGCGTCGGCTACCTGGCCGGGTTGGCTCACTTCCTCTCGTCGCTTTACTGGCTGCTGCTGATTCCGGTGACGGGCTTCCCGATTCTCGGCTGGTTTTTATTGGGCGTCTATCTCGGGTTATACCCGGCAGTCTGGGTCTGGCTCGTTGAGAAGTGCGAAGTTGGAAGTGAGAAGTATGAATCATGGGGTGGCCGCACGTTGTGGTCGCTTGCTGGCGCGACCGTCTGGGTGGCGTTGGAAATGGTCCGGGTGCGGCTGTTCAGCGGTTTTCCATGGAATCCCCTTGGCGCCTCGCAATTTCAACTGATACCGCTCATTCAAATCGCCTCGGTCACGGGCGTCTATGGCGTTTCGTTCCTGGTCGTATGGGTTTCGTTGTCGCTGTTTTCCGGCGTGCGCATGATTTTTCACCGGCCAGCCTCCCGGTTTGCGTGGCAGGCGGAAACACTTTTGCCGCTGGCCGCAATCGTGGCGCTGTTTGCATTCGGTTTCACGCGCATGAGCGGACAAAATCCGCCCGGCGCGACGCTGCGCATCACGCTCGTTCAACCCAGCATTCCGCAGGCTTTGATTTGGGACCCGAACGCGAACACGAATCGTTTCCGGCAACTGCTGGAACTGTCGGAACAGGCGTTGACTTTGGCGCAGCAAACAAACGAACCCCTCTCCCGTCCTGCGGACACCCTCTCCCCGCCGGGCGGGGAGAGGGCCGGGGCGAGGGGCACGTCCAAGACCGATTTGCTCATCTGGCCGGAATCCGCCGTGCCGGAATTTGAATACGATGCCGCCAATTACTCCGCCATCACCAACCTCGTCCGCACCCATCGCCTCTGGTTGATTTTCAATGCCGAAGATTATGTCTGGCGTTCCGGCGCCGGGACCAACAATGACTACGATGCTTTCAACGCCGCCTTCCTGTTCAACCCGGACGGCCGATGCGCGGCGGTTTACCACAAACAAAAGCTGGTCATCTTTGGCGAATACATCCCGCTCGTGCGCTGGCTGCCGTTCGTCAAATGGTTCACCCCCATCACCGGCAGCTTTGCGTCCGGTGACCGTGTGGTGCCGTTTGAAATGGAGCGCCGGTCTCCGACCCGGCGCGAACCGGGTACTGATTTACCAAACGCCGGATCGGAGACCGGCGCTCCAGACCGTGTCAAAACCGCCACGCTCATCTGTTTCGAGGACGTGTTCCCGGAACTCACGCGGGAATACGTCCGGGACGACACGGATTTTCTGGTGAACCTGACCAACGACGGCTGGTTCGGCGATGGCGCGGCGCAATGGCAACAAGCCGCCGCCGCCGTTTTCCGCGCCTTGGAAAACGGCGTGCCGCTGGTGCGCTCCGCCAACAACGGCCTGACGTGCTGGGTGGACGTCAACGGCCGGCTGCGTGAAATTTTCAGGGACAAAACCGGCAGCGTTTATGGCGTCGGCGCAATGACGATTGAACTCCCGTTGTTGCAACCCGGCGAAAAGCGCACACCGACTTTTTACAATCAGCACGGCGATTGGTTTGGGTGGTTATGCGTCGGCGTCACGGGCATTTTGTTTGTCGTAAAAATTGCAACGCAACGTCGCGGAAAACAACCATGAGCGGGGTCGCTCTGAGCTTTTCTCCAACTCTCGGGGACAAAGCCCGAAGGCCGAAGACCGAAAGAAATCCGAAATCCGAAGCTTGAAACGCGGAACGGCTCGTGAGCCGGTTTGTCCTTCGGATTTCGGGCTTCGGGCTTCTTTCGGATCTCGGATTTCGGTCTTCGGATTTATGCTGCTCCAACGACTGCGTGTTTGTTTGGAGCGGCCCTGCATTCTTGACCTTCCGCACCCTTTGCAGCTTGCCACCGCCTTGCGACGGAATAAGCTTCCTCCCGAACGGAGCCTTTTAACCATTGACCCATCATTCTATGCCATTCACCGCTGCTCAAGTTGCAGAACAACTCCGGGGCGAAGTCCTCGGCGACGGTTCAGTCCCGCTCACCGGCTTCGCGCCCACCGACTGTGCCCGGGCCGGCGATCTCACTTTTGCTGAGAAGGAAACCCACTTCGCCGCCGCCGAACAAAGCCAGGCCGCCGCCATCCTCGTGTCGGAAGCGTTCGCGCCGTCGAAGAAAGTCCTCATCCGCGTGCGGAACGCACGCGTGGCCATGGCCCGGGTGCTGCCGCTCTTTTTCCCGCCGGACCAGCAACCGTCCGGCATTCATCCGGGCGCGATTATTGATGCTTCGGCGCAAGTTGATCCCACGGCGCACATCGGGCCGGATTGCGTGCTGGGCGCGCGCGTGCGGCTCGGCGCGCGTTCCGTGCTCATGGGCGGCAACCATATCGGCCGGGACTGCCAGATTGGCGACGACGTGTGCCTGTTCCCAAACGTCGTTGTTTATGCGCGCACACAAATCGGTCATCGTGTCAGCATCCACGCCGGCACGGTCATCGGCTCGGACGGCTATGGCTACGTGTTCGACGAGGGCCGCCACCGCAAAGTACTGCAGGTCGGCAATGTGATCATCCACGATGACGTGGAGATCGGCGCCAACTCGGCCGTTGACCGCGGCGCGCTGGGTTCCACCGTCATCGGCCAGGGCACCAAAATTGACAACCTTGTGCACGTCGCGCACAACGTCGTCATTGGCCGGCACTGTCTGGTCATGGGCCAGTCGGGTTTTGCCGGCAGCACGCGCCTTGGAGATTATTGCGTGATTGCTTCACAGTCGGGGATTGCGGGGCATTTGAAGCTCGGCAACCAGGCCATGGTCGGCGCGAAGTCCGGTGTGATGCACGATATTCCCGACGGCGGGGCAGTGCTCGGCTATCCGGCCTCGCCGGACAAACAGGCCAAGCGGCAGATGATCGCGGTGCAGCAGTTGCCGGACATGATCCACCGTCTGCGGGATCTGGAGAAGCAGGTGGAACAACTCCGCGCCAAAGCCGGCATTTAACCCGAACTCCGAAGTTGCCGGTGGTGGCGGAGCGGGCGAGGCCAGGCCGGAGTGCGCCCGTCCTCGGACGCAGCAACTGACTTCATTCAAGCCACGGAACATTTCCCAACCGCCCGCCCGCCCCGCTTGGCTGCGGCCGGGACGGCCGCACTCTGCCAACGCAGAAATTCAACTTCGGAGTCCGGGTTTAAAGGTGCAATGGCAGGGCGGCGTTGCGTCGCCGGATATGATGGCCGCCGGCGCCGCGGCCCTCCCGGCTGGGAAATGATATGACCCCCGGCTCAGGTTGATTGGCAATCAGGAGATTGAACCGGCTGGTAAAAAAGAAAGGCCGGACAACGGGTCCGGCCTCTTCATACAGAATTGAGAACTAAGTACGACAACAACAATGGAATCATACCTCATGCCCCGTCCCCTGCCAGTCACCAGTTCTGGGGACAAATCCCGACGGGTATATGTCTTTCACAAACCCAAAAAAACCCATGAAAAATCCAATAAAACCACTAGTTTTTGACACAAAATTAAAATCCGTATTTTTTTGCATTCGTGTCACACAAATTGGGCTTTACGCATTCCAAGCGTTGCCAGATGCTTTCTGCTTATGGCAGAAAAGCGAAAAAACGGGCGGCATTATTTGGCCGCCGTTGTTGGGAAGGCGTGGCAAGAAGTCAGCTTTATTGAAGTCCTTTCAGAAGCGATTGGAGGTTTTGTGTTTGGCGTAATCGCACTATGCCGAGGCTGGTTGGACTTTCGCGGGGCTTTTGAAACTGCCCTTGAATGCGCGGGGTGTGCAATTTTAATACCGCTTATAGCCTTTATATTAAGGGTCTGTTTTTCTGCTCCTGCGGAATTAGTCAAAGAGTCGGCGGAATCCAAAAAAAAGGAAGAAATCAACCCAAAATCCATTTATCCGTCAATAATTGTAATGCTGTTGGCTATCTGCTCTTTTTTGTCTGTTGGCCTTGCTTTTAGCCTAAAGTTCAATTTTGCCCACCACGAACCCCCAAAACAAGTCAGCATTGCAAAACCGTTACCCGTTAAAATTATTCCCAGGCCTGAACCGCCGCCCGAACCGCCGCCAACTGTTTCTAATCAACAAGTGGCAGAAGTTGAAACTCAAAAACAGTATGAAAATTTTAATGTAGTCACAGGAAGCGTGATAGGGGATGCCTTATCGCGCTTCGCCAGCATAAAAGCCGAAAAAGACGCCAAAATCGAATCTGATAAACGCCAAAAGAATTTAGAGGCACAAAAATGGTGGACTAATAATTTGTCATATTATCAACGTTCGCTCGTTGTGCTACACGATGTTTTGACTGGAGAGTCAACAAAAACCGGAGATGGTATTGCACAATCGGTTGGATATTTTCAATGTTTGCCATCAACCATTGACCCGGAAAAAGGGGGGATAAAAGCAGCAACAATAGGATTTCAAAAAAATACCAATGTGGACTTTTTAATTACTATCACCGCGCCGAACGTATCGGGTCACAGAACATTAAACATTTCTTGCAGAGGCGGTTTTACTGAATTGATACCTGGCTGGGGCAAGGAATTCTATAGTCACCTTCATGTTTATCCGGACTTTGATGATGACAGAGAAGTCCCGATTGAAAAAGCCAACGACCTTATTGATGAGTCAATAAAAGATTTGATCGCTTCACAATTTCTTTTTCTAAGTAAAACAAACAAATAGAACTTAAATCTGCCCGATAATAAAGTGTCACAAAAAAGCTTGACAGGATGTAGTAAATGTGTCACCTTTATCGCATGAAAACGATGGAAGAAAAAGATGAATTGAATCTGATAACGCTGGCGCAAGAATACTCCGACGAGGACAAGGCGCGCGGGTTGCTAGAATCGTTGCTTTGGCCGAATGGCGCGATTTGCCCGCACTGCCAACACAACGAGGTCTATAAACTCACGCCAAAGGCCGACAGCAAGCGTCCGGCACGCAAGGGGCTTTACAAGTGTTCCGCCTGCCGCAAACAGTTCACCGTAACGGTTGGAACGATTTTTGAGGATTCGCACCTGCCAATCAGCAAATGGCTAATGGCAATTTTCATCATTTGCTCCAGCAAGAAATCAATCAGCGCGAACCAATTAAGCCGGATGCTCAAAATCACTTACAAGGCCGCGTGGTTCATGGCGCACAGACTTCGTTTTGCCGTCAGCCCTGAAATGCCGTTGACCAAGTTGCTCAAAGGCGTCGTGGAAGTGGACGAGACTTTTGTGGGCGGCAAAGGCTTTCGTTGCTCACGGTCGCGCCGCCATACTCCTGTGGTCGCGCTGATTGAACGCGGTGGCTCAATGCAAACCCGCGTGGTCAGCAACGTCACGCAAAAGAATCTTGGACAGGCGTTGCATGAATGCGTGAGCAAAGACGCTGTTGTGAACACTGATGAACACGGCGCATACCGCAACCCGTTGAAGAAATGGAAAGCGCATCATACGGTGGTTCATTCCAAGTTTGAATATATCCGCCATAACAAAGACGGTTCAACATCGGGCGTGAATAGTTGTGAAAGTTTTTTCAGCCTGCTAAAGCGTGGCGTGTATGGCTCTTGGCATCATGTCAGCCGTGGGCATTTGCCGAAATACGCGAATGAATTTGCGTTTCGTTGGAACACGCGCCACGCCACCGATGGAGAGCGCATGGAAACGGCGATTGGCATGGTCACTGGCAAGCGTTTAACATACCGGCAGGTGAATTGAGGGAATAGGCTTTACAGCCAACAAGATTGCCTTGTGAAACCAAAAGTCCCGCATATTCCGTGGGGCAGAAAGAGAAACCGTGGCAGAGCCAAAGCGATCAAAACATCGGAAGCGGCCAGCTAAAGTCATGCTGCCGAATTTATACGGCGTGGATTTTAAGGAAGGATTGAAGGCATTGCTGCAAACGCCACCGCCAACCTCGAAAAAGAAAAAGCCATGATTGCTGCAACTGAACACTATTACGCAATAGAGAATGCGACCACTCAGATGATACTGAGGGTAACGATGACCGTGGTAATTCTCCTGATTATTGCAATAATTTTCTTTGTCCTGAAACGCAAAAAATGAACGAATCCGGTAAAGTCGGCAGGCCAACGCTTCCCAAGAAAGAGAAGCGTGGCAAATTCATTTCCACGCGGCTGTCACCGCCTGAATATAACGAAATCATGCAGGCCGTGAAAGAGTCCGGCATTGGCAAAACAAAGTGGGTCAGGACAAAACTGATTGCCGCCGCTCGCCGAGCGTAAAACCAACCAAAATCACCTTATTCAAAAAACAGGATTTGGGTTTGTGAAAGATATAATCCCGAATCCCGAAAAAGGTTCGCGGCCAATTTGGCGGTTGTGCTACCGTCCATGCAGGAATTTTAATCATGGCATTCTCATTCATTTTTCTCGGCAGCGGCACCTCACAAGGCGTGCCCATCATTGGCAAGGAATATCCACCGGCGTTTCTGGCCAACCCCAAAAACCATCGGACCCGGCCTTCCCTTTACGTCGCCACCGACAAAGTCAAATTCGTCGTGGACACGACGCCGGAATTTCGCATCCAGATGCTCCGCGAAAACATCCGCTGGCTCGATGCGGTTGTTTTCACCCATTCCCACGCTGATCACATCATGGGTCTGGACGATTGCCGCCGGTTTTGCGATTTGCGCAAAGGTGCCTTGCCGATATATGCGAACGAGGAAACGATGGCGGCGTTGAAGCGGATTTACCTCTACGCCTTCGACGGCCGCCCGATTCCCAAGGGCTATTTTCATCCCGAACCCCACGTCATTGACGGAACCTTCACTTTGGGCGATTTGGAAATCATTCCCCTGCCCCTGCCGCATGGCCCGATGATGACGAACGGCTATCTCTTCATGCAAAACGGCAAAAAACGGCTCGCGTATCTGAGCGACTGCAAGGAAATTCCCGCCGACGCGCTGGGAAAGGTTCAGGGCGTCGAAGTCGCCGTGCTCGACGCGTTGCGTTACACGCCGCATCCAACGCACATGTGCCTCGACGAAGCGTTGACGGCGGCACGGCGCATCGGCGCGGCGCGGACGTATTTCACCCACCTTACGCACGACTACGACCACGACCGGGCGCAGGCGGAACTGCCATCCGGAGTGATGTTCGCGTGGGACGGGCTAAGGATAACGGGCAATTAAACATTGAAAGGAAATCACCGGCATGAAAATTATTTGGACCATTTTAGTCGCGACATTGTTTCAGTGCGGCGGGCTTGACGCAGCGCGGGCTGCCGGCGACAACGCTTTCACGCCTTCGAATCCACCGGAAATGAAGCCGCTGACCGGACACGATTCCCCGGCACATCACGCGGCCCAGTGGTTCAAGCACGGCGTCAATCTGGGTGACTATCTTGAAGTGCCGCCAAACCAAAGCCGGGGTGTGACAGTTTCAGCGGCTGAATTTGCACAGATGAAGCGCGAGGGTTTTGATCATGTGCGCGTGCCGGTTGGCTGGCATCATTACGCCGGGGCCGCACCGGATTTCACGCTTGCGCCGGAGATTTTTGCCCGGGTTGATTTTGTCGTAACCAACGCGCTGAACAACGGACTGGCCGTGATGATCAACATCCATCACTTCAACGAATTGGACCAGGACCCGGCAGGGCAGACGGAAAAATTCCTCGCGTTGTGGCGTCAAATCGCGGCGCATTACAAAAATTTCACCAACCGGCTCGCGCTTGAACTCGATAATGAACCGCATGAAAATGCCAGGACCGTCCTGATGAATCCGATTTATGCCCGCGCCATTGCGGAGATTCGACAGAGCAATCCAAACCGGACGATTTTCGTTGAGCCGGGAAACTGGGGCGGCGTTGACGAGTTGAAAAATCTGGTGCTGCCGCCTGACGACAACGTGATTGTTTCCGTCCATTGCTACGACCCGTTTCACTTCACGCATCAAGGCGCGGGTTGGACCGGACCGGACACGCAACCAACCGGCATCCAGTTTCCCGGCCCGCCCGCACAGCCGCTCAAGGCCGACCCGAAGCTGAATTTGAATTCCAACGTTTTAGCCTGGATTCAAGCCTACAACACCCTGCCGACGGATAAAAATCCGAGCAGCCCGCTGGCCTTCGAGGACAAATTAAAATTCCTCCGCGCGTGGTCGGATTATTACGGATACCCGATTCACATCGGCGAATTTGGCTGCTACATCAAGGCTGACCCGGCGTCACGCGCCCGTTTTTACTCGACGTTCCGGCGGGCGGCGGAGCAGCAAAGGTTGGGTTGGGCGATCTGGGACTGGAGCGCAAACTTTCGTTATTGGGATAAAAAAACCGGCAAACCCATGCCCGGAATGCACGAAGCACTCTTCGGCAAATCAAATTGAACCGGCCACCGGGCGCGAGGTCAAATGACCAGCCTATGAGATTTTTTGGGGGCAGATTCACGGTTTTTGTCTTCGTGCTCGCGCCTTGGCTGGTCCACGCCGGCGGCGACGAGGTGGTCGTGATTTACAACAATCTCATGCCCGGATCGAAACTGGTCGCGGAGCATTACGCCCAAATGCGGCGGGTGCCGGAGGCGCAAATTTACGGACTCGACTTGCCCATAACCGAGGAGATGACCCGCGCCGAGTTTCGCGATGCGCTGCAATTCCCGCTGGCCAGCCGGCTGGTCGTGGACAATCTCTGGCAATTCGGCTCCGTCACCAACGCCGCCACCAACGGCCACCCGGCGCGGGTCGAACCTCGCGTCATTGAATCCAAGATTCGTTACGCGGTTCTCTGCTACGGTGTTCCGCTGAAAATTGCGCCCGATCCGGATTTGCACGAACCGGGCCGGGAAAACGTCCGTCCGGAACTGTTGCGCAACGAAGCAGCGGTGGATTCCGAGCTGGCCTGGCTGCCGCTGTTGAAAATGGACATCCCGCTTTCCGGACCGCTGCCCAACTGGGTCTATGGGGCCACGAACCCGGCGATGCTCCATCCCACCAACGGCATTTTGCTGGTCGCCCGGCTCGACGGCCCCAGCGTGGAGATTGCGCTTGGCCTGGTGGACAAGGCACTCGCCGCCGAACGCGACGGCCTGTGGGGCCGCGCTTATTTTGACGCGCGGGGACTGACCCAAAGCGACACCAATTATATTTTGGGCGACGAATGGATACTGGGCGCGGGGGAAATCTGCCGCGAACTGGGTTTTGAAACCATTGTGGACAAAAATCCCGCCACGTTCCCCGCCGATTTTCCAATGAGTCAGATCGCCATTTATTGCGGCTGGTATGACGGAACTGTTTCCGGCCCGTTTGCGTTGCCCAAGGTTGAATTCATGCCCGGCGCGTTCGCGTATCATTTGCATTCCTACAGCGCGGCCACGTTGCGGACCACGAACCAGTTTTGGGCCGGGCCGCTGCTCGCCAAAGGCGCCACCTGCACCATGGGCTGCGTGTATGAACCGTATCTCTCGGCCACACCGAATGTCGCCGTCTTTCTCGCGCGGCTGATTGCCAGCGGGTTCACATTTGGCGAGGCCGCCTGGGCCGCGCAACCCGTTTTATCATGGCAAACCACCGTCGTGGGCGATCCGCTTTACCGGCCTTTTGCCCGGGGACCGGCGGAGTTGCACGCGGAACTCGCGCGCACCCACAACCCGCTTATCGAATGGTCTTATCTGCGCATCGTGGATTTGGGTCTGGTTCACGGTGCGCCCGTTGCTCAACTCGCCGCTTTCCTCGAAACCATTCCCGCAACCACCAATAGCGCCGTGCTCACCGAAAAACTCGCCGGCCTTTTCGAAACGCAGGGCAACCCGTCCCCGGCCATCGAAACCTATCAACTTGCCCTGACCCGCAACCCGTCGCCGGAACAGCGCATTCGCATCCGGCTCACGCTGGGCGAAAAACTTCTGGCGCAGAATCGCGAAGCCGACGCCCTTGAAAATTACAAACAGCTTCTCAAGGAATCACCCGATTATCCCGGGCAGCCATCCATCGAGGCAAAACTGGCCGCGCTCGAACAGAAACCCGCCGGCACCAACGCCCCGGCCAGCCCCAAACCGGCCAATTGAATGAAACCACGGAGTTCACAAAACGTGCCGCCCGCGGAATGACTAATCCCTAAACCATAATGACGAAAGAAGCCCGAAGCTCGAATAAGCAGCCTGGCTGACGTCCCGCATGGCGGGATCATTGGGTCATTTGGAAATTCTTTAGTCATTATGGTTTAGAGCTTAGGGTTTTTTGATGGGAAGTTAGTGATTTCTCTCCATCCATCCACCCCGCCATCTTTCATCAATTTGATCCACTGCCAATTTTTCGTGTATTTCGTGTATTTCGTGGTTAATTATTCCCATGGCCATTTTTTACGACACCCACGCGCATCTTGATTACCCGGACTATGCAAAGGATTTGACGGAAGTCATTGCCCGCGCCCAGGCCGCCGGTATCACCAAAATCATTTCCATCGGCACCGATCTCGAAAGCAGCGCGCGCGCAATCAAGCTGGCCGAACGTTTCGCGTGCGTTTTTGCCGCCGTCGGCTGGCATCCGTCAAACGCCCATGCAGCACCGGACGATATTCGCGAACCGCTGCGCAAACTGGTGAAGCATCCGAAAGTCGTTGCCATCGGTGAAACGGGTCTGGACTATCACCATTTGCCGGGCGGAAAGACCGGCGGCACTGCCGACGACGACGCACGCTACAAGCAAAGGCAGGCGCAGATTTTCCAACAGCACCTCGAAGTCGCCATCGAAGCCGGACTGAACTGCGTGATTCACCAGCGCAACTCCTTTGACGACACTTTCGTCCAACTCAAGCCGTTTGCCAGCAAGGTGCGCGGTGTGTTTCATTGCTTCGGCGAGAGCGCCGACCGGATGCGCCGCGTTCTGGAAATCGGCTCGCTGGTCAGCTTCACCGGCATCGTCACGTTCAAGAACGGACAAAACGTCCGCGACACCGTCGCCGCCACGCCGCTGGACAAATTCATGCTGGAAACCGATTGTCCGTATCTCGCGCCCGCGCCGTATCGCGGCAAACGCTGCGAACCGGCTTATGTGAAGGAAATTTCCGAAACCGTCGCCCAGGTGAAGGGCTGTTCGTTCGAAGAATTGAGCGCGGCGACGCGCAAAACGGCGGCGGAATTTTTCCGCAAATTGTAAAGGCAGGGCTGCGGTTGGTGGCCGTCTGCAAAGACCGCAGCCCAAATCAATTCAGGCGGCGCGGCAGCACCGCCCTGCCAAATCAGCATGGAAGAAGAACTTCAACTGCGCATCCACGGCGAAGCTTCGCTGCCCACGCTGATTTATCTGCCCGGCTTGCACGGCGATTGGACGCTCATTGGCAGCTTTCGCAAGGTCATCGGTGGCCGGGCGCGCTTCGTCGAAATCACCTACCCGCGCACGCTCACGTGGTCGCTGGACGATTACGCGGCGACCATCGAAGCCGCGCTGGCGCACAATGGCATCACCCGCGGCTGGCTGCTCGGCGAATCGTATGGCTCGCAGGTTTTGTGGGCGCTGGTGGGGCGAGCGCCTGTCGGGTCGAAGTCAAACGAAGACCGATCCTCGCGAGCCGCAGGCGACACATCGAATCACAATCACGAAAGCGGCTCGTCAGGAGCCTCGCCCCACCAGGCAGCGAAAACAAATTTCCAAATCGAAGGCGTGATTCTGGCGGGCGGTTTCGTGAAACATCCCATGCGCTGGGCGGTGCGGCTGGCGGAAAAACTCACCGGCCGGATTTCCACGGCGTTGTTCGTGCGAATCGTATTCGGCTACGCCAAAATCGCGCGTTTCCGGTATCGCCATTCACCGGAAACGCTGGCGACCATTGACGAATTCGTTGTCCGCCGGACGGAACTGGACCGCCGCGCCGCGCAGCATCGCCTGCATTTGATGGCTCAAAACGATCCGCGCGCGGTTGCCAGCCAGACCCGGCTGCCGGTGTTTGGCTTGAGTGGAATTCTCGATCCCCTCGTGCCCTGGCCGTTCATCCGGCGCTGGCTCAAGAAAAATTGTCCGGCCCTGCGCGATTACAGAATCATCCGGAGCGCCGACCACAACGTCCTCAGCACCGCTCCAAGGGAAGCAGCAACGCAGGTTTTGGAGTGGATGAACCAACAGCCGTAGCAACCGAGGTCACAAGACTTTCTCTTTTCAGAACCTTCAACCATCAGCGAACGCGAATTGACGCCGCTGCCACTCCGGCACACACTCGCTTCCACCATGCCAGCCGAGTTTGATGCAGCTTTTGCAAAGGTTAAGCAGCTTGAAGCGGATTTTTGGGCCAACGAGAAATTCTACCTTTCCCCGGCCTATCAGGAACAGGAGGCGCGCCGCGATCCCATAGACAAATTCTGGCTCGCCTTCGGTTGGGATGTGAACCAAGTTAAAAAAGTTCACTGAAAAAGGTGCGGAATTCTCCGTGGAAGCATAGAATCAGCACATGGCCTCGATGACCAAATATCCAGAACCGAAAGAAGACGACAGCGTTCTGCTGCGTTTGCGCGAGGACTACCAGCAAGCGGTGCTCGACGTGTTCAACACAGACACCGAGGCGAGCGAAGTTCGCCCTCGACTTGAGGTTGTCGGCCACACATCCAACTTTCTCGACAACATGCGACTGCCGGTTCACCGGTGGTTTCGTTACAGCGCGGGGTTTTCCGCCGAATGGGTGAAATGGCTGCTCGCCGAAAGAAATGTGAGCGAATTGCGGGTGCTTGATCCATTTGTCGGATCGGGCACGACTTGTCTGGCCTGTGACGAGATGGGCGTTCCCTCATACGGCTTGGA
The DNA here is from genome assembly GCA_049692125.1 of Verrucomicrobiia bacterium. Classification (GTDB taxonomy): domain Bacteria; phylum Verrucomicrobiota; class Verrucomicrobiia; order Limisphaerales; family UBA11358; genus UBA11358. The sequence continues at coordinate 61,905 of JBAVOO010000088.1, read as the reverse complement.
GGCGCATCCGTTTGTGCACCGGGTCGCACGCGCCAAGCTGAGTTACGCCGCCGACCCGGAACGGTTTCTGGCCAAGGCTGATAGCGCGTTTCGTTTCACCAGAACGGCACAGGTTGCAAACGGTTACCCGGAACTCATCCAAAAATGTTTCAGCCCTGAAACGCTCGATTTTCTTGACCGCTTCCGTCGTGCGGTGGAAGCGGAGCAAGACGGTACACGCGAGGCGGAATTGCTGTGGATGGCGCTTGTCTCATCGCTGCGCGTAGTGTCCAAGGCGGGTACAGCACCGTGGCAATACGTGTTGCCGGGGCGACGCAAGACCGTGCCACCGTCGCCCCAGGTCGCATTGCACAAGGCGGTGCAGATGATCGCTGCCGATATCCGTTTCTTGGCGCGCCGAGCCAAGCCGCTGGCAAAGTTGCGCGTGGATGACGCGCGCAAGTGCGTGACCGTGCCGGATGGTTGGGCCACCCTCGTCGTCACGTCGCCACCCTATGCAAACAATTACGATTACGCGGACGCCACACGACTGGAGATGACGTTCATGGGCGAGATTCGCGGCTGGGGCGATCTTCAGGAAGTGGTCAGGCAACACTTGGTCCGCGCCTGTTCGCAACACGTCCCCCCCAACGCAGTGAACCTCGACGAAATTTTGAAAGCGCCTGAGCTTGCGCCCATCCGCGACGAAATTGTACCGGTCTGCCGCGAACTTTCGTCGTTGCGGTTAGAACGCGGCGGCAAGAAGACTTACAACAATATGGTGGCCTGCTACTTCTTTGACCTAGCGCAGACATGGAAGGCGCTCCGCCGTGTTTGTGCCTCACCATCCGAAGTTTGCTTCGTCATCGGCGATTCCGCGCCCTATGGCGTCTATGTGCCGGTCATCGAATGGTTCGGAAAACTCGCGCAAGCCGCTGGATTCGATTCGTGGACGTTTGAAAAACTCCGCGACCGTAACATCAAATGGAAGAACCGCAAACATCGCGTGCCACTGTGTGAAGGCCACCTTTGGGTTCGCGGCTAACGGAAGAGATTGTCATGGCTGAATCACTCGCACATCGTTGGGGACAAATCATCGGTGATGGTTTTGAAATGTTCGTTCGCAACATTCTCGGCGAAGTCGCGCAGCGGCATAGACTCTATCTTGATTTCAAACGACCGCGCGCCGCGCGCGGCGGTCAGGGCAAAGTGACGTGGCAGGATGGCTACGGCAACAAGCACGACCTCGACTATGTTTTGGAACGCGGAGGAACGGAGGAGACGCTTGGCGTTCCCATCGCTTTCATCGAGTCAGCGTGGAGACGATATACCAAGCACTCGAAGAACAAGGTGCAGGAAATCGAAGCGGCGGTAATGCCGATTGCTCTGACGTTCTCACGTCATCAACCGTTCTGCGGCGCTGTGCTCGCAGGAGAGTTTACTCGGAACGCACTGCATCAGTTGGAGTCGAAAGGCTTCGGTGTCTTGCACATTCCCTACGACTCAATTCTGGCCGCGTTCGAGGAACTCGGCATTGATGCTTCATCGGAAGACGGCGTAGGCGGCACAACCGAGGAGCAATTTCGGGAAAAAATTGCGAAATGGGAATCCCTGCCACAGCCAAAAGCAATTAACTGCCTGTTGGCGAAAATTCATGCGCTTCACGCGCGGGAAATTGCGGATTTCAAGCAGCGTCTTGAACCCGCGCTCACGCGTCAGGTCGCTTCGGTTCGGTTGACCGTGCTTCGCGGTCATTCTGTCGAGTGTTCTGATGTTGATAGCGCGATTGCCTATTTGATTGAGGAAGAGAAGTCGTATCGGTTGCGCGAAGACGGCGAACAACGGGAGGCGTTTGAAGTTCAGGTTCGATTCAACACCGGTGCGAAGATTGACGCGACCTTTCCCAAGCGTGCGGAGGCAATCGTATTCCTCCGCAGTTTTTCATGAACACTCCCCTTCAGAACGACCCGGATTTTTACACCACGGATTACACCGGTTGAAGGCTGAGGGTTGAGAGTCAAGCGGCAAGCGCGAAATCACGCGCGCTGGTTCAAAATTGCTTCCGCTGATTTCCTGACGGCTTCAACCAACTCGCGCGGCTTCAAAACTTTTGCATCCCCGCCCCAGCTCAGAACCCAGCGCTCGATTTCCATCAGGCTGGACAGTTTCATTCTCAGTTCCACTCCCCCGCCCTTCAATTCGCGCAGTTGTTGCGATTCGTGCCATTTCTTTTCGCGGACGTAATCGGCGGCGCGCGCGTTGAAACGGATGACGACTTCATATTCGCCTTCGCCGGAGTGGACGCCGAAGCTGTCGCGCAAACGTTTTTCGAGCGAGAACTTTTGCGGGCGCTCGAAGGTTTTGCCGGTCAGCTTCACGGATTGCACGCGCGCGGGCACGAAGGTGCGGATGTCCTTGCGCGCATGGTCGTAGGCGAACAAATACCATTCGCCGTTGATGTTCGCCAAATGATACGGGTCAACGAGGCGCGGCTCGGTTTCCTTCCGCCCCGGCTTGCGATAAGTCAGTTCGATTTGCTGCCGGTGCGCGGCCGCCCGGGCCAGCGTGTCGAAAATTTCGAGATTCAAAATCGGCTCGGCCCGGGTGCGGAAGGAAATGGTCTGCCCGATGTCGGCGAGATTGAGCGAAATGGTGTCGGGCAGCGACTGCTCCATTTTCCGGATGGCGCTGAGAATCGGTTTCTCGAAGCTCGTGCCGCGATATTGCTGGAGCGCCTTTTCAGCGACGATGAGCGCAAAAAGTTCGCCCTCGGTGATCTGGATGTTCGGAAACGCGCTGACTTCTTCGGTGTAATAATAGCCGATGCGCGCGCTGTCGTATTCCACCGGCAGTCCAAGCCGGTCGCGCATGAACTCGATGTCACGATGAATTGTCTTGGTGGCGACTTCGATCTCGCGCGCCAGCGTGGAGGCGTTGGGGAATTTGCCGGACTGAAGCGCCTGATGGATTCGCAACATCCGCTCCAAAGGCGGACGGGACCGCAGCGACTCCACCGTCGTCATTCCCGGTTGGGATTTTTTCTCATGCCGGATATTCATTTCTTTCAGGGTTTGCTGGCGCATAGAGCATCGGGTCTTGCCGGTAGAACTCTTTCAACTCGGCATACAACGCCGGATGCCGTTCCTTCAGTTGACCGGGCTTCTCGAAAAAACATTCCGTGGCCACGGCAAAAAACTCCGCTGGATTTTGGGCGCCATACGTGTCCAGGACCGTCTCCCGGCCGTCTTCCGCCGCGCGGCGAAGCTGGTGGAATTCCGCGCTTAGAACTTTGGCCCACGTCTGATAGCGGTGGTGGATTTGCCACAAGTTTGTTGACCCGCTCAGGAGCGGAGCGCCGTCAGCGATACCGTCCTCCTCATCAAGCTGGTGGGCAAATTCATGAAGGACCAGATTCCGGCCTTTGCTCAGTTCCACCGCGCCGGCGATCGCCCCATCCCACGCCAGAACCACCGTCCCATGCGGCCAGGATTCGCCTCCCCGCACCTGGTTTCCTTCGGTCATCGTCCCGTCTTTTTCCCAGTGCCACGTTTTGGCGATGTAACTTGAAGGATAGACCAGGATGCTGTGCAGGTGGGGGTAGCAGTCCGTGTCCCGGTGCAGCAGCAACAGGCACGCCTGCGCCGCGATCAACACCCTCACTTCATCGGTGATTTTCTGCCCGCCACAGCCCTCGAACCGTTTCTCCGCCAGGAAAACGTGAATGTGTCCCTCCAATTCCTGGCGATCCGCCGGCGGGAGGCGGGAATAAATGGAATAACGGCGCATAAGAATGTCGCGCCATTCTGAAGGGAACGGCCGGCTCCGAATGCTGTCACGGCGGCGTTTTTTAAGAAATCCGAACATGCCGGTCCCGAACGCCCGCCCGCGTTCCGGCTCAACCGCCCTTTTCGAGCCTCGCGAGCAACTCTTCGTTGGTCTTGTGTTTCTTGAGCGCGGCGGTGAGTGTTTCCATCGCTTCGATGGGATTCAAATCCACCATCGTGCGGCGCAATTTGCGGATGGCTTCAAGATATTTTGCCGGGAAAAGTTTTTCCTCCTTGCGCGTGCCGCTCTTGGGAATGTCAATGGCCGGAAACAACCGCCGGTCGGACAGTTTGCGGTCGAGAATCAACTCCATGTTGCCCGTGCCTTTGAACTCCTGAAAAATCAGTTCGTCCATGCGCGACCCGGTGTCCACCAGCGCGGTGGCCAGAATCGTCAGCGAACCGCCCTCCTCGATTTTGCGCGCCGAGGCGAACATCTTGCGCGGAATTTCCAGCGCGCGCGCGTCCACGCCGCCGGTCATCGTGCGGCCGCTGCCGCCATGAACGCTGTTGTAGGCGCGGGCGATGCGCGTGAGCGAATCCATCAATACAAAAGCGTCCTTGCCGGATTCAACGATGCGACGGCAACGCTCGATCATAAAACGCGAAAGGCGCACATGCGTTTCCAAATCCATGTCGTTCGACGACGCAACCACCTCGGCTTTGACCGAGCGCTGGAAATCAGTGACCTCTTCCGGCCGCTCGTCAATGAGCAGCACCATGACATAGACATCGGGATGGTTCGTGGTGACGGCGTTGCAGATTTGCTTGAGAATGGTGGTCTTGCCGCTGCGGGGCGGGGAGACGATCAACCCGCGCGTGCCCTTGCCGATCGGCGTAACCAGGTCAATGATGCGCGTTTCGATCAGGTCGGGGCTGGTTTCGAGGTTGAATTTTTCAATCGGATCAATCGTGGTGAGGTTTTCAAAGCGGACGGCCTTGGTGTAATCCTCAAACGGCATTTCATTGACCTTGTCAACAGCCTTGAGCTGCGGACTGGTGCCGCGATGCGGCGGCTGCGTCGGCCCGGCGACGTAGCTGCCTTCGCGCAGGAAACTGCGCCGGATGGTGTCAGGCGTGACAAAAATGTCGGTCGGTTTGGGATGAAAATGGTTGGCGACCGTGCGGAGAAAGCCGAAGCCCTTCTCGGAAATCTCCAGAAAGCCCGAACCATAATTCGACGTTTTATCGTCGTTGTTGTTTTCTGAACCGCTCATATGTTGTGTGCTCGAAGGCAGGAATTAATCCCTAAACCAGTTTTGAATTATTGAATTTTGGGAAGCAACCCCGCAAAAACGAGGTCCTTAAAACCTTCGACACCCACTTATTACGGGCAAAACCCGCCAAATGCAACAATTATTTTAAAGAAATTGAGGTGATGGATTATTAGAACCGTGGGCAGGCGAGTTTCAATTCCCATTGCTCCTCTTCCATTATCCGCCCACTTCCGCCTTCGCTTCGGCGGCCAGCGGCGTGCTGAGGTAACGTTCGCCCGTGGACGGGGCGAAAGTGACGATGAGTTTGCCCTTGTTTTCAGGACGTTTGGCAACCTGGATCGCCGCCCAGACGTTCGCGCCAGATGAAATGCCGCACAAAATTCCCTCTTCCTTGGCCAGCCGCCGCGCCATGGCAAACGCGTCGTCGTTGGCCACTTGAATGGATTCCTTGATCAGCGGATTGCCCTTCTCATCCTTCAAATGCAGGTTCCTGGGAATAAACCCGGCACCCAATCCCTGGATTTTATGAGGGCCGGGCTTCAATGGCTGGCCAGCAAGCGTTTGCGCGATAACCGGCGAATCCTTCGGATCCACCGCAATGGCTTCAAAAGATGGTTTGCGCGGTTTAATCACCTCCACACAGCCGGTGATGGTGCCGCCCGTCCCGACACCCGCGACCAAAATGTCCACCTTGCCGTCCGTGTCGGCCCAAATTTCCTCCGCCGTGGTCTTGCGATGAATTTCCACGTTGGCCGGATTTTCAAACTGCTGCGGAATCCAGGCGTTCGGCGTTTCCTTGGCGAGCTGTTCCGCGCGGGCAATCGCGCCCTTCATGCCTTCCGCGCCGGGTGTCAAAACCAGCTTCGCGCCGAGCATCGCCAGCAACGTACGGCGTTCCACCGACATCGTTTCCGGCATGGTCAAAATGATTTTGTAACCCTTGGCCGCCGCGACGAAGGCGAGGGCAATGCCGGTGTTGCCGCTTGTCGGCTCGATGATGACGGTGTCTTTTTTGAGGATGCCGCGCTTTTCGGCGTCCTCAATCATTGCCATGCCGATGCGATCCTTGACGCTGCTGAGCGGATTGAAAAATTCGCACTTGAGAAGAATGGTCGCGGGCAGGCCGGCGGTGACTTTGTTCAATTTGACCAGCGGGGTGCGCCCGACGGTCTCGACGATGTTGTTATAAATGCGTCCCATAACAATCCTTTCAGAATTCGCTTAATCGTTCTTGTTAGTCAAGATTGTGACGAGTTGGGAACGAGAGCAAGCGGAATTTTGTTTCTCATCGTCCTCGTAATCGTAACCGGCAATCGTTTTCTCGTTCCCGATTTTCTTGCCTTTCGATTACGAACACGAGGAGGAGGACGAGGACGATTCCCAAAAACAATAAGTCCCTGCCCGGCCTTTCGGTCGAGCAGGGACAAATGGGGGATGGGAGTGTGCCAGGCTCTCTTTCCCATGCCGACATTAGGCGCGCCCCTTTCGGGGGCTGTCGGCTTCCCGACGCCATTCTCCACGGCAAGCGGAGTCTCCGGCCTCGTGGCAGGGCCGTCCAGCGCCTTGCGGCCGCTGGATTTCGAGTGAGGCTTTTCAGCCTGCTTTAACTGATGGTTGCGCCACCAGCTTGCAGACCAGATGAAGACACGTCTGTGATTTGCTCTTCGCGTCTCCACCACTTAGCCCCGGGTCAGCCGCCGCTTTTGACGGCGCGTTCGCCCGAAGCCACGGGTCTCGCCTCTTCACTCTCAGGTCGCCTTTTGCTCACAGCTCAGCGGTGTCGTTTTTAACATCGCCGACGCTTGGAAGGTTTTCACGCAGCCTGCCGAGCCGTCGTGTCCTTCCCGGTGCGAACGCTCATTTTGTCCCGCCTTTCGGCGTCTTTCTTTTGGCCGATCCCGTTTTTTGCGTGACCGCCAGAGTCGCCCGTCCGTGCTGATGCGCAGTAGCAACCGGATACCCTCTGGGTAACTGCGATTCGCCCAGGCTCGAAACCAGCCTGAACTACTTGACCCGGCTCGGAGCGGCTTCTCATCGCCCCTCGCCGCCAAGTCCCTCATTCGCATTTGACGGTGTGCGAACACCGCCAGAGGAACTGGTGAATTCTGCCTCCCCATCGAACCTTGCGATCCAACTTCAGAGGAGCCGGGCCAACCAGCCTGACCCGACCTTTCCCCAGTCACCTGGGATTATCCTGAAACGAACAACTCAATCTTTCGATCTTTACCGTCCGCTTCGTTCTTTCAATGAACTGTGAACATCATAACTCAAATCCCCAAACCGACAACGAATTGATATGCACAGTTTGTTCACCGAAAACGACCCGTGAACAACTTGCGAACAATTCGAATCAGCCAATGGAATCGGACTGTTCGCCCAATTTGAACGAAGAATTATTCACCGGATTTTCGCCGGAAATTCCGCGCGGTGAAGAAGTTTATGTTTTGAAGAATTTAAAAAATACACAAAAAACAAAAAAGGCCACCCGTCCGGATGACCTTTTGATTTTTCGAAAGATTTGCGCTCAAGCCGCAGGTTTGGACTTCGCGGCTTTTTTCATTTTCGCCGCCATCTTTTTGCGTTTGAGGTAGCTTTTCCGGCGTTTTCGATTTTCAACTTTGTTGGATTGTCTGCCCATAAGTGTCTTTACTTTGTACGCGGGTTGCGGTTTTGTGAGGCCCACTATGAAAGTTTTGGCGCGACGATTCAACATCTATTTGGCGCTGCCAGTCCTGCTGGGACTGGCTTGCGGCTGCCAGACCGGTGAACCTGGAAAGGAAGTTGGCGCTTTCCGCCTGCACCTCGAGGTGAGTCCCGACCCCGCCGGCACGAGCCAGAACATTTCCGTGCTTCGCTCCGAACCCGTGCTCGTCACCATCAAGCGCGAACCGATTTTGACGGAAGCCGATATTGTCGCAGCCAAAGTCATTGACGCGCGCGGCGGTTTTGCCATCGAAATTAAATTCGATGAAAACGGCACCTGGTTGCTCGAACAATATTCCGCCGCCAATCCCGGCCGCCATTTTGCCATCTTCGGTCAATGGAGCGAAAAACCCGTCGCTGGCCGCTGGCTCGCCGCGCCGGTCATCACGCATCGCATTGCCGACGGCGTGCTGGCGTTCACGCCCGACTGCTCGCGCAAGGAGGCCGATCAACTTGTACTGGGTCTCAACAACGTCGCGAAGAAAATCCGCAAGCATTTGCTAAAATGATTTTTCCCGCTGTTGGCCGCGCCATTTTTTCCGCCGTCGCGCTGTCCCTGGGATTGGGCGCCAGCCTTTTCGCGCAACAGCCGTTCCAATTTCCCACCGCCAATCACGCCTTGTATGAAATGGGAGACGAACTGAAATTCTTTGCCCCGACCGCGCCGGACAAACCGTGGACGACCGGCAGTTTCGGCTGCGTCCGCAGTGACGGCCGGCAAATGCACGAGGGACTCGACATCCGCTGCCTGCAGCGCGACCGGCACGGCGAGCCGACCGATCCCGTCAAGGCCACCGCCGATGGCACGGTGGTTTATTTCAGCACCAGGCCGGCGCTGTCGAATTACGGGAAATATGTCGTCATCCGCCATATCATTGAAGGCATCGAGATTTATTCGCTCTATGCGCATTTGAGCGAAATCCAGCCCGGTCTCGCCGTCGGCAAACAGGTCAAGGCCGGTGAAGTCATCGCCACGATGGGCCGCACGTCGAACACCAGCGAAACCATCACCAAGGACCGGGCGCACGTGCATTTTGAATTGAACGTGTTCGTCAACGAGGGCTTTGCCAGTTGGTATAAACAAACCTTTCCCAAACAGCGCAACGACCACAGCATCTGGAACGGGCAGAACCTCAACGGCATCGACGTGCGCGAAATTCTGCTCGCCGAACACAATCCTGTGGCCAAATTCAGCTTGCTGAATTTCGTCCGCAGCCAGACCGAACTTTGCCGCGTGTTCGTCCGCTCGACCAGCTTTCCGTATCTGAAACGCTACGCGGCGCTGGTTCTTCCAAATCCCAAGGCTGAAAAAGAAGGCGTGGCCGGTTATGAAATCACCCTGAATTACAACGGCGTGGCCTTCGCCCTGATGCCGCGCGCCGCCTCGGAAATCCACGGCCAGGGCAGATTCCAACTCCTCTCCGTGAATGAAGCCGAGGAAAAAGCCAATCACTGCCGTCATCTCGTGGTCAAACACAGCAACCGCTGGCAATTGACCGACACGGGAATTCGCGAACTGGAATTGCTGACGTATTAAGCCCGCCCCGGGCCGGCCCGCAAGCCATCGCGACGCGCACGGAAGCCGGCCACCACTCCCCGGCACACGTCAAACTTCGGCGAGCGCGCGGTTCATTCGTTCAATGGCCTCGTCAATTTCCTCCCGGCTCTTGAACCCGATGACGACGGCGTCAATTTCCTTGCAGGCCATCGCAAAGCGGATGGATTTTTCCCGGTCGGCCGGGTCGGTGAAACTGCCGTTGCCAATGATCTTCATGCCGATCACACCGCGGCCCTGCGCGTGCATGGTCTTGATTCCCTGCATTACTGGCGTGATGTCATTGTGAAGCTCGCCGCTCCAGTCCGCTTTCATGCCGTCGGTGTGATTGCCCTGCGGATTCACCCGCACCAGATGCACTTCGGTCCAGTTGCTGGCAGTGGCGGCGCGCAACGCGGGCAGCGTGTGACAGGAAACACCCTTGGCCCGGATCCATTTCTTCTCCTTGGCCTCGTCGAATGCATCCATGATGCGCTTCCATTCGTCGGTCCATTGGTCCCGAACCATGCAATGGACGAGCAGGCTGTCAATGTAGTCCGTGTTGAATGTCTTGCGGTGGTTGTCAATCGTGGCCAGCACGTCGTCCGGTTTGCCGGGGATTTTGGATTGAATGAAAAGTTTTTCGCGTGGCAGTCCCTTGATGGCGTCGCCAATCCAGGTGAACGTTGCGTAGGTCTGGGAGGTGTCAAAACAAGTGATCCCCTGGTCGTAGGCATAATGGATGAGTTTGTTGAAGTCATCCTTGCCGAGGGCGGTCTGGATGTGACCGTTGTCGCTGCCGGTGCCAAAGCCCAGCCGGCTGAGTTTGATGCCGGTCTTGCCCAGCGTCACTGGGTCCACCGCGGTGCGTTTGGCGGCTTGGGCGGCCGCGGCGCGGACGCCGGGAAGCGCCCACGACGGCAGCAACGCGGCGCCGGCCAGAACGGCAGAATTTCGAATAAACTGGCGGCGGTTAAGTCCGTGGCGTTTCATGCGTGAATTTTTCATGGATGAATCATTTCAAGGGATGGCTGGTGGCGAACTTTTACGGGCCGCGCAACAATACGCGGCAGGCTGACAACCTGACCGTTTCGTGACATCAGGTTTACCATTAACACCAAAAACTTAAACTGCAACCTCGATTTGCATTCCCTGCGACGGAGCCGGCACGCAAAGCGCTTCATTTTCGCGTCCGCCCGCCGGTTGGCCCCGGGGTCTGGACGCAAAGGCATGGATTTTAATCCTGACGTTGCCTGACGATGCGCTTGGTTTCCCGCCCCACGCCGGTTAAGTTGCGGGTGTGTTGCAAGACATAAAATCGCTGACGCGCGAGGAACTGGAGGCGCAGTTCGCTGCGTGGCATCAGCCCACATACCGCGTGGCGCAATTGCTTGAATGGCTTTATCCCCGCCGCGTCACCGACTGGGAGGCCATGACCAATCTGCCCCAGCCGTTGCGTGAAAAATTGCGGCAGACGTATTCATTGCAAACGCTGGAACTGGTTCGCAAACAAGGTTCGCGCGATACCACTCAAAAATTCCTCTGGCGGCTGCACGACCACTCGCTCATCGAAAGCGTTCTGATTTCCGCCAACCCCGCGCTTTACGGCGACGCGAGCGACCGCCATACGCTCTGCGTTTCCACCCAGGTCGGCTGCGCCTACGGCTGCAAATTCTGCGCGAGCGGCCTCGACGGCTTGAAACGCAACCTGACGCCGGACGAAATTGTGGAGCAAGTTCTGGCTGTGGAAAGGTGGAATGCTTCGTCGTCCTCGTCCTCGAACCCAACGGAAGAACCGATTACGAGAACGAGGACGACGACGAGGACGAATGAAAGATTGATAGACAATCTCGTCATCATGGGCATGGGCGAGCCGCTGGCAAATTACGACAACCTGCTCAAGGCGTTGCGCATTTTGAATGCGCCGTGGGGCGGCGGCATCGGCGCGCGTAAAATCACGATTTCGACCAGCGGCCTCGCGCCGCAGATTCGCAGGCTGGCGGACGAACCATTGCAATTTCGCCTCGCGATTTCGCTGCATGGCGCGACGGACGAAATGCGCAACAAAATCATGCCGGTAAACCGCAAGTATCCGCTCAAGGAACTGGTCGCGGCGTGTGAGCATTATCAGGGACAAAAAAGCCGGATGCTCACGTTCGAGTATATTTTGATCGCCGGCGTGAACGATTCGGTCGGGCAAGCCAAACCGCTGGCCGCGCTCGCGCGCAGACTTTTCGCGAAGGTGAACCTGATTCCCTACAACCAGGTCGAGGGCCTGCCGTGGGAACGCCCAAGCGAGGAAGTTCAGGAAAAATTTCTCGCCGCGCTGGAGAAGCAAAAGGTCACTGCCACCCTGCGCCGCGAGAAAGGCCACGATATTGATGCCGCGTGCGGTCAGTTGCGGTTGAAGACCGAAAAGGAACCCGGAGGGGTGCGCTTCGCGAGTCCCTGATTTTGGGCGTCGTGGAACTCCACCCTCCGAAAAATTCCGCGTTTCATCCCGCCTTCATGCATTTCGGCGTGGCAAGCTGTGCCCATCTGTGGTCAAATGAAGCGCGTGATTGTTTTGCTTGATTACGGCTCCGGCAATTTGCGCAGCGTCCACAAGGCGCTGCTCAAGGTCGGCGCGGACGTGTGCATCGTGCAGCGACCGGGTGAAATCGGTGATGCGCGGGCGATGGTGCTGCCCGGCGTCGGCGCGTTCGACGATTGCATCAACGCGCTGCGCAAACAGGAACTGCTCGAAGCCGCGCGTGAATTCATCAAGTCCGGCAAGCCGTTTCTCGGCATCTGCGTCGGCTACCAGGCGCTGTTTGAGAAGAGCGAGGAATTCAACAGTTGCGCCGCCGGCCTCGGAATTTTCAAAGGCAGCGTCATCCGCTTCTCCGAAAAGCATGGCCTGAAGATTCCGCAAATCGGCTGGAACCAGCTCGAAATCACAAAGCCGGATTGCCCGCTGTTCCGCGGTGTGGCCAATGGCAGCTACGTTTATTTCGTCCACAGCTTTTATCCGCAGCCGGCGGATGCCGGCATCGTCGCCACACGCACCGAATACGGCGACAAATTCGCGTCATCGGTCTGGCGCGACAACGTTTTCGCCACGCAATTTCACCCGGAGAAGAGCCAGAAGGTTGGTTTGCAACTGCTGGAAAATTTTGTGAAACTCGTATAGCATTGATCAAAAGACCTATGAAATTGATTAAAAAAATGTTTTCGCATTTTAACTTCTTTCAAAGATGTAGCCGCCGACGCCTGCCGCGGCGAAGCGAAGCGAAGGCGGGTGAGGAGGCTCTGATTTTCTTGAAGATGGAGCCTCGTTACCCCGGCTGCTGTGGAATTTCGAAGTTGCCCCATTTTTTATTGGCCATTCTTTGCATCGGTCTGACCGGATGTGCGTCTCAAGGCACAGTTGCGCCATTGAGCAACGGTTATGAGGAGGTGGCCTATCCCACGCGAGTTTCATTTCAGTATCGGGCGCCGGACGGCAAAACCACTTCGATCTGGCCTGCCTTGTACGGGGTCAGCGAGGTCATCAAAGGTGACGTGGCGCTATTTGTGGGCGACAAGGCCTATGTGTCGTCGGACCCGGACGATCCCCGGGGTACCAAGCCGCGATTGTTTGCGGTGCGGTCATCCGGCCTGCCGCTGGACATCACGGACGAGGTTTTATGGCGCTGGTCGAAGGCAATGGGAAAAGATTTTGCGAAAGCCGCGCAGCTTTTCAGCCTGGCGACCCCGGCGGAAAAGAACGGCCAGTTGGAGTTGCAATTGGAGTTTTGGACGCAAGAAAAGGACTGGCCGGATAAGACCACGCTTCAACTGGATTGGAACCAGGTGTCCGACATCATGCGCGCGGTGAAGGAGAAAGGCACCGTGCACAATGATTTGAGATGGGGCACGCCCTACATCGAAAAATGATCTTGGCCGGGAAAAGCCGACGCGTTGGCCTGCAACTGCTGAAGAATTTTGTGGAGTTGGTAAAAATCAATCCGGCTATGAAATCATCATCGTCCCGAACCTCTAGAAAAGAGCCTAGAAAATTGCCGGCAAAACAAGAAAAGTCGAGGTTCAATAAGGAATGCACCATTCCACCACGCGTGCCGGATGTGGTTTTGAACCGCTTCACGCTCGGTCGCAACGAGAACGAGGCAGACCAGATTTCCAGTTATGTCGAATGGCAATGTGCTAAGGACAAGGAACACGTGACGTATCTCGAAAAAGTCATGACCGAGCCTGTCTTCGGTACTCGCCACGACTGTTGGAATGTTCGCACGAACAAGGAACGATACTGGGTCATTACCAATCCAACCAATCTCTATTCACAAGAACTGTTTCCCAGTCTTGATTACACTCTCTCGTTTCATATCGGCTTGACGGTTCGCATGCAGGCGCAACGCAAAGGAACCAGCAATGACCGACTCGCAGACCGTCTAGCATCTGCATTTCGCCGTTGGGAGCAGGCAGCTGAAGCACTCGATCACAGCGAGGAATCCGAGGAGATCCAAGCGGTCGGAATGCGTTGTCGTGAGTGTCTCGTTGCGTTAGTACGGTCTGTTGCTAGCCCTGCGATGATACCTAAAGGACAGGAAAGCCCGAAGGCAAGCGACTTTATCCATTGGTCGGAATTGATTGCGGATGCTGTCGCCCCGGGACCGAGTTACCAAGAAATCCGTAGTTACCTCAAGACCATCGCACGATCTACTTGGCAGCTCGTTTCTTGGCTCACACACGCAGCAAATGCGGTCACTTATGATGGCACAGTTGCCGTAAATGCCACTCAAGAAGTGCTAAATTCCTTTGGAAACGCCTTGATGCGTAGTGAACGAAAGGCAATGGACCGTTGCCCCCACTGCGGTTCTTTGCGCCTACAGATGATTTATAAACCTGATTCAGATCACGACGATGCTGTCTTATGCGAGAGCTGTGGCTGGAACAAATGAAGCACGGCTTCGCGCCTACCGTCCGGGAATATTCCAAGAATTACAACAACATCGGATTTCCATAGACACCGTAAATGATGGTTCACCAATATTAAAGACTCGTGGTATAAAGTATGGTTTGAGGCAGCTTTAATTTATGGATTTTGTGACAGTCGTGACGAACGTCAAGCTCGTTTTAAAAAACTAATAGAGAAATTTTCCAAACCAGAAGAAAATCAATTTTATGATCCTCATCGTCCGAGCAGACTTGCTGCCGATCTTAACAATGATGGATACTCGCAAGACTTTTTATTTATTTTGTCACAACTTGAAATGACGGAACAATTTCGATGATTTTGTTTTCCGCACTTGCTTTTTCTTCGACAATGGCGCAATTTGATTTCAAGTATTAACTAAACGAAACGAAAGGATTAAAAATTATGGCACACGAACTACCGCCTCTGCCCTATCCCAAGGAAGCTTTGGAACCGCACATTGACGCGCTGACGATGGAAATCCATCACGACCGCCATCACAAGGCTTACGTGGACAATCTCAACAAGGCCATCGCCGGCAACGCCGCACTCGAGGCCAAATCGCTCGACGCGCTGATCAAGGACCTCGCGTCCGTGCCGGACAACATCCGCGGCCCGGTGCGCAACAACGGTGGCGGCCATTGGAACCACTCGTTCTTCTGGAAAATCCTCGCGCCCAAGGCTGGCGGCGCGCCCTCCGGCAAACTCGGCGACGCCATCAAATCCACGTTCGGCTCCTTCGCCGATTTTCAAGGCAAGTTTGAAGCCGCGGGCATCGGCCGGTTCGGCAGCGGCTGGGCCTGGCTCGTCTCGAACGGCGGCAAACTGGAAATTGTTTCCACCGCCAACCAGGACAATCCGCTCATGGGCAAGGCCGTGGCCGGTTGCGAAGGCAAACCGCTGCTCGGCGTGGACGTTTGGGAACATGCCTACTACCTCAAATACCAGAACAAGCGCGCGGATTATCTGAAGGCGGTCTGGAACGTGATCAACTGGAACGAAGTTGCCAAAAACCTCTAAACTGCGAATTTATTCGCCTGCCAGCACGCCGGAGAAAACCGGCGTGTTTTTTGTTGGAAAATCACACTCCCCTCTCCCGTCCTGCGGACACCCTCTCCCCGCCCGGCGGGGAGAGGGACGGGGCGAGGGGTGTTTAGTTTCAATTGGGTACCGTTGAAGAACTTTTTATCAGCGTGAATCCGCGTAATCCGCGGTTTCAATTTCCCCGCTCGTCCACTATCTTGTTCCCCTTGCCGAGGACAATAACGCGGGGCTGCCACTTTTTCGCCTTCGCCTTGCCGAAGGTCGCAAAGTTCATGATGGTCAGCAAATCGCCCTTTTTGCCCAGATGCGCCACCGCACCGTTCATGATGATCTGGCCGGAACCGCGCTGGCCGGGAATCGCGTAAGTCTCAAACCGTTCGCCGTTGGCCATGTTGCCGCAGAGGATTTTTTCATAAGGGCACAGGCCGACCTTTTCCATCAGGTCAACGGCAATGGTCAGGCTGCCCTCATATTTCACGTTGCCGCCCGTGACCGTGGCGCGATGAATTTTTGATTTCAGCAAATGAACCTGCATGAGCCATTGAGTATAGCGTACTGCGCCGTTACTTCAACTTGAGAAAATTTTTAATAATCTGACGTCCATTCCCGGTGAGAATGCTTTCCGGATGAAATTGCACGCCCCAGATCGGCAGTTCCTTGTGCCGCACACCCATGATTTCGCCCTCGTCGGTCTCGGCCGTGACTTCGAGACAATCGGGCAGCGTGTCGCGCTTGATGACGAGCGAATGATAGCGCGTGGCGACAAAGGGATTGGCCATCCCCACAAAAAGGTCCCGGCCGTTGTGCTTGATCGGCGAGGTTTTGCCGTGCATCATGCGGTAATTCACCACCACCTCCGCGCCGAACACGTGCCCGATGCACTGGTGACCGAGGCAGACGCCGAACACGGGCATTTCCCGGCCGAACGTGCGAATGACTTCGTTCGACAACCCGGATTCGCGCGGCGAGCACGGTCCCGGCGACACGAGAATGCGCTCCGGCTTCAATTCCCGAATCGCCTCAAGCGTGATGTCGTCGTTCCGCCGCACCTGCAACTCCACGTTCATCTCGCCGAGATATTGCACGAGGTTGTAGGTGAACGAATCGTAGTTGTCTATGACCAGAACCATGTTTGATTTTAGATTTGCGATTTACGATTTGCGATTTGTTATTTCATCGAGCGCGCGGTTGATCAAATTTTCAGGCACGCGTTGCCCCCAGATCACCTTTCCGATTTTTCGGGCGAGCACGAATTTGATTTCGCCGCCGCTGACTTTTTTGTCCAGCTTCATCGCGGCGAAAAGTTTCTGCCGTTGCGCCGGCTTCAATTTGATTTGAGTCGGCAGGCCGGCATGCTTGAATAAATCCCGAATCCGCCCGGCATCACCTCCTGACAAACCCACCAGTTCAGAGGAAAGTTTTGCGGTGGCAACCTGGCCGATGGATATCGCCTCGCCGTGCAGATATTTTCCGTAGCCGGAGATGTTTTCGATGGCGTGGCCAATCGTGTGGCCAAAATTCAGAACGGCGCGCAAACCGTTTTCAGTTTCATCCTGGCCGACGACGTCCGCCTTGATTTCGCAACACCGCGCAACGACGGCAGCGAGGGTTTGGGGTTCGCGCCGCAACAGCTTCGGCAAATCGCGTTCCAGTTGCGCGAACAGTCGGGCATCGTAAATAACGCCGTTTTTGATGACTTCGGCGAGACCGGCGCGAAACTCGCGTTCGGGCAAAGTGCGCAAGGTGTCGAGATCGCATAGCACCAAACGCGGCTGGTAAAACGCGCCCACGAGATTTTTGCCGGCTTTCAAATTCACGCCCACCTTGCCGCCGACGGAGCTGTCCACTTGCGCCAGCAGCGTTGTGGGCACCTGCACGAAAGCGATGCCGCGCAGATACGTGGCGGCGACGAACCCGGCCAGATCGCCTACCACACCGCCACCGAGGGCGACGATGAATGACTTGCGCTCCAGCCGGTGCGCAGCGAGCAGGTCGAAGCAGGTCTGGACGGTTTTCAAGCTTTTGGCCGTTTCGCCCGCCGGAACCACAACCAGTGAAGGCGAAAAACCCGCCGTGGCGAGGGAATTGAATGCTGCCTTGGCATAGCGGCGACCAACGTTGGTGTCGGTGATGATGGCGCAACGCGCGCCGAGTTTCAGGCGCGCACATTCGCGACCGAGCTGGTCAATCAAGCCCGGCGCAATTTCGATCGCGTAACTGCGATGGCCCAGCTTTACGGGAACGGTGCGCACGGCCCAAGAATAAAGATTGAAGGCGCGGTGTCAAAGTTTTGCCGGTCATTTTCATCCCATTGGGAGCGGATTTGCCTTAACCCCGGCTTATGATCCCTGCTGTTCCATTTTTATGCGAACGTCTCAAGCCTCAAACGGCCATCCTGCTTTTGGCTGCCGTCGCATTTTGCGGGTGCGCCACCAAACCGGCCACGGCAACCCGCGCGGAGCCAAACCAAACCGGTTTCACCATTTTCATGATTGGCGATTTCGTCCAATTCCGAACGTGGTTGGGGGCAGATGCTGCCGATGTATTTCAAGGATGGAGTGCGGATTGAAAATCACGCGGTGAACGGCCGAAGTTCAAAAAGTTTTCCCGACGAAGGGCGATGGGAACCGGTCCTGAACCGGCTCAAATCCGGCGATTGCGTCATCATTGAATTCGGCCACAACGACGAAAAGAAAAAAGACCCCAGGCGCCACCCGGAACCTTTCGGCGGTTTCAAACAAAACCTCGAGTTGTTCATCCGCGAATCCCGCGAGCACAAGGCCACGCCCGTTCTGGCCACGCCCGTTGCCCGGAGAAAATTCGATGACCACGGCGGGCTGGTTGACACGCATGGCGATTACGTGAAAGTCGTGCGGGAGGTCGCGCAGGAACGGCGGGCGTTATTGCTCGAAATGAACACCCGCAGCGCGGAATCGCCCGCCAGCCTGGGCCCGGAGCTTTCCAGGAAACTTTTCGATTGGATTGGCCCGGGCGAATTTGAGCGCTACCCGAAGGGGTTGTCCGACGACACACATTTCAACGCCTGCGGCGCGAGCCGGATGTGCGACCTTGCCGTCGGGGAAATTGAATCAAACGTTCCCAAACTTGCGGTCTGGCGGAAATGACATTCCGCCGCCGACATCAACCAGAGCGGCTTGAAAAAATGAAACGGGGAAATCGGCGGGCTTGGAATTGGTCGCGCGGACGGGATCTGAACTTGCGACCCGCCCGCAGGATGATGCGCCTGGTCCTGCGGGCGGGAATTGTAACCCCTCCGCGTTAATCGTATTCGGCGAGCGTTATCAACCCGTCAGGATTGGCGACGCCCTTGCCTTGAAGGAAGACAATGTGCTGATATCCGAGGTACCGTAATCCGACGAACAAGATTGTACCGCGGTCGCGGAACTGGTCACCAATCTGCGGCTCGGTGTAATTCTCAAGCATCACCACAGCCGTCAGGTGTTGGGGCAGCGCCATGGCCTTTGCCAGAACCTCATCGTTTTTCTCCCCGCTGGAGGTTGTTGGTTGGAGCATCTGGCAAGTCTTGTCATCCAAAGACTTGATGACCAACGCCGTGCTGTCGGTGTTGTGAAACGCCTGTGGCGGCTTCGGGGTCGCACAGGAGGTCAACATGATTGCCAGACCCGCGAGAGCCAATGAGTAAATGATTTTCATAAATTCCATTCGATTCCGCTGGTTTCAGGGTGTTTGTGATTTACTCGTGTGCGTAATCAATTTATTCCTCGAACTGTCTGCTACAGCGTGTGCAGCTTTAATGCCATCGGCTGTCACTTCAAATGCTGAATACTTTTTCTTCGGATGTATCACTTTTAGACAACTTTAAATTTATTTTTAGGCACGTAATTTGGCGGGCGGGGAAACAGTCCGCCTAAAAATGAAATAACGGCCATTCTCCTTGGAATTGGGATTCCGCAGTGCGGGATGATGAGCCTGACAAGCTTTGCAATCCGGTTAAAAACCTGAAGCCAACTCCGCCATTTAGCGCTTCAGACGTTTCTCCGGTTCACGTGTCCCCGACATCAAAAGCCCCGCACGAGGCGGGGTTGAAATTGGTTGTGGGGTCAGGATTCAATGGTTCCGTTCCGGATTTGGGCCGAAACTTCTTGCGTTGGCTGCGGGTGTTGGACATATTACTTGTTGCTAATCGCGGGGTGGAGCAGCCCGGTAGCTCGTCAGGCTCATAACCTGAAGGTCCCAGGTTCAAATCCTGGCCCCGCAACCAATTTAACCCCCGCGCGTGCGGGGTTTTTTTATGTCCAGGCAAGCGCCCATCAGGTTTACAATGGACAAATTCCATAGCGAATCCAGTAGCCGATCAGTTTCGCGTATTCCAGACGGACGCGAGGACCGATGCGGTTATGCGACCAATCGGCGCGGGCAGAGGCAAAATAGGACGGGCGCGAATAAAATCTTATCTCCGGCGCATAATGCCGGAAACACGCCACCGCCCGGCGCGAATGATACCACGACGTAACGAGGATGACGCGCTTCGGTTTTTGTTCGCGGAGCAATTTGACGGTGAACTGCGCATTTTCCCTTGTCGTGCGGGATTGGGTTTCCAGTTCAATCGCATTCGCCGGCACGCCCGCCGCCATCAACCGCCGCCGGTTTATTTCGTAATCGCCCAGCCCGCTGATGATGATGCGCGGCGCGGCGTGTTCCTTGAAAAGTTCCGCCGCGCGTTCCGGCCGTTCGTGCGAACCACCGCCCAATACCACAATCACGTCGGCCTTCACCGGCCCGCTGTCCACGCACAAAAACGGTTGCGGAAAAACAATCGCGGCCACGACCAGCAACAGCAGCAAAATGAAAAAGCCAGGCGCGGTTCGTTTGAACAGTTTTTTCACGCGCGAAAAGAATTACACCAAACGGCCGGCTTCGGCCAGCGCTGGATTTTAACGACAGAGGTTGAACAACAAAGACGCCAAGGCACAGCGCAGCGAAGCCGCAACCCGGTAACGCAGACTTCCAAGTCTGCTGTATCGCGGGTTTCCAAACCCGCAGATCACACGACTGCGGGCGTCCTGCCGACTTGGAAGTCGGCGACACAGCAGGTTTGGAAACCTGCGCTACGAAATCCGGCAGGGCGCGGTCTCCGCACCGCGCAGTCCAAGATCCGAAATCCGAGACCCGAAACCCGAAACACTCACCCGTACAACGGGCCGAAATTCCGGCAGGCCAGATAATCCGCCGCCTGCAGCTCCAGCGCGCCGAACAGATTCCACGAACTCGGACGGAAGATTTTTTCCCCGGACACGTTGTGCATTGCCACCGGGATGCGCAGCATCGAGGCCAGCGAAATCAAATCCGCGCCGATGTGGCCGTAGCTGATGGAGCCGTGGTTGGCGCTCCAGTGGTTCATGACCGTGTAAACGTCGCGGAACGCGCCCTGCCCCGTCACGTTCGGCGCGAACCAGGTCGTCGGCCAGGACGGATTGGTGCGTTCATCGAGTGTCTGATGCACTTTCGTCGGCAAATCCACCGACCAGCCTTCGGCGATTTGCAGCGCCGGGCCGAGGCCTTTCACCAGGCTGATGCGGCACATCGTCATGGGCATTCCGCCGCGCGACAAATAACACGACGAAAAACCGCCGCCGCGGAAATACTCATAAACCGCCGGCGGCCACGAAGTCGCCTGCAAACATTTTGCGGCTTCCTCCCTGCTGATTTCCCAGAAGGGCTTCATCGCCGGTTGGCCGTCGCGCGATTGCCGGCCGGAACCGTCCAGCGTGGCCGCGCCGGAGTTGATGAGGTGCAGCAAACCGTTTTCGCTTTTGCCCGCCAAGGTGTGGCCGGTGACGCGCCTGACCGCGTCGGGGCTCCAATACGTGCGCACGTCGGCAAAAATTTGCGCGGTGTTCGTCAGCAAATAACCGAACAACATGCCCGCGCCGTTGAGCGCGTCGTTTTCCGTGGCGAACACCATCGGCGGACGAATGCCGTTCCAGTCGAACGACGACGTGAGCATGGCCTCCATGAAATCGCCGTTCGGGAAATGGTCCGTCCAATGCCGTTGCCCCTGGAAACCGCCGGCGATGGCGTTGTGGCCGGGCGCTTCCTCGCCGAAACCCAGTTCCGCCAGGCGCGGATTGCCAATCATCAGGTCGCGCGCAATCATCGTCATCTTCACCACCGTCGCCCATTCCCAATCCTTGCGCGCGGTGTCGTGCTGCCATTTCGGCGGATTCCAGTCTTTGCCTTCCTTGCAATTCGCCCGCGTCCAGGCGTAGGCGCGTTTGAATTCGCGCTCGTCATAAATTTTTTCCTCCATGCGGCGGACAAACTCCGTCATGTCCACGCACTCGACGCGCATGCCGAGGAAACTTTCAAAAAAGGATGGTTCGACAATGGAACCGGCAATGCCCATGGAAACGCCGCCCAGCGACAAATAACTTTTGCCGCGCATGATGGCGGCGGCAAGACCGGCACGGGCAAAGCGCAGCAGTTTTTCCTGAACATCGGCCGGGATGCTGGTGTCGCCGCCGTCCTGCACGTCGCGCCCGTAAATGCTGAACGCCGGCAGACCTTTCTGGTTGTAACCGGCGAGCACGGCGGCGAGATAGACCGCGCCGGGCCGTTCCGTGCCGTTGAAACCCCACACCGCCTTCGGGATCAGCGGGTCCAGGTCCATGGTTTCACTGCCATAGCACCAGCACGGTGTGACGGTGAGCGACAAACCCACGCCTTCGCGCTGGAATTTTTCCGCGCAGGCGGCGGCTTCGGCGACGCCACCGATGCAGGAATCGGCAATGACACACTGGACGGGTTTGCCGTTCGGATAACGCAGGTTGGCGGACAAAAATTTCGCGGCGTTTTTGGCCATGCCCATGACCTGTTTTTCGAGCGATTCGCGGACGCCCTTGCGCCGGCCGTCAATGGCGGGCCGGATGCCGATTTTGGGAAGCGAACCGATGAGAGGAAATGGATTTTTCATAACGTGATGATTGGCAGTTTTGCAAGCGGCACAATGACTGTCACTGATTTTTTGAAAGGCAATTGAACTTTTTGCACTGCGACCAGCCGTGGTTAAATTCGGTAGTGCCTTAATTTGAATTTTCTTTTTTAAAATCACTTTCCCCGCACCTTTTTGATTTGATAGGAAACGCCAACCTTAACGGCGCTTTGGACATCGGTTACTGGCGGTAAACTGGCATATTCCAAGCTGCCATGCCACCCGGTGAAACGGATCAAAATGTGGCTGTTACCAACCGGCAGCAGTGGTTTCTATTGGCCTAAAACGCCATAGTTTAAGCCTGAAATCGTTATGAAAGCCAGATACGTCCTGATTCAAGCTTCCCTCCTTTATGCGATGGTGCTGCAAGCGCTCACCAGCGGCGCGCAACCCGTGACCAAGGTTGCCGCCGGGTATGAACACAGTCTGTTTCTCAAGAGCGACGGCAGTCTGTGGGCCATGGGCCTCAACGAGGTTGGCGAGTTGGGCGACGGCACTTACAACGGCAACGGCATCAACCGACCCGAGCAGATTGTGGCCAGCAACGTCACGGGGATTGCCGCCGGATGGGACGACAGCCTGTTTATCAAGAGCGACGGGAGCCTGTGGGCCATGGGCTGGAACCTTTGGGGTCAGTTGGGCGACGGCACTTACGGCACCTTTCCTCACTATGGAACCGACCTTCCCGAGCAAATTGTGGCCGGGGTCCCAGGCTACAATCAAATCTCCGTCCGGCTTTTAAGCGGCGGCGGCGTGTGTTTGTCCGATGTGGGCATGGCCGGAACGAATTATGCGCTGGACCGTTCCGTCAGCCTAGTGCCGGCCAACTGGGTGCCGCAGGTGACCAATCCCGCCGGCGCAGGCGGGGCGCTGGTGTTCACCAACACGCCGAACGCAGCCACCAATAACTTCTGGCGCATCCGCTCCGTGCCGTAGCGGGCTGGTGCAATGCAAGCGGACGACCCCTTGCCCGGATGGGTCCGTCTGCGGATGCTTCCAACCCGGTTAAAAAACCTTCAACGAAACCTTCAACGATTTCTTCAATAACCGAGTAGTAAGCGTGTAGGTGGCGTGTTATGTCCGGTAGTGAGCGGATAGTGTCAGAAACCTTTTGAACCCTTGTAAAGTCAACGTTAAAATAACCCTGTAAATCAGGATATTGAGGCTGGTAGTCGGTGAAGACATCGTTCGATTCCGACCTCCGCCTCCAAGTTTTGCTGCATGAGCAGCAAGGGGTTATGGCATTATTTACTTACTGTCTTTATTCAATGGTCAAGGGACGTTACCGCCTTCTATGTTTTCTGGCGATTCTCGTCACCAGCTAGCGACGCTGCCAGAATGTTTGATCGCTACAATGATGATAATTGAACCGTTCATGAAGTTTTTTAAATAGGACAACCCTTCGCCGCGACATTAAAGGTGTCATCTCCGCCCGTCATACCACAAAGTGCAGGATTCGCGGCGGGTCAGGGCACGGCGGTTGAAGAGCACGCGCACCAGCAATTTGAGGTGGTCCCGCATCGTGTAAAGCCGCATCTTCCGCGCGGAAGTGATCAGCGGATGCCGGTGCAAAATTATAATTTTCCGGTTCGTTTCCCGCGCCAGCCGCCGCAGCCGCCGGCTCAACTCCAATTCCTCCGCCGCAAATAATTCGTTGCTGAAACCGCCGATTTTCCGGAACGCCGCCGTTTCGCAAAAAATAAATGAGCCAGCGAGCAACCGCCCCATCCGGCTGGCGCAGTTCCAAAGCCACGTGGCGAACCCGGCCACCAGATGTTTCTCATCCATCCGGACCGTGACCCCGCCGGCCAGACAGCGACCGGAACTGATTTGCCCCGCAACTTCGGCAAACAGTCCGGCATTCGGACGCGAATCCGCGTCCACAAAAATCAGCCAGTCGCCGGTGGCCGCCGCCGCGCCGGAATTCCGGGCGCGGGCGATTTGATTGACCGGCTCGAACACGACGGTTGCGCCCGCCGCCCGCGCGATTTCCGCCGTGCGGTCGGTGGAATTGTTGTCGCACACAATCGTCTCAAAGTCCCAGCCGCGCTGCGCGAATGCCTGGGCCGCTGATTTGATTTGTGCCAGCGATTCGCCGAGCAACCGCTCTTCGTTAAAGGCTGGAACAACGACGGAAATCTTCACTACGCGCAATTTGCTTCATCCCCTGCCCGGTTTCAACGCGGAATCCTGGGAGCGCCGGCGCTCCCGGGTTGGGCGAAGACAAATTTTAGCGTGCTTTTTTGGCCAAATGGTTTTTATTTGTGGGTATGACCATTTGGATTCTGGTTTCGGTGATGCTGCTGTCGCTGGCCGCCCTCGGTTACCGGCAGGGCGCGGTTCGCGTGTCGTTCTCGCTGCTCGGCATTATTGTTTCCGCGTTGCTGGCCGGGCCACTCGCCAAATACGTCAAGCCGATGCTGCCGCACGTGGGCATTCATGACCCGACCGTCCTCTGGCTGGTGTCACCGTTGATCGTGTTTTGGATTTTGTTGATTCCATTCAAATCGGCGGGGTTTTTTGTGCATCGCAAGGTGGAAGTTCATTT
Organism: Verrucomicrobiia bacterium; assembly: GCA_049692125.1. Classification (GTDB taxonomy): domain Bacteria; phylum Verrucomicrobiota; class Verrucomicrobiia; order Limisphaerales; family UBA11358; genus UBA11358. The sequence goes on along the minus strand of JBAVOO010000088.1, from coordinate 37,129 downwards.
CAAATACAAAGAAGACAGCCTGCAATTGCTCCGGTGGAACCGGCTGAATGCCCGGCTCGGCCTCGGTCTCGGCCTGGTGAACGGCCTCGCCTATCTCGTGCTGATCTCGTTCATCATTTTCGATTTGAGCTACTGGACGGCCCAGGTCGCCACATCCGACGACGAAGGCCGGCTGGTCAAACTGCTGAACCGGCTGGGGCATGATTCGGAAGCCACCGGGTTCGCCCAGATTGCGCGCGGCATTGACCCGATGCCGGACAGTTATTTCAAGAATGCCGATCTCGCCGGACTGCTCTGCCAAAACCCGCAGTTGCGCGACCGCCTGGCGGATTATCCGATGTTTATTTCCCTGACCGAACGCGATGACTTCAAACAGCTCGGCCAGAACACCGAGTTTCAAAATGCGTGGAAGCAACACGCGCCCATCCGGCAATTGCTCGACAACGACCAGTTCAAATCCCTCTGGGAAAACCGGGAGACGGCCGACCTGGTGTGGGGCATTGTCCAGGACAATTTTGACGACCTGTGCGCCTATTTGCAAACCGGCCAGTCGGCAAAATATGGTTCGGAAAAAATCGTCGGCCGTTGGGATTTCAACATCGCCGCGACCACGAGCCGGCTGCTGGAGACGCAAAAGGTCATTTCGTCGCACGAAATGCGGATACTGCGCGCCTGGGTGACGCAATCGTATGCCAAGACCGCCTTCGTCGCCGGCGCCGATGGCCAGGCGTTCCTGAAAAATCTGCCTCATCTTAAAACGCAGCCCGGCAAGCCGCCCACCACTGAAACCGCCACGTGGCAGGGTAAATGGAAAGGTGACGGGGCTGATTACGAATTGTCGCTCAGCAGCGGCGGCAAAAACCAATCCATGCCCGTCCAGATCGAAGACACGCGACTGACGATCACGGACGACAAAACCACGCTGGTGTTTGACCGCGAATGATTAATTGCGGACGGCCTTGTCCGGAAGGTCGTCATCCGGCCCAACCGGCAGTTTGAAGTGGACTTCGGCAGCCTGACCCTCACGTTGAGGCCGCAACCGGCGGAGGAAGAAATGGTCGGGGCGGTGAGATTTGAACTCACGACCTCTTGCACCCCAAGCAAGCGCGCTAGCCAAGCTACGCTACGCCCCGGACCATCGAAGCACTGATTCTAGCCTGCCGACCGCCGCTTTCAATCACGAAAACGGTTTGGTGTCCACGCTTCAGCGTGTTGGTGACGGCATGGCACCCTGAAGGGTGGACACCAAACGCGATGTGTAATAAACGCGGGACTCCGAACCTTCACCGCCGGCCTCGGGTCGGAATGATTTTGGGGCGAATCGGCGGCGGCAGCGGGATTTTCGGCGGGATGACCGGCGCGGCGGGCAAAGGCGGAACCTGCGGCGCGGGCGCAGCCGGAGCCGACGGCTGGGAAGGTTTGACTTCCAACTGCCCGATTTTCTGCGACAGCCAGTCTTCGGCTTTCGTCACCACCTCGCCGATTTTCGCTTCAGGGAATTTCATTTCGCCGATGTTGAACGCGGCGAACGAGCCGAGTGCCCCGGCCATCGGCCCGGCGCCTTTTATCGCGTCGCTTGGGCTTGGCAACGTCTGCCAGGCTTCGTAGCCGTTCACAATCCATTCGAGCCGGCCGGTTTCGATGTCCACCAAAAAACCATGCACCGGGATTTTCGGGCCGATGAGCGGGCTGTGCCGGACGATGTCGCAAGCCTTGATGACGTTCTGCCGTTCGCTGCTGAACATGCCGAAAAATTCGTTGATGTTTTCTGGCAACAAATGCCGCTCGACGCCCAAGGCCTTCAATTTGTCGAGCAACTGCATCGCCGTCGTTTTGCAAATCTGGCAGTCCGTGTGGCCGATGATGGCGATTTCCTTGCCGCCCTTGACCGCGCACGCCAGCGCGAGCGACCGCAGGGTGCTGCTCAGCGGCCCGGTGATGATGTTGCCCGCGTTGCGCAGCCAGATGAACTCCTCGGCAGGCAACGCCAGCGCGTTCGGAAATAACGCATTCAACCGCGGATCAACACACGTCAGCGCGATGACCGGCAATTCAGCCTCGAAATCCGCCGGATGCAGACCGGCCGTCGTGTCACCAGCCACCGCCCGGTGGTTCGCATCAATGATGGCTTCGAATAGGCGCATTATGTAAGTCTCTTTAAGGTTATCCACCATAGAAGTATGGTCACACAGAGAGTAGAGAGCATAATCAGAGCAACCTTGGATTTTTGTATGCTCAAAGGTGCCAAGGAAACCATAACTTCTTCAGGTCGAATGAATCGTTTTCCTCGAAACACGACTTCAATACTTTCGCCGGCGTTTATGTGCTCTACGTTTAGTCGAAGAAGACGCGATCGGCTTGTGTTATCTGTGACTTGTGGTAAAACAGACCACCCCACCAACTCAGTGCCAGTTCCATAAACACTGTCGCTAACAGCTATGCGGACGTTCTCCATTGCCTCAGAAGTTGGATTTTCGACGGAGATAATAGACACCACGTAAACTGAATCGCGAAGCTCATTGACAAAACTGGCGGTTGCTTCGTCAAACGAACCATACACTATATTCGTAAGTGTGACAAAGATCTGTAGTGGATTGCGGTCCATATTCCAACCCGGCTCTAGATGTTGTTTCCAAGCGACAGCCTGAAGATCCAAACCTAAAAGCCCCTGTAGTCTTAGTCTTTTTTGGTCATCGGAGAGAATCGTTTTATTGAGATGATTCGTACTCGGCTTGTCAATCAGTCCTAAGTCAACGAGCATGTCCTGCGGATGCGTATAGACCGGAAGGCCAAAAGTGAAATTCGTGCCAAAATTATCTTCATAGGGTGCAAGCCCTTGGCCAATTTTAATACCAAACATATGGAGTCCGACATTGTGACCATACGTCATGAGCTTATTTGTGAATTGATTCCACTCTTTGGGTATGGAATCGACAACGCCACCCTTTTTTGCTGCACGAACGATCCCGTTCATATCAAGAAAGTAAATGGGTTTCAACACCCTGACGACCGGCTCAGACTTAATTTTAAAGAAGCCAACCGCCGCTAAAAGCGTGATAATCGCAAGAATCGCGACATATAAGTTCACTACTTTACATAATTCATCAAAAATCTCATTGCTCTTGAGCTTCATCTTAGGCTGTCGCGGTTGGTCATTTTCGTTTCGTTTTCTCAGGCTGTTTTTTTCCACGGCTGCAACGGCGGCGGTTCAAAGCTGGGCGCGGGCGGCGGTTCTTCCGGCAGCAAATACCAAAGCGCCAGATATAAAAAGATGCCTGGAAATGCCGCGCTGAAAAGCGTTCCCAAAACCCAGACTACGCGCAGCTTCGATGATGGCAGATCAAAATGCTTCGCCAACCCGCCGCAAACTCCGGCAAGCCGGCGGTCGTCATGTGAACGGCAAAGTTTCATAATCATTCAAACAACCGTAGGAGACGACGTAAGGAGTCTCAATTATGCATCAATTTGAGCCTCGTCACCTCGGCTCCTACGGAACACTGGTCATTTCCCTTTATCGTCGTCCTTGCTCATCGCCTTTTTCAGCGCGGGAACCTGTTCGAGCAATTTTTCAAACTTCACGCCGGTCAGGCTCTCCAGCACCGGCGGCAACTGGCTGATGATGGTGGTCACGTCGCCGGTCAGCTTGCTCGCGCCGCCGCCGGGGCCGTTGCCGCTGTTGATGATGACCATCTTCTCGGTCTTGCTCAGCGGCTCGCTGATCTTGCCCGCGATTTCCGGCATCACCCGCACAATCATTTCGATGACCGCCGCCTGGTTGTATTGCTTGAAGCTTTCGGCTTTCACCCGCATGGCTTCGGCGGTCGCCTTGCCTTGCGCCTCGATGACGGACGCCTCGGCCAGACCGCGCGCCTTGTTCGCATCGGCTTCGGCCAGACCCGTGGCTTTCACGACGTCGGCCCCGGCAAAACCGGTCGCTTTCGTCGCGGACGCCGCACCGGCCGCCTCGGTTTCGAGCTGGAATTTCCTCGCGTTGGCCAGCGTCTCGACTTTGTAGCGCTCGGCGTCGGCGGGTTTCTGGACATTGGCTTCGAGTTCGCGCTGTTTGCGCTGGATTTCCTGCTGCTGCAGCTCGATTTGCTTTTGCTTCTCGATGATTTGCACCTGCACTTCCTCGGCCTTCACGAGCTGGCCGGTCTTGAATTTCTGCAAATCATACGCCAGGTCGGCCTGCGCCTTCTGCTGGTTCACCGCCGCCTGGTATTGCGCGACATTGGATTGGTAATTGCGTTGCGCCTCGGCAACTTTCGTGTCGGCGACGAACTTCGCTTCCTGCCCCGCCTGATTCGCCTGCGCGGATCGAATCTGCGCATCGCGGTCGGCCTCGGCCTGGGCGATGATGGCGTCGCGTTTGACCTGGGCGATGCGCGGTTTGCCGAGCGCGTCGAGGTAGCCTTGCGTGTCGCGGATGTCGCGGATGGTGAAACTGACGATGCCGAGGCCCATGTTGGCCATGTCGCCCGCCGCCACTTCCTGGACTTTCTGGGCGAAGGCGTCGCGGTTCTGGTAGATTTCCTCAACGGTCATCGTGCCGAGAATCGCGCGCAAATGGCCTTCGAGCGTTTGCATGGCGATGTTTTTGATGTCGTCAACGCCTTTACTGAGAAATTGTTCGGCAGCCGTGGCGATGGAGATGTCATCGCCCTTGACCTTGATTTGGGCCACGCCGTCCACCTTCACCGGCACGCCTTTGCTCGTATAGACCTCCGGCGTCTGCACGTCGATGGTCAGCAATTCGAGCGAGAGGATATCCACCTTTTCGTACACCGGCCAAACGAACCGGCCGCCGCCTTTGACGATGCGGAACCCGACATCACGCGCGGTGCCGTCGGGATCGATGATCCGTCGTTTGCGGCCGGAAATGACCAGCACCTGGTTGGGACCGACCTTGGTGTAGCGGCTGGCCCAGAGGCCGAGCAACATGAAAAGGACAATGACGACCGCGATGACTCCACCGATGACATAGGCGGTGAAGGTGATGTCGGCCAGGAGGATTGGGGTAAACATAGTGTTCCTTTAGTTGTAAGTTGTAATTGGGAGTGGCGGTTGGGTGGTTCAGTTTATTACATCAACGTAAAACTGTGTGCCGGCAATGCGGGTAATGCGAACGGGCTTGCCGGCGGGAATCGGAGAGCCGCTTTCAGTCCGCGCCGGGGCGGTATAGCGGGATCCGCCCTGGATGTAGGCGATTTCACCGACGCCGTTTTCCGGAATGGGCGTCACAATCGAGGCTTCCTGGCCAATCAGGGAGGCGACGCGGGATTCGCTCGAACTTTCGGTCTGCTTGAACATCCAATTGAAAAGCAGAAAGGTGACGAACGCCATTGCCAGTCCGGCGATTGCCGAAATCGGGGCGCTGACCCACACACTTCGCGTCGCTTCAACTTTGCTCAGAATGAGTCCGCAAGCGCCGAAAGCGGTCACAAAGCACGCCAGCACGGTGGGGCTAAAGAACGAAATCCCCGGCACGCCGCTGTGGTCATAACCGGCCTCCGCGTGGCCGCCCGTCCCGACGGCCCCGCCGCCATCGTGGCCGCCAAAGAAGTGACCGGCGATCGCGCTGATGAAGGCGAACGCCAAACCCACCACCAAGCAGATCGTGTAGATAATCATAAATCCTCGCTGAGTTGTTGTGGGAGCGAGTAGAAACCCAACCCGCTTTCAAAGCAAGTCGGAAAGGAATGCTGGATTTCGCCATTGTGTTTCATGCGTCGCGCTTATCAAACACCGGGTCTGGCAAACCTGCATCTATAATTTTGCATGAGGTTTGTAAATGCCCGGAGTCCCGCGTTCAGATGTCTGGGCCAAATCCGAAATCCGAATGCAAATTGTATTCGTTTGGTGAGTTGCCGGACAATTGAACAGCCACCGAAAGCAACCGAATTCGGCCTTCGGTATTCGGATTTCCTTAGGTATTCGGATTTCGGACTCCGGTTTTTAGGTTTGACCGACCCGCCCCGCTTTTCCATTGTCCCGTCATGCATTCCTATGAATTGTTGCGCGAGGTTTTCGACAAAAAAGCCCCCAAACAGGTCGCCGCCGATCTCGGCCTGTCGCTTTCGATGGTCTATAAATGGGCCGAGCCGCCGGACCACGCCGCCGGCAGCGGCACCAGCAACCCGCTCGACCGCATCGAAGCCTTGCTGACCAGCACCGGCGACCACAGGCTTGTCCAATGGATTTGCCAGCGTGCCGGCGGCTTTTTTATTCAAAACCCGAAGCACACGCCGCATCCGCATTTCCTGATTCCCGCCACCAACCAGATCGTCCAGGAATTCGCCGACCTCCTCGCCGTCATCGCCACCGCCGCCGCCGACAACCAGATCACGCCGGCGGAGGCCAAAGAAATCCGCGCGCGCTGGGAGGAATTGAAAACGGTGACGGAAGGTTTTGTGGCCTGCGGCGAGCAGGGAAATTTCAGCCACCTCCGAAACCACGCCACCAAACACGCGGCAGCGGGTCGGCAATGAGGAAACAGGCAGGAACTATCGTTCGCCGTCCTCACCCCGGCCCTCTCCTCCAGGAGAGGGTGAACCACCGTCAGTTTGTTGGCGAATCGTGAGTTGTCAAAATTATCACGTCGGGTGCGAATGCTGTTCCTCTCCCGGGGGAGAAGGTCAGGTTGAGGGCGAGAGTAAAAACAAACATGCGGCCGCTTGTCTCTATCTTTGCCAGAATTTCGAGGACGATTTTTTACGGCGTTGGCTTTTTCTTCGAAATCGTGTGCGTGGCGTGGCCATAAAATACTTCGGCGCATTCCATCAACGTCTCGGACAGCGTCGGATGCGGATGCACCGTCAGCGCAATGTCCTCGGCGGTCGCACCCATTTCCAACGCCAGCACCGCTTCGGCAATCAATTCGCCCGCGCCCGCGCCCACGATGCCCACCCCCAGCACCCGGTCGCTTTCGGGATCAATCAACATTTTCGTCAAGCCGTCCGTGCGGTCGAACGACATCGCCCGGCCCGAAGCCGACCACGGGAATATCGCCACTTCGTATTTCACGCCTTTGGCTTTCGCCTCGGCTTCGTTCAACCCGCACCACGCCAGCTCCGGGTCGGTGAACACGACCGCCGGAATGACGATGTTTTCAAAGGTGACGTCTTCACCGTTGATGTTCTCGACGGCAATGCGCGCCTCCTTGTGCGCCTTGTGCGCCAGCAAAATCCCGCCCACGATGTCGCCGATGGCGTAAATGTTCGGGTCGCCGGTCTGCTGGTGATGGTTGACCTTGACGAAGCCTTTGTCATCCCGCTCGACCTTGGTGTTTTCGAGGCCGAGATCGGCGCTGTTCGGCACACGACCGACGGCGACGAGCACGCGGTCGTAAAGTTCTTCGAGCTTTTGCCCGCCGCATTCCATCTCCACTTTGATTTGTTTGCCGGCGGTCGCCATCTTCGTCACCTTCGCCCTGAGCCGGATTTCCTTGAACATTTTCTTCGCGTTCATCACCACGGGCCGCGCGAGGTCGGGATCAGCGCCGGCGAGAATGGTGTCGAGCGCCTCCACCAGCACGGTTTTGCTGCCGAGCGCGGCGTACACGGTGCCCAGTTCCATGCCGATGTAACCGCCGCCGACGACCAGCAGGTTTTCCGGGATGTCCTGGACTTCGAGCGCCTCGTTGGAGGTCATGATGCGCGGGTTGCCGAGGTCGAACACCTTGGGCAGCGCCGGCAGCGAACCGACGGCGAGAATGGCCGTTTCAAATTGAATGAACTGCTGCCCCTGCTCCGTCTCGACGCGCAATGTCCGTGAATCCTCAAAGTAACCGCGTCCTTGAAGCACCTGCACGCCGCGTTTTTGCGCCAGGAACGACACCCCGCCGCCGAGTTTTTCCAGAATGGACTCCTTCCACGCGCGGAGCTTCGACAAATCCACCGTCGGCGGCGTGAACGTGATGCCGCGATGTTCGGATTCCTTGGCGACGGTGATTTGGTGTGTGGCGTAAAGCAGCGCCTTCGACGGAATGCAGCCACGATTCAGGCAAACGCCGCCGAGCCGCTTCTCGCGCTCGACGAGGATGACTTTTTTGCCGAGATCAGCGGCATAAAACGCCGCGGCGTATCCGCCGGGGCCCGCGCCAACAACCACGATTTGAGTTTTGATGGGATCCATAGGAAAAAATGGAGTGATGGAGTATTGGAGTTATGGAGTGTTGTTCATTCAGCGCCACCGTAGGCAATGTTACTCTCTTTTAGGACAAGATGGTCAATCCAATCGCCAGCCATTTCTTTGCGTTCAAGGCTTTCAACAAGTTTCAAAAGACCATTTCCAAGTTTGAAGGCCAGGCTGTTCAATTGATCGAAGCTGTCTTGTTTGATTTGCTCGGCCTTGCGATAAGCAATGAGGCCGGAAACGCTTTCACCCAATGAGCCGAGCGCAAAGTTTAAAAATTGCAGATATTCACGAAGGGAGCGGCGGCAATAACCTTCGGCGATGTTTCGATGCACTGAATCCGCGGAAGCAATTCCCTGCGACGCGACACGTCGCAAATCGTAAGGCCATGTCTGGAAAACACGACTACAAGAAACGTAAAAATCAATCGCATCCTGCCACATCCGCAGTTGCTGATATCCGCGATTTTTGTTCCGATAATTCGTTTCCATATCTCATCACTCCACCACTCCACCACTCCACCACTCCATTACTCCGTTCACAGTTTTATTGCTTTCTCGCCAAAGTCCTCCATCGCTTTCACCAAATCCACCATGAACCGCGCTGCTTCGCCGCCGTCAATTACCCGATGATCATAGGACAATCCTAATGGCGTCATCATGCATACTTCGACCTTGCCGTCGCGCGCCACCGGTTTCATCGCGCCGCGTCCGAGACCGAGGATGGCCACCTCCGGTTTGTTGATGATGGGCGTGAAATGCGCGCCGCCGATGGCGCCCTGATTGGTGATGGTGAACGTGCCGCCTTTCAGCTCCTCCGCTGTCACCTTGCGCTCGCGCGCCTTCTGCGCGAGCTGCTCCAGTTCCTTCGCCAAATCAAGCACGCTCTTTCTGTCCGCATCGCGGATGACCGGCACGATCAGGCCCTGCTCGGTGTCCACCGCAATGCCGATGTGAAAATATTCTTTGAACACAACCTCCTGCGCAACTTCATCAAGGCTGGAGTTGAAAATCGGGTGCTTTTTCAACGTCCCAACCAGCGCCGTGAGCACAAGGGGTGTGAGCGTGAGCTTCGCGCCCTTTTTCTCATAAGCCGGCGCGTATTTCCTCCGCAACTCGTTGAGCCGCGTGAAATCGGCATCGTCAAACTGCGTGACGTGCGGGATGGCGTTCCAGCTTTCCCACAGGCGCCGCGCTATCACCTGGCGCAGTTGCGTCAGCGGCTTCTTCGTCACCGGCCCCCATTTGGAAAAATCAATTGATTCGGCGGCCGGTTTTGCCGGCGCCGTGGCCGCAACCTTGGGTTTGTCCGTCGCCTTCTGCAAACGCGCGAGGTAGGCGCGGATATCGCCGAGGACAATCCGTCCGCCCGCCTCGCTGCCGCGCACCCTGGACAAATCAATGCGCAGCTCGCGCGCGAGCCGGCGGACCGACGGCGAGGCGACCGGCGCGGCCACGGGTTTCGGAATCTCCTCCCCGGCCCCGGCTGCCGGTTCTTCCACAGGCGTTTCGGGCTCCGGCACGGCCCGCTTCGTGGCGGGCGCGGCGGCGGCAACCGGCTGCTCACCACCGCTCAATGAGAGCAGGCGCTGGCCAACGCTGATTTTGTCGCCCGATTTGACGTAAATTTTTGTGACGACACCGGCGGCCGTGGACGGGATGGAAGCCACGGCCTTTTCATTTTCCAATTCGAGGATGGCCTGATCCCTGGCGACCTGGTCGCCTTCCTTCACGAAGACATTGACCACGACGCCTGAATCAGCGCCCTCTCCAAGTTTGGGAAGTTTAACATCCATAATTAACCGGGAGACAGATTGGTGGAAAACTCCGCCGCTTTCCAGAAATAATTTTCCGGTTTGGCGGCCTTTTTAAAAAGTAGGATCCGACGTAAGGAGGCCTGAACCGACGCCAATTCCCGGAGAGATTTGAGCCTCGTTACCCCGGCTCCTACATTTTGAACGGGCTGTTAGCATCCCTTTTCCCAATCCTGCACCCGGTCAGGAACAATCCTGAACCGCGGATGCGGCGCGGAAACTTTTTGCCAACAATGGTTGACAGAATCACCCCCAAAAACTACAAAGCCGCCGGCCCAATCTTAACCGGGTCACACCATGCGCCACGCGAATCCAATCCGGAGCGGTCCGAACCGCGGTGAGCCGCTTGCGGCCATGCACCGGCAATGAGCAGCCGTTATGGCACATAATCCTTGCTGTCAATCACCCGCCGCGCGCGCAGAAGCTTTGCCGGAACCGCTGGCCTGGTTTGCCGGCATGATGGACCACTGCTACGATTACGCCGAAGCCGCCAAGGCTGAAGGCCGGCCGATCGTGGGCATCCTGTGCGAGTTCACGCCACGCGAAATCATCCTCGCCGCCGGCGCCGTGCCGGTCTGCCTGTGCGGCGGCTCCGCGGCAACCATTCCGGAGGCGGAACAATATCTGCCGGCCAATCTGTGCCCCCTGATCAAGTCCACCTTCGGGTATCACGTCAAAGGCTCAAATCCATTTTTGAACTGGTCGGACCTGGTGGTCGCCGAGACGACTTGCGATGGGAAGAAGAAGATGTTCGAGCTGATGGGCGCCACGAAGCCGATGTATGTGCTCGAACTGCCCCAGAAAGCCGATGACCCCGACGCGCTCGAACGCTGGACACACGAGGTGCGGAAACTCAAGGAACACCTGGAGCAGCGCTTCCACACGAACATCACCGATGAGAAGCTTCGCGAAGCCATCCGGCTGATGAATCGTGAACGCGGATTGCGGCGGCAACTGGCCGCCCTGATGATGCGTGACCCGCCGCCGCTTACGGGGCGGCAATTGATCGAGTTCAAAAGCATCATTTCCGGCGTCGAAGAGGATCTCCGGCAGTATGAACGCGCCCTTGAAGTTTTTAGCGGCGATGCAAATCAACAGCCAACCAGGACGAACCAGCGGAACAAGTCAGAAATCCGCGTCCTGCTGACGGGCGTGCCGATCGTCCACGGCGCGGAACGCGTGCTGGAACTGATCGAAGCCGCCGGCGCGGTGGTGGTCGCCATGGAAAACTGCACCGGCCTCAAACCGATTCTCGATGATGTGGATTTGGACGAGCCGGATCCCCTGTGCGCCATCGCCCGGAAATACTACCATCTGCCGTGTTCGGTCATGACGCCGAACGTCCGGCGTTTCGAAACGCTTCGCTCGCTCGCGGCGAAATTCCGTCCGCACTGCGTCATCGAACTGGTCTGGCAGGCGTGCCTCACCTACGACATCGAATCATTCCACGTCCGCAAACTGGCCGAGGAGGAGCTTCATCTTCCCTACCTGAAAATCACGACGGATTATTCGCCGTCGGACTCCGCGAGAATTTCGGCGCGCGTCGAAGCTTTGTTTGAGACAATTCGCAGCAGACAATCACCATGAAATCAGCACCCCAAATTCACCTGTCGGATGTCCAAGCCGTTTATTCCGGGCCGGAAGGCCGCCTCTGGGAACTGCTCATGGGCGAACAAATTCACCTCGGCGGCTTCCAATCCTCGATGGAACTCGCCCGGCGCGCCGGCATCGCCGCCGGCGCACGGGGTGTTGACCTCTGCTGTTGTAACGGCGCGGGCATGAGGTTTTTAGCGCGCTTCCTCAACGTGGCGCACATGACCGGCGTGGACGCCACGCCCGCCGTGCTGCAACTGGGCCGCCGCCGCTGCGCTGACGAAGGGCTCGCGGAAAAAATTTCATTCGTCGAAGGCAACGCCTGCGCGACCGGCCTGCCAGCCGGCCGGTTTGATTTCGTTTGGGGCGAAGACGCGTGGTGCTACGTTGAGGACAAGGCGAAGTTGATCGCCGAGGCGGCCCGGCTGATCAAACCGCAGGGCAAAATTGTTTTCACCGACTGGATGGAAGGCCCGGCTGGATTGACCGGTGACGAGGCCGCTCGTTATCTCGGTTTCATGAAATTTCCCAACGTGCTCACGTCCGGCGAATACCAGTCGCTGCTCGAAGCCAGCGGCTGCTCCGTGCGGGTCGCGCAGGATACCGGACGCTTCGCCGCCTGCGTGTCGCTTTACCTCGACATGATTGAAAAACAACTGACCTTCGACGCGCTGAAAATCATCGGCTTCGACACCGCCCTCGCGCAAACCCTCACCGGGGAAATGCGTTTTGTTCAATCGCTCGCCCAAGCCGGAAAAATCATCCAGGGTCTCATCGTCGCGGAAAAAACCCGGTAAAACCGGCGCGTAAAATGGACGTGTTCCTCACCAGCCCGTGGATTCCCGCCGAATGGGTCCGGGCGCACGGGTTGCAACCGCGCGGGATCTGGTCGGCGGAAAATTTCCAGACCGGCGCGTGGCCGCTTTCCGCCGGCGTTTGCGCGTTTGCGGAGGCCGCAGTCCGGTTTGCCGGGGCGCAGACGGATTCCGCCGTGATTTTTTCAACGGCCTGCGACCAGTTGCGGCGCGGCTTTGACGTGGCGATTCTCCGCGGACAGCGCCGCGCGTTTTTGTTCAACCTGCCGGCAACGTGGCAGACGGCGGCGGCCGGGCAGATATTCCGCTCCGAATTGGAACGGCTGGGACAATTTCTCCTGGCCATCGGCGGCCGGGCGCCATCGCCCGAAGAGTTGTGGCAGGAAATGTTACAATCCAGCCGGACGCGAAAACGTTTGCTCCAATCGGCGTCAGCCGGTTCTCCGCGCGGATTTGCCGAAGCCGTGGCGCGATTTCATTGGGACGGCGCTTTTTCACCGCCGCCGCCGGCCGCGCCGGCAAATCAAATTCCGCTCGCCCTGGTCGGCGGGCCGTTTCTCGCGCCGCACTGGAAAGTGCTGGACGAAATCGAGGCCGTTGGCGGACGTGTCGTGCTGAACGCGACCGAAACCGGCGAGCGCAGCCTGTCCCCGGCGTTTGAAATTGAAACTGGCGCAAACCATCCATTCGACGTGCTCGTCCAAGGCTGTTGCGACAACATCGTTGACGTGTTCCAGCGGCCGAATACGCGGCTTTATTCGTGGCTGAAGCCGCGGCTGGCATCCCGCCACGTGCGCGGCATCGTGCTCTGGCTTTTCACCGGCTGCGATCTGTGGCGCGCCGAGGCGCAGACCTTGCGCGAATCTTTCGGCCTGCCGGTTTTGCTGCTTGAAGCCGGCGGAGAACCGGGCGCCGCACCGCGCGAGTTCAACCGCCTCCAAGCTTTTGTGGAAACGCTCAGATGAACACTTCGCCGCGCAAGTTGAATCTGGACGAGTGGGACGACCGCTACGAGCAACTCCGGCGGGACGGCCTGCGCGAAACCGGTTATAGCGGGCCGCTGCGGCGTCATGTCGTCCGCGAAAAAGATTTCCGGCTGGAGCAATTGCAGTTCGACAACTCGCCCGCCGCGCTGCGCCTCTGGAATTTTCTGCTGACGGAAAACGAGCGGTTGCACCAGGCCCGCGCCAGCGGCGACAAAATTGTCGGCACGATGAAAGACCTCGGCACGGTCCCCGTCATGGCCTATTCCCTGCCCGGTGTGCGGGCGTTTTATCCGGACGGCGCGTGGTGGACGCCGTGTCTCATGGAATGCGGCGACAAGCTGCTCCAGCAGGCGGAAGCGATGGGCATGGACGCCTCGTTTTGTCCGGTGCGCGCAATGCTGCCGGCCTTCGAGAATGGCGAACATTTTCCGCGGCCGGATTTGCTAATTTGCAGCACCGGCGCGGTCTGCGACGATTTTTCAGCCATCGCGCAGCGGCTGGAACATCTCGGACATTCCATTTTTTGGTGGGAAATCCCGCGCCGCCGTTCCCCAGCGCCCGGGGAAGCCGCTTGTGCGCTGCCGGGCAATCTTGCCGCGCCGAAAATCCAGGTGGAATGTGTGCGGGCCGAATTGCAGCGCGTCGGCCAGGCACTGGGTGAACTGGCCGGAAAAACTTTGGACGACGGCCGCCTGGCAGCGGGCATCCGCGCGGCGAATCAAGCGCGCCGGCTGCTGGACACATTGCGCCGGACCGTTTATTCCGCACCCGCCGCTCCCTTGCCCGCCCTGGAAATGCTCGTGGCGGAAATGCTCGCGATTCATTTCTGCTCCGACCGCGGGGAAACCGTCGCCGTGCTTGAGGACTTGCTGGCCGAGGCTCAATCGCGCGTCAGGCAAAACCAGTTTGTCATCGGCGCCGACGCCGTGCGGGTTTTCTGGGTGAATCCGGTCGCGGATTTGCGCGCGATGAACCTGCTGGAGGAACTCGGCGGGCGCATTTGCGGTTCGGATTACATGTTCACGCACACACTGGATTTGATTCCCGAAAATCTGCCGCCGCTGGAAGCGCTGGCCCGCACCGCACTGGCCGATCCGATGGTCGGCCCGACGGCCGACCGTGCCGGGCGCATCGTCCGCGAATGTCAGGCCAGCCACGCCGGGGCCGTGGTCGTCTCGCGCATTCCCGGTGCTAGCCACTGCGCCCGCGAGGGGGAAATCATCCTCGAAATCGTGCGGCGAAAAATCGGAATTCCCGCAATCGAACTTGAAATTCCGCCGGTATGTGATGCCATGCTGCCGACCCTCGGCTCGCGGTTGCAGGCACTCATTGAAACCGCGAAGGCCAGGAGAACCAAATGATTTGCGCCGGCATAGACGCGGGTTCGCGCTCCATCAAGGCGGTGTTGTTTGACACCGACCGGATGCAAGTTCTCGCTTCCGGCCTGACCGACCAGGGCGTGGAACAGGAACGGCTGGCGGCGGAACTTTTTGAAAAACTCTTGAAGGATGCGGGACTGGAGCGGTCGCAGATCTCCGGCGTGGTGGCCACCGGCTACGGACGCAACACCGTCCATTTCGCCGACACCACCATCACCGAGATTACGTGCCATGCGCGCGGAGTGCATCACGTGGCTCCCGACGCGCGCACGATCATTGAAATCGGCGGACAGGACAGCAAGGTCATCAGTCTCGAAGACGGCGGGCGGGTCCGCGATTTTGCGATGAACGACCGCTGCGCCGCGGGCACCGGACGTTTTCTGGAAATGGTTGCGACACGGCTGGACCTGAATTGGGAAAAGCTGGCGGAAGTGGCGCGCCAAAGCAAAAAACCCGCGCTCATCAGCAACATGTGCGTGGTGTTCGCCGAGACGGAAATCATCGGTCTGCTGGCCGAAGGCAAGCCCCTGCCGGACGTGGTGGCCGGCGTGCAAAATTCCATCGCCACGCGCGTTTCGGCGCTGGCCGGCCGGTTCGTTTCGCCGCCGGTTTATTTTACCGGCGGCGTCGCGTTGCAGGCCGGCATGGCCCGCGCCCTGGAGGAAGTTTTGGCTTGTCCCGTCCACGTCGCCCCGCAACCGCAATTCACCGGCGCGCTGGGTGCGGCCATTCTCGCCGGGCCGTCTCGACGGCCGGGAGGGCTTTGAAGCGTCTGCTCCCCCAGCCGGGAGCCGGGCTTCAATCGTTTTGCCGTTCGCCTCCATCGGTGCCGGATCGAACTGGACCTTGACGGTGACGGCTTTGCCAGCCAGCGCTTTGGCACTCGCAAGGTTGACCTGGCAGGACAGGGAAGTCATCCTGTCAACGTCGTGCCCACATGAAATGGGCACCGCGCCAGGCAAAGATTATGTCGGACCCAAAACAGGAGCTGCTCCGGAATCTCCCCTCCGTCACTGAATTGCTGAAGAGCGAGACCGTCGCCGGCTGGCTTCAACAACACCCCCAGTCGCTCGTCACCGATTGTCTGCGCCGCGCCCTCGCTGGTCTGCGACAACAAATTCTCGATGACGCCGCAGGTCGGTGCGGTGCGCAACACATCACCGCCGACGCGGTGTTGAGCCACGCCAACGAATTGCTGCAACAGGCCGTCGAGCCGCGCGTGCGCGAAGCCATCAACGCCACCGGCATCATTCTCCACACCGGCTTGGGCCGGGCGGTCTTTCCGGGCAGCGTCGTGGATTCGATGATTTCCGGCTTGAAGGGTTACGTGAACCTGGCCGTGGATCGCGATTCGGGCGAACGCATCGAGCGGGACGAACTGGTCGAACCCCTGCTCACCGAACTCACCGGCGCGGAAGCGGCGACGGTCGTCAACAACAATGCCGGCGCCACGCTGCTGGTCCTGGCCGCGCTCGCGGCGCGCCGCGAAGTCGTCATTTCGCGCGGCCAGCTCATCGAGATCGGCGGTTCATTCCGGCTGCCCGATGTGATGGCGCAAAGCCGGGCGCGGCTGGTCGAAGTGGGCACCACCAACCGGACGCACCTCAAGGATTATCGCAACGCCATTACCGAGAAGACCGCCGCGCTCATGCGCGTGCATCCGAGCAACTATCGCGTCGTCGGCTTCACCAGCGAAGTGCCACTGGCCGAGCTGGCCGAACTAGCGCACAGCAAGGGTTTGCTTTTGATTGACGATCTCGGAGCGGGCGCTTTGCTGGATTTGCGCCAGTTCGGATTGCCGCATGAACCGACCGTCCGCGAATCCATCGAAGCCGGGGCGGACGTGGTCTTGTTCAGCGCCGACAAGCTGATCGGCGCCAACCAGAGCGGCATCATCGTCGGCCGCAAGGAGGCGATTGCCAGGATCCGGAAGCATCCGTTGATGCGGGCGTTGCGCGTGGACAAGACCTGCATCATGGTCCTGGAGCGCACCTTGCACCTGTTCCGTGATCCCGAACTGCTCCGCCGCGAGCATCCGACTTATCGCATGATGACCACGCCACCTGACGCACTCCAGCGACGCGCCGAGGCGTTGGCCCAAGCCATCCGGGAGAAAGCGCCGCGAGCGAAGGCGAACATTCACACCAGCCAGTCCTATCTGGGCAGCGGTTCGTTGCCGGAGGAGGCCATTCCCAGCTTCGTGGTGAGCGTCAGCCTGCCCGGCATGAAAGCCGCGAATCTGGCACGGGCGCTTCGACTGGACCGGGCTTGTGTCTTTGGACGCATCGAACACGAGCGGGTTTTGTTGGATGTGCGGACCATCACGGACGAGCAGGTGCCGGCCATTGCCGGGGCGCTGGGGAGAATTGCGGGATGAAAGGCCGGACTGAAAAACGGAGTGATGGAGTGTTGGAGTATTGGAGTAATGCATCCTCCCCAACACTCCATCACTCCAGCACTCCATTTCCCCCATGACTTCCCGCCGCAACATCATGCTCGGCACCGCCGGGCACGTGGACCACGGCAAGACCGCGCTGGTGAGGATGCTCACCGGCTGCGAGACTGACACGCTGGCCGAGGAAAAACAACGCGGCCTCACCATTGACCTCGGCTTCGCCCCCTGCCAGTTGTCGGACAAGCGCGTCGTCGGCGTTGTGGACGTGCCGGGCCACGTAGATTTCATCCGCAATATGGCCGCCGGCGCGCACGGCGTTGACGTTGTCATTTTCGTGGTCGCGGCGGACGACGGCGTCATGCCGCAGACGCATGAACACCTCCACATTCTCACGCTCATGGGATTGCGTCATGGACTGGTGGCGCTCACCAAGGTGGATATCGTTGACGAGGCCCGGCGCACCTTTGTGATTCAAGATCTGCGGCGGTTGCTCGCCAAAACGTTCCTGGCCAACGCGCCAATTTGCCCGCTTTCCAACGTCACCGGCGAAGGCTTTGATGGATTTTTCGACGCGCTGAACGAGGTGGTCGCCAAATGTGAAAACCGCCCCTGCTCCGGCTGGTTTCGCATGTGGGTGGAGGACGTGTTCACGATTCGCGGCTCCGGCACAGTCATCACCGGCATACCCACCCGGGGACGCGTGCGACCGGGCGACCGCCTGCATCTGCTACCCACCGGCTTGTCCGGACATGTCCGCCGCATGCAGGTTTATGGCGAAGACGCGACGGAGGGACGGGCCGGAGAATGCGTCGCGCTGAACCTTCCCGAGATTGATCATGAATTGGTGCGGCGCGGCATGGTTCTCAGCGAATCGGAGTTACCGGCCCCGGTGACCATGGCGGAAACTGAATTGCGGATTCTCGATTCCGTCAAGGGCAAGATCGAAGACTATCTCGAAGCGCAGTTGCATGTCGGGACGGCGGCGGTGTCAGCCCGCCTGGCGATGCTCGAAAACACAGAAATGACCGGCGGCCAGAAGCAGATGATCCAGCTCCGGCTGGCGGAACCGCTCGCGCTGGCGCCCGGCGAACGATTTGTCGTCCGGGCCAACGTGGCCGGCTCCGGCGTCGCCGGTCTGACCACGATTGGCGGCGGACAGCTTCTTGGCATCGGCAACATCCGGTTGCGCCGGAAGAAGCAATGGACGCTGGAGCTGCTGGCGGCCCGGCGGGCGGCCATCGCCGAACCGGCACGCTGGTGCGAATTGATGTTGCGCGAGAGCGCGCTATCGGCGACCGCCGCCGAACTGCAATTGAAAAGCCTCATGCGCGCGGAAGAGATGACGGCCATGCTTGGTTCACTGCGCGCCGAAGGTCGCGCGGTCTCGACACCCGGCGGCAGGTGGCTGCACCGTGATGTCATCCAGAAAACCGCGACCGGTATTCTCGCAGCCATCCAGGCCTTTCATACCGCCAACCCCCAACGGGCGGGAATCAGCCGGGATGAACTGCTGGCCGGTCTCAAGACCAACGGCGAGCTTCTGGACCTGGCCGTGGATTCGTTGCTCGGGACGAAGCAAATTGAGCACAACGGAAACATCCTGGCGCGGGCGGGCTGGAGCGCGCGGATAGTGGACCGTGACCAGCGCTTGTGCGACCAGATTGCCGCGAAGTTGCAGCAGGCCGGCTGGGCGCCGCCCGGCGCGGAGGAACTGGCGGCGGCACTCGGCGAACCGTTGCCGCGCGTCGGTGCGATGACGCGGCTCTTGGGCGAACGTGGGATTTTGGTGCGGCTGGACGACCGCGTCTGGATGCATCGCGACGCCGTGGAGGCTGGCAAACAAACCGTCTTGAAACTTTTCGCCCGCGCGCCGATGTTCTCCACCATGGATTTTCGCGATGCGCTCGGCGTGAGCCGCAAATACGCCGTGCCGCTGGTGGATTATTTGGACAAGGTCCGCTTCACCGTCCGTTCCGGAAACAACCGGACGCCGGGAACCGAGGCGAAGAAGCTTTTAAATTCAAAATCTTAACCACGGATGAACACGGATAGACACGGATGGGCACAATGTGGGGCGCGTCACGACACGAACGGCAAAAAATTTGGAGTGCGGTGGCAGAGCGCAGCGGCGACACCGCTTTTCGACCGAGGATCGAACTTCCAAAGCGGCGTGGCGCTTCGCTTCCCGCCGCAGTCCAAAATCCTAGCCACGGGCCGTTCTTTTATTCGTGTTCATCTGTGTCCATCCGTGGTTGAATCATTGCTGAATGAAAATTGATTTTGCCAGACGCCGGCGCGTGATGGAGCGGTCGCAACTGCTGGGCCACTGCATCTGCGACGTGCGGCGTCCATGCCCGTGCGACGTCTTTCGCGACGACGGCATCTGCCCGTGCGCCGGCGAACGGCCCGACCCGGTGGACCTGTCGCAGGTCAAACTGATGGAGCTGGTCCGCAACGCCGGCTGCGCGTCCAAGATCGCCCCCGCCGAACTCGACGCGGTGCTGGGCCGGCTGCCCGCTGTGAACGATCCGGCCGTGATTTCCGGGCTGGCGGCGGGCGACGACGCGGCCATTTACCGGATATCCGACGACCTTTGCCTGGTGCAGACCGTGGACGTGTTCACGCCGTGCGTGGATGACCCGCATCTTTTCGGACGAATCTGCGCCGTGAACTGTCTTTCGGACATTTACGCCATGGGCGGCGAGCCGCGCACGGCATTGAGCATCCTGGCGTTTCCCACCGAAAAATTGCCGGGCGAAGTCATGTACCAGTTGCTGGCCGGCGCGATGGACATTTTTGAAGAGGCCGGGGTGGCGCTCGTCGGCGGGCACAGCATCAAGGACGACGAAATCAAACTCGGCTTTGCCATTACCGGCCTGATCAATCCCAAGGTTGCCGCCGCGCTGGAAAAGCCGGAGGCCGGCGACGTGCTGGTGTTGACCAAGCCGCTGGGCACCGGCGTGCTGACGTTTTGCCAGCAAATCGGGCGCGGGTATCCGCAAGGCATGGCTGCCGCCGAAATTTCGATGGCCACGTTGAACAAGGCGGCGGCGGAAGCGATGAAGGAAGCCGGCGCCTCGGCCTGCACGGACGTTACAGGTTTCGGCCTGTTCGCGCATCTCCATCGCCTGCTGCGCCCGGGCAAGCTGGGCGCGGAAATTTTCGCCGATGCGTTGCCGGCATTTGCCGGCGCGATTGAAGCCCTCCGGCAGGGCATGATCCCGGGCGCGACCGAGCGAAACCGCGAATATGTCGGCGAGGCGATCCGCGTGGCGCCGAAAGTGGACGAAGCACTGGTCAACCTGGGTTTCGACGCGCAAACTTCCGGCGGATTGCTGATCGCCGTCCCCGCAGAGCGGCTGGATACTTTGCGTCAGGCCCTGGCGCGGCGCGGCGCCGGCAGTTTTGTCATTGGCCGGATTGTCGGTTCATCCGACGCACAAATCCTTGTCATCCCCTCTTCACCGGGCGCGTCGAAGATTCGCGGGAAGAAATCAGGCGTCCCTCAACCGGAAAACAAATCCATGAAATCATCAGCTACAGATTCCACCGCTCACCAAGAAGGTTGTTGCGCAGACATGTTCAAGGGCGAAGGCGCGGCGAGTTCCGTCGGCGAAACGCAAAAGGCTTTCGGCGCGATGATCCGCTCGGTGCAGGCGGGCGGCGTCCTGAGCGAGAAGGCCAAGGAACTGATTTTGTTCAGCCTGGTGGTGCACAGCCGGTGCCACCCGTGCTTCGACGCGCACTTTCGCAAGGCGCGCGAACTGGGCCTCACGCAGGCGGAACTGGACGAGGCGGCATGGTGCGCCATCGCCATGGGCGGCGCGCCGGTGAAGATGTTTTACCAGGAGAGCCTCGCCCGGGTTCAGCCGGGCAAAACGGACAAAGCGCGACGTTGAACGCGAGTGTCGCCAATTGAAAATCGAGGAGGAGGACGAGGACAAAAAGGGAAAGCGGCGCTTCGGAATTTTCGCGCAATCCCTCAAGTTGTCGCCTTGTCTGGCGGCGCGTTTTGCGGCAGGGCGAAGCAGGGTTCAATCGCGCCGCAGGTGGTGCATTCGAGGCAGCGGATGCAGCCGGACACGTTCACTTTCTGGTCCACCTTCACCCCCATCGAACACCGGCTGCGGCAGAGGTTGCATTCCACACATTCCTTGGGATTGAACCGGAGATGAAACAGGCTGAACCGGTTGAAGAGCGCGAGAAAACCGCCCAGCGGACAAAAAATGCGGCACCACGGACGGTGAACAAACAAGGCGGCGGCGAGGAAGGAAAGCAGAATGCCCGTTTTGAACCAGCTCATGACCCAACCTTTGCCGGCCAAAACACTTTGGACCGAATAAGGCACGCCGGCTTCCAGCGCGCCCGCCGGGCAAAGCCGGCAGATGGAAACGACCTGGTTCTCGTAAGGAATACCATTGAAGCCGAGAACCATCGGCAGCAGCAGCACCAATCCCAACAGCACGACGTAACGCGTGTAACCCATCCAGCCCGGCAACGCCACTTTCCTGCGGGTGATTTTCCCGAGGAGATCCTGCAGGAAACCGAACGGGCACGCCCAGCCGCAGACGAGCGAGCCGCTCACCGCACCGACGACCAGCAGCAGACCGATGAGCAGGTAGGGCACTTCGAACGCGGCGGGCAGGAGCGCAGCGTAGTTCGCCGCCACGCCCACGGGGCAGGCGAACGAAGACAGCGGGCAGGAATAGCAGTGGAAAACACAGCCGGGGATGCCGTGCAGCCATCGGCCCACCGGTGCCAGCCAGATGCCGAGAAAGCCCGTCTGCAACCAGGGACGAAGGCACGACAGCTTCCGTCCGAGCGCCGTCGGTTCACGCTCCTGACAATTGGGCACGGGACAGTCCATGTTAAAATCCGAAATCCGAAGGACGAATGCCGAAAGAAATCCGAAATCCGAAGGACGAAAAAAGGCCGGATTCCAAAGCGATCGATTCCAGACATGCATTCATATTCGGATTTCGGGCTTCGGTTTTCCTTCGGTTTTCGGTTTTCGACATTCGGATTTAAAATCGGCCACGCCGTGTGACCGGAAATTATTTTATTCAGGTGGGACAAGGCGTCTTCGCGTCCGTGTCAACCCGGATCTTCCATTGGGGAGGTGTCGCGTTGGCCTGCTGTTTGGCCCAGCGGTCGAGCGCTTCGGCTTCCGCGGACGGGTCATCCAGTTTCGGCGGCGGCGGGGGAACAATTTGACTCGCATATTGCACGCCGCCGGAGGAGAAAGCCTTGACCAACTGGATTTCCGAGGCGGTGCTTCCCCCGACCGTGTCCACGCCGGTCAGATGCCGCGCACCGCCAAAAGCAAGGACGCCGCCGATCAGGACGGCGATGAAGCCGGGCCAGAAATCATGGTGTTCCACATCCCGCAGGGCGGGATCCACCTTTGGTTGTGGGATGCGTTTCATGGCGAAGGAGGCGGAAGCGGAGTGATGGAGCAATGGAGTGATGGGGTGGTGGAGGGCGCAGAATTCCAATACTCCAATACTCCAACACTCCGTTGCCCCACAGTTTTCGAACTGGCGGAGGCGGATGGGAATCGAACCCACCTGGGACTTTGTTGAGCCCCACAGCGGTTTTGAAGACCGTGAGCGCCACCAGGTCGCCTTACACCTCCGGGACAGGGCCCTGCGCCGCTTGCAGCATGCAACGGACGGTTCAGGTTGCCATTTCCAAACGACCGCATAACCACCGCATTGGGGCAGATTCCAGGGAGGATTTCAATCTGAATCAGGACGGTCCAGGAATGGCGGGTGCAGGCAGTGGGGCGGTTGGTGGATTGGATGGAAGCGGAAATCACCAACTTCCAAGCAAAACCCCAAGCCCTGAATCCGAATGACGAAACCATAATGACGAATGACGAAAGAATGACCAAGCCCGAATACCGAAGCCCTGGCCGACATCCGTTTTGGTCATTGAGTCATTTGAGTATTCTCTCGTCATTATGGGTTAGGAATTAGTCATTCCGCGCAGCGGCATGGTTCAGGAATCAGTCATTCAATGAAACTACGCCTTTCGCGGGGACATCCCCCGCCCAACTGGAAGCCACATTAGCTGGCAGGCAAGGATGTCTGCCTCCGCAGCGGTGCGTTCACTTCGGTAATTTCCTGATCTGCGCGTCCAGCTCGTCGAGCGCGAAACCTTCTGCGATCACGCGATGATTGGCGTCGGCCAGAATCAGCCACGGCAATGCTGGAACTGCCGAGGCCCATTTTGATTTTTCGGATCTCTCCGTCACACGCCCGACTGAAAATGAAACCGGGCTGCCGCTTTTCCATTCATTGAATGTTTCATCGCTGGTGACTGCGGCTTGAACGCCCAGCACCGTGACGCCCTGCTGCCGTAGTGCGGCGGCCTGTTCATCCAACTGGTGGACCACGTGCCGCGACGGGCGCTGGCTCGCGTCGAACAGGCACAGCAACACCGCCTGGCCGGCGGGCGCGGTGTCGCTGCCGAGATTCACCGTGGCCAAATCGGGCAGCGGGCTGCCTTTGAGCGAGGCGCGACGCGGTGTCTGGAGAATATTCCCCGACTGGGAACTCAAGGTCATCACGACATTGGTGTCGCCCGCCTCGACCGTAGCCTGCGCGTTGCCACCGCCATTTTGCGAATAGGCAAACAGGCGGATTTGTCCCTCGCAAACCTGAAAATGAAACCGGCCCTGGCTGTCGGTGGTCATGTAACCATCCGGCTGGTCTTCGCCATTTAATTGCACGTTCACACCGGACGCCGGTTTGTCGTCATCTTTCAACACCTGTCCGGCGATGACCCGGTCGGCGGGCTTGAGGACGAACGGCGACAGTTCCACGCGGTTCGATTCGTATTCCGGCTGAAGTTGCCGCTGGCCCTTGCCGTAACCTTTGGCCGACGCATAAACAATGTACTGCGCGTCCGGCGGGAGGCACTTGATTTCAAAACGGCCTTCAGCATTGACGGGGCTGGTCGTCTGCTCATTTAGCTGTTCGTAGCTGTTGCCCGCCTTGAGCCACAAACCGACTTGGGCCGTGGTCAACGGAGCGCCGTCGGCATTTTTCACCTGCCCGGAAAATGCCAGCGCGGGTTTCAATTTCACATCGAGGTTCGTGGTTTCCTCCGGCAACTCCTCCGTGCCGGCCAGGTTGCGCGCCGGGTCGCGGAATACAAGCATCGCGCCTCCGTTTTGCAACTGCCACGGCTGGAGCGACCAGGTAAGGTTGAACGCGCCGTTGGTCGCAGTCCTGGTCCAGCGCACCATGCCATTGGCTGGAAACACCGCCACCTGCACGCCGGCGGCAGGTTTGCCATCAGCATCCGTCACCGTGCCTTTCAGCTTGTGCGCCATGGAACCGGGGGCGCTGTTATAAGTTTGACCGAGCCGGAGGACGACGTTCGTGTCGCCGCCCTCCGCCGAAACGTTGCCGAAGGAACGCTGGCTGTTGGCGGAGAGTTGAGCCGGGCCTTCGCAGACATGCTCGAAGCGGAATCGTCCCTCGCGGTCCGTGCGCGCGTTCGCGTTCGGCTGGACTTCGCCGGAAAGATTCACATTAGCGCCCGCAACCGGCTTGTCGTCCGGGTCGAGCACCTGGCCGGCGAGTTTGAGATTCGCCGGCTTGAGTTCCACCGGATCAAGTTCCTGACGGCCGGCATCGGCGGAGATGTCGAGATTTTGCATCTGCCGCTGCCCGTAACCCGGCGCGGAGACGATGACGCCGTATTTTCTGCCGGGTGGCAGCGCGGGAATTTCATATTGTCCCGGGGTGTTGGTGCGGGCCAGACCTTGAAGCCACGAACCGCTGCGGCCGGCCCAGAAAACGAGCGAGGCGGTCGCATTGGTGACCGGTTTGCCGTCGGATTCCACCCGGCCAGCCAGCGTGAGTCCCGGCGCGAGCTTCAAATCCAGATGGGTGGTGTCCTCGTCCAGGTCCTGCGCCACGGCCAGATTATGTTCCGGGTCCCGGACCAGAATACAGGCGGTCGTGTCGTTTTGTCCGAATGGACGCTGATTCCATTCCAGCTCAAATTTGCCGCCGGCATCGGTCTTGACCTCGCCCGCATTGGCGCCAAAACCACCCACAATTCTCACCAGCAATCCCGCCGCCGGCTGGCCGTCCGGCTGGCGAACGATGCCGGTGATTTGCTTCGGGGCGGCGATTTCCATCTCCATGCGATTCGTCTTGCCGGTTTCCACGCTGGCGGAGGTCTGGTTTGCGGGCATGGATTCACGGAACGCCATCACCTGATAATCACCCGGCGTCAGCCGCAGGAAGGCGATGCCGTTGCTGTCGGAAGTGCCGGCGGTTTGAAAATTTTCCCGGTAGGCATTGACCATGACCTGTGCCAGCGGCTTGCGATCACTTTGTCCCAGCACGACCACTTCCAGCAAACCACCGCGCACCGCAGTCAACTGCACGCCGCGAGTGGTTTTCCCGACTTCAACGGAAACCGGAACCGCCTCCGCGACCCATTCCGGAATGGCGTTGGTGCCGAAGACGGCCTGAATCCGGTAGGAACCGGCGGACACGTCGCTGATGTGGAACGCGCCGTCCGTGCCGGATTGCGCCGGCTCGCGCTCGCCGAAACCGAAAAAGCCCGGCCCGTCGGGCCGCAACGCCAGCCGCGCAACGGGCGGCGGTTGGTTGCTTCCCTCGGCGATGATTTTGCCTTCGATGCTGCCGGCCGGCTCCATGACCAATTTGATGTCCTCCTGTCCCGCGCGCCACGGCAGCGAGTCCAAGCCAGCGGAATCCTGCGATGATGGGCGCAGAACTTTTCCCGGCGCCTGAACCACAAGGGTGGCCGTGGCGTTGGTTGGAAAATTTTCAATGCGGAAACGGCCGGCGGCATCCGTGCGGGCGGTAAAACAATCGTGCGCGGGTTTGCCGGTGATGTAATTGAAAGTCCGCACACTGCCTTCCTGTGACATTTCGCTGATGGCCGTGGCCACGGAAACCTCGGCGTTGGCGACCGGTTTGTCCGCTTCGTCCACCACCACGCCCGACAGCGCCGCCGGCGGAGTCAACACCAAACGTTCTTCCGTCTCACCGGCGGGATTAAATGGCTGACCCAATTGTTTCCAGGCCGGCGCCAGTCCCGGCTTTCGCGCCAGCAAAAATCCCATGGCCCGCGACGCCGGAAATTCAAAAGCGCCATCCGCGCCCGTGGTGACTTGTTTTTTTAGCTCCAGAGGATTTGCCAGGAATGGATTTCCCTCGTAACCCCAATACTCCACCGCCGCACCGGCCACGGGATTGCCGGTGGTGTCCGTGACCGTTCCGGTACAGTTGGTTTTTTGCGGGCTGGTGTTGGCGCCGGTGGCCGGCGCTCTTTGAATGATGGGCTGCAACCGTTCCTGTACCTGGGCGCGCGTGCCAAAGCCCAAGAGCACCGAAGCGGCAGAAACCAGAAGGAATTGCCGTGTCATTTTCATGGGATGTTTGATTATTTTTTTGCTTCGAGCGTCAACGGACTTGCCAGCACCTGGTAGGGGCTGAAGATTTTGACACTGCCAACCAACGGACGCTGAACATTTTTGGGCTCCCGCCATGAGAGCGAACAAACGCCGCCTCACCCAAACTCGAACGTGTTCGTATAACACAACGTCCCGTCGGCGTTGGCCAGCATCAATTTCGGCCCCCGCGGGCGCTGCCCGTCGCGCAGCATCTCGATGGCTTCTTTTTGCCGGCCCTCGAAGCGGAGGCTGAAGGCGACCTGGCGGTTGGTGTTCTCGGTCGCCTTGAGCACGGCTTGCACCGGCTCGCCGATTTCCAGCACGGCGGTTTTATCGGCGGCGACCTCGAAGCCGGCGGTTTGGGGGAAATTATAGCCTGACAGCGTCCACGCCGCGCCCTTTTCATCCTTGCGGTTGATCGTCCAGTGGAAGATCCGGTAATGGCCTGCCGGCAGGGTGAATTCGCCGTTCACCGGTTTGCGCACGAAATGGCCGTTCTCGCCGAACGCGGCGAATTCGGAAATATTTTCCGGCACGCGCACCTGGCCGAGGGTGACGTTTTCCGCCTTTTGCACCTTGACGAACGCGCCGTCGCGGGCGGCTTCGATTTTGAAAAGCTTGCCGTCCACTTCCACCATCTTGCCCAGAAAACGCTCGCCGGTTTTGTCGCCTTCGATCTGGACACGGTCGCTGTCATACGGGTCCGGCGCGACGTCGTTGAACGTGCCGTTGACGTTGCCGTCAATCAGTTGGATGCGCTTTTTCGCGCCGTCGAAATTCACCACGCCTTCATACCAGCCGGCGGACGATGCCAGCAATTGCGCGGGGTTCTTTTCGTATTGATAGAACCGGAACGCGAGATGATAGGTAATCGGCCCGTCCTCACCCTTGAAGACAACGGGGGCCGGCGGAAAATAGGCGTTGTAGGAATCCAGCCGCGCTTGAAGAGGTGTTTTGTCGTCAAGCCGGCCATTGCCGTTGCTGTCAATGAACAGCCGGTCGTAAGGGCCGGACTTGCGCGTGCGGTCGAGACAAAGCCAGCGGCCCCCGGCGGGGTCCATCGGCGTAAGCCAGCGCGCGAACCAGGGCGGCGCGTTCAGCTTGGGCAGGGCGACGCCGGGCGGCGGGTTGGTGGTCAGTTCCATCTGGTGGTAGGCGCGGCCCTCGGCGCTGGTGTGGTATTCCAGCCATTGCTCGGGCTGCGCCAGCACCGTGGTCGCCAGAACCAATCCGGCGAAGGCGCCCCATTTTCCCAATCCTCTGACAGGTTTTAAGGAATCCATTTTTCGCATAACACATTTTTCAAACTCTTTGGCCATTATCAAACACTTTTTCCCGGTCTGGCGGCGGGCAACGGCGCCATCTCCGGCGGCAAAACCGGTGGCGGAGTTTCGCGTCCCAAATGCAACAGCAACTTGAGCCGTTCGCGGAAAAGTGAGTTGGCGGAAGACAGAACCAGGAACGGGAACAGCGTGACGAACCCGGCTGCCGTCAGAACCAAAACCACGACGAAGAATTCCTGCCACGGCAATTGACCACCCGAAACAATCATTGCGAAGGCAAAGAACGGTGTGAGAATCACCAGCCAAAGCGCCAGCATTGACAGGAAGAACCAGAGGTAGAGACCCAGCGGATGATAGCGGCCCCGGCAGGCCAACCCGGCCAAAAAGATGGCCAGCGCAACCACAAGAACGCTGAGGGCCAGCGGAACCAGCATTGCCAAAGCCAGGGAGGCCCCGTCCCCGGTCCAATCCTGCCTGACCAAAAAACTGAAAAGGCTGAAGACCCCCAGGGTGGGCGCAAGGCACAGGAAAGTGACGAAGCGATGGCGGCGCGCCAGTTGGGGCGCCAGCAGCCAGACGGCGGCAACGCCAAAGGCCAGCGAACCCGCCATTTCCAGAAACATGTCTGCCGTGCCCGATGGCAGAAATTCAAAGGCTGACTGCGACAATTGTTCCATGGCCGCCACACATCCGAGTGGCAGCCAGATCCACCATGCCCGGCCGCAATGGTTTGGCTTCGCCAATAACAGCAGCAAAACCGCCAGCCACGGCAGAAATGAAGGGATGAGACTGGGGGGTGTCCACCGGTAGCTGACCGGAGCGCCTTCCTTCGCGCCGAGGCCTCCGAGATCGGAAATGGCCACAATCTTCAGTTCGCCGGCGGTCGTGGAAGGTACTCGCCATGAGTACGAGCAGGTGCTGCCTCAGCCAAATTCGAATTTGCCCGACGCGATTTTCCGGTCGCCTTTGTACACCGCGAACTCAGGCGGCTGGGAGCGATCCACCCGCGCCAGTTGATAGACCTCGCCGCCCGCGCCCAGCAACTGGTAATTGAAACGCAGGGATTTCCCGTGACGGCTGAGGGACACCGAGTTCGTCAGCGGACCACCCGCCGCCAACAACCCCGGCTTGTTCCCGTCAATGGTAATCCCCTGGTCCGGTCGCACCGAATAGGTGGAGTAATAGGCCACGGTGTCGCCCTGCTTCAGCCAGACTTCCGGCCGGTTGTATTTGCCCACCGGAACCTTCACGACCGTTTCCGGCTGGTCCAGCACCACCAGATACGGCCCGCCTTGCAGAATGGCACGCTCAATAAAATGGCCGTTGATTTTCAGCTCCCCCAGCACCGGCTGTTCGCCGGTGAACTGCAATTTGAGCCGGGCGTTGTTTCCCGAGAGTTCGTTGGTGCAGTCCAGCCGGCAGGCCTGGTTTTGATAGAACAATTTCCGCGGGAAGGGAAAGGCAACAAACGAGCCGGCGTCCGTGCTGAACGGCTCATTCCGCGCCGCCCAGCGACGCAACAGCAGATATCCGTCCGGGGCCGGATCGGAGCGGCTGAAAGGATTTTCCACCACACCCACCTGACATTCCACGCCCTGTAGCGTCACCTTGCCCTGCCAGAATGAATGCACGGCGGCAGTGCAGCCGGGCCGTGACCCGTAGTCATTCAGGTTGAGGTCCACGAGCATTTCGCGATTGCCTGACGGTGTTTTAAAAGGCAGGCGGACGTTGGCAAATGTCTGGTAGTGTCCGGAATAGTTCTTCTCCAGGCACCCAAACACGCCGTCGGGGTCATCGGTCAAATCCAGGTTGCGATTCAGATCGAGGTAAAGTTTTCCGGCGGCACGGTCCCAGGCAAAAGCGATTGCATTACTGGCGCTGCCACCGGGCTGGAAGGTGCCGCGCACGACTTTGCTCCCGGCAAACGCCGGTTCCTTTGCGAACGGCGTGGATCGAGTGACCAGCGGGAGTCCCCGGTTAATGAAGCTATACCCGACCTCGACGTAATCGAGATGGACTGTTTGAACCTGTCCGGATTGAGGATTCGCGGCAGCCGTCGCTTCGACGCCGGGCGCGGCATTGACCTTGAAGCTCGCTCCGAAGAGAAACGCCACCCACAAAACCGCGCCGTACCGGGCGGCTTTTGTCAGTCCCGAACTCATGAACATCCGGTTTGCCACCGTGATGGGCATTACAACGGGTTGTGGCCGGTGAAGCAAGCAGATTCCTTCGGACAAAAACGCGGCGCATTCAGACGCTGTCTGTCTGGAGTTCCGCGTAAAGCGCCTGTGTGAAAAACTGTAGGAGCCGACGTGAGGAGGCTCACTTCTCGCCGCAAATTGGTGGTTCCTGAAGAAGATTGAGACTTGTTACCTCGTCTCCTATAGAAGACCGGTGGTTTTCACACAGGCTCTTTACGCAGCCCCCCGCACGTCCAGATGCTTCGGATGCAGCGTCCACAATCGCATGGGGAAATTTTAGGCAACCGCATTTCGGAAGTCGCGGCAAAATCGTAGGAGACGACGTAAGGAGTCTCTAATTTTGATTCCGACTTCCGATCAGCGCCTCGTAACCTCGACTCCTACAAAATCAAAATGCAGGGACGGAAGCAGGAACGGAAGGAATGCGGAAATTCGATTTGTGTTTTACGCTCGCCCTCACCTTTTATCCTCTCCCCTCCGTCTTCACTGCGTTTCGACGCGATCGCGCCGAAGCCAAAGGCGAAGGCGGGCAGGAGAGGAAATCGCTGCTGGCCGGTTTTGGTTTTGCGAATGACCCTCCGGCAATTCCAGCCGCGCGAATTTCAGAGAGACGGGGTACGATTCTCCTTCTCCTTGGGGAGACTTGAGCCGATTGGGTATCGGTGAAAGGAATTCGGCGAAGCCAAAGGCCCGCAGGGCCGAACGAGCGGGCGCGAACGAGTCCACGCCGGAAGAGCGTTGTTCAGCCCGAAATCACTTCAAACATTCCGTCAAATCTGGCATCTAATCCCTGTGCGACGCATTGGAACCATTCTGGCAGGCATGTTATTTTGCCTTGCGGCCCTCGTTGCGCACGCAGCCCACACCCAGGTGCGGCTGATTTTGTCCGCCGACACCGCGCGCCCCGGCGACACGGTGCTGGTAGGCGTGGATTTGAAAATGGAGCCAGGCTGGCACACCTACTGGAAAAATCCCGGCGCCGCCGGCATGGCCACCAAAATCGAATGGCAACTCCCGCCGGGCGTCACCGCCGGCGAAATCCAATGGCCGCTCCCGGAAAAATTGCCGCCCGCCGAAGTCACCACCTACGGTTACGACGACGAGGTTGTCCTGCTCGTGCCGCTCAAGCTCGCCGCCAATTTGAAGCCCGGCCCGCTCGATTTGAAGGCCAAGGTTTCCTGGCTCGAATGCAAGGATCAATGCGTCCCCGGTAGCGGCAACGTCGAAGCCACGCTGAATGTCGGTGACCAGACCAAAACTTCCGCCTATGCGTTAGCGACAATTGAATTATGGGAAGACAGAGTACCTCAGCCCATTGATGACAGATTTTATTCTGTTAGTGCAGAATGGGAAAAACCGGCAAATGGTGACGTACGTCCGTTGATAATTCGGTTCTCAGACAGCAATAGACCTGGGTCAATGCAAATATCCGATGTCGATTTTTTCCCTGACGCCAGCGATAGTTTTGAAATTCAGGCCACCTCTGAAGATGTCCCCCACGCACATGCTGTTCTTTATTTGCGCAAACTGGTAAAGAAATATTCCGGCGACTGGCCCAGGGAAATCAGCGGCGTGATTGCCATGAAAAATTTCGGCAGACCTTTGGGTTTTAATTTGAAACTTCCTATAAGCGATAAGGTCACTGCCAAGAAATTTGCTTCTGCTGCCACGATGTCATCTACCACCATTGTGCCTATGCAACCGCTCTGGCAAATGCTGCTCTACGCCTTCATCGGCGGATTGATTCTGAACATCATGCCGTGCGTGTTGCCGGTCATCGCGTTGAAAATCCTCGGCTTTGTCGGTGAAGCCAGAAGTGACCCGCGTCATGTGCGCAAACTCGGTCTCGTCTATGCGCTCGGCGTGCTGGTGTCGTTTATCGCGCTTGCAGCGGTCGTCATCGGCGTCAAGGCGGCCGGACATCACGCCGGCTGGGGAATGCAATTCGGCAGCCCGGTCTTTGTCGTCTGTCTCACCACACTCGTGACGCTGGTGGCATTGAATTTGTTCGGTGTATTTGAAGTCACGCTCGGCGGACGCGCGCTCGACGCGGCGGGCGGACTGGCGTCGAAGCATGGCGCGGCGGGCGCATTTTTCAACGGCGTGCTGGCAACGGTATTGGCCACGCCCTGCACCGCGCCATTTTTGAGCATCGCCCTCGGCTTCGCCTTCGCGCAAAAAGCGCCGGTGATTTTGTTGATGTTTCTCGCTGTCGGTGTCGGGCTGGCCGTGCCGTATGTCGTGCTGAGCTGGAACCCGGCGTGGCTGAAATTCCTGCCGAAGCCCGGCGCATGGATGGAAAAGTTCAAGATCGCGATGGGCTTTCCCATGCTGGCGACCGCCGTGTGGTTGTTCAACCTCGCCGCCGGCAGTTACGGCGGACGTGTGTTATGGCTGGGCGTTTTTCTGGTGGTCGTCGCGTTTGCGGCGTGGATTTTCGGCGAGTTCGTCCAGCGTGGCCGTGCCGGTAAAGGCGTCGCGTTCGCTGTCGTTTTGATTTTGCTGGTCGGGGGCTATGCTTGCGTGTTGGAAAGCCAGTTGCATTGGCGCGCACCAATGGCGGCTGCGGACCCAACCGGTTCGCTGAAAGAATCGGCGGACGGAATTGACTGGCAGCGCTGGAGTCCTGAAGCCGTGGCGAAAGCGCGCAGCGAAGGTCGCCCGATAATCGTGGATTTCACCGCCGACTGGTGTCTCACCTGTCAGGTCAACAAAAAGACCAGCCTCGAAATCGCGTCCGTGCGCGCGAAACTCAAGTCCATGAACGCCGTCGCGTTGCTTGGCGACTATACGCGATTCCCCGAAAACATTTCGGAGGAGCTGAACCGTTTCAACCGCGCCGGGGTGCCGCTGGTTTTGGTTTATCCCAAGGACGCCGCCGCGCCGCCGATTGTCCTGCCTGAAATTCTGACACCGGGCATCGTGCTCGCCGCCCTTGATCGCGCGGCGCGGTGACGGATTGTATTGTGGCACAGGCGTCCACGCCTGTGAACCCAAACCACAGGCCGGAAGCCTGTGCCACTCTCCACCACACGGCTCGTTGACTTTTGAACGGAACCGTCTAGATTGATGTCTCTTAACCGAACAATTAAAAATTCTGAACATATGAAAAGAGCATTTGTATTATTGACGGCAATGACACTGGCGGCGAACGCGCTGGCGGTGGAAATCGGAAAATCCGCCCCGGATTTCACGGCCACGGACATCAACGGCAAGACGGTCAAGCTCAGCGATTACAAGGGCAAGATTGTCGTGCTGGAATCTTACAATTCCGACTGCCCGTTTTGTAACAATCATTACAAGACCGGCGCGATGCAGGAGTTGGAAAAAGACATGGCCGCCAAGGGCGTCGTGTGGCTCATCGTCAATTCCGTCAATCCCAAAAATTCCAGCCATCGCACGCCCGACCAGGCCAAACAGGAAATGGCCGACAAGAAAATTGTTGCGACGGCCTGGATTGATGACAGTTCCGGCGCCGTCGGCCATCTTTACGACATGAAAACCACTCCGGACATGTATGTGATTGATAAGAACGGCGTGTTGGTTTATGACGGCGCGATTGACAACAAACCGGACCCGCAACATGACCCGCGGACCGCGCGCAATTACGTCCGCGAAGCCGTGGACGCCTTGATGGCCGGCAAACCCGTGCCCGTTGCCCAAACCAAGCCCTACGGTTGCAGCGTCAAGTATGCGAATTGATTCCTGAATCAGTAGGAGACGAGGTGACGAGTCTCAAATTAAAGACTCAGCATTGAGATTTGGAGACTCCTCACGTTGTCTCCTACAAAATGACTCACGAATTGTGTGATGCTTCCTGCCCGACATCGCACGCAAGGCAGCTTCGCCTTTTCACGTATTCGAAGAACCCGGTTGCCACGATGTAGCCGGCGCAACCGGTTGCGCCACAGCGGCAGGGATGATCCCGGTAATCATCGAGGTCGTAACCGTAGTTGAACGTGATTTCCTCCCCGGCCCGGATGCCGCGTCGCGCCACAATCCAGACGCGCCCGCCGTCCGGTTCCGCCTCGCAATTCGGATCGCAACTATGATTCAGGAAACGCGCCGGGTTCCACGGCACGTTGCCGTCAAGGTCGTGCGCGTCGTCCAGTGAGAAAATGTATGCGTTGGCCGATTCGCACCGGCGCAGCGATTCGGTCTTGGTAATCTTTTCGCCGACGTACTCGATGACGCGTGTGCCGGCAGCAATGTCCGCCTTCGCAAACCCACCGGCGCCATGAATGGCGGATGGGCGAAGGCAAACCAGCGCCGTCTCCGCAACGGTTGAACCGTTCAACGCTGACGGCATGGTCATAACTTTGAAATGTCGAAACCGAACTCGCGGCAGAACGTTTCCACGGGCGCGCGAATCTCCACGCGCTTTTTCGTGAACGGATCGTTGAAAGCCAGCCGCACCGCGCGCAGGGCAAGTGGGATTCTTTTCTCTTCCCTTGATTCTCGGCTCCCCCTCACCCGGCCTTCAGCCACCCTCTCCCCCGCCGGCGGTGGGGGAGAGGGCCGGGGCGAGGAGGCGCTTAATTTAAGCGGATCAATTTGTTGCATTCGCGTCATAAACTCTTTTCCGTAAAGTTCATCACCCACCACCGGACAGCCGGCTTCGGCCAGATGCACGCGGATTTGATGGGTGCGACCCGTCACCGGCCTGCATTCGACGAGCGTCAACTGAGCAGTCCCCGTTTCAAAAGCCTTGGATTGGTGGGGCGAGCGTCCCCGCGCCTGTGCCACCGTAGCGACTTTGTCATCGCGAAGGCGCAAGCCGCTCGTGGACTGCGGTGACACGTCACCGCTTTTCAAAGCGCCGACATGTCGGCGCACTCCAAAATTCGATGACCCGCCGGAAGTCTCGCCACTTCCAGACAAATTTTGCAGCACGCGAAAATGCGTTTCGGCTTCCTTGCCATTGCGGGCATCCACCTTCATGCGCCCGACTCGACGCGGATCGGCCGCGAGTTTAAGCTGGCAGGTCCATTCCGTTTCGCGCGGTTCGATTGCGGTAACCGCTAGATAACTTTTCTCCATCCGCCGGCCCTCGAACAAATCGGAAAACGTCTCAACCGCACCCGGACTTTTGACAAACAGCAGAACGCCGCTGGTGTCGGCATCGAGCCGGTGGACGTAGCGGAGAAATTTGATGCCGCGCGACCGCGCCCAGAAATCGCGCGCGGCGATGGACGAATTGATGGCCGCCTGCAGATTGCGCGAGGTGTTCTGCCAGGAAACCGGCAGGAGCATCCAGCCGCGAGGTTTGTCAATGGCGATGACCGACCGGTCCTCGTACAAAATCGGGATCGGCTCGCAGTCCGGCAGTTCGATGGAGTTGGGCTTGGCCACGCGCTTGTAAATACCATTGACCGGCTGCCTAATGCTTATTTGAAAAGCTGAATCTGTGTCAGGCCCGCAACGCGGGCCAGTTCCGCCTGAGCAGCGTCGCAAGTGATGAACACCTCGGCGCGGGCGTGTTGGGCGGCGGCAACGTGGACAAAATCCCAGGTGCCGGCGGCGGAATTTGGAGCGTGACGCGCGCTCAATTCATCGCCCCATTCCAAAAGATCGGACAAACGTTGGACGCCCGACTTCAACCGTTGGGAGGTTTCGCTGGTGCGGTAGGCCTGCCAGGCAATGGCGGCGTATTTGCCGGAGAGCCGGCGAAGATTGTGCCGCAATTCAATTCGCAGCAGCGGATTCCAACAAAACTCCGGCGCGCGCTCCCGGCTCCACGACGTTACTGCCGGGGCAAATTCATCCGCCGGGTTGAACCAGGCGATCAGCGCGGAAGTGTCGGCGTAAATTCTCATCGCCGGCGGCGCTGGCGTTCCTGGAGAACGGGATTCGGCCGGCGGTCGGCGACTTTGACGCTTTTTTGCGCCCGCCACACTTCGCCCATGATGTCCGCCCAGCCGCGCGACCTGGGGACCGTCAAAGGCTCGATCCGCCCGATGGTGCGGCCATTGCGGGTGATGACCAGGGATTCGCCCTGCTCAAGCTGGTTCAAAACCGCTTTGGTTTCCTGATGCAACTGTTTTGCCGTGATCGTGCTCACGGATAAAAAGTAACACCTAAAAAGTGTCACCACAAGATTTAATGTTTGGAAATCAAATCGGGTTCGGCTCGCAATCCGGCAGTTCGATGGAATCTAGTTTGGCCACAAAGGTGGCTTTTTATTCCTTTGCGCCATAACTTTCGCAACAAATCCGCAATATCCTTTCGTCTTTCAATTACCCGTCCTCGATTGTGCCATTTCAATAATGACAGCGGCGTTTGACCTTTGTCTGTCTTGGCGTTGACATCAGCTTTGTGATCCAACAACCATTGAACCGCCTGTATTTGTCCGTCTTGAGCCTTCGGCCAACTAGCTGCTTCGACCAAAACATGAAGTGGTGTTTTTCCTTCACGACCCTTAGCGTTGACATCACAACCATTTGCCAACAGAAGATTGGCAATTTCGAGATTAGCTGTTCCACTTGCCCAGACATGAAATAATGTCTCACCGTAAATACGCACGCCAAAATTGGCATGGTAGGCCAACAGTAATTTCAGGGCCTCGACATTCCCATTCGCTACTGCGACACAAAGTGGCGTTTCTCCACCTGACGTTGCGATGTTTGGGTCTGCCCCTGCTTTGAGCAACATTTCAGCAAGGGGTGCGAATCCCTGCTGGACAGCCAAGTAGAGTGGCGACTTTTCCCCGGTGCCTTTGATGTTCAAACCTGCCTTGTTATCTATTAACGTTTCGACAATGTTACTTTGCCCTTTGAAAACAGCCCAGTGCAGCGGCGTATTTCCATTTTGATCAATTGAGCCGATGTCAGCACCTTTTGACAAAAGTAGTTTAACAATTGCGTCCTGTCCCCCCTGTGCTGCCCGATGCAATGGTGAGAGTCCCAGAAAATCTTTGGCATTGAGTAAATCAGGTTGAGATTCAAGCTGGGCGCGAACGCTAGAGCATTTTCTATTTAGATAGACGCATATTGAGCGTGACGAAAGAAGCCTCGACAGTGTGTGGCTGAGAAGGAGTCGAGGGTCGTCGCCAAGGTTGAATGTAGATCCTCCAAGGTGCGGGCCGCC
>JBAVOO010000087.1:0-36352 GCA_049692125.1 Verrucomicrobiia bacterium | reverse complement strand
TGACGGCGCTCTGCCGAGACGCCGCTACGAACTTTGCCGGCCTGCGTTTTGCTATTCATTTTCCTCCTTCACTTTGTGTTCGAAGTAGTCGAGCCGTTCCTTGACCAGGGCCAGGAACTTTTCGCGGTCCACCTGCAGGTGATGCGCCATGACCACGGCCTCGTCAACTTCCGCCGCCAGCAGTTTCTGGCGGACTTGTTTGTTGAACGGGGAATCGCTTTTCTTCAGGAAGCAGCCCTTGCCGGGGACGGTTTCAATGACGCCCTGGCTTTCCAATTCCGCGTAGGCCTTGGCGATGGTGTTGCGGTTGACGCGCAGTTCCTCGGCCAGCGGGCGGATGGACGGGAGCGGTTCGCCGGGGCGCAGCCCGCCCGAGGCCGCCGCGTAGCGGATCTGGTCCACCAGTTGGAGATAGACCGGCTTGCCGGACTTGAAATCAATCTGAAATATCATGGCCGTCTTTTACTGTCATAGAACAGTATGACAGTTGGCGGCAAACGTCAAGAGGAATTTTTGAGGCGGGGGTCGTTTGGAGTTCCGCGTTTACGCGGCAGGATTGGCCAAATCGCGAATCCGCCTGAAAGTGGAACTCCAAACCTTGGGTCTTTGCAGGTGCAATACGTCAGAATCATCAGGTGCCGCGAGGATTTTGGAGTGCGGTGGCAAAGCGCAGCGACGACACCGCTTTGGGGTGCCGACCAACGTTGTAAGAGCGGCGTGGCGCTTCGCTTCCCGCCGCACTCCAAATAGTTTGGTTGCGGCTGAGCCTTTGTTGTTCAAACCAAAGACAAAACGGCCTCGACCACGCGCTCGACGCTGATGCCGTTCAGGCAGCGGAAATCAATCGGGCATTCGCGCAGAAAACAGGGCGAACATGGCGCGTCGGATTTGAGCAGCCGGTGCTGCGGGTCGCCCGGCAAACCCGGCCCGGTCAATTCCGGCGACGTGCTGCCAAACGGCACAACGACCGGTGTGCCCAGCGCGGCAGCCACATGCATCGGGCCGGAGTCGTTCGTGAGCAGTACGCGGCAAACTTTTAGCAGCGCCATCAGCTCGCGGAGTGAGGTTTTTCCGGCCAGGTTTAAAAACGTGCTTCCGGCATCCTGCCGGAAGTTCTGTTCTGCCGACAAGATGTCGGCAGCACGTTGACTCGCCGCATCGGTTTCGCCGCCGAAAGTCAGCCAGGTGCAGTTGGTTTGATTTTGGATCTCGCGGGCGGCGGCAATGAATTTTTCCACCGGCCAGCGTTTGGCGGGACCGTATTCCGCGCCGGGGTTCAGACCGAAGAGCGGCCTCTTAATTTCACTTAGGCCGAATTTTTTCTTCACGGCTTCAATTTCTTCCGGCGTGACGAACAGCGTCGGCGGCAGCGGCTCCGGGTTGGCGCCGAGCGCGGCGACGAGATGCAGATACTCGTGAATCTGGTGGGCGTTTAAAGGTGGCACAGGCCTCTGGCCTGTGTTTGGATGATTCACAGGCTGGAAGCCTGTGCCACTGATAAGGCTGTTAATTTCACCAACGGAGCGCTTCTGCATTTTCACCGCGCCGGGGCGCGAAGCGACGGTTTGTGTTAAAAACCAATTCCGCCACGGACGGGCGTACCCGATGCGTTGGGGAATTCGAGCCAGCCAGACTTCAAGTGCAGAACGAGGTGAGTTTGGCAGAACCAGAGCCAGATCAAATCCCAGACGACCATTGGATGCGCTGGCGCTCAAAGTATTCGCGACTCGAACAAAAACACGCGCGAGAGCACGCGCGAGAGTATCGCCGGGTACAACTTCGGGAAGCTCGTCAAAGCGTTTGAGATTCAGTGGGTGAAGCTTGAGTGCAACCGATAGTGGGCCTTCGCCAGCGGCAAATGTTATTACAGAATCAATGCTCGGGTGGTGTCGCCATAGATCCGCCAGTTTTTCCGGCGTGAGCAATGTGATATCCGCCTCGGGAAAATGTTCCCGCAGCCGCAGCAGCGCGGGCGTGGTCATGACCGCATCGCCCAGCCAGTTCGTCCCGCGAACCAGAATTCTGCGACCCGTCTTCGCTTCGCTTCGACGTGGCAAGGGAGGAAGATGGGATGGCGGGGTTTCCATTTTCTATCCTCCATTCTCCATCTTCGCTTTGGAAGACGGCCCCGGTTTCCACCGTTTGTGGACCCAGAACCAGTTGGCCGGGTCGCGGCGGACGGCGGCTTCAAAAGCGCGATTGACGTCGCCCATGATTTCCCCGGACGGACGGGGACGGCTGTTTTCGTGCGTGGGAATTTTTTCGCCGAGTTCAAGCCGCCATTTCGCCAGTGCGACGCGGTAGCAGAAGCCGGTGAAGAGTTCGCACTGATAACGCAAGGCCAACACGGCGGGCGCGAGCGTGGTGGAACAGTCGTGGCCGAGGAACGGCGCCCGAAGACCGTTGGAGCTTTGGTCGGTGAGCAGGCCGAGAAGGATTCCCCCCCGGTTCATCGCGGCGCGGAGCAGCGGGCCGTCGGCGCGGCGCTCGAAGTAAAGGCAGCCGCTGCGCGTGCGCAAATCCTGCATGAGCCGGTTGAACGCAGGCTGCTTGAGTGCGCGGTAGGTCGTGGCGCTCTGGTAATCCGGCCGGACGTCCTGGATCCGCGCGTTAAGCTCGAAGTTGCCGAAGTGGCCGATGGCGACAACGGCGCTGCGCGGCGGTTCGTTGCCGGATTTTTGCGGCAGGCGGTCAATGCCGGCAAATTCGATGTGCGGCCGCAATTCCTCAAAACTCATCACGGCGGTTTTGATGGCGCTGGCATAATTTTCGCCAATGCGCCGGAAATTTTCCCGGGCGAGCGCGCGGATTTCCTCCGGCGATTTTTCCTGGCCGAAGCACAGGGCCAGGTTTTTCAGCGCCACACGCCGGTGCCGCGCGTCGAGCCAGAAGGCCAGTTCGCCGGCCGCCCGCCCGAGGCGCGCGACGAGGGTGAGCGGCAGCGCCTGCAAAATGGCGACAAGCGCGTGGGTAGAAAGATAAAGCAGTTTATCCATTTTTGCCGACCGGCGTTTTGAGCGGTTCGCCGTTCTGAAAATGACGAATGACGAAACCATAATGACTAAAGAATGATGAAACCCGAAGGTCCACAACCTGAGCCCGGTGGTTATTCGGACATTGAGTCATTGGGAATTCTTTCGTCATTCGGATTTAGGAATTAGTCATTGGCCGTGTTGAAAAATCCACCAAAAATGCCGAGGTCAATGTCATTCAGGTTCATTCGCAGTTCAACGAAAACAGATTTTGCGGACGCAGTCCTGAAAGTCGTTGGCGCCGCTGACGATTTGGATTTCGACGCGCATGAAATAAATCGGCAGGTCACGCCGGTCAATTTTGGGAAAACGCACGGCGTCCTTTTGCGTGGTGATGATGGTGGTGGCCTGGCGTTTTTTGGCGCGGTTGATGACGTTTAGAACTTCCTGCTGGGTGAAGCGGTGATGATCGGCAAAGCGTTTGGAATAAACCAGTTCCGCGCCGAGTTTGACGAGGCTTTGCTCGAAACTTTCCGGTTGCGCGATGCCGCTCAGCGACGCGACTTTGTGCCCTTGCAGCAAATCCAATTTACGGCGCTGGCCGGTGAACACATCTTCGAGGAAAAGCGGATGATGCACGCATTCGATGATGGCGGCGGCGGAATTGAATCCGGCAATGCGCCGGCGGAGTTCGGCGGTCTGGCCGTCGCTTTTGGTGATGAAAATCGTCTGGGCCCGCGCGAGGTGCGACGGCGGCTCGCGCAAGGTGCCGCGCGGGAGCAAATGTTCGTTGCCGAACGGCTGCTGGCGGTCAACCAGTACCACGTCGTGCCGGCGCCCGCGCAGGTCCCAATACTGAAAACCGTCGTCGAGCAACAGCGTGTCGCAGCCAAATTTTTCTATCGCATAACGTCCGCTCTTCACGCGGTTCTTGTCCACGAGCACGACGACGTCCCGGAGATTGGACGCCAGCATGTAAGGTTCGTCACCGGCCATTTCCGAATCGAGCAACAGCGATTTGCCGTCGGACACGACGCGCGGCGGCGTCTGGTCTTCGCGCAGAAAAATTTTATTGAGCAGCCACCGGTGCAACGGCGGCGGTTTGGAACGATAACCGCGTGAAAGAATCGCGACGTTGCGCCCGGCGTCGCGCAATTCGCGGGCGAATTTTTCCACGACCGGCGTTTTGCCCGTGCCGCCGACGGTCAGGTTGCCGATGGCGATGACCTGGACGCCCAGCGTCTTGTCGCGGAGGATGCGCACGTTGTAAAGCCAGCGGCGCATTTTGACGCCGACCTGGAAAACCTTCGAGCTGCCAAACAAAATTGCGCGCATCAACACCGCCTTGGTGTCGCGGCGTTCTCCGAAGATGACTTCGAGGGCAAAGGTTTCGAGACTTTCCGCCCAGACCCGGAATTTTTCGCGCATGTTGCGTCAGTGTGCCAAGTCGCCAGGCGTGCGGCAAGAATTGGCAGCTTGAATTAGTGGAACGAGATCATTGGCAGAATGCGCGGCGGAAAAAATGACAAATTCCTAAATCCGAATGACTAAAGAATGACGAACACTGAAGCCCGAATTTGGCATTGAAACCTTTGGACATTCTTTCGTCATTAGGGCTTCGTCATTCGTCATTCATTGGACGAGTTGAGCCAAAGAGATTCGCTGACACCCGGTTTGCGGGGACGCTCGTTTCGCCAGTCAAGCCAACCATCAGAATCCCATCCGCGCAATTTCGCTTTGTAATGCGGACTGAAATTGCTGCACGTCCGCGGCGGCCGGCTTGTACCCCTGCTGTTTGGGCAGGACGCCCAGCCGCCCCGTCTGATCCAAATACCAGTCGGCCTGCTGGCCATCGCTGAACGCGACCTTGCCGCTGACAATCGCGCCGGGTCGCGCCAAATGGTCCACCGTCACGGACACACCGCCGGTCGCGCCAGCCGGCCCGGCGGGTGACGAAGTGCTTTTCTTGTCGGCGGGTTTTGCCGCCTCGGCAACCGGCGCGGCAACTTTGGGCGGTTCCGGGTCTTTTGGCGTCAATTTCAAATCGTCCACCAGGAAACGCACTTCCATGTAAGTGAGCTTCAGGCCGAGCTCCAACGTGAGCCGGCTTTGAATTTCCGAAAGTTTCGCGCCTTCGGCAATCCAGGCAGCGACTTTTTGGCGTTGGGATTCGTCCAAATTCATAAGTTACCCGCGGTTACACGGCCTTCGTGATCCAATCGTAGCCCTTCGCTTCGAGTTCGAGCGCGAGTTGTTTGTCGCCGGACTTCACGATGCGGCCATCGTAAAGCACGTGGACAAAATCGGGAATGATGAAATTCAACAACCGCTGATAATGCGTGATGACGAGCTGTGCGCTGTCGGGTCGTTTCAGTTTGTTGACGCCGCCGGCGACAATGCGCAGCGCGTCAATGTCGAGACCGGAATCGGTTTCGTCGAGGATGGCGAGCCGGGGTTCGAGCACGGCCATCTGGAAAATTTCGTTGCGCTTCTTTTCGCCGCCGGAAAAACCCTCGTTCACCGAGCGCCGCAGCAAATCCTCGTTCAACTCCAGCAACTTGATCTTGTCCTTCACGAGGCTGAGAAATTCCATCGCGTCGAGCTCGGACTCGCCTTTCGACTTGCGGATTTCATTCAGCGCGGCCTTGAGAAAATAGGTGCTGTTCACACCGGGAATTTCGACCGGATACTGGAACGCAAGGAAAACGCCTTCCCGGGCGCGCTCTTCCGGGTCCAGTTCGAGCAGGTCCTTGCCGTCGTAAATGACCTCGCCGCCGGTCACATCGTAACCGGCGCGCCCGGCCAGCACGGCGGCCAGGGTGCTTTTGCCGGAACCGTTCGGCCCCATGACCGCGTGGACCTCGCCGGCATTGATGGTCAGGTTGATGCCTTTGAGGATTGGCTTGTCCTCAATGCCCGCGCTGAGGTTTTTGATTTCAAGAATAGGTTGCTTGCTCATTTCGAAATTTCCAAATTCTGCTTCTGCCTTTTTAATTCCGCAATTTCCAAATCAAAACACTTTACAACTTTATTGGCCAAACTGTCTGCTGAATCAGCTAAATTCTGGAAAATCTTGTCCGTTTCGCATGAATTTTGCCTTTGCCAATCACTGATCCTCTGTCGCCGAGACTCCAGAACCGGCGGGTCAGAAACTTTCGATGCGAGGAATTCTTCCCACGGTGAATCGAGCTTTTCCTTTTCGTTGCAGTTGGCACATGACAAAACACGGTTTGAGACGTGGTTTCGCCCTCCCTTCGAGGCGGAAACCAAATGGTCTATATGTCCTTCTTTGTTTGTCTTTTGAAGTTTCTTCCCACAATAAGCGCATTCGGAATCAAAGAACTTCCAAATTTTGTCGACCTCTTGTTTCGATGGTGTTTCGTCAATGATTTCACGAAAGGCTCGGCGAACGATATTCTTCGTGTAAGCTGTTGTAACGGATGGCATGGTGTTTGCCTAAATTCAGTTTAGCCCACACTGCCTTCCAAACTCACGCCCAAAAGTTTCTGCGCTTCGACGGCAAATTCCATCGGCAGTTCCTTGAACACTTCCTTGCAGAAACCGTTCACGATCAGGTTCACGGCGTCCTGCGTCGCCAGCCCGCGCTGGTTGCAATAAAAAATCTGGTCCTCGCCGATCTTCGAGGTCGAGGCTTCGTGCTCGACACTCGCCGACGAGTTCTTCACCTCGATGTAGGGGAACGTGTGCGCACCGCACTTCGACCCGATCAACATCGAGTCGCACTGCGAAAAATTGCGGGCGTTCGCGGCGCTTTTCTGGATTTTCACCAGGCCGCGATAGCTGTTCTGGCCGTGTCCGGCGGAAATGCCCTTCGATACAATCGTGCTGCGCGTGTTCTTGCCGATGTGGACCATTTTCGTGCCGGTGTCAGCCTGCTGGTAATTGTTCGTCACGGCGACGGAATAAAATTCGCCGACCGAGTTGTCGCCCTGCAAAATGCAGCTGGGATATTTCCAGGTGATGGCCGAGCCGGTTTCGACCTGCGTCCAGGAAATTTTCGAGTTCCGGCCCCGGCACAGACCGCGCTTGGTCACAAAATTGTAGATGCCGCCTTTGCCATTCTCATCGCCGGGATACCAGTTCTGCACGGTCGAGTATTTGATTTCTGCGTTGTCGAGCGCGATAAGCTCAACCACCGCCGCGTGGAGCTGGTTTTCATCACGCATCGGCGCGGTGCAGCCTTCGAGATAACTCACATAGGCGCCTTCGTCGGCGATGATAAGGGTGCGCTCGAACTGGCCGGTGTTCGCCGCGTTGATGCGGAAATACGTCGAAAGCTCCATCGGGCAGCGCACGCCCTTGGGGATGTAACAGAACGAACCGTCGGTGAAAACGGCGGAATTCAGCGTGGCAAAAAAATTGTCGGTGTAGGACACAACCATGCCGAGATATTTGCGGACGAGATCGGGATGCTCCTGCACAGCCTCGCTGAACGAGCAGAAGATGACGCCCTTCTCGGCGAGCTGTTTCTTGAACGTCGTGCCGACGGACAC
Organism: Verrucomicrobiia bacterium; assembly: GCA_049692125.1. GTDB lineage: Bacteria > Verrucomicrobiota > Verrucomicrobiia > Limisphaerales > UBA11358 > UBA11358. The sequence continues at coordinate 28,866 of JBAVOO010000087.1, read as the reverse complement.
GCTGTCAAACACCGCATCCACAGCCACGCCGGCGAGCCGCTCGCGTTCGCGCAGGGGGATGCCGAGTTTCTCGTAGGTTTCCAGCAATTTTGGGTCAACCTCCTCGAGGCTTTTCGGCCCGTCGCCCTTTTTCTTGGGCGCGGAGTAATAAACGATGTCCTGATAATTGATTTTTTCGTGATGAACTTTCGGCCAGGTGGGCTCGGTCATGGTTTGCCAGTGGCGAAATGCCTTGAGCCGCCAGTCCGTCAGCCATTCCGGCTCGTTTTTCCGGCGCGAAATCAGCCGGATGGTGTCCTCGCTCAAACCCGGCGGCGCGGACTCGGTTTCCACGTCGGTGTAAAAACCGTATTTATAATCCTGTTTGACCAGGCCCTCGATGGTTTCCGTGGCGGTGCTCATCGTTCGTAAAATTTATTTTTTCTTCGCGCAAGCCGGGCAGATGCCGTGGATGGCGACTTCAAAATGTTCGGCCGTAAATCCGTGCGGGAGGATGATACGTGAGTTCGGCTTCGCCGGCAAATCCACATCGTACACTGTGTCGCAGGAAGCGCAGTAAAAATGGCCATGCTCGCGCATGTTCGGACAGAACCGGGTGGCGCCGCGGTCGAGCTGCACCTGGCGTATTAGACCGCATCGGACCAGGGCATCGAGACAGTTATAGACCGTGGCCATGGAAATGTCCGGCATGCCGCGCTTGGCGCGGAGGAAGACTTCCTCGGCGTTGGGATGGTCGCGCTTTTGCAACAGCACGTTATAGACATGCTCGCGCTGCGGCGTGGAGCGCAGGCCCCCCGCGCCCAACCGTTCGGTCAGGCGGTTCTTGTTGTTGTTATGGCCGGAGTCCTTCATGGCGGCAGAAATATAGCGCATCCAGGCCAACCGGGTCAAGATTTAGAATAATTCTAAATTGCTGTTCTTTGCCGATTGGGATGGCGGCGGGTACGGATTTTTATACAAATTCGGCGGTGCCGGTGTCTATTCAGTGAAGGTGATGGGGCAAATTGTGCTGAGACGTCAATGGAATCGCGGCCAAACGCAAAACTATGAAGACGACAACCAAATCACTGGGGGCGGTCATTCTTGGCGCTGGATTATTCACCAGCGGCTGCGCCAAAAAGCAAATGTCGTCGTTTCAGTCGCTTAAAAATCCGGAAGTTGCGGCCCGGTTGAAATCATTCGTTGCGGAAAAGGAGGCGCAGGCGGACGCGGCGACGAACAAAATGCCATCCGAGTTCCAGGCGTTTTTTGCGGCAGCGGACCGGGGTGACTGGCTGGCGGTCAGCAACGCGTTCGTAGAATTCCGAAAGCACGCGGGACAATACGAGCACTCCGGCAAAACCGATGAGCGTTTGCGTGGCACGGCGTGGCAGGCGGTGTTGGAGACCTGGGGCGCGTTGGATGCTTTCGGCGAGGGCGATGAAAAATATTCCGCCGCTTACGGCAACGACATCATCGAATCCATTCCGCCCGGCAGCATTTATTTTGGCGGCACGGATCCGGGCCGGTTCTTGATCACGGCGATGCAAAAATCACATGTGGACGGCGATCCGTTTTTCACGCTCACACAGAATGCATTGGCCGACGGGACTTATCTCGATTATCTGCGCGCGATGTATGGGGATAAAATCCATGTTCCCACAACCAACGACTCGCAAAAATGCATCCAAGATTACAAGGAAGACGCCCAAAAGCGGCTGCAAAACCACCAACTCATGCCAGGGGAAGATGTCCGGATAGATTCGAACGGACGAATACAAGTAAGCGGGCAAATCGCCGTGATGGAAATCAACGGCCTGCTCGCCAAAGTCATCTTCGACAAAAACCCCGACCGTGAATTCTACATCGAGGAAAGCTTCCCGCTCGACTGGATGTATCCGTATCTGGAGCCGCATGGCTTGATCATGAAAATCAATCGGCAGCCGTTGTCCGAATTGTCCGATGAGATTATCAGTCAGGACCATGAATACTGGACCAAATATGTGACGCCGATGATTGGCGGCTGGCTGAACGACGACACGCCGGTTGAACAGGTGGCCGCCTTTGCCCAAAAGACTTTTGGAAAACAGGATTTCAGCGATTTCACCGGCGACCCGCGTTTCATTCAAAACGTCTATTCGCACAAGATGTTTTCCAAGCTGCGGAGTTCCCAAGCCGGGCTTTACGCCTGGCGCGTGGACCACGCTGCTGATGCGGCGGAAAAGAAGCGCATGAGCGAAGAGGCTGATTTCGCCTTCCGTCAGGCATGGGCGCTGTGCCCGTATTCACCGGAGGCCGTGTTCAGGTACACGAATTTCCTGCTGGCTCAAGACCGGGGTGCCGACGCGCTGTTGGTGGCGGAAACCGCGGCGCAAATGCCGGCAAGGCAAGGCAAGGATGGCGAGCAATTGCGTGACCTGGTCAAACAACTGGGGAAATTCCAAAAGGCGAAGCCAACAGCATCCGGCGGCAAGTAACGGCGGGCCTGCTTCTGATAAACGTTCACGCGGGCGGGCGCCTTTTGCTGGAAACCGGCCTGCTAAAATTTTAGCATTTTTAGATTGACACCTCCGGTCTATATGCTAAAAATTTAGCACACGCAATGAACAGTGAACAACATCTCAGCCGACGGGAACGCCAGATCATGGACGTTCTGCACACGAAGGAATTCGCCACGGCCGCCGAAGTTCGCGCGGCGCTACCGGATCCTCCGGGTTACTCTGCCGTTCGCGCGCTGCTGCGGATTCTGGAGGAAAAGGGCCATGTCCGACACCGGTCGGAAGGCGCGCGGTATGTCTATCAGCCGCGCGCGTCGCGGGAAACCGCCAGCCGGTCCGCCCTGAAACGGCTGGTTTCGACTTTTTTCCAGGGCTCGGTCACGCAGGCGATGGCCGCGTTGCTGGAGACCGCCGACACGGAGCTTTCGGATGCCGAGTTGGGCAAACTGCAACAAATCATCAAACAAGCCAAAAAGGAGGGCCGTTGACATGAATACGTGGTTCGCATTCGTTTCCCATTCGATTCAGAATTCCCATTGTGCCGCGTTGTTTCTCGATGCTTTTCTCAAAAGTTTCATTGTGCTCGCGCTGGCCGGAGGAGTCTGCGCGCTGTGGCGGCGTTCTTCGGCGGCGACCCGCCACTTAATCTGGTTTTTAGCCGTGGCGAGTCTGCCTTGCCTGCCGCTGCTGGCTTTGTTGCTGCCGTCGTGGCAGAGACCGCTCTGGTCGGTTGCAACCGGTTTTGATTCCGGCAACCAAGTTTCAATGACGTTGGAACTTATGCCCGGCACAATGCCCGTTACTTTCGCGCAGACACCACAAACGTCGCCGGCCGTGGCAGGAGCTTCCGACGCAGATCGCGGTTCAACCCGTAGCAACCGTGAAATTGCCGCCCGTTTCAGCGCAAACTGGTTGGTGTTCGGATTAATCGTGTGGTTTGCCGGTGCGGTGCTGGTTTTGATTTCCGCGGCCAGCGGACAACTCCGGCTCCGCAAATTTTCCCGGATAGCGCAGCCGCTGCAAAGTGCGGACTGGACACTTCTGCTGGAAGAAGTCTGTGAAACCCTGCGTCTGCGACGGGCCGTGAATTTACTGCAATCTACTGACAACGTGATGCCTCTGACCTGGGGCTGGTGGCGTCCGGCGGTTTTGCTGCCCGCGGAATCCGGACAATGGCCGGCGGAGCGGCGGCGGATTGTTTTGCTGCATGAACTGGCGCACGTGAAGCGCTGGGATTGTTTGACGCAATTTGCGGCAAAAATTGTCTGCGCGCTTTACTGGTTTAATCCGCTGGCTTGGCTGGCGGCGCGGCAAATGTGCATCGAACGGGAACGCGCGTGCGACGATCTGGTGTTGAACGGCGGCTGCAAGGCGTCGGATTACGCCGGTCATCTGGTTGAAATTGCCCGGTCGTTCCGGCGCGTCCCGCAAATGGCCGGCATTGCGATGGCCCGGCCATCGGGACTCGAACAGCGCGTCACGGCCATTCTCGACGGGCAGCGCAATCGCCAGCGGATGGCCAGAATGGCGATGATCCTGATCGTCCTCGCGCTCTTCGGTCTGGAATTTCTGGTCGGTGGTTACGCCAAAGAAAATTCTGCCGGAACGTGGTTGTTGAAATCGTCAGGAGCTTCTGTGCAATTGAAAGCCTTTGTCGCCGAAAAGGAGGCGCAGGCCCGGGCCGGCACAAACGATGTATCGGTGTTCCAAACGTTTTTTGCAGCGGCGGCCAAAGGTGATTGGTTGACGGTCAGTAACGCATTCGTGGATTTCCGGAATCACGCCGGGCAATACGAGCATTCCGACCAGACCAAGATAGACGAGCGTTTGCGCGGCACGGCCTGGCAGGTGGTATTGGAAATCTGGGGTGCCTTTTACGCCTTTGGCGATGGCGATGAAAAATACTCCATGGTATTCGGGACAAACATCATCGCGTCCATTCCGCCGGGGAGCATCTACTTTGGCGGCACCGACGCAGGACGATTCATCGTTACTGCCCTGCAAAAGTCGCACGTAAAAGCGGACCCGTTTTTCACGCTCACGCAGAATGCCCTGGCCGACAGCACCTATCTGGACTATTTGCGCGGCATGTATGGAAACAAACTTTACGTTCCCACGACCAACGACCTGCAAAAAAGCTTCCAGGATTACACGGAAGATGTCACTCAGCGCCGGAGCCGGAATCAGCTCAGGCCGGGGGAGGATTACAAAACGGGTCCCGACGGAAAGATCCAGGTCAGCGGCCAGATGGCCGTGGTGCAGGTCGATGGTTTGGTGGCCAAAGTCATCTTCGACAAAAATCCCGACCACGGATTTTACATTGAGGAAAGTTTCCCGTTCGACTGGCTGTATCCGTATCTCGAACCGCACGGCCTGATCATGAAAATCAACCGGCAGCCGCTGGCGGCATTGCCGGAGGACGTCGTCAGCAAAGACCACGACTATTGGGCAAAATGTGTTCAACCGATGATCGGTGATTGGCTGAATGACGGTACGCCGGTTGAGCAAGTGGCCGCGTTCGCCCAAAAAACTTTTGGGAAACAGGATTTCACCGGGTTCGCGGGCGATCCGCGTTTCATTCAAAACGCCTACTCCCACAGGACGTTTTCCAAGTTGCGGAGTTCGCAAGCCGGGGTTTATGCTTGGCGTCTGAAACAGGCCGCCGACGCAGCGGAGAAGGAGCGCATGGCACGCGCGGCTGATTTCGCCTTCCGCCAGGCTTGGGCTTTATGTCCGTATTCGCCCGAGGCGGTTTTCCGATATGTGAATTTCCTGCTGGGACAAAAACGGAGCGCCGACGCGCTCGTCGTGGGGGAAACCGCCGCGCAAATGCCGGCAATGCAAGGCCAGGATGGCGAGCAAATACGCGACCTGATGAAGCATCTTAAAGAATTCCAGAAGGCGAAGCAAACATCATCCGGCGGGAAGTAACGGCTGTTGTTTCTGATAAACGCTCACAGGGACAGGCGGGAGATTTAGCCGGACCGCCGTGCTCCTTGGCGCAAAAGTTAACCATTGAATAACGCCGGGTTCTTCTGTTAACAACGCGCCAGCTTGAATTCCGTAAAATCCCAACGCTGGCTGCGCATCATCCCCGTTGCGCTGATCATGTACACGATTTCGTACGTGGACCGCACGAATGTCGCGCTGGCGCTGGACCCCAAAATTTCGTCCATGATGAAGGACCTGCTCATGGACGACCGGCTGAAAGGCCAGGCCGCCGGCATTTTCTTCCTCGGCTACGTGCTGTTGCAAATTCCCGGCGGTTACCTGGCCGGCCGCTGGAGCCCGAAGAAATTGATCTCCCTTTTCCTGATGTTCTGGGGCGTTTGCGCGGTCGGCTGCGGTCTGGTTTCCAATTTCCGGGAATTTGCCATGATGCGCTTTCTGCTCGGCGTGGCAGAAAGCGGCGTGTATCCGACGATGCTGGTGTTGCTGGCGAACTGGTTTCCGCGCCCGGAACGCGCCCGCGCGAATGCCTACTGGAACCTTTGCCAGCCGCTGGCGGTGGCCGCGTCCGCACCGGTCACCGGCTGGCTGCTGGGCGGCTGGGGGTGGCAGACGATGCTGATGATTGAAGGCGCGTTGCCGTTCCTCTGGCTGCCGGTCTGGCTTTATTTCATCAGCGACCATCCGCGCGGCGCGAAATGGATTTCACGCGCGGAAAAGGATTTTCTCGAAGCCACGTTGCAACGCGAGGCCAGGGAACTGGAGCCGGCAAAAAAGATCCCCCTCAGCCGCGCCTGCCTGCAACCGGCGGTTTTCGTCATGCTGGCGGTTTGTTTCCTTTACAACTTCGCTTCCTACGGCTGCAACACGTTCCTCACGGAAGGCATCAAGGGCGGCGGCCACAATTTCACCGGCCTGGAAACCGGCCTGCTTTTCGCCGTTCCTTACGTGATCACCGCCGTCGCCATGGTGCTCCTCTCGCGGCATTCGGACCGGACGGGCGAGCGCCGCGGTCATGCCGCCTTCATTTATGCCGTGAGCGGCACATCACTCATCGCGAGCGTTTTGCTCAAGGAACATTCCTTCTGGCTTTCGTACGCGTTCCTGTGTCTGGCCATTCCGGGGCCGTTTGCGGGACTGGCTCCGTTCTTTGCCATTCCCACGGAAACCATGCCGCGCGCGACCGCTGGCGCCGTCATAGGGCTGGTGAACGCACTCGGCAACGTCGGCGGCTATCTTGGCCCGGCCATCGTCGGCGAATTGAAAGTCCGGACCCACGGCATCACCCTTCCCTTCGGGGTTTTGGGCGGTGCGCTGCTCGTGGCGGCGGCACTTTGCTTTTTGCTGCCAACAACCAGGCGAATTGAGCCGGACAATTTTGCAAAACCGTGACAACTACGGCTTGCCGGGCGCGTAAGCTGGTCACATAAAGAACGCCCATGGCCGGCCCACGCACATCCCGTAAACCGACTTTTTTCTGGCAGGGGATGCTGATCCTGCTGCCGGTGGCCGTGCTGGCGACCATCGGCTGGGCGTCGCTGCGACAAGACAAAATTCTGGCTGAACACGACGCGCGGGAGCGGGCCCAGGTCATCGCGGACGACCTGGCTGCAAAAATCTGGAATGAACTTACGGCGAAAGAATCATCCCTTTTGGACCCGTCCAACGGGCCTGCTTTCGAGGTAGATCAAGCCGGCCAATTGATGTTTCCGCCCGCCTTTGCCGCCATTCCCGTGCCCATACCCTTCGATCTAGGCGAGTTGAATGCCGGCCAAAAGCAGCTTTGGCTGGAGTTGCGCAGCGCCGACACCGGCCGGCAGAATTCCGGGATGGTCCTCCAGACATTTCGGGATTTCATTGGTTCCCATCCGCCGGAACGATTTGCGGCGGCGGCTTGTTATGGCTTGGGCCTGGCGCTGGCGCAGCAGGGGAAAAATGCGGAAGCAGCGGAGATGTTTGACCGGGTGGTGAAGAAATACCCGGAGGCGGTTGGGGAGAGCGGTCTTCCCTTCCAACCGCTGGCACAATTGAAATGGCTCCAACTGTCCACCGCTGCACCTGACATTGCCGGGACAAATCCCGTTTCTGTTGAGTCCCTGTATTCCAATATTGTTTACCATCCCACGTTCCTGACCCCGGAACTTTTGAAGCAGGCCGATATGCTGCCGGCCGGAACCGGCCATGAGGATTCCCAGATCCGTTCGGGCCGGCGGGTAAAGTGGCAGCTCTTTTGGCAAAACCACGCCGCAGCCCGCCAATTGTATGCGGCGGCCCGCCAGCATTTTTATGCCCGGGCCAATCCCGCGCCCCCCGCGTTTCCTTTGCTTTCGACCGGCGCCAACAACAGAAATCAAACAGCGGGCGATGAAACTCTGCGGCTGGAATCCGGAGGAACGGTGACGAATATTTCGTTTCCCCGCCTTTTTTGGTTCGCCACGTCCAATCTCCTGTACGTGCCGAAAGCCCCGGGCCGGGGCACGGAAGTCACACAAAACATTTACCGGAGTTTTGTTGTGGTGACCAATGGTTTCAATGCTTTCGGTTCAATCTGGAGTTCAAACGCCTTATCGACCGTGACGCGTTCGTTTGCCGGAGACGGTACGTTGGACCGGGACTGGCTGGCCATCGGGTTTGATGACCATGAGACCAACCATTGGTTTGTCTGCCGCGGCGAATCCGATCTGGGCCTCCGCATCAAGGAATTGACGGCCGGCGAAAAACACATTCCCGATTATTTCGGCATCGGCGTCGAAGTGGCGGGAAGGAAAATCAGGGCATTCGCGCCGGATCTCCATATGTGGACCTTTTATTACGGCGGCGGCGGCAAGTCCAGCGGCAGGGAAATCAGACAGCCTTTGGACGTGCTGGCCACCAACGTGCTGGCTTCCGCGGTTCGGTCGGAACAGCTCCTGAAAGTGAATGTTTATCTCACCAGCCCGGACAAGCTCTACCAATTGCAGGGCGCCCGCACGTTCTGGTTCGGTTCGCTCGTTGCCGTTTCGGCCGCGGCCGCCCTGATCGGGTTGCTGACCGCCTGGGGGGCATTCCAGCAGCAACGGCAGCTCAACGAAATGAAGTCCAACTTCGTCTCCAGCGTCTCGCACGAACTGCGCGCGCCTATTGCCTCTGTGAGGTTGATGGCGGAAAATCTGGAAGGCGGCAAAATCCCGGAACCGCAGAAACAGAAGGAATATTTCGGGTTCATCGTGCAGGAATGCCGGCGGTTGTCGGCGCTCATCGAAAACGTGCTCGACTTCTCCCGCATCGAACAAGGCCGCAAACAGTACGAGTTCGAGCCGACCGATGCAGTGGCACTGCTCAAGCAAACCATGACCTTGATGCAGCCCAACGCGGCGGAAAAGCAGGTGCAGCTTGCATTGCAGCTGGATGACTCACAACTTTCAACCCTCAACTCTCAACCAATCGAAATGGACGGCCGGGCGATCCAGCAGGCACTGGTGAACCTGATTGACAACGCCATCAAACATTCGCCCAAGGGCGAGACGGTGACGGTGGGAATTGAAATGCAGAATGCAGAATGCAGAATGCGGAATTCCTCCGCTTCCTTCAGCCTTCAGCCTTCAGCCTTCAGCCTTTCTGTCAGCGACCACGGCCCGGGCATTCCGCCGGAGGAACACGCGAAAATATTCGAGCGGTTTTACCGGCGCGGTTCCGAGTTGCGGCGCGAGACGCAAGGTGTTGGAATCGGCCTGAGCATCGTGAAACACATCGTCGAGGCGCACGGCGGACGGGTGCTCGTCGAAAGCGCCGTCGGCCAGGGCAGCCGGTTCATAATCGAATTGCCAACACAACGTCCTGAGTAGTCAAATTCCGAAATCCGAATGACGAAAGAAATCCAAAATCCGAAATCCGAAGGCCCGCTCCCGGCAGCACGGCGTATTTCGGGCTTCGGGCTTCGGGCTTCCTTCGGATTTCGGCATTCGGCATTCGGATTTTCCCCATCATGTCCCGCATTTTAATCATCGAAGACGAAGCGCCCATGCGCACGGCGCTGGCCGATCTGCTCACGGCGGAAGGTTATCGCGTGCTGTCGGCGGTGGACGGCGAGAGCGGCCTCCGGCGCGCGCTGGATGAAAAGCCCGACCTCATCCTGCTCGACATCATGATGCCGAAGCTCGATGGCTTTGCGCTGTGTGCCGAGTTGCGCCGCCTCTCCAACACCGTGCCCGTGCTCATGCTCACCGCCAAGGGGCAGATCGAGGACCGCGTCGCCGGCCTGGACGCCGGCGCGGACGATTATCTGGTCAAGCCGTTCAGCACCGAGGAACTGCTCGCCCGGATGCGGGCGCTGCTGCGGCGGTTCCAACGGCACGGCAAGGCGGCGGAGAAATTGAAGCTTGGCGAAGTGGAAATCGACCTGGTGCGGCAGACTGCCGTGCGTGACAAAAAACAAATTCACCTGACGGCCAAGGAATTTTCCATGCTGCGGCTGATGGCCGAAGCCGAAGGCGAACCGGTCACGCGCGAACGGTTTCTCGACGTGGTCTGGGGCTACGCCGCATTTCCGACGACGCGCACCGTGGACAATCACATTGCCAGCCTGCGCGCCAAGCTGGAACCGGACCCGGACGAACCGCGCTGGCTCAAGACAGTGCATGGTGTGGGATACAAACTGGAAAACAAATCCGAAATCCGAAACCCAAAATCCGAATGATGCCCGAAATCCGAAATCCGAGGAAGTGCCGGCGCAGACTCGCGTGCGGTTTCGGGCTTCAGGCTTCGGAATTCTTTTGGATTTCGAATTTCGGCCTTCGGATTTTCCACCCGATTTTGCAAAAGTGTGACAATTGGAGCGGGTGGATTTGGCAGCATTTGAACAAGGCAAACCTATGAAAACGAATTGGCTCGTTGGTTCGATTATTCTGGCCGGGGCAATGGTTCTGCGGGCGCAAACAAACGATTTGAGTGCCGCGTTGCGCCAGGGGTTGTTCGAGGAGGAGGCCAACCGCAACCTCGACGCGGCCGTTTCCAATTACCAGGCGCTCGTCACGCAATTTGACCAGGACCGGCAGTTGGCAGCCACCGCGATTTTCCGTTTGGGCGAATGTTACCGCAAGCTCGGCCGGACCAACGACGCCGTCGTCCAATACCAGCGCATCTTCCGCGATTTTGCCGATCAGCAAACGCTCGTCACTTTAAGTCAGCAGAACCTCAATGCCCTCCACGCCGTTGTTCCGCCTCGATGGATCGCTTGGCCGCAACTGCCCGCTCCGGCGGGCACGTTTCAGGAGCGGTTGCAGGCCATCATCGCGAAGAATCAGCAAGATTTGATTGCTCCCGCCGCAGTTGAGTCGGCGGCCAAAGCGGCCGAGCTGGAAGCCGAAGCCGCTCAACTGAAGGCGCAAGTTGGGCATCTCTTGGATTTGAAGCGAGAACAGCGGCTTGTCGAGGTTCAGCAAAGCTATTCCAACCCGGTGCTGACGAAGCTGGTCCAGGACTTGACGGATGCCGAACAGAAATTCGCGGTCCTGACCAACGATTACTCGTCGCAAGACATGCATATTGTCAGGGCAACCGCGCAGGTGAACGCCATCAACGGTCAGATTGACACCCAGGTGGAGGGCGTGATCAAAGGGTTGCAGGCCAAAATGGAAGCGGACCTGAACGCGGCCAAAACCCTTCGCGACAAATCTGGCCCGATTCAGGTGCCGGAGAAACAAAACTGAAACCAGGATGGCTCTTGAAGAGCCGCCAGCCTTACTTCTGATAAACGTTCACGCGGGCGGGCGGGAGATTCAGCCAGATGATCTTGGAGGCCAGCCGCTGGAAGTGCGTGGCGCTTTTGTGGTGCCCGTTGCCGAGATGATAGCTGTATTGAACCCATTTGCCGCCGTGCTTCAAAATCGCGCGGATTTTTTCGGCGAGCGCATCGGCTTCATCGGGCGGGAAATTCAGCAGCGGCAGACTGGAAATGACCGCGCCGACGCTTTCAATCGGTTCGTGGCATTCGCGCAGCAGAACGTCCAGATGCCACGCGTCGCCGGTGATGATATGGGCGCTGGGAAAACGCTGACGCAGCCGCCGCGCCATCTTGGGATTATTTTCAATGGCCACCAGCCGCTCCTCGCGCAGGCCGCGTTCGATGAGCGCCTGGGTGACCGCTCCGGTGCCGGGGCCGAGTTCGAGCACGAAACTTTCCGGGTCGGACGGCAGCCAGCGCGCCATCGCGGCGGCGAGTTTGGGCGAACTCGGCGTGACCGCGCCCGTCCGTTGCGGATTGGCAAACCATTCCTGCAAAAACAAGGTCGTGTCGGTCAATGCCGCGATGAGCTTTTTGGCCATGACGTTGAAAACTTTTGTTCGACTCCAATTTTCAGGCCATAGAATAATTCACCCGTGCGGTCGCTGCCATAGAAAATTTCAATTTAATTCAATGGCCGCTTTTCGGCGGTTTCGCCGGCGCGGCAGTTTCTTTGAGGTTTTTGCGCGCAACCTCGCGGCGTGTTGACCAGTCATCCCAGCTTCGTTCCCACGCTTCACCGGTAAAATGCGTTTGCGCGGACGGCCAGAGCGCATCGAGCGTTTTCAATTCGTTGCCGGCGGCTTCGCGGTCCTTCCATTGCCAGTGCGATTCGACCAGATTCAACCGGTTTTCGGGATAATCGGGCGCAAGCTTGACGGCCTGTTCCAGCCATTCGCGCGCCTTGTGCCGGCTGCCGATGCTCACCGGCCAGCCGGGCGCGTCGCGATACAGCAGGCCGAGACAGCGCGCGGGGCCGGCGTAATCGAAATGTTCATCCAGGTCGCCCGCCGTTTTGAACTCGCGCTCCATTTCCTTCACCATTTTGAAGGCCGCCAGGTTTCTCCTGGTGTCCGCCAACTGGCCGAGTTCGATGGCCAGGTAATAATGTCCCGGGGCCGAATTGGATTCGCACGCGAGCAATTGCCGGCACGCGGCGATGCCCTGATTGGCCAGTTCGGCGCGCCCGGCGTTGTTCGTGACGAAGTCGGTGAAGTCAAAGCACGCGCGGGCAAACTGCCAGGCGGCCGCAGGGTCGTTGGTGTTCGATTGGAATTGCGTTTGCGCGCGATGATATTCCGCCTCGGCGCGCCCGGCGAAAATCGGGTTGCACGGTTCGCCGGCGAAAATGATTCCCCCGGCGGCGGAAAGAAAAATTGCGGCGGCCAGTCCGCCTTTTGTCGCGCGCCGGGTTCTGGGATTAAGAAAGGCCATGTTTTGAATTAATGGTTGCCATCGCTTCGGGCTGATTTATAATGGGCGAGTGAGATTAAATTGGAATTTGTCGCGGCTGGCAATGCTGGCGTTTTTGACGCTGTTCGGTGCCGGCTGCGCCGGCATCAACGCCGGCACGACGGTTTCGCCCGCCTCGTTTTTTCTGCCGGGACTGTTGAAGGCCGATCCCCCGGCGGCGACCAACGCGCCGGTGGCGGTATCCACCCTGTTCCAACAACTCGCTCAAACCTGATAATTCTATGCGATTCCCCTTCGCGCTCTCGGCAAAGATCGCCGGACACATCATCAAACACAAGCTGCGCAAGACGCCGAAGTTCGCCATGGTCTTGCAACTCGAACCGCTGCACACCTGCAACCTCACCTGCACCGGCTGCGGACGCATCCGTGAATATTCCACCAATCTCAAGGACATGGTGCCGCTGGAAAAATGCCTCGCCGCGGCGATGGAATGCGACGCGCCGATGGTCAGCATTTGCGGCGGCGAACCGTTGATTTATCCGAAGATCGAGGAACTGGTTGCCGGCCTGCTCAAACAGGACCGCGTCATTTACATCTGTACGAACGCCATGTTCATGCGGAAAAAGATGAGGGATTACCTCGCCGCAATTTATTCGCCGGCACTCGAGCCGAAGCTGAAAAAGCTGCTCGACGCAAAATTGATTTCCGACAAGGACGCCGAAACGATTCGCAACTCGAATCGGAGGGGCGAGCTCCACGAGTCCCAAACTTCAAAGAAGCCCGTCATCCATCCGACAAAGTGGATGTATTGGAACGTCCACGTGGATGGACTGGAATTCACGCACGACCTCATCGTCGAGCGCGAAGGTGTGTTCAAGGAATGCGTCGAGGCCATCAAAATGGCGAAAATCCTCGGCTACCAGGTTGCCACCAACACGACCGTTTACAAGGAAACCGACGTGCAGGAAATCGAGGACATGTTCAAATTCCTCAGTTCGCTCGAAGTGGACGGCCACACGATTTCGCCCGGTTACGAATACGACGCGGCGAAGAAGGACATGGTCACGCGCCTCGGCAAACAGCCCGAAGATTTTTTCCTCACGCGCAAGATGACGCGGCAGAAATTCGCAAAGATTCTCGACTGGGGCAAGGCGTTCACGATTTTCGGCACGCCGGGTTATCTGGAGTTCCTTGCCGGCAAGCGTGAACTGCCTTGCAGCGCGTGGGCGATTCCCACTTACAACATTCGAGGCTGGAAAGCTCCCTGTTACGTCATGACCGACGGCCATTATCCCACTTACGGCGAATTCTCGGCCAAAGTGGATTGGAATAAATATGGCGTTGACGAAAAAGGCTGTGGTCGCGATCCGCGTTGTGAAAATTGCATGATGCATTCCGGCTTTGAACCGTCGGCCGCCCTCAGCGGCAGTCCTGGCGACAACTGGAAGAATTTCAAACACAACTTCGGCTCGAAGCCAAAGCCGTTTCCGGCCAGCCCCGAACTGGAGAAACGCGCGTTCAACGGCGTCACCATCGGCAAGGGACATCTTTCCGAAGCCAAGGCCGCGATCAACTCGCCCGCCGCCAGCGCGCGCGGGGCTTTCTCGCGCAAGGAAGAAGATCATCCGCCGCATGAAGCGCATGTCGGCAGTCGTTGCGGCACAGGCGACACATCTGAACGTGACGGCTTGCTGGCAAAAATAGCGAATGGCAAAAACGCGGAGTAATCAAGTTCGTCGTCTCAAAACTTCAAATGAGCAGGACACTCTATCTTTCACCTCCGAGTTTTGACGGCTTTGACGGCGGCGCCGGGGCGCGTTATCAGGCGCGGCGCGAAGTCACCAGCTATTGGTATCCCACCTGGCTCGCGCAACCCGCCGCGCTCACGCCGGATTCCAAACTGCTTGATTGCCCGCCGCACGACGTTGATGTGGCCGAGTGCCTCGCCATCGCGAAGGATTTCGATCACGTCATCATCAACACTTCGACACCGTCGCTGAAAAACGATTGCAAGGTGGCCGAAGCCATCAAGGCGCAGAAGCCCGGCACCAAAATCGGGTTCGTCGGCGCGCACACGATGGTTTTGCCCGCCGAAACGCTCAAAGCGTCATCCGCGATTGACTGGGTTGGCCGCAAGGAATTTGATTTCACCTGCAAGGAAGTTGCCGAAGACCGCGACCTTTCGACCATTGCCGGGCTTTCCTACAAGGACAAGGATGGCAAAATCAAACACAACCCCGAGCGCGAGATGATCCAGGACATGGACACGCTCCCGTGGGTGGCGGATGTTTACAAGCGTGACCTCCAGATCGAAAAGTATTTCATCGGCTACCTGCTGCATCCTTACATCAGCATGTACACCGGTCGCGGCTGCCCGGCGCAATGCACCTTCTGCCTCTGGCCGCAGACCATCGGCGGACACAAATACCGCGTCCGCTCGCCGCAGAACGTTGCTGACGAAATGGCGTACATGAAGAAACTGTTCCCGCAGGTGCAGGAATTTTTCTTCGACGACGACACGTTCACCGCGAACCTGCCGCGCGCCCGCGAAATCGCCAAAAAACTCGGCCCGCTCGGTGTCCACTGGTCCTGCAACAGCCGCGCGAACCTCGATTACGACACCATCAAGAGTTTCAAGGACAACGGCCTGCGCCTGTTCCTGGTCGGCTACGAAAGCGGCAACGACGACATCCTCACGCGCATCAAAAAGGGCGTGACGATGGACGAAATGCGCCGGTTCACCAAATCCTGCCATCAGGCCGGCGTGGTGATTCACGGCACGTTCATCCTCGGCCTGCCCGTCGAGACGCAGCAAAGCATCGAGAACACCATCAACTTTGCGAAGGAACTCGATGTGTTCAGCCTGCAGGTTTCGCTGGCGGCGCCGTATCCCGGCACGGAACTTTACGAAATGGCCCGTCAAAACGGCTGGTTTGTGAAAAAGGACAAGACCGACCTCGTGGAAGCCGGCGGCTTGCAGCAAAGCACGCTGGAATATCCCGGCCTCAGCAAGGACAAGATTTTTGAGGAAGTGGACCGCTTCTACCGCGCTTACTATCTGCGCCCGAAACCGATTCTGCGCATCATCAAAACGATGCTGGAGGACAAGGACGTCTGCGTCCGGCGATTGCGTGAGGGCTACGAATTTTTCAAGAGCCTGCGTCAACGAAAGGCAGACTTGGCCGCCGCCCGGGCCGCCGCGGCGTAATGTGATTTTGCCCGGTCACGCTTGACAACTGAAACCACAACCCCGAAAGGAGTCCGTCATGGAAACATCCGAAGAGAAAAAGTGTTGTGAAAACAAAAAGTGCTGCTGCCTGTGCCACATAATGGGCGGTGTGTTCATCATCCTGATCGGCGTCGCCATCCTGCTGGGCGCGCTCGACGTGATAAGCGGGAAAGCCGAGTGGATCACCATCGCAATTCTCGTGATCCTGATCGGTTTGAAAAAGACGTGCGCCGGCAGGTGCAAATGCTGTGACAAATCTTGAACGGTTGAATCATCAAGCAACCGGACGTGTGTCCCATCGCGTCCGGTTGTTTTGTTTGGGGCTTGAATCGCTGCTTCCTGAACGCCAGAGCCGGGTTGGTTTGAAAAAATTCCTTGTCCCTCCACGGAACTTCGCAAGAAACGAGCGGCCCAGTTGCTGCAATCGTTCGCGTTCAAACTTATCGTGGCCACTCGCTGATGCGGTGCCACCAGTGTTCGAGCCGTTTCAGATATTTCTTGGGATTCGGCATCCGGTCGGCCAGCGATTGACTGCCGAGGGATTTGTCCGGCCACAAATGCAGGTGCTTCTCGATGCCGAGTTCCTGGGAAATTTCGGAAACGGTGTGCAGCGCGTTTATGGCGTAATTTTGCCAGCTTTCGCGTGTGGCAAAAACCTCCGTCCGCAGGCGAACGCCAGTCTCTGCGGATTGTTCCTCGATGCGCGCCACGTTTTCAGCCCGGATGTTGATGGGTTCGTGGAAAATTGTGATGGGTTCCAGTTCGGCCACGGCTTTGAGCGTTGCGCGCAAATCGGCTTCGTCGCATTCGGGATACGTCGGCGCCATGGCCACATAAACGTGCAACCCGGCCTTCTTGGCGGCGCGCAGCGCGGCCAGCCGCTGTGACGGCGCGGGTGCTTTTGGCTCATACACCTTGGCCAGATCGTTACGCAACGTTGGCAGACTCATGCCGAACACGAGACGTTTACCGAAACTGCGGAACAAATCGAAATCGGCCCGCGCCAGCGGACTGCGGGTGAGGATGCGGACGTTGAGCGTGGATTCGTCGCGGATAAGTTCCAGCGAACGGCGCACGAGAAACCGCGCATGCTCGGCCAGTTTCCGCTGTCGCGCCGGGTCGGGATGGTGGATGACCTGATACGGATCGGTCGTGCTGCAAAAAATCACCGCGCGATTGCCATCGGGCTTGAGTTGTTTGCGCGGCGTGCTCTCGGCGGAGCGCAAAGAGGCGAGAAATTTCTGTTCGTCCCACGGACGGAGCAAAAGGTAATTGCCCCACTCGGCATCCGGGTCCTTGACGCCGTATTCCGCGAGTTTCGCTCCCTGTTTAATGGTCGCCGCACTGGGCACATAGCAAAACCGGCACGCATGCGAACAGCCAACCGCGACATTAAACGCCCAATTCGACAGGCTTTTATAAATGAAATTGTTCTCCGCGATGACCGCCGGCGCGTGCCAGAAGTCCACAGGGGACCTTATAGTTTTGCGGCGGACGCTCAGGCGCCTTGAGGGCGTAGCGTCCAGCAAGGAAGGCTGGCGAGGAACTTCGGTTGTCAACACTGGTGTCATGCGGTTGTTTTGAACATGAGTTTACTGCCGCGCATTGTGGGCGTGCCCACAACTGCTCCTTGCGTGACGAACAAGATTCTATGTCGTAGCTGTTTATTACGGCTTATTGGATTTGAAAGCATTGAAAAACAGTTGGTTGTTAGGCAGCAAGATGTCATGTGGCTGTATTTTTTCACTCCGCTTCGAACAACCTTTTGGGCCTTTGACTATGATTTGGCTGTCAATTGCCAATTGTTCCAGTGTTTCAGCCATGAGGTCGTTGTTGGCAATGGTTTGGTTGCAGTACATGTCTGCAAAATCCTTGAAAGACACCCCGTAAGCGTGGCTATCCCTGATTACGCGCGCAAAATCCGCAAGCAGAGCCGTTTTGGCGTTCTGCCGTGTCATGTCGTCGAATGCCATTCCTTGAAAGTAACCCGTTGGGTCGGCATCAGGTTTGTACTGGAGCATGTTCAGGCCAGCGTGACCAAAGTGGCGGTGACCGTTGGCGTTCCGCCAATAGACATCGAGCATGGCTGAACGCGCCCGCCCGTGTGGCGCAAGATGCAACAGCCAATAGCCTCGGTGATTCCCAACCGGAGCGATGTAAAACGGTGAGAAGAATGGACTGCCGGCAACGTTACGGAAGGCAGGTCCTACAAGCGATTCGATCATATATCGCCAATCGTGGCCAGAATTCTCCTTAGCCAAAATCAGATCGTCAGCAGTAATCTCTGATTCCAACCCGAGGTTGGGAAAGATCGTCCGGAAATTGTCAGTCTCGCCGATGAAATCTATCAGCCAATCGACTGCGAAGTTAATGATAAATTCAGATTTGTGGTTGAGGTGTGTGGAGATACTCCGAAGCATTTTCGGATTTACGTCCGTGTACCCGCACTGATCCAGAAAGAAAATGACCCGAGAGCCGCCCCTTGAAAACCTGATTTTCGACTTCTGGACGATTTCGATTTGGCAGTCCTGAAACGAACCTTTCATCAGGAATACGGTTTTACCAACACGGTCTCTGTATTTCGACTTCGCAAGCTCTGCGGCTAAACACTCAAACGCGTCAGGATCTTCTTCGACGAAGTAAAAATGGCAATCAACAGCCAGCGGCTTTTCGCGCCCGGTCGAATTGATTCTTGCCTCCGCAGTTTCGACGGCCTCTAAAAGCACAAACGGCGAGCCGACTTTCCCGGTGGCGTACGCCCCGCCACCAGCGAATCCATCAACAAGCGTGATCCTGAACGCATCGCGTCCGAAGCTATCTGCGCAGAGAATGCAAATATAATCCTCCACATAGCTCCGCAGAACCTGCAACTTCGCCTCGCTGTGAGGTTCAAGCGGCGGAAGCAGGCTTTTCTTCCAATTCTTCCAATCGAACAATCGCATGGTCTGTTGACGCGTGAGTAAATCAGTTCTTGACCGAATGTTCAATCGTTCTCCGGCAGTATCCCATCGAGCGTTGGACAAAGGCTGTCCATGACAAATTGGCCAGAATTCGCGAAATTCGCGTCTCGCCCGTTCTTCAGGTTTCCAACGCGGCTTCAAGCAGTGCTTCAACAAATTTCCCGATGTCGGGCGCTTGAGATTCGCGCGGGCCGGCGACGTTGAACGTGCGAATGTGGTTCCGTTTCAGGAATTTTGAAAGCGCGGCGGCACCCTGCGACACACCGTCCGGTTCGCAAACGATAATCACCGGACGGCCCTGTTGTTCGGCACAGGTTTTCGTGAAGGCCGTGCCACCGGACAATTCTTTTTCCCGCACCACGATCAGCGTGGCATCCGAATCCACTACGTTCTTTTCGGTGCGCTCGTCGTAATCCGCCGAATCGGTTTCGCGAAGCCGGTAAATTCGCGGGATGACACCGTCCTCGGCGCGGCGGCCATGCGGACACCATCCGCCATGCTCATGACCGTGCCGGATGGCAAAATCCAGCGCAGCCCGGTCCACGCCGGTCTGTCCTCCCGAAACGATTTTCACCCGGTTGCGTTTTGTAGTTTTTCCAAAAATGATTTGCCCTGGTGCTGCAATTATTCTTCGAGCCGCTTCGTGCAATCGCAATTGCTGCGCGCTCATTCACACCACCGGCAGCAGGTCGTCAGAGGGTCAGGCTGATGACCTCGGATTTGGCGTGGGGGACGGAGTTATTGCGCTGCGTTGCGATTCATGATGCCTTTGGCGGAAAGCCCCTGATTTTCAAACGTGATGCCGAGGTTGGCGTCGGTCATGCCCGGGAACAGCGAGGCCGTGCCGGATTTGGGTTCGCCGGGATGGCCGAACACGGTGGATTCCATGGTGTGCCATTGGTCGTTCCACACGTAAGTGCCGCCGCCGGGACAGAGGAGTTTAACGCCCCAGAGTTGCTCGTGCAGTTTCACCGGGTCCTTGTCCGGATAGAGGCGTTTCCATTCGTTAAGGATGGGCAGGTTGTTCCAGGCGAGCATTTGCAGATGGGCCTGGTAATCGTCCTGCATGGCCTTGATCAGGACATCAATGAATTTCCTGTCCACCTGCAAGCCAAGGCTGAGGCCCAGCCACGATTTCACACCGGAAACGGCCGGCGCGTTCGTGCTGCTCCGGGCGATCTGCCGGTCCAATGCCCGCTTCAACAGGTCTTCACTCAGGGTCACGGTCAGCGAATCCGGCGTGACGGCGTAATAAACGACCCAGTTATCGGACGGCTCGGACTGCAGGGAGGTTTTTGAAGGGGCAATTTTGACATAAGGCCGGCCCGCGTATTCGAGATTTTGCCAGACCGTCATTTGCGGGGCGGACTGGTCCGCATACGCATGCACGGCGGTGAGGAAGGCGGCGACCCCCAGCGAATTTTTCACTTCGCAATACAGTCCGACCGGCAGGCGGCCGAGGGAATGTTCCATGAACACATCCACGTTGGTGGCGGCGGCAAGTTCGCTCCAGAACGGGTCGTCGTCGGCATAGAGGGTCACGGTTTGTCCGAGCCAGCTCAAAAAGTTCGCCTTCAAGCCCGGGGCCATGTTGCCGACAAGGTTCCCGGCCTCCTGAACCGGCTGCGACTGGTTGTTGACCGCGAATGCCAGCCGGGCGAGGGCATTCGTATGCGGGTCGCCGGCGTCCGGGGCAATCTGTGCGCCGGTGGCAAAGGCGGTGATGGAATTGTATCTCGAGGCCAGGATCAACGGCATGACGGTCAGTTCAGTGTTCAGGCGCTGTTTGGAGATGGAAAAGCGCACGGCAATGGGATCGAAGAATTGCTGCCAGTTGTTTTGATAACCGTCGCGCCAGCGTTCATAGGCACTGGCTTCGTTGCTCGTAACGGTGGCCAGTGGAATTTCCGAAATGGGCGTCATGAAATTGAGCGTGCCGTAGGTCGCGGACGTCACGCCGGCGGGGGTGAGTCCCAGTTCGCCAAGATCGGGCACGGAATAGTCCGATGACAAATTCGTGCCGCCGGTTTTGCCCCGGACCAGTCCGTCAACCTGACCGGCCTGCAGTTCGGCAAGGACGGCGGCGGCCCGGGTGCGGCGCGAATCCGCGATGCGCCATTGCGGGCCGCACCAGCGGCGGATGGTCGCGTCGCTCAATACGAGGAAGGCCGTCTCCGATTCATCACCGCGCGCGTATCGTTGGCGGAAGAAAAGGTATTCATCCTGCGAACTGAGCGCCGGCAGTTTGCCCTGGGCGGTGCGCACCAGATTTTCGAGCTGCTTGCGCGAATTGGTGACGAAGACCAAGTTGGACACCGATGCCATGTAGGAGCAGACGACGCGATCTGGTGAAACGACGCCCACATAATGAACTCCTTCGATGTCGCCGCTCACGGCCTTGGTGCCGGGGTGAGCAGTGCGGGCGGCGGTTTGCCGGGCAACGACACTGGCTTGTAGCAGTGGCAGATTCCTGGCTTCAAATAAAACCGCGACATCCGTTCCAACGCGTAAGAACGGATCCGACCCGGTGAAGGCCGCGCTGGCGACGACCTGCGGGCCGAGCAACCGCGAAAGGTCGTTGAGGCCGAGGCAAAGTTGATTCTGGTAACGATCGCGCGAACTGGCGTCTTCCGAACGCGGCTCGAACATTTGCAGCACCGGCGTGCCGTTGGCGTCAGTTTCATCCGTCATGTCAGCCAGGGCCTGAAACGACGGGAAAAACAACGCATGCTGGTCAGCGGGAATGAATGATGCGAGCGGATCGAGTTCCGGCTTCGGTTCGTGGAGCAGGGTTTTCCAATCCATTTGCCGGACGGTGATGCCGGTCAGGTTGGTGAGGGCGACACCGCCTCCGTTGGTGCCATTGCGCACCGCCATGGCGCGATCCAGTTGCAAGTTTTCACTCAGGGCACGCCCGCCGGTGAACAGATCGAACGTGTCCTCAAATGCAGGCGGCCGGGTGCGGTTCCAGTTCATTCCCGGATTGTTTCGCGGGCTCTGATTTGTACCCCGCTCCTTCGCAATCATTTCGAGTTGGTGGCGAAACCAGGCTGCGCCCGCAATGTTCCGGTTCAGCAGGCCGCGATAGAATTGTTCTTTGGCGGTCAGAAACGCCTGCCGGGCCCCGGGCTTTGTCTCCGTCGGGGAGATTTTGAACCGCACCTGGACCATTCCGCTCAAGTCATTTTTAACGACGAAGAGGCGCCCGGTGATCGCCTGGTTTTCCGGTGCGCGAATGGAAATGGTCTGTTTGGGTGATTCGCCAGGATTGGACATCCAGGGCGCGGCGTTGTTGCCGCTGACGTACGCCTCGCCTTCGCCATCGAGTGCGGCGTAAGGCTGAATGGCCGGCATCATCCGCCACCGCCGCGAGTTGCCCGGGACTGTGTTTGACGGCAACGTGCCTTCCGTCATGGTGAGTGAGGAAACCGGGAGATTGTAATACGCGTCCCCGGCGGCGGCGGTTCGCAGCAGCAGGGCGGCAACGCAACAGCAGAGCCATCGGAGTTTAATGGAATTCATGGCGGAACTTTCCCTCGGGGAGCTTGTCATAAGTGGATCCTGTTATACAGGAAGGAACGTGTTCAAGCCAAAACGAGGAAAATATGCCTGAAAAGCAAACTCGTCGATCACCGCCATGTTCCGAGTCTTACGCCACCGTCAGCGGACCGTCGAAAACGGTCAGGCTGATGACTTCCGTCCGGGCAATGTGCGGGCCGTGCCGGACGCCTTCGGGCGCGAAGAACAGCGTGCCGGCGGTGTAGGTCTTGTCGGATTCCTCCCATTCGCCGGAAAGCACGTAGGCCCATTCATTGGCGTCCGGATGCGTGTGGGCCGGGATCGTACAGCCGGCCTTGAACTTGCGCAGCACCACGCCTCCTCCGGTGCTTTCATTTTTGTGCAATATCATCAACTCGACTCCTTCGTAAGGGCCGGGCTGCCAGTCTTTGTCTTTGGTCAATGCCACGTAGGGAAACATGCATCCATCGAAGCGGATTGCGCGCAATTTGCAAGCCCGGAGAAACCAGGTTGAAGGTTGGGGGTTGATAGTTGAGCAGTCTCCGCTCTGCTTCGCTGCGCCAAGGGGCCGAGAACAAACGCGCCACCTCACCCCAGACCCTCTCCCCCGTCGGCGACGGCGGAGAGGGAGAATTTTCGTCAGTCAAATTGCGTATCGCAGTCCACTGGTTTCGGTCACTGTGAGTGGATTTTTGGAGACGCGCCAGTTTATAAAAGTTGACAGCCCAAGCATCGAAAAGATCGTGCGAAACTGATTTGATTCTTCATTCTTAATTCTGCATTCTGCCCCGGTTGTGAACATTCCCGAACATCGCAAGGCGATTGACCGGCTGGACGCGCACCTCGTGCGGCTGCTCAACGAGCGCACGAAGCACGTGCTCGCCATCGGTGACATGAAGCTCAAGGCCGGCGAGGAAATTTACGCGCCGCACCGCGAACGCGCCGTGTTGCAACGCATCTGCCGGTCGAACGAAGGGCCGGTAACCGACGACCAGCTCTGCGCGATTTACCGCGAAATCATGTCCAGCGCGCTGGCGTTGGAGAAGACCATGTCCATTGCGTATCTCGGCCCGGAGGCGACGTTCACGCATCAGGCCGCGATTCAAAAATTCGGTTCCAGCCTGCGCTATGTGTCGCAAAAGACCATTGCCGACGTGTTCGCCGAGGTCAGCCGGAACCGCGCGGACTATGGCGTCGTGCCGGTGGAGAACACCACCGAAGGCGTCGTCACGCACACGCTCGACATGTTCGTGGACAGCGATTTGAAAATCGTTTCGCAAATCGTTTTGCCGATTCAGTATTGCCTGGCCGGTAATTGCAAATTGGCGGGCATCCGGCGGCTCTATGTCCATCCCCAGGCCCTGGCCCAGTGCCGGTCATGGGTGCAAAAGAATCTGCCGCACGCTGAAATCCTTGAAACTTCCTCCAACGCGCGGTCAGCCGAACTGGTGGCTCATCCGGCGGGCAAAACTTCGGGGCGGCGTGGGAAAGTGGCCGCCATCACCGGCATTCTGGCCGCCGAAAAATACGGCCTGCCGGTGCTTGAGCAGGACATTCAGGACAACGCCGACAACGCCACGCGCTTCCTCGTGCTCGGACGCCAATGCAGTCCGCCCACCGGCGACGACCGCACGAGCCTGCTGGTCAGCGTCGCCGACAAAGCCGGCGCGTTGCATCAGGCGATTGCCGCGTTCCGGCGCCACAAAATCAACATGACGAAGATTGAATCGCGCCCCAGCAAACGGAAGGCGTGGGAATATTTCTTCTTCATTGATTGCGACGGCCACGTGCAGGACCGCAAAGTCGTCAAAGCCATCCAGCTTCTGGGCGAGCACTGCAACTTCGTCAAAATCCTCGGCTCGTATCCGAACACGGAATAGTTTCAACCCCTCAAACGAGGCGCGCAACTTGAGCCGGACGTGAAGCGCGTGTATCTTTCCACTGAATTACAAGGCCGTATGTCTCAAAAGTTTGGCAATGCTTTTTTGGGGAAACCGCCGCGAAAGGGCGGGGCAGTCATTCCTGAAATTCCGTCCGGCATGGTTGCTCCGGCACAAAACCCGGGGGAACGCAGGCAGACCTACAGCAAGGTCTTCCGCTGGCGTCTGCCTGAGGGCCAGACACAGTCGCCGGCAACGGTTGAGGTCATCGGCACTTTCACAAACTGGCAGAAGGTGCGGCTGATGCGTGACGGCGTATTGGATGCCTGGCATGTCACGCTCCATCACCTTCACTGCGGTCGTATGCATCACTACATGCTGCTGGTGGATGGCCAGCCGGTTCGCGACAGGCATTGCGATGGGCTGGCCGTTCCTCATGGTCCGCAGGAGGAACAATATCAGTTGGTGACCGACCGGGGACCGCGCGTGTTGATGCTCTTTTCGCAGGCGAAATAGCTCCGGCGTCAGGCGCGAGTTGACCAAGGCAGAGCCGCATCCCATTTTTTGAACACCGCTCATTAGCACCCGGCTTCAGCCGGGTGGAGTCGGTGTCGTGGGTTTCCGACCCATTTTAACGGGTTTCCCGTGGTTGAAGAAGCCGTTGAAACGGCTGGGCGCGGCTGTTCGGCGTCCACCCACCGGGCAGAAGCCCGGGGTTAATGAAATGCTCAGGAGACTGCTCAAAAGAGAGATGTCCCCGGGACAGGTCCCGGTCTTTTTTTGCTTCCCAAAATTACAGGGATGGTGGTAAAATGGCACCATGGAGTTGCAGGAGAACATGAATGAATTCTTCATTTGGGGAATTGACGATTCCCCTTATGGCCCTGTGGAACTGCCGGTTTTGATTGACTGGATCAGTGACGAACGCGTCCTGGCCGACACGTGGGTCTTCGCGCGCCGCGACGGAAGCTGGCAGCGGGCGGCGGAAATCCCCGAACTTCGGGCGTATTTCAACCCGGAAATCATTCCGGCTTCCGCCACGGTTTCCAGTTCGGGCATCAAACCCGGCTCGCTGCGGCGCATCAAAATCCTGTCCCAATTGAATGACGCCCAGCTCGACCGCCTGGCTGAATTCATGGAAGTGCACAAGGTGCCGCAATGGATGGCGGTGGTGAAACAGGGCGATGAGGGCAACGGCATGTTCTTCATCCTGCAAGGTGAACTGCGGGCACGGGTGATGGTCGGGGAAAAAGAGACGATTCTGGCCACGTTCGGCCCCGGCGATTTTTTCGGCGACATGTCGCTGTTCGATCGCGGGCCCCGTTCGGCGGATGTCATCGCCAACGTGGACAGCACCGTGCTGAAAATCACCGACGTGGCATTTGACCGGCTCACCCGGGAAGCTCCCGCGCTGGCCACACCTTTTCTACAGGCCACGGCCCGGACCCTCGCCGCCCGGATTCGCGCCGACAACCAGCGTTTGGCCCGGGTGACCCAGCAGTTTCAGGCCAGCGCCTGATTTCTATTTCAACCCGGCGACGGAGGGTTGTCCATTTTGATCCGGGCCGTCCAGCGCGACGGTGGTTTCTGACAAATGGAATTCGCCGGTGAGCTGGAGGTCGCGCGAGGAACTGCCGACCAGGATTTGGTAGGCGCCCTTGTCGGCCACCCAGCCTTTTTTGTCCGGGTCGTAATGGGCAAAGGCGTTCGGGTCGAGGACGACGGAGACTTTTTGTTTTTCCCCCGGTTGCAGGAAAACTTTTTTGAAGCCCTTCAATTCCTTGAGCGGCCGCGGCAGGCTGGGGCTGACTTCCTGCACATAGACCTGCGCCACTTCTGCGCCGGCGCGGCTGCCGGTGTTGGCGAGCTCGAATTCAACCGTCACCGGCGGCCCTGACGCATCCCGGGTGGGAGCGAGGTTGAGATCCGAATATTTGAATTGCGTGTAAGAAAGGCCATAACCAAACGGGAACAGTGGCTCAATGTTTTTTGTGTCGAACCAGCGATAACCGACGAGGAGTCCTTCCTGGTAAACCACCTTGCCGTTTGTGCCCGGATAGGCATCCAGCGCGTGCGCCGGCGAATCCGCCAGCCGTTTCGGGAAGGTGCAGGGCAGTTTGCCGGAGGGATTCACGTCGCCGAACAGCACGTGCGCCAGCGCATTGCCTCCTTCCAGACCGGGATACCAGGCGTAGAGCAGGGCCGGCACTTTGGCGAGCCAGGCATCCATTTCCACAGCCCCGCCGCCGTTCAGAACGACAACGGTCTTGGGATTGGCCTGCACGATTTTCTGGATCAACCCGTCCTGTCCGCCGGGCAGTTTGATATCTTTCCGATCCGCCCCTTCGGTGTCGTAACCGCCATGGTGGTTCAAGCCACCGACATAAATGACCACATCGGCCGATTGGGCGGCGGCCACCGCTTCGGCGATTAGTTTGGAGCTGTCCAGGGGAGGCGCTGTTTCTTCGGCCTCCAGCTTGAAGTCCAACCGTCCCGAACCAACCGGCGGATTGTAACCCTGGGCATAAATGAGCTTCACGTTGCCGCCGAGATAATTGCTGATGCCTGCAAGTGCGGTGATTTCGTACGGCGCTTTGATCATTGCGGAACCGCCTCCATGGGCGAACCGGGCCACAGCATTGGCCCCGATCACGGCAATGGTTTTGGTTTGAGCCGCATTCAACGGAAGCAAATCCTTGTTTTTCAACAGCACAAAGGATTCTTCAGCGATCTTGCGGGCCATTTCCTGATGCGCTTTGGTGCTCAACAGAATTGGCGGCGCGGCATTCGTGGCCGGCGGCGCAGAGGGATCGTGAATCAGATTCAATTTAAACATCACGTAGAGGTGCCGGCGCACTTTGTCGTCCAAAACGGACACGGGGAATTTGCCGGACTTCAACCCTGCCAAAAACGGATTGGCCAGATAATTGCCGGCGTAAGCTCCGCGGGTGCCCATTTCGATGTCCATGCCATTGAGTGCTGCCAGATCGGTGTGATGCACACCGCCCCAGTCGGAAATGACGGCACCTTTGAACCCCCATTCATGCTTGAGAATTTCATTCAGCAAACGTTCGTTCTCGCAGCAATGCTGGCCGTTGATCTGATTATAAGCCCCCATGACAGCCATCACGTCCGCCTCCTGCACCGCCGCGCGAAATGCCGGCAGGTAAATCTCGCGCAACGTGCGCTCGTCCATGATTTCATTGATCGAGCCGCGTTCATATTCCTGATTGTTCGCGGCGAAATGTTTGACACAGGATGAAACACCCTGAGCCTGCTCGCCTTCGATGTAATTGACCGTCAGGCGCGAGGTCAGAAACGGGTCTTCGCCCAGGTATTCAAAATTGCGCCCGCACAACGGCGTGCGCTGAATGTTCACCGCCGGTCCAAGCATGATGTCCTTGCCGCGCTGTCTTGCCTCCTGGCCGATGACCGTGCCGTAAGCTTTGGCCAAATCCACATTCCACGTCGCCGCCAGCCCGAGCGTCCCCGGCATGGCCGTGGCAAAGTCATCCTTGTGGTTGAGAATGACACCCCGTTCGCCGACCTCTTCGCGCACACCCAACGGGCCGTCGTCCATAATCAAGTCGGGAATGCCTAGTCGCGGAACGCCCGCTGTTGAAAAATGGGCGTTGGCGTGGACCAGCGAAACCTTTTCTTCGAGCGTGAGGCGGGAAAGCAAATCTCCGACGCGCGCCTCGACTGGTTTGGTGCCGTCAAGGTAAAGCGGGCGCTCCTGCGCGCCAGTGTTCCCGGAACCTGCCGCCAGAACCGAGAGGGCAAACAACGGGATGATGCGATGCTTGATTTTGGACATAAGCCTCATAATTTTTCCGCTGGTTCAATTTGGGTTAAATCAACCCGGTCACTGACCGCCGCGCCCCGCCGGGCGCATGCCAGACGCGATTCATCCGGCGCTTTCGCCGGTTCTGTGACGGCGGTGAAACCACTGTAAAAAATTCCCGATTGCACCGCCAGTGAAAACACCGTGGCACGTTGGCTGGAATTTCCACCCGATGAAACACGGGTGAAGCGGTCGCGCTCAAAGCCGTGCGCGCATCCGCTGGATGCGCTGTTTTGGCTGGCCGGGATTCCGCCGGTCAGGACCGGATCATCGTCAAAATCATTTTGAACTGCGTGAACGCCTTGAGCGCGTGCGGTTGGTGGGCGGGCATGAGAATCAGTTCGCCACCGGCCAGGTGATGCGGCTTGCCGGAAATAATGATCTCCACTTCGCCTTCGAGCACCTGCACCAGCGCATCGAACGGCGCGGTGTGTTCGCTCAAGCCCTGGCCTTCGTCGAAGGCAAAAACCGTCACCGTGCCGGTGGGTTTCTTGACCAGTTCGCGGCTCACGATGGCCCCGTCCTGGTAATTGACCAGTTCGGCGGCCCGGGCCACCTGCGCGCCGATGAACCCTTTGGATTTTGTTTTCGCGTCCTGTTTCATGATTGCATACGGTTCGAAGCACCCATCCTGCCGCACAGGTACAATTCACACAATTCTCGACTGGGGACTGGAAAGTCCCCAGAACTCGCGGACAGGAATGTCCGCGCTACGTGAGCCAATTGCAAAACTCGCGGAGCAGACGGGGTGAGGGCCAAGTAAACGAAGCGCGGCAATCGTTTTTTACGCTTGCGGGACTCTTCGGGAGCGCCAAGAGCGATTTTTGGCGCGCT